>NZ_JBXSOO010000002.1:0-771165 GCF_057784515.1 Martinezella sp. CNPSo 3732
ATTGATGTTGAGAACATAAGAGGAACGATTTCGATGCTGAAAGATCTGATGACGCAATTCGAAAGGGCGTCGGCGAGTTACGCCGCTGACAACGGCATGGAACGCGACGACGATTGGTTCGTCCTGAAACTCCAGGAAGAAATGGGCGAGTTGGTCCAGATCTGGAATAGGATTACTGGCCGTGGACGCCGCAAGGGCATGAGCGACGCGGATCTCGCGACGGCGCTTGCCGATGAAACGGCCGATGTGCTCGGCCATATTCTTCTATTCGCGCATCGCAACGGCCTCGATCTGCCGGCCGCCGTCGAGCGCAAGTGGCTCTTTCGCCCTCAGGCGTAGCAGGCCGGGGCGGCTAGGCCTTGGTGCCGCCCACTGTGATCTGGTCCATGCGCAGATGCGGCTGACCAACGCCGACGGGAACCCATTGGCCGGCTTTGCCGCAATTGCCGATACCGGTATCGAGCTTCATGTCGTTGCCGATCATCGAAACGCGCTTCATCGCGTCCGGGCCGTTGCCGATCAGCATCGCGCCCTTGATCGGCGCGCCGACCTTGCCGTCCTCGATGAGGTAGGCTTCGGTGCAGCCGAAGACGAACTTGCCTGAGGTGATATCCACTTGACCGCCGCCGAAGGAAACGGCGTAGATGCCCTTCTTCACCGAGGCGATGATCTCTTCCGGCGTTTTGTCGCCCCCGAGCATATAGGTGTTGGTCATGCGCGGCATCGGGGTATGCGCATAGCCCTGGCGGCGGCCGTTGCCGGTCGCCTTCATGCCCATCAGCCGCGCATTCTGCCGGTCCTGCATGTAGCCGACCAGTTTTCCGTTCTCGATCAGCACGTTGTAGGCCGAAGGCGTGCCTTCGTCGTCGACCGTAATGGAGCCTCGGCGGCTCTCGATCGTACCGTCATCGACAACGGTGACGCCGGGTGCGGCAACCATCTGACCCAGCAGGCCGGCGAAAGCCGATGTCTTCTTGCGGTTGAAATCGCCTTCCAGCCCGTGGCCGACGGCTTCGTGCAGCATGACCCCCGGCCAGCCGGAACCGAGCACGACGTCCATCGTACCGGCAGGCGCTTCGATCGCTTCCAGGTTGACCAGAGCCTGTCGCAGGGCCTCGTCGGCGCCGTGGTGCCAATTGTCCGCTGTGACGAAGTCGCCGAAGCCGATCCGTCCGCCGGTGCCGAAGGAGCCGGATTCCTGCCGGTCGCCGTCACCCACGATCACGGAGATATTGACACGCGTCATCGGCCTGACATCGCGTACACGGTGACCGTCAGCGCGCAGAATGTCGACCACCTGCCAGCTTGCGGCGATGGATGCCGTCACCTGACGCACCTTTTCGTCCTTATCGCGCAGGTAGCTGTCGATCCGCTGCAGCAGCTTTGCCTTCTCCTCGAAGCTCGGCGTACCGATCGGGTTCTCGTCGCCATAGAGCACCTTGTTGGTGCGCTGGGGCGCGGCCGCGTAGGAGCCGGCATAGCCCGATGTCACCGCGCGCACCGCATCGGCAGCGCGCTTCAATGCAGCCTCGGAAAGATCCCCCGCATGGGCATAGCCTACCGCTTCGCCGGCGACGGCGCGAAGGCCGAAGCCCTGTTCGGTATTGAAGCTGCCGCCCTTCATCCGGCCGTTGTCGAATGTCAGCGATTCCGCCTGGACATGCTCGATAAAGAGCTCACCGTCATCGGCGCCAGAAAGAGCTTCGGCAACGATGCCGCGCAGCTTGGCTTCATCGGCATCGAAAAGTGTAAGGAGATCGGTATTCATGGATCAGGTGCTCCGTTCAGAGCCGATGTAGGCTTCGCACCGCGCAAGAGCAAGCCCATCCGGTCAGGGAAGGGCGTCGTAGCCGTCCGCAAAGCCCTTCAAATCCACAGGGATGCCGATGCCTTCTTCCGGCGACTGGAAGACGATGAAGGTTGCCGTGGCACCGCTGCGCAGCGTCTTCAGCAACTGGTCCTCCAGCACGACTTCGGCGTAGCAGCCGTCGGAGAAGCAGCGCACGAAATAGGCGCGGCCGATATCCTTGCCGTCGATATTGAGACCTAGACCGTTTGGCAGCAGCACGCCGAGCGGCGCCAGTACGCGCAGGATCTTGGACTTGCGGTCAGCCGTCTTCAGCACGACGACAGAAAGGCCGATTTCCGGACGATCCTCCGCGATCACGTTCTGCATCAGCGCGCACTGCTCGGTCGCCGCACCAGCCGGCTTGTCGCAGACGACTGACCATGCGCCATGGCTGGAGCGGACCGTGCCCGGCGGCTGTGGAACCTGGCTGGTCGGGACCTGCTGTGTATGCGGCTGCTGCTGGCCCGGCTGGTCCGGCTGCAACTGTTGGGTCTGCTGCGCCGGCGGCTGAGTCTGCTGGCCCTGTTGCGCCCATGCGGGTGCGGCAACCGCGGCAGCGACGCTGCCGGTAACGAGCAAAAGCCGGGCGAGGGAACGAAAACCCATGGAAACCTCTAGATTCGAATCAGTGCCGCTATTGTTGAAGCCCAGGCCGGCAAATGAAAAGCCCCGGCTGCTGGATTCCAACCGACTACGGCGGAAATACGACCTCTACTCCATTTTGTCCCGGCGGCGCCATGGACCACGATGCAATTTTTCGTATGATGATGAAATGCTTGCCATGTCCGGGACAAGCATGGAGGGATATTCGCGCAAAAATGCCGCACTAACAAATGTCTTGAGTTGTTGCGGAGCACCCCAAACTGTGGTTTGAAGCGCAATGGATTGTAGGGATACTGCGTTTGAGGAAGATCTGGGATCAAACGCTGGAGGGAGAGACATCGTGATGAAAAGAGCTTACGCGGCTCTGGCGGCTATGATCTGTCTGCTTTTTGCGACAGGCAGCTACGCCGATCAGCCGAGACCTTGGGAAACCGGTATGCAGCAGGCGGCAACCGGCAACATGCATCAAATCCGCTGGTTTGAGGCATACACGCTTTGGTTTATCATTCCGATCACGCTGCTTGTTCTGGTCCTCCTGGTGGTGGTCATGGTCAAGTTCCGGGCTTCCAAGAACCCGGTTCCGTCCAAGACGAGCCACAACACGCTGATCGAAGTCATCTGGACCATCGGACCGGTCCTCATTCTTCTCTTCCTGGCCATTCCCTCCTTCAATCTACTGACCGACCAGCTGACCTTCCCGGAGAAGACGGATGTCACCGTCAAGGCGACGGCGACGCAATGGCAGTGGAACTATGAATATGAGGGCAGCGGCGCGACGCCGGTCGCCTTCGATTCCTTCATGCTGAAGGAACAGGACCGCACCGCCGCCGGCAAGGACGACAAGTCGAAATACCCGCGGCTTCTCGCCGTCGACAATGAAATGGTCGTGCCTGTCGGCAAGAACGTGCGCCTTCTCATCACCGCTGCGCCGGCCGACGTCATTCATTCTTTCGCCATGCCCGCCTTCGGCGTCAGGATCGACGCCATTCCGGGCCGCCTGAACGAAACCTGGTTCAATGCCGACCGCGAAGGCCTTTACTACGGACAGTGTTCCGAGCTCTGCGGCAAGGATCACTCTTTCATGCCGATCGCCATCCGCGTCGTCTCCGATGATCAGTACAAGCAGTGGCTGGCCGCTGCGGCAACAGATGTCGGCAAGGCGAATAAGGCTCTGATGGCCGCCGTCGACCAACCGACGACCGTCAAGGTCGCCGAAAACACGGCGAAGTAAGAGGGGATAGGAACAATGGCTGGATCCACGGCACACGACGATCACTCGCATGATCTTCATGACGCGCACGCGCATGACGATCATCACGCACACAAGCAAAGCTTCGCAAATCGCTGGCTGTTCTCGACGAATCACAAGGACATCGGCACGCTCTATCTGATCTTCGCGATCTTTGCGGGCGTGATCGGCTTCCTCCTCTCCGTTGCCATCCGCATGGAATTGCAGGAGCCCGGCATCCAGATCTTCAGCGGTCTGGCGTCGATGGTCTATGGCTTTTCGGGCGACGCCGCCATCGATGGCGGCAAGCAGATGTATAACGTCTTCGTCACCGCCCACGCGCTGATCATGATCTTCTTCATGGTTATGCCGGCGATGATCGGCGGCTTCGCCAACTGGATGGTGCCGATCATGATCGGCGCGCCCGATATGGCTTTCCCGCGCCTGAACAACATTTCGTTCTGGCTGCTCGTTCCGGCCTTCCTGCTGCTCATCCTCTCGATGTTCGTCGAAGGCCCGGCAGGCGCCTACGGCGCAGGCGGTGGCTGGACGATGTATGTGCCCTTGTCTGGCACGGTCGGCCATCCCGGCCCGGCGATCGATCTGGTCATCTTTGCGCTGCATATCGCGGGCGCTTCGTCGATCCTTGGCGCGATCAACTTCATCACCACGATCCTGAACATGCGCGCTCCGGGCATGACGCTGCACAAGATGCCGCTGTTTGCCTGGTCGGTTCTGATCACCGCATTCCTGCTGCTCCTGTCGCTCCCGGTTCTGGCTGGCGCCATCACCATGGTTCTGACGGACCGCAACTTCGGCACGACCTTCTTCGCGCCGGAAGGCGGCGGCGACCCGCTGCTCTACCAGCACCTCTTCTGGTTCTTCGGTCATCCGGAGGTCTACATCCTGATCCTGCCCGGCTTCGGTATGATCAGCCACATCATCTCGACCTTCTCGCGCAAGCCGATCTTCGGCTATCTCGGCATGGCTTATGCCATGGTCGCGATCGGCGCCGTCGGCTTCGTCGTCTGGGCTCACCACATGTATGTGACCGGCTTGTCGCTCGACACGCAGCGCTACTTCGTCTTCGCGACGATGGTCATCGCGGTTCCGACGGGCGTCAAAGTCTTCTCGTGGATTGCGACGATGTGGGGCGGTTCCATCCAGTTCCGCACGCCGATGATCTGGGCGCTTGGCTTCATCTTCCTGTTCACGCTCGGTGGCGTCACCGGCGTTCAGCTCGCCAATGCCGGCCTCGACCGCGAACTGCACGCAACCTACTTCGTTGTGGCACACTTCCACTATGTTCTGTCGCTCGGCGCCGTCTTCGCCATCTTCGCAGCCTGGTACTACTGGTTCCCGAAGATGACCGGCTACATGTACAATGAGCGGATCGGCAATTGGCATTTCTGGATCACCTTCGTCGGCGTGAACATGGTGTTCTTCCCGCAGCACTTCCTCGGTCGTGCGGGCATGCCACGCCGCTACATCGACTATCCGGATGCCTATGCCGGCTGGAACTTCGTCTCCTCCATCGGCTCCTATGTCGCAGCCGTGGGCCTTTGCTTCTTCTTCTGGGGCGTTATAGATGCGTTCTCGAAGAAGCGTGTCGCAGGCGATAATCCCTGGGGCGAGGGCGCAACCACGCTCGAGTGGCAGCTTTCGTCGCCCCCGCCGCACCATCAGTGGGAAGAGTTGCCGCGCATCAAGTAGCTCATTTCCGGACGCCGTGATAAGCGGCGTCCGGTTCAACGGATAATTGGAAGAAAGCATGACGGTCATCGACAATCACGAAGCACTCGCCAAGCAAGCCGAAACCGGCCTGTCGGAAGCGGGTGCGCGCGATTATTTCGAGCTTCTGAAGCCGCGCGTGATGTCGCTTGTTGTCTTTACCGCCTTCACTGGCCTCGTGCTGGCTCCCGGCCACATCAATCCGGTCCTCGGCTTCATCGCCATCCTCTGCATTGCCGTCGGTGCCGGCGCATCCGGTGCCTTGAACATGTGGTACGACGCCGATATTGACGCGATTATGACCCGCACCGCGCGCCGGCCGATCCCGTCGGGCCGTATCAATCCATCCGAAGCCCTGGCTTTCGGCCTGGTGCTGTCGGGCTTTTCGGTTGTTATCCTCGGCCTCGCGATCAACTGGCTTTCCGCCGGTATTCTCGCCTTCACGATTTTCTTCTATGCCGTCGTCTACACGATGTGGCTGAAGCGCTCGACGCCACAGAACATCGTCATCGGCGGTGCTGCCGGCGCTTTCCCGCCCGTTATTGGCTGGGCCTGCGTCACCGGCAGCGTGCCGGTCGAGAGCATTGTGCTCTTCCTCATCATCTTCCTCTGGACGCCGGCTCATTTCTGGGCGCTGGCGCTCTTCAAGATGGGTGACTACGAGGCCGTCGGCGTACCGATGCTGCCGAATGTCTCCGGCATCCCGACAACGAAGAACCAGATTGTCGTCTATGCCGTGCTGACCGCCATCTTCGGCGTCGTGCCGGCTTTCATGGGTTTTGGTAGCTTCGGCTACGGTGTCGTTGCAGCGGTGCTCGGCGCGATCTTCGTGCACTGTTCCATCGCCGTCTGGCGCATGGCCGATGGCGACGTGAAGATGGTGCCGGCAAAGAAGCTCTTCGGCTTTTCCATTTTCTATCTCTTTGCGATCTTTTCCGCGCTGCTAATCGACCGGCTCGTTGCCGTGCTGATATCGGGCGGCGCTGGAGGCTGGCTATGATCGAACTCGTCAAGCTGACCGAGGCGCAGAAGAAATCGCGGCGAGGGCGCAATATCGCGCTCGGGCTGGTGCTTGCCGGTCTGGTGGTGCTGTTCTACGCAATCACCATCATCAAGGTCGGTTCCGGACACGTTTGAGGAGGCGTCATGGAGGGGGAGGTCACAAAAAGCACGAGAGGCGGCGCCCGCAACAACGGGATGATTGTTGCCATGTGCCTGAGCTTCGTCGTCGGCATGAGCGCCATGTGCGCCGCCGCCGTGCCGCTCTATCGCATGTTCTGCCAGGTGACGGGCTATAACGGCACGACGCAGCGCGTCGAGCAGGTCTCGAACCTCATCCTCGACAAGCAGATTCAGGTTTCGTTCGACGCCAATGTCGCGCCGGGTCTGCCATGGGATTTCACGCCGCTGCAGAAGTCAGTGAGCCCGAAGATCGGCGAGACTGTCGAGGTCAAGTTCCAGATCGAGAACAAATCGGACAAGATGGAGCGCGGCCAGGCGATCTTCAACGTCACGCCGCTGGAAGCCGGGGTCTATTTCAACAAGGTCCAGTGTTTCTGCTTCAACGAGACGGATCTTGCGCCCGGCGAAAAGCGCGAGATGTCGGTGGTTTTCTATGTCGATCCTGAGATCACCAAGGCCGTGGAAACCAAGACGATCAATGCGCTGACACTGTCCTATACCTACTACCCACGGGAGGGCGCAAAGCCCGTGGCTTCCAATGACGGCGGTACGAAACCGGCGGAAAAGAAACTTTGATGGAGAGTGCTTTTCGGTTTGACCGGAAGCAATATGGGAAAAAGTTATTCGGGGATTGCTGATATGGCCGAGGCGCATCAGAGAAAACACGACTATCACATTATCGATCCCAGCCCGTGGCCGATCATTGCGGCCTTTGGGGCTTTCGTGATCACCTTCGGCGGCGTCTGCTTCATGCGCTACCTGAATGGCGGCGCGCTTCATCTGTTCGGGATCAATTTCGCGCAGCCCTGGCTGTTCTTCATCGGCCTCGCCGTGATCCTCTACGTCATGTATGGCTGGTGGGCCGACACGATCAAGGAAGCGCATGAGGGCGCCCATACCCGCGTCGTCTCGCTGCATCTGCGCTACGGCATGATCATGTTCATCGCTTCCGAAGTGATGTTCTTCGTTGCCTGGTTCTGGGCCTATTTCGATGTCAGCCTATTCCCGAACGAGGCGATCCAGGCATCGCGCACGGCTTTCCTTGGCGGCCAGTTCCCGCCGAAGGGCGTTGAGGTTCTCGACCCCTGGCACTTGCCGATCTACAACACCATCATCCTGCTGCTGTCGGGCACGACCGTCACCTGGGCACACCATGCACTGCTGCATGGCGACCGCAAGGGCCTGATCCAGGGCCTGACGCTCACCGTCCTCCTCGGCGCGTTGTTCTCCTGCGTCCAGGCCTACGAATATGCCCACGCTCCGTTCGAATTCAGAAACTCGATCTATGGCGCGACCTTCTTCATGGCGACCGGCTTCCATGGCTTCCATGTTCTGATCGGCACGATCTTCCTGCTGGTCTGCCTTGTTCGCGCCATCCGGGGTGATTTCACGCCGAAGCAGCATTTCGGCTTCGAGGCGGCGGCCTGGTACTGGCATTTCGTCGACGTGGTCTGGCTGTTCCTGTTCTTCTGCATCTACATCTGGGGCAGCTGGGGTGCACCGCTCGCGGCTGGCTGATCGGTACCGATCTTTCGAAAACAAAAGACGGGCGCTCAGCGCCAGCCCCTAACTGAAATGTGGAATATTTTCTGTCGTCAAACTCTTACTTGCGAAGAGTTTGACGACAGATTTCCTTTGAAAATTCAGTGATCCGATTTTGTCGCTAAACTTACGAGATTTGCGACTTCTGCACGACACAGAAAAGATTGCCGTCAGGGTCCTGCAAAACCACATAGTCGGCATTCTCCGGATAGCGCCACGGGTATCGTTTTGCTCCGATTGTCAGCAAACGATTGACTTCCTCCTGCTGGCGATCGGTATAAAGGTCCAGGTGCAGCCAGCTTCTCCGCCAGCCGCTTCGGTCACGCGCCTGAAAGGAAACATTCGGGCCGTGGCTTTCAGGATCACGAAGCACAACCCAGTCATCGCTCACAGGCTCACGCGGGACGTAATGCAAGGCTTCCCGCCAGAATGCGACCATGCGCTCAAACTCACAGCAATGAATCACGATCGAGCCAATTTTGATCATTGTGGCTGCCTTCTTCGCGGCACGGCGTGCTCTCGAGTGGAATAAAGTGATATGGCTGTCGCTAAATCCCCGAAGCCTGCGGCACATTTTGGGACTCAAACCCGTGGCGTGACAAGTCTCAGGAATCTGCGACGGGATGTTTGCCAGGTTACTTTCTAAGCATAGGCTAGGCACCAGCCGGGACCTCGAACCCAACATTGTTCAGTTGGCAGCTCATCACCACGGTATAGCCGCGCCACTCTCTTATGTTTCCCGCTCTCGAATGCCGCCGCAAGCGCTTTTTCCGATTCCGCGTCGCGCATTCCTTCACAAGGGAAGATGGCCACCGGCGAAATCCATTGCGCGTGAAATTCCCCGCCCCTGCGCGTCACGAGGAACACTGCTCCTCGGAGGTGCATGTTGCTCCAATTGCTGCTGGTGAACCCAAGATCGGTTGTCAGCGGGAGGACCAGCCGTCCGCCATCATTGAGCCGGTCCAGCCAGATATCTGCCGGTCGAGTTGCTCCCGCGTTTACATAGATCACATCGGCTGAATCGAAAGCCACGGAGCTTCCATCCCCCTGAACCACGGAAACATTCCGATAGGGAGTAAGATTTGCTTTCGCCTGCGCAGCAAGCTCTGGTTCGAACTCGATCGCCGTTACCTTGCCAGGGTCGGCAACGAGGTTGGCCATGATCGCGGAATAATAGCCGGCACCAGCTCCAACATGCACGATATGCTCACCTGCTCGCGGCGCAGCTTGTGAAAGCAGAAAGGCGTGAAGTGATGGTTGCCCGTTGTTGATGTGGCGCTCCGGGACGATGCCAACGATCTCATCCATATAAAGGTAGACCGGATCGGCGGTCGGGGTTGGAACATAGGCTTTGCGCATTCGGAAGATCGGCCAGGGACCGGGACCAAGGAAATCTTCTCGCGGCACTTCGGCAAAAGCTGTTTCGATGCGCTCATCGACAATTCGAACAGCGGCCGTGATCTGTTTCGCATAAGCTCGACGCACGATCTTCAATTCGTCCGGTGTCATCGGTGGAAGCAACTCCAATGAATAGTTTTCCCGTCACGAAATTCCCAGTTAAAGTTACAGTTCTGCGACAGTACGCAGAATGCCTCACGAAGATACTTCCAACAAGATAAACCGTCCGAAACGCCGATGTCACAATGGGTTCGGCAGCAGTATTTACTTGGATTCCACATTAAGTCAGGGGCGGCGCTCAGCGTCCGCCTTTTGTTTTGGTGCTCTCAATCCTTTGAGGCAATCTTCTCGAATGCCGTCGGATGAGGCAGACCTCTAGCGAGCAATTGCCGGATTTCCTCGGCGCAGGCGTTGGGACTGCTCACGGACGTATCGATCTCCAGATCGTAAATGCCGGGCTGATGTACCTGTTCCTGCCAGGCAATGACCGGCGCAGGGACAGGCATGCCAGCCTCGACCTTCACGTACGTGCCCTGTCTTTCCGGCCCTTCCGCCAATCGCCGCTGCATCACAATATCGAGAGGGCAACGCACGCCGACGAACAAAACGGGCAGCTCTGCGAGCAGCCGGGCGCAATCGGCGAGAATGCCGAGCGGTCGCGAATAGCTGTCGTGATGACCGAACTCGGCGACGACATTCAATCCCATGCGGCTATGCGCGGCGATCGAGGCATAGAGTGCGGCATAAAGGCGCGCAACCAGCGGCTCGAGATCAGGCCGCTCGCCGCCGGGACGCAAACCGATACCAGGACGGTAGCGTGGAGGCGTGATGTGGCGCGCATAGGCGTCGACACCGAGATTGACCCACACGCCTGCGAATTCAGCCTGAATCACGTCAACGATGCTGCTTTTCCCGGATCGTGGCGCACCGTTCAGAATCACGATTTGGCCAAGTTCTGTACCCTCGCTGAATGCCATGAATTCGATCCTTTCTGCATGCTTTTCACGCTGATGACGGGTACTCGAGAGCTTTTCGATTGGACGGATGCGCACATCGCAGCTACTGATAGTGACAGGGGCGAGATCGATAGGTTCGCCCGAAATGGCAGCCGATCGAGACAGAACTTTGGGCTCAGAGCAAGACAATACGCCGGACGAGGCATCCCATAGCGACAGCGCCCTCTTTGCGCCCGTCGATCCCTTTAAGGTCGGCATACAGGGATGTTGCCCACGTTGCGGTCAAGGCAAGCTCTTCGATGGATTATTATCGCTGAAGCCGCGCTGCGCCGCCTGTGATCTCGATTATGCCTTCGCCGATGCCGGTGATGGCCCCGCAGTCTTCGTCATCCTGATCGTCGGCTTCATCATCATCGGTTCGGTCTTGTGGATGCAGATCAATTATGCACCGCCGATCTGGGTCTACATAGTGCTGTTCGCCCCGTTGACGATCATCCTTTCCCTGCTGTCCCTGCGCTGGTGCAAGGGCATCCTGATCGCCTTGCAATATCGCAACAACGCCGCCGAAGGGCGCGTCCACCGTGACTGAGTCCGCAGTGCCTGTGCGCCGCGCCAATCCCTTGTGGCAGATCGCCAAGGCACTGCTTCTGCTCGTTGCGCTCGTCATCCTCATCGGGCTCGGCACCTGGCAGGTCGAGCGGCTGCAATGGAAAGAGGGCCTGCTGGCTGACATCGCGGCCCGCAAGGACGCACCGACTATGCCCTTGTCGGCGATCGAGACGATGGCGGCATCCGGCGGCGATATCGAATATCGTGTCGTAACCGCCACCGGCCATTATATCAACGACAAGGAGCGGCATTTCCTCGCCACCTATGATGGCGATCCCGGCTATCACATCTATACGCCGCTGCAGCTGGACGACGGCCGCTTCATCTTCGTCAATCGAGGCTTTGTCCCCACAGAGGCGAAGGACCCAGAAAAGCGCAAACAGGGTGAATTGACAGGCGAACAGACTGTCACCGGTCTTGCCCGCGCCAAACTCACCGAGCGGCCCGACGGCATGCCGGACAATGATCTCGGCAAGAACATTTTCTTCTGGAAGGATCTGAACGCCATGGCCTCCAGCGTCGGCCTGCCGAAGGACAAGGTGCTGCCCTTCTTCATCGACGTGGACAAGACGCCCAATCCGGCGGGCCTGCCGATCGGCGGTGTCACCATCATCGATTTGCCGAACAATCACCTGCAATATGCCGTGACCTGGTATGGCTTGGCGGTGGCGCTGGCAGCGATCGTCGCTATATCCTGGTGGCGCAAACGCCATCCGGACGCACCCCGACAATAGAGGCATGCAATAGAATAGCTTCATTTCGATGGAATATTCGGCTAGAGCATGATCCCAAAAAGTGCGCAGCGGTTTTGGATAAGATCATGCGGACTGAATGGAGCAGGCGGCACGGCAGCCCTATTTATGGCTCAAGCCATCGTCGCGCATTTCGGAAGAGACATGAACATAGCCGTTTCCAAACCTGACCTGACCATCCGGCTTTGCGGGCCGCGCGGCTTCTGCGCCGGCGTCGACCGCGCTATTCAAATCGTCGTTCTGGCGCTGAAGGCCTATGGCGCGCCTGTTTATGTCCGCCACGAGATCGTCCACAATCGTTATGTCGTCGAGGGGTTGGAAGCCAAGGGCGCCATCTTCGTCGAGGAGCTGGATGAAATCCCTGCCGAACATCGCGCCCAGCCCGTCGTCTTCTCGGCCCATGGCGTGCCGAAATCCGTGCCGGCCGATGCCGATGCGCGCAATCTCTTCTATCTTGATGCCACCTGCCCGCTGGTCTCGAAGGTACACAAGCAGGCCATGCGCCACAATCGTCTCGGCCGCCACGTCGTGCTGATCGGCCATGCCGGCCATCCGGAAGTGATCGGCACCATGGGCCAGCTGCCAGAGGGTGCCGTGTCATTGATCGAGACGGTCGAGGATGCCGATGTCTACGAGCCCGCCGATCCCGACAATCTCGGCTTCGTCACGCAGACGACGCTCTCGGTTGACGATACTGCCGGCGTTATCGCCCGCCTGCAGGAGCGCTTCCCCAATCTCACCGCGCCGGCCGCCGATTCGATCTGCTACGCCACCACCAATCGCCAGGAAGTGGTGAAGGAAGCGGCATCGGGCTGCGATCTCTTCATCGTCGTCGGCGCGCCGAATTCCTCCAATTCCAAGCGTCTCGTCGAAGTGGCGCTCCGGGCGGGGGCGAAGAAATCCGTGCTCGTCCAGCGCGCGGCCGAGATCGATTGGGATAATATCGGCGATATCAGGACGGTCGGCCTCTCGGCTGGTGCATCTGCGCCAGAAGTCATCGTCAACGAGATCATCGAAGCTTTCCGCGCCCGCTATAATGCCGTGGTGGAACTCGCTGAAACTGTGAAGGAAACGGAGAATTTCCTCGTCAATCGCGAGCTTCGCAGTATAGAGCTGACGACAGCAGACATGGCTTTCGTCAACGGGGACTGAAGAGGGGCCACCTCTTCCTTCGAGGCCTTGCCGCTTGCGCTGACGCTACATCGGCAAAGCACCTCAGGATGAGGTGGAGCGAATTTTGCCGCCAGACGCCTCGATCAGCCCTCATGGTGAGGAGGCGCTCCTGAGCTTGTCGAAGGGGCCGTCTCGAACCACGAGGGCGGGTGGCTGCGGCGGCTTATATGTATCAAGGGAATAGTTCGTGGCCGTTTATACCGATATTACCGAAGACGATTTGAAGTGGTTCCTGACCGAATATGATGTCGGCGAGTTGCTCTCCTACAAGGGCATTGCCGAAGGCGTCGAGAATTCGAACTTCCTCTTGCATACGAGCCGCGACCCGTTGATCCTGACGCTTTACGAAAAGCGCGTCGACAAGAGCGATCTGCCGTTCTTCCTGGGGTTGATGCAGCATCTGGCGAGCCGTGGCCTGTCGTGCCCGCTGCCCTTGCCACGCCGTGACGGTGAATTGCTCGGCCATCTCTCCGGCCGCCCTGCGGCGCTGATCTCATTCCTCGAAGGCATGTGGCTGCGCAAGCCCGAAGCGCATCATTGCCGCGAAGTCGGCAAGGCACTGGCCGCCATGCACATTGCCGGCGAGGGCTTCGATATCCGCCGTCCGAATGCATTGTCGATCGCGGGCTGGCAGACACTCTGGGAAAAATCTGAGGTACGCGCTGACGAAGTCGAAGCCGGCCTGCAGGATGAAATCCGCGGCGAACTCGATTTCCTTGCAAAGCATTGGCCAAAGGGTCTGCCCGAGGGCGTCATCCATGCCGATCTCTTCCCGGACAATGTCTTCTTCCTCGGCGACACGCTGTCCGGCCTGATTGATTTCTATTTCGCCTGCAACGATCAGCTCGCCTACGACGTCTCGATCTGCCTGAACGCCTGGTGCTTCGAGAAGGATCATGCCTACAACATCACCAAGGGCATGGCGCTGTTGGAGGGCTATCAGAGCGTGCGGCCGCTAAGCGAGGCTGAAATCGCCGCCCTGCCGACGCTTGCCCGCGGCTCGGCCCTGCGCTTCTTCCTGACGCGGCTCTATGACTGGCTGACGACGCCGGCCGGCGCGATGGTCACCAAGAAGGATCCGATCGAATATCTGCGCAAGCTGCGCTTCCACCGCCAGATCGCTTCAGCAGCCGAATACGGGCTGAAGGCATGAAGCACGTCGATATTTTTACGGACGGCGCCTGCTCCGGCAATCCCGGTCCCGGCGGCTGGGGCGCGGTGCTTCGCTACGGCGAGGTGGAGAAGGAACTTTCCGGCGGCGAGGCTGATACCACCAACAACCGCATGGAGCTGATGGCGGCGATCTCGGCACTCGGCGCCCTGAAGAGCCCATGCGAGGTCGATCTCTATACCGACAGCGTCTACGTCAAGGACGGCATCACCAAATGGATTTTCGGCTGGAAGAAGAACGGCTGGAAGACCGCGGACAAGAAACCGGTGAAGAATGCCGAGCTCTGGCAGGCGCTGGACGAGGCCTATAACAGGCACAAGGTGACGCTGCACTGGGTCAAGGGCCATGCCGGGCACCCGGAGAATGAGCGCGCCGACGAGCTGGCGCGCAAGGGCATGGAGCCGTTTAAGAAGAGGTAGGGGTGGGTCGACATTGGTAATGGTTCGATAGGCGGCGTCTTACGGTGAATTATTAAAGAAAATATAACTATAAACCGGTGCGCAATTGCGGCTGCACTCTACGCTGCTATAGCTTTGGCTATACAATGCCGCGGGCTGACCTATCAGCCGCAACGGCGGTAGCCAACGAGCCAAGGTAATCAGATACCAAATGATGTGCGCCTTCTGGATATTCGATGCAGTTAATATTGTATGATTGCTTTAGTGCTCCTACAAGCGATCTATGCCGTTGCTTTGGCAGGAGTGAATAATGGCCGTGGGAGCTTTCGGATGCGGCATGAATATTTTCAAGTATTATCTGCATATCAGGGTCGCCAAGAGAGTACCCTAGGAACAGTACAGTATTTATCGTGAATAAAGACGATATTACATCGAAGAAGCCTCTATTAGTCTGCCGGGCTTTGAAGTAAGAAGCGCGATCTAATACAACCTTTCCTGGTTCTGTGATGCATCCATGCACTTTTACTATGAGTCGGCTTGGCGATCTCAAATGTTCTAGTAGATCTGTTGACGTATACCGACAAACGCTATACGCGGCGTTCCCCCCGCTATAGTGCTCAAAGTTCTTTTCTATGAACTCATCATAGTTAGTGGTTATTATTGTTTTCAGGTCTAAAGATAGTATATTCTTGTATATATCATGGTGTGGTGTTGCATTTGGCTGAAACACATCTCGAAGTTTTGCATTAATATCAGCGCGAACGCTTCCATCGGATATGATTTGCGCAGCGTCCAACAGGCTGTTTTGCTTGATCATCTGCGCTACAAGCTTTTGATCTACCTTTTTTTGAAGTTTGGCTGATAGCCCTGTTAGCAATTGCCCCCACGTTGGCATCGCCGGGGAGGCTGCCTTAGATATTCCAGCACCTATGAATAGCAGTACTCGCCGATCTGCCAGCTCCCTTATCAAAGCCTCCGGCCAATTAACCATGTCAAAAGATCCTTGCGGCGATAGCTTGTGCCAAGCTGCCAATTATATCTTTGTAGGTTTCCGCCTGACTGAACTGGCTTCCTACCAGTCCATCTTTGGCTCGAAGGGCGATAATGGGTGAGTTTACCGTCTGCGCGAGAGGAATCAGGCTATACAAATTTGGCACGTCACCTAGGTGGAGACCCTCTTTTTGGGTTGCAAATTGCGAGAGGTAGCCTGCCACTTCTTGTGGAACATCATTCAGAATGCGCTCGTATGCCTTTGTGGGACGGCGGACACCTTCCTTGGATTTGGCAATATACTGCTGCAATGTATAACCGACGTAGCCTGACTGAATCGGCATTGTCCTATGCACTTCAAATCTTTCTAATGCGCCGGGATTTAACCTCTCGGCTTGTTCCAGCGCGACTCGATAATAATCAACCCATCCACTTATCCATCGTGAGATATTTCTCACGCCAAGAAGGCTAAATGCATCAGCGCCAAGAGGCGTTATGAAATTGTCACAACTTAAAAGAACGGAGCGATTAAGTGCGCCAAGCGATGGGCTGACGTCTACAAGTGCTACGTCATAGTTGCTCTCATGCAACGATAAGTATGACCTGAGCCAATTGCTAATACGAAAACCGCCAACTTTGCCGCTTGGAATATCTGTCCACGCTTGAGATAGCTGATCTTCAAATAGAGAAAACTTTGGATTTCCAGGTAGCAGATCGACGCCAAATCTATTGGTTCGAGATGAAATTGGTTTAACATTTTTATTTATGGACGCATCGCCATCAACTATAGGCTGTATTACGTCCATAATTGTTTTAATCTTGGGGTCGTCTTTGTCCTTTCCGCTGGGCCAATATAAATCAATGGTCTTGTCGTCACCAAGTATGTATTGCGTAATATTACATTGGGGATCGCAATCAACTATAAGGACACGTTTTCCCATCTCCGCAGAGAAATATGCCGCAATATTTCCCGTTAGCGTCGTTTTCCCAACGCCACCTTTGTTGTTGAAGAACGATAGTACTTTCATCGCCAACGATATCCCATTCCCAAGCAGTTTCTGCGTAAGCAAACAGCTAACATGAAGATGCTGGTTATCCAAGACTGACGCCTGGCTATGACCAGTTTGTTCATCCTATACCTGCGTCATCCTATCTGTTACATCCGACGTGTTGCGGTCGGCGTGCGGATCGTTCTATCCACGGACGGTGGTCCGGCCGCCTGATGGTCTTTGATTGCAACATTTGAGCCGGCAAAGTCGCAGACAGATCACACCGGCCGTCCGAAAAAGAGGACGGACAACGGCGCAGGGCCATTCGAATGAAAGCAGACGTACTAGCGATAAAGCAGTACTTGCCGTGCCGGCATCGAAGCAATCAGTTCAGTATATGATCGAGCGCGCTTCTCACTCTCGGCTTTTCGGCGCCGGGCAAGGGCAGGATCGGGCGCGGCGGATCGATCCTGCAAAGATCGAGCGCTTCGGCAATCGCAAACATGACGCGGAAGCTGCCAAACTCCTTGAATAGGTTCCATAGCGGCTGAAACTTCTGATCGAGCCGCTGAGCTTCCGCAATGTCGCCGGCTTGGGCAGCCCGTGTGAGCGCCAGCGCCTCAGCGGGCAGAAGGCCGGCGGCCACGCTGTACCAGGCGTCGGCGCCGGCCAGCAGCCCGGCCGCCGCTCCCCAATCGCCGCTATAGCCGATGGCGAAACCCTTCGGCGTTTCCTGGCGCAGACGCCCTATCTCTCCCTCGAAATCGCCTCCTTGCGGCAGAGGCATCTTTACCGCCGCGATATTCGTCACCTTTGCCAGGCGGGCAATCAGCCCATCGCTGAATGTGAATTTCGTCGTGCCGGGACTGTTGTAGATGCAGAGCGGCAGTTCGCCGGCCTCCGCGACGGCTGCGAAGTGCTGATAGACCTCCTCCTCCGTGAGTGGAGTATAAGACACCGGGGCCAGCAGCAGCCCGTCCGCACCGGCCGCCTTGGCATCGCGCGCCAATGCCTGCGCTTCGTCGGTCCGCAGCGCTCCGACGCCTACGATGACGGGGAGCCTGCCGCCGACACTTGTCATTGCCGCCTGTACGGCCCGCCGGCGCTCCTCGCGTGACAGAAAGGCGTAGCCGCCCGTACTGCCGAGCAACCCGATGGAATCAACGCCCGCCAGTTGGATGCGTTCGAGCAGGCGGGCGAGCACTACAATATCAACGTGTCCGGAAGCATCGGTCGGGGTAATCGGAAAGGCCGAAAGGCCAGTAAAGAGCGTCACGATTGTTTTCCTTCTCTGTCAGGCTCCGACCCGCGATAGCGCTCGAAAAGCAGAAACTGAAATCGTCCTACGCTTGGCGCCGTGTGACTGTCCATGAATGTAACGCAGAAATCATACTCCACTCAGCAGCTTGGTGGCGATCATCCACATCGTAAGAGCGATGAGCGTTTCCAGAATGCGCCACGACGCAGGTTTCGCAAAGATCGGTCTCAGCCACCTCGCGCCAAAGCCGAGCGAAAAGAAGAACAGGAAAGAACCCGTCATGGCACCCGCCGCAAATGAAGCTTCGTTTCCCGGAAATCGAGTCGAGATCGTTCCGAGCAGTGCGACGGTATCGAGATAGACATGCGGGTTGAGCCAGGTGAGCGCCAGGCACATGGCAAGCGTCTGCCGGAAGCTCGATGACTTCGCCTCTCCGGCAGCCAGCACCGCGGAGGAACGAAAGGCGGAATAAAGGCTCCTGGCTCCATACCAGATGAGGAAGGCCGCTCCTGCATAGCGCATGACAGGATCGAGCCAGGGCAGCAGCGCGGAGATCTGGCGGAAGCTCGTCACCCCGAGGATGATGAGCGCTGCGTCGGAGAGCGCACATGCAAGGCACACGGCGAATACGTGCTCGTTGCGAAGGCCCTGACGCAGGACGAAGGCGTTTTGCGCGCCGATCGCGACAATCAGGCTGAGCCCCATCATCAGGCCCGTCATATAGATCGAAAAATTCATCCTTGCCGAAATGCTCCGAAACCAAAAGAGCATTTGCGATATCGCCTAAGGAAGATTTAGGCTACTTAATGTTGTTAATCCAGATTAAGAAAAACTAAGCCATGCTCGACTATTCCGCTCTCCGTGCCGTTTCCATGGTCGTCCAGACCGGCAGCTTCGAAAAGGCGGCAGCTATTCTCAACGTCACGCCTTCGGCCGTCTCGCAGCGGGTGAAGCAGCTTGAAGAACGCCTGGGCATCGTCCTGATCGTCAGGGGTAATCCCTGCACCGCGACGGAAAAGGGTGATTGGCTCTGCCGCCATATGGAGAATGTCGGAATGCTCGAAGACGAGCTGTTCGGACGTTTGCCGGCGCTCGTCGATCCCGGCGATCCCAAGCAACGAGTTACGCTTCACGTTGCCACGAATGCCGACAGTCTTGGGACGTGGTTCGTGGAAGCCATATCCGGTTTTGCCAAACGTTCCTCCTATCTGCTTGATATCGCCATCGACGACCAGGATCATACGGCCGAATGGCTACAGCGGGGGCGGGTTATTGCAGCTGTCACCAGCCTGGAAAAGCCGATTCAGGGCTGCCGGCGTATGTTTCTCGGCGCTCTTCGCTACCATGCGACAGCAAGTCCCGATTTCATCGCTCGGCATTTTTCAAAAGGTGTTACCCCGGAAGGCATCCAGAATGCGCCCGCCCTGACCTTCAACCAGAAGGACAGGCTTCAAAGCCGCTGGATACGCCAGACATTCGGAGAGGATTTTGCCTATCCGAGCCACTGGCTGCCTTCGACTCAAGGCTTCGTCGATGCCAGCCTTGCAGGCATGGGATGGGGCATGAATCCCATCCAGCTTGTGCGGGAGCATCTGGAGGCAGGGCGCTTGGTCGAGCTGATTCCCGAAACGCCGCTGGATATTCCATTATATTGGCAAGTGAACCGTCTCGCAGCCGACCGGCTTGCGGAATTGACACGCGAAATCACTGCCACAGCCAAAGCTCATTTGTCAGCGTGAGCTGCGCTTCGCGCTAAACGCGTTGCCATTCGCTTGGCTGCCGGAATGCAATGTTCGCGAATTGGTGCCTTGCCCGGTTGCCCTTTCCCTCTATGCTGCCGCCGACTTCCAGGGAGATTGCCTTATGATCCTGCATTGCGTTTTTCTTAGACTCAAGTCCGCCCTGACACAGGACGAGAAGACGGCGCTCTTCGACTCCGTCGTCGCCCTGCAGAAGGTCATCCCGGGCATTGTTGACGTGAAATATGGGCCGAACGTCTCGCCCGAAGGCCTGCATGGCGGCTTCGCCGATGGATTTGTCGTTACCTTCGAGAGTGTCGAAGCGCGCGATGCCTATCTGGTGCATCCCGATCATGTCGCCGTCGGCGAACGGATCGTTTCGTCCACGGACGGCGGTCTGGCCGGCCTGATGGTCTTCGATTTCAACATTTAAGCGGTGTGGTCGCAGGCAGTCTATGCCTGCGACCTCGATCAATTGAGCGATCAGCTCGACTTAGCCATGGCTGTGGCGAGTTGATCAACGTTATAACGGAACATTTTTTCGTAAGTCGAAGCCGGTCCGTTGGCTTTTGACAGCGATTCGACATAGAGCTCACCGCCAGGCTCGGCGCCGGTTGCCTTGGCGACCTGCTTGACGAGGCGCGGATCGTTCGAGTTTTCGAAGAAATAGGTCTTCACATGCTCGGTCTTGATCTGCTCGATCAGCTGGGCGACCTTGGCAGCCGAGGCTTCCGTCTCTGTCGAAAAGCCAATCGGAGCAAGGAAGTGCACTTTATATTCGCGGCCGAAATAGCCGAAGGCGTCATGGCTGGTCAGCACCTTGCGGCGATCGTCCGGAATCTTGTCGAATTTGCTGTGCGCATAGGCGTCGAGTTCGGTCAGGACCTTCCTGTAGCGCTCGGCGTTGGCCTTGAAATCGGCGGCGTCGGCCGGATCGGCCGCGGACAGAGCCTTTTCTATATTGGCGACCCAGATTTTCACATTGACCGGGCTGTTCCAGACATGCGGATCGGTGACCGTCTTGCCATCATCGACCATGGTGCGCGTGTCGATGCCTTCCGAAGCGACAACAGGCGTTCCCTTGTAGCCGGAGGCGCTGATCAGCCGGTCCATCCAGCCTTCCAGGCCTTCGCCGCTAACGAAGACGATCTTGGCCGCATTCAGCGTCTTGGCATCGGCCGGCGAAGGTTCGAATTCATGGGGGTCGCCGTTCGGGCCGACGAGGCTGGACACTTTTACATGGTCGCCGCCGACATGCTTGACAACATCGGCAAGCACAGTGAAGGACGCCACCACATTGAGGGTTTCGGCGGAAGCAGGTGCGGCGACGCCAAAGGCGACGAAGGCTGCCGCAGCGGCTGAGAGGAGCAGTCTCTGTTTGTTCATGCGAGTCTCCTTGTTCGGATTAGCCCCGGAGATGGGGACGGGGGAAGAACCGCCGGGCAAGGCCCGAGGGTGCGAAGAGAATGGAGAAGCCGTAGATCAGGCTGGCGGTGATGATGATGGTCGGGCCTGATGCGAATTCGAGATGGTAGGAGGCGATGAGGCCGACATAACCTGAAGCCATCGCCGTTCCTGTTGCGATCATCATCATGGCGGGCAGGCTGCGCGACCAGAGCTGCGCCACGGCCGCCGGCAGCATCATCAGCCCGACGGCCATCAGCGTGCCGAGCGCCTGGAAGCTAGCGACGAGGTTGAGAACGACCAGCAGCAGGAACAGGAAGTGATAGAGCGGTCCGCGCCCGCCGACGGCACGCAGGAAACCGGGATCGAAGCATTCCATGACCAGCGGCCGATAGATGACGGCGAGCGCCAGCAGCGTCACCGTCGTGATCGCACCGATCTGGTAGAGAGCCGGCGCGTCGATTGCGAGGATCGTGCCGAAGAGCACATGCAGGAGATCGATATTGGAGCCGCGCAGCGACACGATGAGGACGCCGAGCGCCAACGAGGTCAGGTAGAAGCTGGCAAAGCTCGCATCCTCCTGCAGCACGGTCACCCGACTGACGAGGCCGGACAGCAGCGCCACCGAAAGGCCAGCGACAAGCCCGCCTAGCCCCATGGCCGTCAGCGACAGCGAGCCGGCGATGAGATAGCCGATGGCAGCACCAGGCAGGACGGCATGGCTCATGGCATCGCCCATCAGGCTCATGCGCCGGAGCATCAGGAAGACGCCGATTGGGCCGGAGCCGAGGCCGAGACAGACGCAGGCAATCAGCGCGCGCCGCATGAAACCGTAGTCCGCAAAAGGGGCGAGGAAGATATCGTAGACGGTCATTCGGCAGGCTCCCGCTTCACGAGGGCGCCTTCGTCATGCTCTTCCTCGGACAGGCATGTCGCAGCCTCGTCATCCCAGCGCTCGGCCATTGCGCGCGCCTTGATGAGATTGGCGGGGCTCATAATATCCTGCGTCTTGCCCCATCCCACAAGTTCGCGGGCGATCAGCAGTGTCTCGGGAAAATAGCTTCGCACCTGCTCGAAATCGTGCAGGACGGCGATGACCGTGCGTCCCTCCCGGTTCCATCGCAGTACGAGGTCGAGAAGATCGCGTGTCGTGCGCTGATCGATCGCGGTGAAGGGTTCGTCCAGTAGAATGACGCGGGCATCCTGCAGCAGTAGCCGCGCGAATAGCACGCGCTGGAACTGCCCCGCCGAAAGCGAGCCGATATACCTCTTTTCGAAGCCCGAAAGTCCGACGATGCCGAGCGCCTCTTGCGCCCGCTCGGCATCCTCTAGAGAAAACCGGCCAAAGGCGCCGGCATTCTTCCAGGCACCGAGCATGACCGTATCGGCAACCGAAATCGGAAAGCGTCTGACGATATCAGCCGCTTGCGGCAGATAGCCGAAATCGTTGCGGGCCAGCCCCCCGCGATCGATCGACCCTTCCGCCGGGCTGAGTTCGCCGACGATCGCTTTGAGCAAGGTCGATTTTCCCGCCCCGTTCGGCCCGGCAATCGCCGTCAGGCTACCGGTGGCAAAGCCGCCCGAGATGTGGTGAACGGCCGGATGGCGTTCATAGGTGACCGTGAGATTGTTGAGGCGGATCAGATCGTTCATGCCAGCGCCACCGCCCAGCCGATGGCTGCCCAAAGCACAGCAATGCCAACCGCCACATAGGCAAGGCGCATTAAGGCCGAGCGCCCTATGAGGGACGACGCGAAGGGATCACGATCAAAGGGCATTCAGGGGCTTTCAATTATGTAATAACATTACATGTAGTAGCCGATGAAATGCGGCGAAAAAGAGGCGAGCCGTGAACTGGCAGGAATTTGCGGTGAACAAGGCTGGAATATCTACCGGCAATAATGTCCGCGCCCTATCGCCACAACGCTAACGACAGTTGTATTTTCACGCAGCATCGAGCGACAAAGTTTACGGGTAGGAGAGAATGTCATGAAGCTAAGGCTTGAGCTGTTTGTCGCCGATGTGCCGGCGTCGATAGAATTCTATCGACGGGCACTGAACTTCCAGGTGGTTGGCGATACAAGCGAGCAATACACGATGCTCTCGAATGACGAGGCAGTCATTTCCATCAACAAGCGAGACGCGCTCGGACCGGGTCACCCACTTCGAGCTGCTAGTGGCGAACGACTAGGCCTCGGCATCGAAATCGTGCTGAGCGTTGAGGATGTGGAAGGTTTCTATAACGTCGCCAAAGGCGGCGACCATCTGATATCGGAGCTTGCCTTTCAGCCATGGGGACTACGCGATTTCCGTATCGTGGATCCGGATGGTTATTATATCCGGGTAACAAGCAGATAGAAGAGATGAGGAGGGGCTTGCGCCTTACCTTTAGTTGGGAAAGGCTGGGTTCAAGGCGCCCAGCCTTTCCAAATCCATCAAAATCTTAAAGCTGCTCGATCATCGCGGCAGCACCTGAAACCGTCGCCTGGCCGGGGCTTTCCTCGATATTCAGCGTCTTTACCACGCCGTTTTCCACCAGCATGGAATAACGCTTGGAGCGAATGCCGAGCCCACCGGCCGAGAGATCGACCTCGAGGCCGAGCGCTTTGGTGAAGGCGCCGTCCCAATCGGCGAGGAAGTGGATCTTGCCGAGGCCGCCGGACGATTGCGCCCAGGCGCCCATGACGTGCCAGTCGTTGATGGAAACCACGGCGATGTCATCGATGCCCTTGGCAAGAATGGCATCGCGGTTTTCGAGAAAGCCCGGTAAGTGATTGAGCGAGCAGGTGGGCGTGAACGCGCCGGGAACGGCGAAGAGGACGACGCGCTTGCCGGCAAACAGCTGCTCGGTGCTGATCTCGACCGGGCCGTCGGTGGTCTTTTCCTTGAAGGTGGCGGCAGGCAGCGTGTCGCCGATGGCGATAGTCATGGCTCTCTCCTTGGGTCGTTGTTTCGGGGCGCTCAAACGGCCGCCGATGGCATGAAGATGGTTCAGAGAACTATAGATCCCAGCTATTCCAGCGCAAGGGTGGTTTCCATCGCCCGGTCGCCATCGACGACCAGAATACTCCAGTCCTTGCCTTTCGGATCATAATCCTTCGGCAATTTGCCGATCTCGATCTCGGCCGAGAAGGCAGTTCCCTCGCGCTTCGCATTCGCTTGCTGAAAGAACACGTAGCCCGACGGCCCCGTGACATAGATATCAGGCATCTTCCGGCTTGCCTCCGGCAGCGTCAGATGCAGCGAAAGGCTCTTGGCGTCGGTAGAGATCTTATGGCTCTGGACGGCGAAATCCGGGGAAGGAGGCTGCGGTAGCACAGCCTTTGCCGCATCGAGCAAGGCCAGTTCATGCGAGGTCGGCTGCACATCTGTCGGCAAGGGCAGGGAGTATTCGGCCTTGAAAGGAATGCAGATATCCTTGCAGAGGCCGATGAAAGCCGTCAGCTCAAGCTTTGCCGGCGCCTTGCCGGTGACACGCAGATCAAGCGGAAACGTGACCGGCGCGTCGTAGCCGATTTCCTGGATGGGGCCGACGCGGATCGGCTTCGGCACGGGATAGCCCGCCCTTTCCAGGGTTACGCCGCTGCCGGCTGCCGGCGTTATTTGCGGGGGAATTCCGCCCTGACCTGGTTCGCGCCAATAGGTGATCCAGCCCGGCTCCGGCTCGATCTGCAAGGCGGCACGGATATGCCCTTCCGCGTCCGGCGCCAGTGCTATCAGACGCATTCTGCCGCCCTGATTGTCTATCCACTCGCTCGTTGCGGCATGGGCCGCCGCGGTGCTGAAAAACAAAGTGGCGAGAAGTGCCGACAGGCGGGCAACGGTGTTTATTTCGATCATGGAACAAGGATTTAGCGGATAGGGCTGCCGGGAGCCAGCAGGACCGAAGAGGTAAATGATCATTTTCAGTTGATTGATTTATGACATTGCCCCATCTTGGTATGAGGCGGCGCAGTTGTGAACTGCGGTCAGGAGGCACGATGTCCCTATCGACGCTGAAGAATAGACGCGAAAGAGGTTTTCTCGATGGTCAGTTCCTGATCGCCATGCCCGGCATGGAGGATCGGAACTTTCATCGCACGGTTGTTTATATCTGCGCCCATTCCGATGCCGGCGCCATGGGCTTTGTCATCAACCGGGCTCAAAAGCTGACATTCACCGATGTCCTCTTGCATCTCGAAATGATAAAGGACGACGATGCTATCGTGCTTCCGCAGATGGCGCGCGATTTCCCGATCCAGACCGGCGGTCCTGTCGAAAGTGGCCGCGGTTTCGTTCTGCATTCCGACGATTACATCAGCGACAGCAGCATTCCGGTCAGCGACGATATCAGCCTGACGGCGACGCTCGATATCGTCCGAGCCATTTCCAAGGGAAGCGGCCCGAAGCGCGCGACCATGTTGCTCGGCTATGCCGGCTGGGGCGCTGGTCAGCTCGAGGCGGAGATCGGCAACAATGGCTGGTTGAACTGCCCTGCAAACGAAGAATTGATCTTCGATCGCAGCCTCGACAACAAGTATGACCGTGCGTTGGCTCTCATGGGTATCAATCCGGTCATGCTGTCACCGCATGCCGGCCATAGCTGAGCCGATTTGCGTTATTTTGGAACGAAATAGCTGATGTGACGTTTTTCTGGCAGAGCGACGGCAATTCCGCCGTCCTAGCCCAGGAGGCGTCAGACATGAGCAGCACGACCGACAAGGTGTCCGGTAAGGCGAACGAAATTGCCGGCAAGGCCAAACAGATGGCCGGCAAGGCGACGAATGATAAGGAAATGCGCGCCAAGGGCGCTGCGCAGGAAGCCAAGGGCAAGGTGCAGACCGCCGTCGGCAAGGCCAAAGATAAGGTCAAGGGGGCGGTCGACCGGATGTGACCGGCTGCTTGTTTTGCCAATCCATGGTCGCTGCTCCGTTTGAATTGACGTCGAAGCGGCGATGTTGGGAGGAAGAGCCTGTTACGGAAACGTGGCAGGCTCTTTAATATTCAGTATGGGGCAACCATCCTTTGCGAGGGGGCATGCGGCTTTTCACCTGCGACCATTGCGGCCAGCCAGTGCATTTCGACAACAGGCAATGTGTCCGTTGCGGACATCAGCTCGGCTTCGTTCCGGATCTGATGGCGATTCACGCGCTGGAGCCCGGTGAGAGCCCGAATTGGCATCTGGTTTCCGAACCCACCAGGCATCTGCGCTTTTGCGCCAATGCCGAGCTCGATATCTGCAACTGGCTCATCGATGCCGAGGAGCAGCAGCTCTATTGCGTCGCGTGCCGGCACAATCGTCTCGTGCCGAACACCGACACCGAGCAGGGCATAGATCGCTGGCGACGCATCGGCCAGGCGCAGCGGCATCTGTTCTATTCGCTTTTGCGCTTGAAGCTGCCCCATCCTAACCGGACAGAGGACCCGCAAGGCGGGCTGGTGTTCGACTTCCTTGAAGACGAAGTGCAAGGCGGCACTGTCGTCCCGGCGATGACAGGTCATGAAGAAGGACTGATCGCGATCCGCGCCGCGGAGGCCGACGATGCGACGCGCGAACAGGCGCGCACCTCGATGAACGAGCCGTATCGCACTTTGCTCGGCCACTTCCGCCACGAGACCGGCCATTTCATCTGGAACAAGCTTGTCCGCGATCGCGGGCAATTCGATCCCTTTCGCGCCGTCTTCGGCGACGAGCGCGCCGATTATGGCTTGGCACTTCAGGCCCATTACGACAATGGCCCGCCTGCAAACTGGCAGGAAAGTTTCATCAGCGCCTATGCCAGCTCCCATCCATGGGAGGATTTCGCCGAATGCTTCGCGCATTATCTGCACATCGTCGATACGCTGGAAACGGCGCGCTCCTTCGGCTTGGCGATCGATCCCCATCGCTATCACGACATGGCGGCCGAGGTGGATTTCAATCCTTACAAGGCGGAAAGTGCCGAGCAGCTCGTCAGCGCCTGGATCCCTTTGAGCGTGGCGATCAATTCCATCCAGCGCAGCATGGGGCAGCCGGATTCCTATCCCTTCATTCTTTCGCCGCCGGTGGTTGCCAAGCTCGACTATATCAGGGAATTGATCGACAGCGCGTGATCGAATACTCAGGCGCGCTTCGTCAGCGGAAAGCGTTCCTTCAACAGGCGTATCACCGAATCCGAGCCCATCGGCGGCCCGAAGATGAAGCTCTGGCCATAGCTGCAGCCGATTTTGGCGAGCTCCAGCGCGTCCTCTTCCGATTCGATGCCCTCGGCGACGACGCGCATGTTGAGTTCGCGCGCCATGGAAATGACCGAGCGCAGCAGAACCGCCTTCTTGTCGCTGTCGTCGCGGACCATCGCCTTGTCGAGCTTGATCGTATCGAAGGGGAAACGGGTGAGGTAGGCGAGCGAGGAATAGCCTGTGCCGAAATCGTCGAGCGCAAGGCCTATGCCGGCGTCACGCAGCTTGTCGAGCACGAGCCGCGCCTGTTCCGGATTTTCCATCACCTGCGATTCCGTCAGCTCCAGCTTGATGCGGCTTGGATCGCAATGGGTCTTGGCGAGCAGCGCACGGATATCGTCGTAAAGCTCGTTGTTGAGGAGCTGAACGCTGGAAAGGTTGATGGAGACGAACAGCGGCAGGTCACCGGTCTGTCGCTGCCATGCCTTCAGGTCGTTGGTCGCTTGCTCCAGGGCGAACATGCCGAGCGGCCCGATGATGTCGGAGGCCTCGGCGATCGGGATGAATTCGTACGGCGGGATATTGCCGCGCTTCGGATGCTCCCAGCGCATCAGCGCCTCGAAGCCTGCGATTTCTGCATCCTCAAGCCGAACGATTGGCTGATAGACGAGCGAAAGTTCCTTGCGTTCGACCGCACGGCGCAAATCGGTTTCAAGCTGCAGCCGGTCGGTGCCGAAGCTGCGGAAGGCCGGTTGGAAAGGCTCGACGCGGTTGCCGCCGGCGCGCTTGGCGCGGTACATGGCAAGTTCCGCGTCGCTGAGCATCCCCGCCGCATTTTCCTGCTGATCGACCCAGGAGGTCAAGCCGACGGATGCCGTCAAAATGATCTCGCGGTTAGCGAAATTGATCGGTACCATGATCGCCTTGCTGATCGCGTCGGCAAAATCTGCGACCTTGGCGGGATCTCGTTCGGAAACGAGGATGAGGCCGAACTGATCGCCCGAAAGACGGGCGAGCGTATCCTGCGGCTTCATCAGGCGGCGAAGGCGACGGGTCAGCGCGATCAGGATATTGTCACCAGCGGCAAAGCCAAGCGTATCGTTGACGAGTTTATAGCGATCGATGTCGATGACGATGACTGTCGGCCGCAATTGATTTCCATCGGAAGCCAGCGTCAGAACGGCCTGCAGACGATCAAGGAAGACCTGGCGGTTCGGCAATCCGGTGAGATTGTCATGCACGGCATCGTGCAGCAGCCGCTCAATCGAATTCTTCTGCTCGGTAATGTCGACGATCGTACCGACGCAGCGAATGATCTCACCATTGGAGCCCAGCACTGGCCGGGCGCGGATCGACAGCCAGTGGAAATGCCCGTCTTCCGCGCGAATACGGAATTCGTGGTTCAGCCGGCCCCGCCGATGTTCCAGAAGCACGTCGAGTGTAGCGCGGAAACGGTCGCGATCATCGGGATGCAGCCGCGGCAGCCAGTTGCGCGCTGCGCCGTGCATGGTTCCGGGCGAAAGGCCGAGCTTCACCGAGATATCGGGCGTCGTCACCACGCGGTCGCGGGCCACGTCCCAATCCCAGACGGTATCGCCGGAGCCTGTCAGCGCCAGGGACTGTCGCTCCAGATCGGAGAACAGCCCTTGCTGGAAAGCACCGCCGGCAAAGGCGTGCTGCATAACCGTGAAGCCGATCAGGAGCACGATCAGCACGAGACCTCCGCCGAGTGCCGGCTGGATGATGTCATTGTCAAGCTTGCCCATGACCGTCATCCAGGCGCCGAACAGCCAGACGAGGATCAGCGCCCAGGCGGGCACGAGCAAGATGGCCCGGTCATATCGGCTGAAGCCGAGATAGATGATGAGCAGCAGGCCGGCCGTTGCCGTCAGCGCCAGCGACAGCCGGGCGATGCCGGCCGCAATCGACGGATCGTAGATCGCCACGCCGAAGAGCAGGGCAAGGCCGAGCACCCAGGCGAGCGTCACATAGCCGAGGTGAGCGTGCCAGCGATTGAGATTGAGATAGGTGAAGAGGAAGATCACCAGGCTGGAGGCGAGCGCCACCTCCGCGCAGGCGCGCCATATTCGCTGGTCGCTGGACGTGATGCTGATGAGCTTGCCGAGGAAGCCGAAGTCCACGCAGATATAGCCGAGCACCGCCCAGGCGAGTGCGGCCGTCGCCGGCAGCATCGAGGTTCCCTTGACCACGAAAAGAATGGTCAGGAACACCGCCAGCAGGCCGGCGATGCCGAGCACGATGCCGCGATAGAGCGTGAAGGCGTTGACCGTGTCCTTGTACGCGTTCGGTTCCCAGAGATAGAGCTGCGGCAGGTTCGGCGACGAAAGCTCGGCAACGAAGGTGACGACGGCGCCGGGGTTCAGCGTTATGCGGAAAACATCGGCTTCGTCGCTAGGCTGACGATCGAGTGCGAAACCTTCGCTCGGCGTGATCGCGACGATGCGCTGCGAGCCGAGATCGGGCCAGAAGACTTTTGAATTCACAAGGCGGAAATGCGGGGCAACGATGACGCGCTCGAGCTGCTCTTCGGAGACATTGGCGAGCGCGAAAACCGCCCAGTCACCCTGATGATTGGGCGAGGAGGAGCGAACCTCGATGCGGCGGCGGATGCCATCGGCGCCGGCAGCCGTCGAAACCTGAAAGGCTTCACCCTGATTGGTGTAGATTTCGGTCGTCGCTGTGAGGTCGAGCGCAGTATCGTCACGCGAGATCTTCACGGGCTCGGCTGCATCGGCCATCCCGGCGATCAACAGCAGCATGGCGGCAGCAAGCGTTGCGATCACGGCGCATAGCCGGCGGGCCATCGGCCACGTCTGCATCGATCCGGCGATCATCGCTGGTCGAAGCTTCGGTTCGGGTTGGTGTCGGATGCCAACCTTGAAAACATCACATGGTCGCGCCACTGACCGTTGATTTTAAGATAACCGCGCAAATGACCTTCCCGCTGGAAACCGGCTTTTTCCAAAAGCCGCATGCTACGCTCGTTATCCGGAATACAGGCTGCTTCAATTCGGTGCAACTCAAGTCCGGAAAAGATATAGGGTATAACCAACTGAAGTGCGGCGAACATATGGCCCTGACCGGAGTAGCGCTCGCCCATCCAATACCCGATCATGCAGCTCTGCGCAGCACCTCGGCGAATATAGCCGATCGTGATGCCGCCAACCAGCGTCATGTTTTCCCTGAGAAAAATGAAGAGCGGTATGGCCTGGCCGGAGCTGTATTCCTGCTTACCACGGATGATGCGCGCCCGATAGGCACCTTCGGTCATCTCGTCATGCCGCCAGGTGGGCTCCCAGGGTTCCAGAAAGCGGCGGCTTTCCGCCCGAAGCTTATGCCATTGATTGAAATCGGAGTAGCGCGGCAGCCGCAGCAAATAATTGTCGTTTTCGAGTTCAACCGCGTCCGAATGACGTGAGAGAAACCGAAAGACAGATTTTTGCATGCCGCCAAGCACTCCCCCGAGAATTGCACCCATAGGCCTGCGGCGTGCCCTTAGCCGCTTGCGCTTCTGGAGGCAGGGACCGGCGACGACAGCGAGGTGACGATGTCCTCCATCGGCGCGAGCTGCTCCAGCGGCCCGATCGCAGAAAGCGTCGGTACTGTATCGAAGAACAGCCGGCCGGCAAGATCCGTCAGGCGGTCGATCGTGATGCCTTCCAGGCGCTCCAGCATCTCCTGGTTCGGGATGGGGCGGCCATAAAGCATCATCTGCCTTGCGACCTGGCCGGCGCGGGCGGCCGGGCTTTCCTGGCCCATCAGCAGCTGTGCGCGGATCTGGGCGCGGGCGCGCTCGATTTCCTGCTGCTGAATGTCATGGGAGGATTTATGCAGCTCGTCGATGATGACGGGCAGCAGTTCCGGCAGGTTCTCGCCGCCGGTCGCGGCATGGATGCCGAAGATGCCCGTATCGGAGAAGCCCCAATGGAAGGCGTAGACCGAATAACAGAGACCGCGGAATTCGCGCACTTCCTGGAACAGCCGCGAGGACATGCCGCCGCCGAGGATATTGGCGAGGATCTGCGAACAGTAGAAATCGCGGGTATGATAGGCGCGGCCTTCGAAGCCGAGCAGGATCTGCGCATCCATCAGGTCGCGCGTTTCGCGAATGTTGCCGCCGATATAGCGCGCCGGCTCAATAACGGGCGGAGCGGACGGTTTTGTCGGCAGGCTGGAGAAGCGCTCCTCGACCTGGCGCACGAAGCTTTCATGGTCGACAGCGCCGGCCGCCACGACGAACATGCGGTCGGTCGTATAGTTGCGGCCCAGGTAATAGCGGATCTGTTCCGGCGAGAAGGATACGACGGTTTCCGGCGTGCCGAGAATGGCGCGCCCGAGCGTCTGGTCGCGATAGGCGACCTCGGAAAACTTGTCGAAGACGACATCGTCGGGCGTATCGTTGGCGGCATTGATTTCCTGCAGGATGACCTGCTTTTCGCGCGCCAGCTCTTCTTCGTCGAAGGCCGACTCGGTCAGGATATCGGCAAGGATATCGACGGCGAGCGGCACATGGTCCTTCAGCACGCGGGCATAATAGGACGTGGTTTCGGTCGAGGTGGCGGCGTTGACTTCGCCGCCGACATTCTCGATTTCCTCGGCGATCTGCCGGGCCGAGCGCCGCGCCGTGCCCTTGAATGCCATATGCTCGAGCAGATGCGCGATACCGTGTTCTGCTTCGGTTTCGTTGCGCGAACCCGACTTGATCCAAACGCCGAGTGCCACGCTTTCGAGGTGTGGCATCGATTGGGTCGCTACTGTCAGCCCGGACGCTAGCCGGGTGCACTCCACTGTCATCGCTTGTCTTTCCGCGTCTGTTATTCGCCGGTCCGGATATGCCTGCCGATAAAGCTTTCGACGGCTTTAAGTTCCGGATCGAGAATGTCGAAACGCTCCTCCCTGGTCATCAGACCAGCAAGCCACGTCGGAAGCGCCGGGTCAATACCGGATGCGGATTTTACTGCGGCGGGGAATTTTGCCGGGTGGGCGGTCGCAAGCGTTACCATCGGACTGCTGGGACGCTCGTTCTTGCCCGCAATGAAGACGCCGATTGCCGTATGCGGATCGAGCAGATAGCCTGTATCGGCAAGGGTTTTGCGGATCGTTTCGGCCACCTGCTTCTCGCTGGCGCGGCCAGCGCGGAAGTCCTTCTTGATGAACTTCAGAGCCTCTTCGCTGACCGAAAATCCGTTCGACTGCTTCAGGCTCTCCATGGCGGCGCGCACCTTGGAGGCGTCGCGGCCGTTGGCCTCGAACAGGAGCCGCTCGAAATTGGAGGAGATCTGGATATCCATCGACGGCGAGGTGGTTGCCTTGACTGAGCGCATTTCATAGCGGCCAGTCTTCAGCATGCGGGCGAGGATATCGTTTTCATTGGTGGCGATAACAAGCTTTTCGATCGGCAGGCCCATGCGCTTGGCGACGTAGCCAGCGAAAATATCGCCGAAATTCCCGGTCGGCACAGTGAAGGAGATTTTGCGGTCCGGACCGCCGAGGGCGACGGCTGTCGTGAAATAATAGACAACCTGCGCCATGATTCGCGCCCAGTTGATTGAATTGACGCCGGAAAGCTTAACCTTGTCGCGGAAGGCGGCGTCGTTGAACATGGCTTTGACGAGGTTTTGGCAATCGTCGAAATTGCCCTTGATCGCCAGTGCATGTACATTTGCCGCCGTCGAGGTGGTCATTTGCCGCTGCTGCACCGGCGAGACTTTTCCATGCGGGAAAAGAATGAAGATATCGGTGCGTTCGCGTCCGGCAAAGGCGTCGATCGCCGCACCGCCAGTATCGCCCGAGGTCGCGCCGACGATGGTCGCCCGCTGGCCGCGCTTTTCCAGCGCATAGTCCATAAGCCGCGCGAGCAGCTGCATGGCGACATCCTTGAAGGCGAGCGTCGTGCCGTGGAAGAGCTCCATGACGAAGCTGTTCGGCCCGGTCTGGACGAGCGGTGCGACCGCCGGATGCCGGAAGGTGGCGTAGGCATCATCGATCATGCCGCGGAAGACATCGGCCGGGATTTCGCCATTGGTGAAGGGCGAAAGGACGGCGAAGGCAACATCCTGATAGCTCTTGCCGCGGAACGCGCGGATTTCCTTCTTCGTCAGGACAGGCCATTCACGGGGAACATAAAGCCCGCCATCACGAGCAAGGCCAGCTAGGAGAGCGTCACAGAAGCCAAGGGCAGGGGCTTCTCCCCGCGTTGAAATGTAGTCCACGGTCTAGAATTCCTTTGGTCGCAAAATTGCCTGAGTGATCGATTGAGAGGGTAGAGGAACGAAACGACGGCGGCCGGTCTTTTTGCGTCGGATCAGCCGCGTGGTTTTCGCGTTTGCGCAAGGCGCGTGGGATCAGCGCCGGGCGGAGGCCGTTTGTGGCAATCTGTCGATCTCGAAAAGTGAGCCAAAACGGTGTCTACCCAATCGATTTTTCGCTGCGTCGCTGGTATAGACCATCGCCAAGTGTCATAAAAGGCCTGTTTGACAGGCTGCAGGCCGATTACATGAAATATATGGAGAGGGTGGAATAATAGTGTTTGGCAAGGTTTCGCGTCGTCTTTTCTCCGCTTCGCTTCTGGCATTGCTGACGGGCTGCAGCACTCTCGGTATTGGCGGCAGTAGTGAAAAACAGCCGGCAACGGATGTAACGGTAGCGCCGCAAACCGGAGCCGCGACCGCTGCTCCGACCGGCGGCCAGTCTTATGTCGCGGGCAAGTGCCCGCAGGCCGTCATCCGCGACGAGGATTCCGTCTATCGCACCTACGCCAAAGGCGCCAAGGATGATCCGAACCAGCTGATCTATCAGGCTTCGCTGGCTGAGGCGACACGCCAGTGCACCACGGACGGCACCAGCCTCGGCATTCACGTCGTGGCGCAGGGACGCCTGGTTGCCGGCCCGATGGGCAGCTCCGGCAAGGTGACCCTGCCGATCCATGTTGCCGTCATGGACAACGACAATGCGCTCTATAGCAAGACCATTATGTACACGGCGGAAATCCCGCCGGGCGAGACCACTGCGCAGTTCCTTTTCACCGATGACGATATCCAGGTTGCCGGTGGCTCGGGCGGCTTCACCATCGTCCAGATCGGCTTCGATCAAGGCCCGCAGAAGCCGGCAAAGGGCGAGAAGCCGGCGCGCAAGAAGCGTCACTAAGGTTGGGGTCAAGCGGTAGGCAGTAGGCAGTAGGCAGTAGGCAGTAGGAAAAGATCACCTTGTCCTTGTTGCCGCCGGCACTATAGCCGCAACATTTATTGCCTATTGCCTATTGCCTATTGCCTATTGCCTCAGAGGACGCCATCCCATTCGGCGAGTGCCATGACGACGCCGGGCAGCTCGGCCATGCGGCTGACAACGGTTTCGGCACCGGCATCGGTCAGCCTGTCGGCATGCGAAGGATAGCTGTGCGATGCGCCGGTGAAGCCGATGACGCGCATGCCGGCAGCGCGCGCCGCCTGGACGCCGTGAACCGAATCTTCGACGACGATCGTATTGGCTGGGCTGACATTCATCTGCTTGGCGCCATGCAGGAAGATGTCCGGCTTGGGCTTTACGCGGTCGGCGCCGAGATCCTTGGCGGAAAAGATATTGGGAGCAAACAGCTTGAAGTAACCGACCTTCGTCAGCATCATTTCAAGCCGCGCGGCGCTGGAGTTCGAGCAAATGCAGCGCGGCATCGGCAGGCGTGACAGCGCCTGCGGCACGCCCGATATAGCCTGAACGTCGCTGGCAAGCGCTAGGTCGAGCAGTTTTTCCGATTTGTCGAGCAGCGAAGCAGAGAGGGGGATGCTGGCCTCGCGCTCGACTTCGTACAGGATGTTGCGCCACGTCATGCCGGAGAAGCGTTCGCCCATTTCCTCGGCGCTGATCGGATAGCCGGCATCGGTCAGCAGCTTCGATTCAACCTGCGCCGCGATGATTTCCGAATCGACCAGAACGCCGTCGCAATCGAAAATGATGAGGTCGAAACCATTGCTCATGAAATTACTGCCTTTGATGTGGCTGGGATCGGCACGCTCCAGGAAACCATCGGTGTTTCGGGAGGTGCTCTGAAAAACGACCGCCGGGCTTTACACGATATGTCGGCAAAGCTCAACCAATTGGCGGGCATGGCTGCGCTGCAGTGAGCGAAAAGGTCGAAATGCGCAAAAGAGGTGACGAAGGTTTCTTGTTGCTCGACATCGGATGGCCCCGCCTTTAAGGATCGGCCATGGCCAAGGAGCGCGACGACACCATTGCCAGCCGCATCAGCCGGGTGCTTGCCGACCGCATCATCCGCGGCGAGATCGCGCCCGATGCCCGCCTGCGGCAGGATCACATCGCCGAAGAGTTCGGCACGAGCCACGTGCCCGTGCGCGAGGCGTTCCGCCGGCTGGAGGCGCAGGGGCTGGCAATCAGCCTGCCGCGCCGTGGCGTCCGTGTCGCCTCTTTCGATCTTAAGGAAGTCCGCGAGGTTGCGGAAATGCGCGCAGCCCTCGAAGGTCTTGCACTCAAGCATGCAGCCCCGCATCTGACTGCAGCTATTCTGGATGAGGCGGAACAGGCGACGCGCGACGGCGATGCCGCCGGTGACGTTCATGCCTGGGAGGAAGCCAATCGCCGCTTCCACCGTCTGATCCTCGCGCCCTGCGGCATGGCACGTTTGCTCGCCGCCATTGATGACCTGCATGCCGCCAGCGCCCGCTTTCTCTTCTCCGCCTGGCAATCCGGCTGGGAGAAGCGCACGGATCACGATCACCGCGCTATTCTGGCAGCTCTCCGCCAGGGGCGAGCCGACGAGGCCGCAGCGATCCTGCAGAAGCATGTGCAATGGATCGGCCGCGCGCCGGTGCGCACGCCTTCGGGATCGACACGCGACGCCTTCGCAATCGTCGGCTGAAAATTATAGATAATTTTGAGATATGTGGCTGAGCACGCTTTGAAGGCGGCGCTCCACGAGGGCTTCCTTCGCCCTGATGTCGCCGCTCCGCGGTCAGTGCCCTGCTTTAGTGAGTCGCGTCTTTGGATTTTATTACCCTTATTTTTCAATGGTATTTCGTGCTCAGTCGAAATATCGAACGCTTGCCACTTGCCTGGTTTCGCGATCTCTCTCATAAAATAGATGAGACTCAAAAATTATCTATAATTCTGGAAGGAGAGCCTATGTCCCTGTTGCAGCATCATGATGAAGTCGCTTTCGATCCGCTCCGCCTCGGGCAGCGTTCGCTCGTTACCAAGACCGTGTTCGTTCTCGCCGGAACGCTGATCCTGACACTCGCATCGCGAATCTCGGTGCCGATGGTGCCGGTGCCGATCACCATGCAGACATTCGCGATCACTATGATCGGCGCGCTCTACGGCTGGCGTCTTGGTGCAGTCACCGTTCTCGCCTGGCTGGGCGAAGCCGCGATCGGCTTTCCGGTGCTCGCCGGCGGGGCAGGCGGCATTGCGCCCTTCATCGGTCCGACGGCGGGTTATCTCGTATCCTTCCCGATCATTGCCGCCCTCGTCGGTCTGCTTGCCGAGCGGGGTTGGAGCGGCAATCGCGTCGTGCGCAGCTTCCTGGCGCATCTCTCGGCCAACATTCTCTGCCTTGCGTTCGGCGGCGTATGGCTTGCAGCGCTGATCGGTGCGGAAAAAGGCTGGCTGCTTGGCGTAGCGCCCTTCATCCTCGGCGCCGTGCTCAAGTCGGCGCTTGCAGCTGCCGTGCTGAAGACCATCCAGGTCTATGGCGGCAAGGCGCGTCTGAATTGACCGTCAGGCTTCGCGCCCACCATCTGCTCTGCATGCTGACCTTTGTCGGTGAAGGCTATAACTCAGCCTTCACCGACAATTATCGCCGCATCGCCGAGCGGCTGTCGGAAGGGGAAGAGATCAAGCTGGTCTCCGGACCCGACGACATCTGCGCGCCCCTCCTGAACGGGGAGGAGCCGCATTGCTTCAAGACCTCGGTCATCGAGCGGGATGCGGCGGCTCTTGCCGATATCGTGGCATTGCTGGGCGAGGAGATCGGTCCTGGAACCGTGTTGGTGCCGGATGCCAGGCTGCTTTCCAAGCTCCGCCGTAATTTCGCCAGCGGTGAAATCCGTCACGCCTGCCTCGGCTGCGAATGGGGTGAGCTCTGCAGCCGCATTGCTGCAAACAATTTCAGTGGTGTCCTGATCAAGGCAGCCTAAGGCGTGTTATCCAGCTCCGGCTGCGAGGTGCTCTCGCTTAATTCAAGCGGAAAGAGCGCCAGAAACCGGCGCTCGCCTTCGGGCGTGAAGAAGATCGAGCGGCTGTTTTCGGTGCGCCGCGCCCATCCCTTGTCGAGGAAATTCGAAAGCAGCGCCTTGCCGAGGCTGCCGGCGAGATGCGCGCGCCGCTCGCTCCAATCCAGGCAGGATCGGCAAAGCGGGCGGCGGCTTGAGCGCAATCCGGAAACGTCGATGCCGATTGATCCCAAATGCTTCTCGCCGACGGCTGTCAGGCTGAGACCTTCGCCCACGGCGGAGATCGACCCGGCCTCGATCAGGCTGTCGAGCATGCGCACACCATAGTCGCCGGCCAGATGATCGTAGCATATGCGCGCCTTGCGCAGCGCCGGCTCCTTCGGACCGGGACGATGGCGCAGATGTCCGCGGCTGGCGGCAAAACCCATGATACCCTCGAGCAGCTTGCCGACGCGATCGTCTGCCAGTGTGAAGTAGCGATGGCGGCCCTGCTTGCGCTGTACCAGCAGGCCGCCCGCTTCGAGCTTGGAAAGATGAGCGCTCGCGGTCTGCAGCGTCACGCCGGCAGCCGCTGCCAGTTCCGTTGCCGTCAACGCCCGGCCGCCCATCAGCGCCGTCAAAATATTCGCTCGCGCGGGATCGCCGATCAGCGAGCCGATCTGTGCTATGTCTGGACCTTCTTTCATACTTCGATCGTAACCGAACTATCTCCGTCCTGCAATGTGCGAAAACACTCCCATCAGCAAAGGAGAAAGCCAATGATTACCTGTTTCATCCGCTATCAGATCGATCCGTTCAAGCAGGACGCCTTCGCGGAATATGGCAAGGCCTGGGGCCAGGTCATCCCGCGCAACGGCGCGGACCTGATCGGCTATTTCGCCCCGCACGAGGGCTCGCTGACGACGGCCTACGGCATCTACAACATCGAAAATCTCGCCGCCTACGAAGCCTATCGCAAGAGCCTCGCCGCCGATCCGCTGGCGCAGGCCAATCTCGATTTGGCCCGCCGCGAGCGTTTCATCTTGCAGGAAGACCGCATTTTCCTGAAAAATATCTCCCTGCCGCACGCTCCGAGGATATCGCCATGATCGCAGTCATTTTCGAAGTCGTTCCCCATCCAGACGAACGCCAGCACTATCTCGACATTGCTGCAATGCTGCGCTCCGAACTCGAAACGATCGACGGCTTTATCTCGATCGAGCGCTTCGAAAGCCTGAGCCAGCCAGGTAAATTCCTGTCGCTGTCCTTTTGGCGCGACGAGGCGGCCGTTCGCCAATGGCGAAACCGCGAGGCACATCGTGCCGCCCAGAAAGCGGGTCGCAAGACGGTTTTTGCCGACTATCGTTTGCGTGTCGCGCAGGTGCTTCGCGATTACGGTATGACGGAACGCGCAGAAGCACCCGGCGACAGTCACGCAGTCCACGACATCTAGGGCTTTCAGCGCGATAGCGACTTTCGAGAGGCCTGCATTCCCGGCGGTTTCGCCGGGAATGCAGAAAATATGACGCCGCTTTAGCCTTTGGTAACCAAGTTAGGTAACCATAACACTCAGTTAAGAGCACCGAGTAAGTGTAACAGCGAGTATCACATGGCGTCAGTTTTCCCGCTTGCCGACCTCAGGACTTCAGCCGTTCCGGGGTCCTGGATCGACACGATCATCAAGGGCGATTGCGTGGCCGCTCTTGAAGCACTGCCCAATCAATCCGTCGACGTCATCTTCGCCGACCCGCCGTACAATCTCCAGCTTGGCGGCACGCTGCATCGTCCGGACCAGTCGCTGGTCGACGCCGTCGATGACGAATGGGACCAGTTCGCCTCCTTCGAAGCCTATGATGCCTTCACCCGCGCCTGGCTGCTCGCCTGCCGCCGCGTGCTGAAGCCGACGGGCACGATCTGGGTCATCGGCTCCTATCACAATATCTTCCGCGTCGGCGCGACGCTGCAGGATCTGAACTTCTGGATCCTCAACGACATCGTCTGGCGCAAGACCAATCCGATGCCGAATTTCAAGGGCCGCCGCTTCCAGAACGCGCATGAGACGATGATCTGGGCAAGCCCGAACGCCAAAGCCAAGGGCTATACCTTCAACTACGATGCCATGAAGGCTGCCAACGACGACGTGCAGATGCGCTCCGACTGGCTGTTCCCGATCTGCAACGGCAATGAGCGGCTGAAGGGCGACGACGGCAAGAAGGTGCATCCGACGCAGAAGCCGGAAGCGCTGCTTGCGCGCGTCATCATGGCCTCGTCCAAGCCCGGCGATATCATTCTCGATCCCTTCTTCGGATCGGGCACGACCGGTGCCGTTGCCAAGCGTCTCGGCCGCCACTTCGTCGGTATCGAGCGCGAGCAGGATTATATCGACGCGGCCAGCGCCCGCATCGCGGCCGTCGAGCCTCTCGGCAAGGCGGAACTGACTGTGATGACCGGCAAGAAGGCGGAAGTGCGCGTTGCGTTCAACGTTCTGATCGAAAGCGGCCTCATCAAGCCCGGCCAGGTGCTGACCGATGCGAAGCGCCGCTATAGCGCCATCGTGCGGGCTGACGGCACGGTCGCTTCCGGCGGCGAGGCCGGTTCCATTCATCGCCTTGGCGCGAAAGTCCAGGGCCTTGATGCATGCAATGGGTGGATGTTCTGGCATTTCGACGACGGCCGTTCCCTGCGTCCGATCGACGAACTAAGAGCCATTATCCGCAGCGATCTGGCCAAGGTTGAGTAGCTTCAGCCATTTCCCGCAAACATATCCGCCTTCTTCCGCCGTGTACCTCCAGTCAGGGAAGAAGGTGAAATGCGCAGGGCCTTGCCGGACGATCTATCCGGCAAGGCCCTGCGCGTCTTTAGCTTCAGATTTTAGAAGTCCTGATAATCCGTGACGTCGACGCGCACGACGCGGCCATCCTCATCGAAGGTGATCGTTTCCTCTCCTTCGCGGATCAGCGGCTTGCCCGTCTTGCTGTTGGTGGCGCGGACCGACCAAACGGCGCGGCCCGACAGGGGCGTCAGCGTTTCCACGAGAGAATTCGATGCCGTCTGATCAGGATAGGTATCGAAATAGCCGCGGAAGGCTTCCATGATCGCCGCGCGGCCGGCAAGGCTGCCGACGCCGTTCGAAACATAGGTGGCATCCTCGGCGAAGAAGTTCTCGATCGCCTCATAGTCGAGGCGATTGATTGCATCATGGAACAGATCGATGCGTTCTGCAGGGTCGAAGATCATCGGCTCAAACCTTTATGCCATAGGCGGCGAGATCGCTGCGCAGCTTCTCGGCGCCGGTGAAGTGAACTGCATGCCAGCCGGCAGCGCGCGCGCCTTCGACGTTCGGATAGGAATCATCGATGAAGATCGTCGAGGCCGGATCGAGATCGAAGCTCTTGGCGTGGGTATCATAAATCGCCACATCCGGCTTGATCAGGCCTATATCGCCGGAAACTGTCACGCCGCGCGGCTTCTTGAGAAAGGGATAGCGCTCCTGCGCTTCGCGAAAGGTGTCCGAGGCGAAATTGGTCAGCATGGTGACGTCGCGTCCCTCAGCGATAAGCTGTTCCAGAATGGCGACGCTGTCGTCATAGGCGTGTGGAACCATCTCGTGCCAATATTTGCGGAAGCTGCGGATTTCTTCTTCCCGTTGGGGATGATCGGCGATCAGCAGTGCCTCGGCATCGCTCCAGGTGCGGCCGCGATCCTGCTCAAGGTTCCATTCATGAGTGCAGACATTGGCGAAAAACCATTCGCGCTCGGCATGGTCCGGAATGATCCTGCTGTAGGGAAGGTTTGGATCATAGTGGATGAGAACCTTGCCGATATCGAAAACGATATGCCGTATTTCCGTCGTCATGAATGAATTCCTGATTTTTGCTCTAAAGGCATTTTTGCGAACGCGTTGGGAATAGCCTGCGTGATCGCTTTTTTCATGACTGTCGGGAGTGCCTGCTCTTCAAGATTTGTAACCGGCGCCCACCATCCGTCATGGTTGTCCGCGTATGAGACGGACCTCGCGCGCCAGATCGACAGCCGCAGTTCGAAATGGGTGAAGACATGTGTCACCATGCCCGCCGACTGCCAATCGGCCGGGAAGGGGGCTGCCTCGATGCCGGTCTCGCCATCGATGCGTGCCGTCCAGCCGGTCGTTGGAACCTCGGTCATGCCGCCGAGCAGCCCGCTTTCAATGCGACGGCGCAGGAAGATTTCCCCCTCGTCATTGACTGCGACGAAGGCCGCGCCTTGGCGCACCGGCTTTTCCTTCTTGGCTGCCTTGACCGGGAAACGTTCGGGATCATATGCAGCCAGCGCCTGACAGGCGCCGTTGAAGGGACAGAGGGAACAGACCGGGCGCTTTGGCGTGCAGATCGTCGCGCCGAGATCCATCATCGCCTGGGCGAAATCGCCTGGTCGGTCCGCCGGCGTCAGCAGCGCGACCTTCTGCTTCATCAGTGGCTTGGCGCCGGGCAGCGGCGCCGAAATCGCATAGAGGCGGGAAATAACCCGCTCGACATTGCCGTCCATCACGGCCGCCCGTCGATTGAACGCGATCGCAGCAACTGCGGCAGACGTATAATCGCCGATACCCGGGAGCGCCCGTAGACCCTCCTCAGTATCGGGAAAGCGGCCGCCATGATCTGCCGCAACCGCCTCTGCGCATTTCTTCAAGTTGCGGGCACGAGCATAGTAGCCGAGCCCGGCCCAGGCGGCCATGACGTCTTCATTCGCGGCGGCGGCAAGATCATCGACCGTGGGCCAGCGCTCCAGGAATTTCGCGAAATAGGCTTTGACCGCCGGCACCGTCGTCTGCTGCAGCATCACTTCCGACAGCCAGATGCGATAGGGATCGGGCTTGATGCCGCGCGCAGCCATAGGTGGCGAGACGCGCCAGGGAAGGTCACGGTGATGTCGGTCGTACCAGGCAAGCAGGCGTGCGGCCGTGGGGGATTCTAAAGTCGTGGTCATGATTTGCCGCGTCGAGGGGAAGTGCTCTATACTTGTCCAAGCTGCGTCGGGCGATCAAGGCCCGCGATGCACAAAGCATGCACCGGAAGCCGATTGAGATGAGTTATCCCCGAAAAGGCGAAAGGCAGATATCCGAGCTGACCAACGGCATCGTCGATCCGGTGCTGGCAAAGCGCGCCGGCATCAACACGACGCTGCTTGGCTGCTGGGACGAAATCGCCGGTGAGGACTTTGCCGATTGCACGCGGCCGGAGAAGATCGCCTGGGCAAAGCGAACCGGCCCCGGCATGGATGACCGTTATCAGCCCGGCGTGCTGACGATCGCCTGCGAGGGTGCCCGCGCACTCTTCCTGACCCATGCGCAAGGCGAACTCATCCAGCGCATCAACAGCTTCTTCGGTTTCTATGCCGTCAATCAGATCCGCATCGTGCAGAAGCCGGTCTCGGTCGCCTCCAAACGCTCCCGCATGCCGCCGCCCTTGAAGGGCGAGGCGGCGCGCAAGCTAGCTGACATGATGGACGGTATCGAGGATGAGAAGATCAGGGCCGCCGTGCAGCGTCTTGGCACTGCCATGGCCTGGAAGCGGTGATAGGAAATAATCCAGGCTTGCTTTTCTGTTGATTACACTGTCATACTCGGGCGAGATTTATGAGGAGCTGGATATGCGAAGCAGCAAGCCGATCACGGTTACACTGGGTAACCAGCAGCGTGGTGTGGATGCCCGATTGAAATCCGGAGCATACGACTCAGCAAGTGAGGTCCTGCGCGCTGCTTTGAGGGCATTGGACCGTGAAGAAGAAGTCATCAATCAAATAATGCGCGCAAAGATCCAGGAAGCTCTTGATGATCCGCGACCTAGCAAAGATGCGGACGAAGTTTTTGATAAAGTTGAAAGAATTCATGCCGAACGAATGAAAGCCGCCGGTCGTGACATATAAGGTCTCTTTCAGCGCTCTTGCCGAAGAAGACGTTATTGGCATCTATGAGTTCATTGCGAAAGACAGTCCGGGCCGCGCATTGTCGTTTATCCGAAGGCTTCGAGAGCAGTGCGAAACACTTAAAACAATGGCCACCCGAGGACCCCAACGCGAGAGTTTAGGTCCGGGTGTTCGCATTATGGTGTTTGAGCGGCGGGTTACCGCCGCTTATCATATAAAGAACGAGGAGGTCGTTATTCTACGTCTCTTTTATGCCGGTCAAAATATCCCATCGACCTTGCTCGATGAACACTGAATTTGAATACATCCGCACCGATTCCGACAACAATTTTAGCTTTTTGTCTTTGCCAGGTCACAATTCTTTGAAGAAAGTTGGCCAACCGTGCCTTGTTAGCGGCAAGCTGCCGTTATATCGCATGAAACATTCGAAGCCTCTTTCAACGACGGGTGACTCTATGCCGATGTCCGACATGCTCTTGACCAAACGCCATCTGCTGGGCGGCTCTGCCGTTGCAGCCCTCTCCGTGGCGTTCTCTGCCGTTGCCGGCACCGCATCCGCCGCAACTGCAGAAGATGAAGTGCCGCCGTCCGACGGCAATGTCGACATGAACGAAGTGCTGAAGCCCGGTCCGCTGCCGGAGATCGCGCTCGGCAAGGAAGATGCGCCTGTCAAGATCGTCGAATACATGTCGCTGACCTGCCCGCACTGCGCGCATTTTGCCGTCACGACTTTCGATACGATCAAGCAGAAATACGTCGATACCGGCAAGGTTCGCTTCATCATCCGCGAATTCCCGTTCGATCCGCGTGCCGCCGCAGCCTTCATGCTGGCCCGCTGCGCCCCGCAGGAACAATACATGCCGATGGTCGAAATGCTGTTCAAGCAGCAGATCGCCTGGGCTTCGCCTGATGTCGACGGCCGCGCCGCATTGCTGCAGATGTCGAAACTCGCTGGTTTTACTGAGGATAGCTTCACGAAATGCTTGACGAACCAGAAGCTTCTGGATGATGTCAATTCCGTACGGGAACGCGCAGCCAAGGATTTCGGCGTCAATGCCACGCCGACCTTCCTAATCAATGGCAAGCGCTATGCAGGGGACATGTCTGTTGCTGCCATGTCGAAGCTTATCGACAGCCTGCTCTGATCCGCGCCTTTTTCGATCACAGGCGGGCGGCCGAGGTCGCGCGCCTGTGAGTGCCTCCTTTAAATTTGAGTTTGGAGCGATCACGCTCCCGATGCCGGCATCGTGGACGGCCTTCTCCTCGCAGGGGAGAAGAGGGCACCGCCTATGAAGTTCAACAGACTGAGACTTGTCGGCTTCAAATCCTTCGTCGAACCGGCGGAATTCGTCATCGAGCGCGGCTTGACCGGCGTCGTCGGCCCGAACGGCTGCGGCAAGTCCAATCTTGTCGAAGCGCTACGCTGGGTGATGGGCGAGAATTCCTATAAGAACATGCGCGCCTCCGGCATGGACGACGTGATCTTCTCCGGATCCGGCAACCGCCCGGCCCGCAACACCGCCGAAGTGGGTCTCTACCTCGACAATAGCGATCGCACCGCGCCAGCCGCCTTCAACGATAGCGACGAAATTCAGGTCACGCGCCGCATCGAGCGTGAGCAAGGCTCCATCTATCGCATCAACGGCAAGGAAGCGCGCGCCAAGGATGTACAGCTGCTGTTTGCCGATGCCTCCACCGGCGCGCGTTCACCTTCCATGGTCGGGCAGGGGCGTATCGGTGAGCTGATCCAGGCAAAGCCCCAGGCGAGGCGGCAGCTTTTGGAAGAGGCGGCGGGCATTTCCGGCCTGCATTCGCGCCGGCATGAAGCCGAGCTGCGCCTGCGCGCCGCCGAAAGCAATCTCGAGCGACTGGATGACGTGACATCGCAGCTCGAAAGCCAGATCGAAAGCCTGAAGCGCCAGGCGCGGCAGGCCAACCGTTTCAAGACGCTCTCGGCCGAGATTCGGGCCCGTGAGGCCATGCTGCTGCATATCCGCTGGGTGCAGGCCAAGGAAGCCGAGGCCGAGGCCGATAGTGCGCTCAACCAGGCAACCGTGCTTGTCGCCGAAAAGGCGCAGATCCAGATGGAGGCGGCAAAGGCGCAGGGCATCGCCAGCTTCAAGCTGCCGGAGCTGCGCGAGGATGAGGCAAAGGCCGCCGCTGCTCTTCAGCGTCTGCAGATCGCTCGCTCTCAGCTGGAGGAGGATGTCAACCGCATCCTGCGCCGCCGGGACGAATTGATCCGTCGCTTGGCGCAATTGGCAGAGGATATCAGCCGCGAGCAGCGACTTGTCGCCGACAATGCCACTATTCTGACAAAGCTCGACGCCGAAGAAGCCGATCTCGCCGATATTCTTGCCGATTCCGGCAGGCTTGCCGAGGAAACGCGCTTAACCTTCGAAGAAGCGGCCACAAAGCTCGCCGACAGCGAGCGGATTTTTACTGTTCTGACCGCAGAACGGGCCGAAGCCGCTGCCGCCCGCAACCAGCTGGAGCGCGCCATCCGTGATCTGGCCGATCGCAAGATGCGGCTGGAACGTCAGGCCGATGAAGCGAACCGCGAGCTTGCCGCTATCGACGAAAAGATGGCCGATCTGCCGGACCCGAGCGAAAAGCGTGACATGGTCGAGGCGGCGGAAAACGTCGTCGCGGATGCGGAAGGCGAGATCCAGCGCGTCGAAGCCGTTCTTGCCAAGGCGCGCGAAACCGAGGCGCTGTCGCGTGGCCCGGTGGAGCAGGCGCGGGCGCGTCTGAATGCACTGGAAACCGAGGCGCGGACCATTTCCAAGATGTTGGCGGCGGGCGATACGTCCGGTGCCTTTTCGCCTGTTGCCGAAGAGCTGCGTGTCGACCGTGGCTTCGAAACGGCGCTTGGCGCAGCACTTGGCGATGATCTGGAATCCTCGCTCAATTCCGAGGCACCCGTCTATTGGTCGGACAATGGCAGCGGTGCCAACGATCCGGCCTTGCCGGAAGGTGCCGCGCCGCTGATTACCCATGTCGGCGCGCCGGCGGCACTGACGCGCCGTCTGCGCCAGATCGGCATTGTCTCGGTGGAAGATGCGCTGCGGCTCATGCCCGAGCTGAAGCCGGGACAGCGGCTGGTGACCAGGGATGGCGCCGTGTTCCGCTGGGACGGTCACGTCACCGGCGCAGATGCGCCGAGTGCGGCTGCCTTGCGGCTCGCCCAGAAGAATCGCCTTTCCGAGCTGGAGGCCGAAGCCGAGCTCGCCCGCGATGTGCTTGTCGAGGCCGAAGAGCGCCTTTCGGCCGCCGCCGATGCGATCCGGGGTGAAGAGGGCCGTTTGGCGACCGCCCGCGACGCCAGCCGCCTTGCCGCCCGGCATCTGGCCGAGGCGCGCGAAGCGCTTGCCGCCGCGGAACGTGCTTCGGGCGACCTCATCCGCCGTCGCGACGTGATCGTCGAGGCCGTCAGCCGCCTGCAGGAGCAGTTGGAAGATGTGGCCATGCAGGATGAAAATGCCCGCATCGAGCTGGAGGATGCGCCGAACCTCGACGCCATCGACCTGAAACTGCGTGACCAGCAGGCCGAAGTTGCGACGGATCGCGGCGTTCTGGCCGAAGCCCGCGCCCGCCATGAAGGCCTGAATCGTGAGAACGAAGCGCGGCAGCGCCGTCTCCTCGCAATCCGGCAGGAGCGGGACACCTGGCGCCAGCGTGCGGCCAGCGCCGAGGAGCACATTCAGACATTGCGCGACCGTGAAGAGGAAGCGCGCGAGGAAGCGGCCGAACTCGATCTCGCCCCGGATGAGTTCGACGACAAGCGCCGTGCCTTGATGAACGAGCTACAGAAAGCCGAGGATGCCCGCCGCCAGGCCGCTGATCGCCTTGCCGAAGCCGAAGGCATCCAGCGCGAAGCCGATCGCCATGCGGCGACGGCACTCTCTGAGCTGGCCGAAAGCCGGGAAAAGCGCGGCCGCGTCGAGGAGCGGCTGGTGTCGGCGCGTGAGCGTCGGCAGGAAAGCGAATTGCGCATCCGCCAGTCCCTGAATGTCGAGCCGCATGAAGCCATGCGCCTGACCGGCCTTTCAGCATCGCAAAACATGCCTGACCTCCGCGAGGTCGAGCGCGAGCTGGAACGCCTGAAGATCGAACGCGAGCGCCTCGGTGCCGTCAATCTGCGCGCCGAGGAGGAGAGCAAGGAGCTGACGGAACGGCTGCAGGCGCTGATCAAGGAGCGCGATGACGTCATCGACGCCATCCGGAAGCTGCGCGGCGCGATCCAGAGCCTCAACCGCGAGGGCCGCGAACGTCTGATCGTCGCCTTCGACATCGTCAATGCGCAGTTTCAGCGGCTGTTCACTCATCTTTTCGGCGGCGGCACGGCCGAACTGCAGCTCATCGAGTCGGACGACCCGCTGGAGGCAGGTCTCGAAATTCTCGCCCGTCCGCCAGGCAAGAAGCCGCAGACCATGACGCTGCTTTCCGGCGGCGAGCAGGCGCTGACGGCCATGGCGCTGATCTTCGCGGTGTTCCTCACCAATCCCGCGCCGATCTGCGTTCTGGACGAAGTGGATGCGCCGCTCGACGACCACAATGTCGAGCGCTACTGCAACCTCATGGACGAGATGGCGGCCTCCACGGAGACCCGCTTCGTGGTCATCACCCACAATCCCATCACCATGGCCCGCATGGATCGCCTCTTCGGCGTCACCATGGCGGAGCAGGGCGTCTCGCAACTCGTCTCCGTCGATCTGCAGACCGCCGAACGGCTGCGCGAAATCGCTTGAGTGCCGTTCCACGCCTGGATTGAGAAAACTGTTCCCGTTTCGACAAGAAATTGCTGCGTCGGCTGCCGCGCATCATGAAAGCGTGCTAGTTTTGTTTTTCGATCAACAACATGGGCGCTGATCCGCCCGGAAGGGACGTATGTCTGACTCGACTGGCGGTATTTTCGATGTTCTCGGAATACTTGCCGTATTGCTCCTCGTCGCTGCCAACGGCTTTTTCGTTGCGGCCGAGTTCTCCCTGGTTTCCGTTCGCCGCAGCCGTGTGACGGAGCTCGTTGCCGAAGGGCGCATGAACGCCAAGGCGCTGCAGAAGGCGGTCGATAATCTCGATGCCAACCTGGCGGCGACACAGCTCGGCATCACCATTTCCTCCCTGGCGCTTGGCTGGGTCGGCGAGCCCGCTCTTGCTCATCTGCTCGAGCCGCTGCTCGATTTTCTTCCCGGAACATGGGCTGCGGCCGGCTCGCATGCGATCGCCGTCGCCATTTCCTTCATCATCATCACCGCGCTTCATATCGTGCTTGGCGAGCTTGCGCCGAAGAGCCTGGCATTGCAGCGCAGCGAAGGCACCGCGCTCGGCGTCGTGCGCCCGCTCGGACTGTTTCTTTTCCTGCTGCGTCCGGCCATCACCGTGCTCAACGGTCTTGGCAATCTCGTTCTTCGCCTTTTTGGTCTGCGCCCCGGTGCCGGCGAGGGCTCGCTGCATTCCCCAGCGGAGATCAAGCTCCTGATCGCTGAAAGCCAGGAGGCCGGCCTGTTGGAACAGGCGCAGCAGGATCTGGTCGAGCGCGTCTTCAATATCGGCGACCGCGATGTCTCCGACATCATGACGCCGCGGCTCGAGGTCGAATGGATCGATGCCGACGATCCGCCGGAGGAAGTGCAGAAGACCATTCGCGAAAGCCGCTTCGAGCAGCTTCTCGTCGGACGCGGCTCTATCGACGAGCCGATCGGCATGATCCTGAAGAAGGATCTGCTCGACCAGCTTCTGAACGGCGAACCTCTGAACCCGATGGCCGTCATCCGCCAGCCGCTGGTCGTTCACGAATCCACGGCCGTGTTCAAGGTGCTGGAAAACTTCAAGCGCGCGCCGGTCCGCCTCGCCATGGTCATCGACGAATATGGCAGTCTGGAAGGCATCGTCACCCAGACGGATCTGCTGGAAGCGATCGCCGGCGATCTGCCCGATATGGACAACGACACGCCCGATGTCGTCGAGCGCGCCGACGGATCGCTGCTGATGGAAGGCATGATGCCCGTCTATGATGCCTTCGCGCGCCTGGGCCTGCGCTTCAGCGAGGAGGAGGTCAATTTCCATACGCTCGCGGGCTTTGCCCTCTACCAGCTCGGCCATCTGCCCGAGGTGGGCGAAAGCTTCTCATTCGGCGAATGGCATTTCGAGATTGTCGATCTCGACGGCATGCGCATCGACAAGATTCTGGCCCAGCGCGAGCCGCAGGCCTACCCTCATTAGTTGCTATGGATGCCCCGGAAGCTCCCGATTTCGATCAATCGATTGAAATCGGGAGCATTCAGGTCATATTTATTGTGCAGTGCAACATTTTGCCGTATTTGTCGATTTTCATTTGTGCTGCAGTGAATTAAGTTCAACCGGAGGAGTTGGACGGAGACGATGACGAATTGGGTCTACACATTCGGCGACGGCAAGGCCGAGGGGGGCGCCGGCGATTTTGAACGGCTCGGCGGTAAGGGCGCTAATCTTGCGGAAATGTGCAATCTCGGCCTGCCGGTTCCGCCGGGCCTGACGATCGTCAGCGATGTCTGCACCTTCTATTACAAGAACGGCCGCAAAATCCCTGAAGAGCTGAAGCCGCAGGTCATGGAAGGTCTCCAGCGGATGGAGGCCGTCACCGGACGCAAGTTCGGCGATACAGAACGACCGCTGCTGGTATCCGTGCGTTCCGGCGGCCGCGCCTCGATGCCGGGCATGATGGATACCGTCCTCAATCTCGGCCTCAATGACGCCACGGTGCAGGCACTTGGCCACGATGCCGGCGACGCACGATTTGCCTGGGATAGCTACCGCCGCTTCATCCAGATGTATGCCGATGTCGTCATGGGTCTCGACAACGAAGTCTTCGAAGAGATCCTCGAGGATGAAAAGGCGCGGTTCGGTCATGAGTTCGATACCGATCTCACCGCCGTCGAATGGCAGCACGTCGTCTCGATCTACAAGAGCGTCATCGAGGAAGAATTGGGCGAAGCTTTCCCGCAGGAGCCGGAGGTTCAGCTCTGGGGCGCCGTCGGTGCCGTTTTTGCCAGCTGGATGAACGCCCGCGCCGTCACCTATCGCCAATTGCACAATATTCCCGAGGCGTGGGGAACCGCCGTCAACATTCAGGCGATGGTGTTCGGCAATCTCGGCAATTCGTCCGCGACAGGCGTTGCCTTTACACGCAATCCGTCGACGGGGGAAAAAGAGCTTTACGGCGAATTCCTCGTCAATGCGCAAGGCGAAGATGTTGTTGCCGGCATCCGCACGCCGCAAAGCATTACCGAAATCGCCCGCATCGCCTCCGGCTACGATAAGCCGTCGATGGAAAAGCTGATGCCTGAAGCCTTTGCCGAGTTCCGCAGCATCTGCGCACAGCTGGAAGCGCATTACCGCGACGTGCAGGATCTGGAGTTCACCATCGAGCGCGGCAAGCTTTGGATGCTGCAGACCCGCAATGCCAAGCGAACCACCAAGGCGGCGATGAAGATCGCCGTCGACATGGTCGATGAGAGGCTGATCACGGAAGACGAAGCTGTTTCCCGCATCGATCCGACGTCGCTGGACCAGCTTCTGCATCCGACGATAGACCCGCGCGTCCGCCGCGAGGTGATCGGTTCCGGCCTGCCCGCGTCTCCAGGGGCTGCCACCGGCGAAATCGTCTTCACCGCCGAAGAGGCGATCATTGCCGAGGAAGAGGGCCGCAAAGCCATTCTCGTGCGCATCGAAACCAGCCCGGAAGACATTCACGGCATGCATGCCGCCGAGGCGATCCTGACCACCCGCGGCGGCATGACCAGCCATGCGGCCGTCGTTGCCCGCGGCATGGGCATTCCCTGCGTCGTCGGCGCCGGAACCATGCGCATCGACATGCGCAATGAAAAGCTGATCGGCATTGGCGTCATCTTGAAGAGGGGCGATATCGTCACGATCGACGGCTCTACCGGCCAAGTCCTCAAGGGCGAAGTGCCGATGATCCAGCCGGAATTGTCAGGCGATTTCGGGCGTATCATGGCCTGGGCGGACCGTTCGCGCCGCATGACTGTGCGCACGAACGCCGACACGCCTGCCGACGCCCGTGCGGCTCGTTCCTTCGGCGCCGAAGGTATCGGCCTTTGCCGTACCGAGCATATGTTCTTCGAGGGCGATCGCATCCATGTGATGCGAGAGATGATCCTTGCGGAGGATGAAGCGGGCCGCCGAGCAGCCCTTGCCAAGCTCATGCCGATGCAGCGGCTCGATTTCACCGGCTTGTTCACCATCATGCACGGTTTGCCGGTGACGATCCGCCTGCTCGATCCGCCGCTGCACGAATTCCTGCCGAAGACGGATGAGGAAATCGCCGAAGTGGCCGGGATCATGGGCATGGAGCCCTCCGCGCTGCGCCAGCGGGTGGATGCACTGCACGAGTTCAATCCCATGCTTGGCCATCGCGGCTGCCGCCTGGCGATTTCCTATCCGGAGATCGTCGAAATGCAGGCCCGCGCGATCTTCGAGGCGGCGATCCTCGCCGCACGCGAGACAGGGGCGGCGGTCGTGCCCGAAATCATGGTGCCGCTCGTTGGCCTGCGTTCGGAGCTGGATTACGTCAAGGCTCGCATCGACGAGGTGGCGCGTGCCGTCATGACTGAAGCGAAGATGAAGATCGACTATCTCGTCGGTACGATGATCGAACTGCCGCGCGCGGCCTTGCGGGCTCATATCATCGCCGAAGCGGCCGAATTTTTCTCTTTCGGCACGAACGACCTGACGCAGACGACATTCGGCATGTCGCGCGATGACGCTGCCGCCTTCATCCCGACATACCAGCGCAAGGGCATCATCGAGCACGATCCTTTCATATCGCTCGATTTCGATGGGGTCGGCGAGCTCATCCGCATCGCGTCGGAGCGTGGCCGCCGCACGCGCAACGACATGAAGCTCGGTATCTGCGGTGAGCATGGCGGCGATCCCGCCTCGATCCATTTCTGCGAGGATATCGGGCTGGACTACGTGTCCTGTTCCCCCTTCCGCGTGCCGATCGCGCGGTTAGCCGCAGCCCAGGCGGCAATCAAAGGGCGAGCCTGATTTTCTTGAGGTCAGCGGCGCCAGTAGCCACGGTGATATCCCGGGCCGCCGACCACGATTGTCGGACCCCAGAAGAAATCATCGTTGCTTTCCATGAAAGCCCGCTGGTCCGCCCGCCGGCTAAGATCCTGATTCATCAGGCAATTAGCGAAGTTTTGGGTGCCTGGCCTGAAGCCGTAGCCACTGCATCTCGCCTCGTCAGCCGCGCGTATTTCCTCGGCAGTCTGGCAGGAGGAGAGCGCAAGCGTGATGGTGAGGAGGGAAAGGATGGAGGCGGCGATACGCATGACTTTGTGTCCTGGATGCTGATGTGCAGGCACGAACTATAGCGCCACGCGGCATGGCGCGAAAGGCGTATTGGACCGTAGGCCGGATAGCTTACGCTGCTTCCTTGGGCTTTGCCGGCAGCCTTTGCAAGAGATCGACGAAGGCATCGGCGAAACGTAACAGGTGTTCGGTCTCTTCGTCCGGCTGCAGCAAACGGATTTCCGCGCCATCCTCGTCCAGCGCGGCAAAGAGCGTGCGCATCGTCGCATCGCTTTCGGGAATCCGGATGACGGCCAGCCTCCGGCAATCGGAGATCAGTCCTGCTGCGGGGAGATCGAAGAGGAAATCGCCGTGCACCGCCGAGGCGGCGTGCCGCACGGCCTCGCAAAAGCCCGGTTCCCCGCCGGAAAAACCTTCGAGCGAAAGCTCCAGCTCCAGGAGTTCCAACGGCAGAATCGGGTCGCTCGTATCGGCTCCGGCAATCGCCGCGCCCGGCAGTGCCTTGGCAGCGACGTCTTGAGAAAGCATCGGTTCCATCTCATCAAGTCCTTTCGAAGCCTCGATAAAACGCTAAAGAATGGCCTTTTTTAGGAATTTAAGCAAGCGCTCACGTTTTTGGTCTAAAGCATGGCGCGCAAAAGTGCGTAGCGGTTTTGCGATAACGTCATGCGAAGAAACGAGGGCCTAAAGCGCGAGGAGCGAATCTCAGAGATCGCGACGCGCTTTAGGCGTTACTGGTTTCAGCCTCGAGAGAACATTGCGTGTTGGTGCCGTGACATTCGATTTATTTTCGCCGTTTCTTGATCTAAACATAGGTCGTATTTTGGGATTCGGTGCGTCCGGCTTCCGATCCGACGCGCCGACGAGCCCTTGATGACCATTCGCTTCGACCGTCCCGTTTCACATGCCGCCCGCGCCGCGCGTCTGATTGCTTCGTTTGCCTTGGTGCTCTGCGGGGTGACCCTGATCGGCCATCGCTTCGCGCCGCTGGAAACGCCTTACTTCGTTCTGCTGCTCCTGATTTCCGCCGGCTGTGCCATTCTGGCGGTGCTGCTTGCGCTGGTCGGCCTTGCTCAGCTTTGGCAGAGTGCCGCCATTGGCGGCGTCTCCGCCGTCAAGGCTCTCATCTATGCCGCCCTGCCGCTTGCCATTTTCGGCTTCGGTGCCGAGCGCTACTGGACCCGGCCGCATATCTACGAGATTTCGACCGATCTCAACGATCCGCCGGAATGGCTGGCAACACCGGATGCGCGGCAGCTGTGGCTGCCGCCGCGCCATCTGGTGACGCAGCAGGAACGCGAGGCGCAGTTCGATGCCTATCCCGCTTTGATCAGCCGCCGCTACGAGGGCGCTGCCGACCGTGTTCTGGAGGCGGTGCGCAAGGTCGCGCATGATTATCACATCACCATCGTCAAGGCCGAAGGCGCCGATGTGGCCGATCCGAATGGCAATGTGAGGCCGAAGCGGCGTGGACGCCCGCAGACCGTCAATCCAGCCCAGGATGACAGCGCAGCCGGAGATGTGCCCGCCATCGTTCCCGTGCCGACGCCACGTCCCTTCCGTGATGGAGTGGCGGAACTCATCCGCCAGAATACCGATGTCATCCTGCAGGGCGACGTGCGAACCCGCATTTTTGGCCTGCCATGCGACATACTGATCCGTATTCGCGAGGAGGCGGAAACGACGCTCGTCGATATCCGTGTTGCCTCCCGCTATGGCCAGGATGATCTCGGCGTCAGCGCTGATCTGGCCGATGGTTACCTGAAGGCGCTGGATGCCGAACTGCTCGGCATCGCCGGAAGCTGAGTTTCCCAATCTCTCCTTCTCCCCGAAGCAGGGGTATCGCATATGAACTGAAATCGCAGCTGACCCCTTCTCCCCAGCGGGGAGAAGGTGCCGCCAGGCGGATGAGGGGGTGCCCGCCAAGACTACGAAAATCCATGAATTCAAATCGATAGCCCCCTCATCCGACCCTTCGGGCCACCTTCTCCCCGCTGGGGAGAAGGAATTTCCGGTGCCGAGCCACCCCATATGCGATACCCCTGCTCCCCGAGGGGAGACGGAGGTCTGCCGCAACCGCTTCATTCTCAATGGCCCGGGCGAGGAGAGGGTGGTCGTAGCGCCTATTCAAACCTTGAGAGGCGACCGTAATTCTGCCGCTCTTGCTCAAGCCGGGCGATAAGCCCCCAGCAGCGCCGGCGGTCCATCGGTCTCCACCTGACCCTTCTCGACCAGATCTTCTAGATGCGCCAGCACCGAAAGTGCCGCCGCCCCATGCAGGCGCGGGTCCGTGTCGCGATAGATGGCTTTCACCATATCAGGGATCAGCCGGTCGCCGGCCTTGATGCGCTCCAGCACGGCGCGCTCGCGCATGCGGCGATGGGTTCTGAGGCCGCGCATGAAGGAGGCCGGCTCCTTCACGGGGCCGCCGTGGCCGGGCAGGAACAGCCGGTCCTCACGGGTAAGAAGCCGCTCCAGCGAAGCCATATAATCCGCCATCGAACCATCGGGCGGCGCGACGATCGAGGTCGCCCAGGCCATGACATGATCGGCGGAGAAGACGATGCCGGTGCCATCGAGCGCGAAGCAGGCGTGGTTGGCCGTGTGGCCGGGCGTCAGCAGCGCCGTCATCGTCCAACCGTCTCCGGAGACGCTTTGGCCATCGGCAAGAACGATATCCGGCTGAAACTCCATGTCGGAGCTTTCGGCAAAGGGATTGACCTCGCCCTGATGGAGTGGGCGCGCGGCCCGATGCGGCCCTTCGCCGACGGTCAGCGCCCCCGTCGCCTCCTTCAGCCGCTTCGCCAGCGGCGAGTGATCGCGATGGGTGTGGCTGACAAAAATATGGGTGACCTCGCGCCCCTTCAGCGCCGCCATAAGGGCGGCGAAATGTTCCTCGTTCTCCGGGCCGGGATCGATGACGGCGACGGAGGAGGTGCCGACGATGTAGCTATTGGTTCCGTGGAAGGTGAAGGCGCTCGGATTGTTGACCGTCATCCGCTCGATGCCGGGCGCGACGGGGACGGCGCGGCCATAGGCGGGTTCGAAGGCAAGGTCGAAGTCAGGCGTGCTCATGATTGCTTGTATTCGATTTCGATAAAGGACATCGGCTCGGTGCCGGCATTGACGACATTGTGTTCGACACCCGCTTCGCGCCGATAGGCGGCACCCTTGGCGATATCGACACGCCTGATGCCGCCGGGCTCCTCCAGCAGAAACTGGCAATCCGTCATCGGCACCACCACATAGCCAAGGCCGTGGACATGATGCCCGGTATCGGCGCCGGGCTCGAAATCCCAGCGCGTGATGCGGCAGACGGCATCATCGAGAAGCACGGTGGGCACGGCCGGCGGGCGGGCGCGAAACTGGCTCATCAAGCCTCCTCATTTCGAATGCAGTGCAGCAAGACCTATCATAGCCGCCCGAAAAGCACACAGAAATATGCGTCCGCGCATCACTTAGTCATTGTAGCGGCAAGCGACCTTTGCTAATCAGACGCCGATTTGGCTGGCATGACAGCCATTTTCTCTGTTGGGGCGTCGCCAAGCGGTAAGGCACCGGTTTTTGGTACCGGCATTCCCAGGTTCGAATCCTGGCGCCCCAGCCACACACCCTAATCCTAGAGTCCACCAACGCTCTGCTCCTTGGCGGCAACAATATCTTTGCTGCGTTGGAGATATTGCCCTGCGAAGTTCTCGGCTGGCAGCATCGTTATTTCATCCCTTAAATCTTGTTTGACCTTTCTCCTTCATTCTGACCGCCATCATCTCGATACAGGCGACCATGAACCACACTTCTCCCGAATTGCTGCTTTCCATCGTTGCCCCCTGCCACAATGAGGAGGAGGGGCTTGGCGAATTTTACCGGAGAGCGGTGGTGACGGCGCGGGGGATTGCCGGTGAGGCCTTCGAGATCATCCTGGTGGATGACGGGTCGACCGACGGTACCTGGGAGGTCATCACCGCGCTCGCGGCTGAGACGCCGCAGGTGCTTGGTGTACGCCTCATGCGCAATCACGGTCACCAGCTTGCGGCAACCGCCGGTCTTGCCGCCTCGCGCGGCGAGCGGGTGCTGCTGATCGATGCCGATCTTCAGGACCCGCCGGAATTGTTGCTCATGATGATGCCGATCATGGATCGCGGCGCGGATGTCGTCTATGGCCAGCGCATGCGCCGGCAGGGGGAAAGCTGGTTCAAGCTCGCCTCCGCCTCGCTCTTTTATCGGCTGCTGTCGAGGCTCGCCTCGGTGGCGATCCCGCGCGATGTCGGCGACTTCAGGCTGATGCGCCGCCGCGTTGTCGACATCCTGCTGGCGATGCCGGAGCGGGATCGCTTCATCCGCGGCATGGTGAGCTGGATCGGCGGCCGCCAAGTGGCGCTGCCCTATGAGCGCGATGCGCGCTTTGCCGGCACCACCAAATATCCGCTGCGCAAGATGATCAATTTCGCGCTCGACGCCATCACCAGCTTCTCCACCGTGCCGCTGCGCATCAGCACCTGGCTCGGCCTTGCCAGCGCCGGCTGCGCCGCCTTGCTGCTCGTCTACACGCTTATCCGCTGGTTTGCCGGCGAGACCATTGTCGGCTGGTCGAGCATCATGGCGGCGATCACCGCCTTCAGCGCTATCCAGCTCATTTGCATCGGCATTATCGGCGAATATGTCGGCCGCCTGGTGCAGGAGAACAAACGGCGCCCGATGTTCATGATCGAAAGCCTGCTACAGGGCGGCCGTTCGCTCGAGATTCCGAGCGACTTCTCCGATCTGGACGCGGCGGGCAAACGGCATGCGCTCAAACGCGCCTTGAGCGGCTCCGGCGAGACGGCTGATGGCGCGGAGCAGGTGAGGGCGATCCGCTGATGCCGCAGCCATCAGCAAGCGCGCCATCACCGGAAGATGCGGCTGTTTCCGCGACCGCGCGCGAAACAGCCGATACGGATGCCGCCATCGCCAAGCAGAAACCGGGTCTGGCGATTGCAGCCTTTCTGATCCTGGTCGCGATTTTCGTCGCCGTCTTCAAGTTTCCGCCGATCCTCGACTATCCCAACCATTATGCGCGCATGTGGCTGCTGGCCGGCGGCATCAACACGCCGCCCTTTCATGAGATCTATGCGATCGACTGGAACAGGACGTTCACCAATGTCGGCATCGATCTCGCCGCCTATTGGCTGGGGCCGCTGATCGGCGTTTCGCTGCTGGCGCGCAGCCTTCTTTTCCTGGCGATCGTGCTGCCACCGCTCGGAGCGATCGCCCTGCACAGGCGTTTGTATGGCGGCGGCTATTACTGGCAGATCGGCATATTGTATTTCGCCTGGTGCGCGACGCTGATTGGCGGCTTCGTCAATTTTCAGATTGGGCTCGGCATGGCGCTGTTCTTCGCGACCGCCGACCACGCTTTGCAGTCCCGCAATGCTGCCGCATTGTTCGGCTGGCGTCTGCTGGCGGGTCTGCTACTGACCGTCACGCATCTTTTCTCGCTTGGCTTCTATATGGCGCTCGTCTGCGGTCTCGAGTTCTCGTCGACGACGGCGGCATTGAAGTCGCCCCGCGATTTCCTGCGCCTGTGCGGCAGGCTCATTGCCGCAATGCTGGCTTGCACTCTGCCCGCGATCTGTCTTTTCCTTTACCAGCCTGTCTTACCCGGCGCCGGCAACAGTATCGATGCAGCCTGGAACGATACGCCGCTCCTGATCTTCGCCAATTTGGCGTCGGCGTTTTGGAGCTACATGCTATCGGCGGATATGCTGCTCCTGATCCCCTTCGTGCTTATCGCCATCAATGCCGTTTGCACCCGCCGGCTGCGTCTGCATGCGGGTCTGGCCGTCACCGTCATTGGCTTGCTGATCCTCTCCTGCCTTTCCCCGCGCCATGTTCTGGGAACGGGTTGGATCAGCTGGCGCTTCCCCATCATGGCAGCGCTTGCGGCCATGGTCATGGTGTGTCCTTTGCCAAGCCTGCCTCGGCGCCAAGCGGTTCTCCTGGCCGCGGTACTGGTAGCCGTCGCACTCGGCAGAACAATCTGGATCGGAGCCAACTGGTGGCATGGCGAGGCCGATGTCGTCGACATCCGTACCGTGCTTGCAAATGTTCCGGAGGGAGCGGCAATTTTGCCGATGGCTCATAAACCCGCGAATATGCCAACAGACATAAGCGCACGATATTATGCCTGGAACGAGGATACATTCCGGCACCTGCCGACCCTCGCGATCCCTTACGCCCATGCCTTCGTACCGACGGTTTTCACCGCTGCCGGCAAGCAGCCGCTGACCGTCATGCCGCCATGGCGGGATATCGCCGTGCCGGAGGGCAATCTCGTCTCCTCCGGCCTGCTGAATTGTCCCGCAGAGCTAAAGGCTTTCATCGAGGTAGCGCCGTATCTCGTCGATTGGCGGCGCCGCTTCGATTTCCTTTTGATTGTCAATGCCGATATGCCCGATCAATACAGCGACAAGCTTCCCGATGGCCTGAGGCTCGTTGCCGACACACGGTTTGCCAAACTCTATGCGATCGACAAAGCGTTTATGCCCGCAGCCGATGGTTCGTCATCGCAGGGCTGCTCGCCTCCGCCAAAGACCTGAAGCGCGCTGCGGCCTTTAAGATCCGCTTCGAGCGCTTCAGGTCCTTGATTGCGTAGCTTGTTCGCGGATTTCATAAACGCAACAGGCGGCCTTCGCAGACCGCCCGCTGGCATTATTTGGTGATGAAGCTTAGCTGTCAGCTCGCCTTTTCCGGCGGTGCGAGAAGCTCGGCGCAGTAGGACGGGCCATTGACGCCGGGCTGGTCGCCGAGGATTTTAACCGAGCGGATTTCGTAGCTCTGGTTGGTGACGATGTCGGCCTTGCAGCTCAGGGAGCGCTTGCCGCTCTTCTTGCCGTCCTTGGTGACGATGGTCACGTTCTTGTAGCCGCCGCGCCAAGTATAGACGCGATTACCGCTTTCGTCGCGGTCGGAGAGCGGCGGGCCGTAAGCCGCGAAGAAGCGGCCTGCAGACTGGCCCTGCCAGCGATCCTGAACGGGGTTCTTGGCAAGCAGCGGAAGGGCCGCTGTCGTTGTTGTCGTCGTGGTGCTGCAACCGGCCAGCGCCAGCAACAGTCCAGCCGCGGTGATCATGCGGATATTCATCGTGTCGTCCTTGAGCTTCTGTCACGCATAAGGTTGCGGAAAAGCCGCTGTCCCACGACGTTTCCACCTGTCCCGCATAGGGCTTTAGCGCCAAAGCCGGCAAAAGAAAATTCCCATCCGCGTGTACAAACGGGATTTTACTTGATCTGTTGCGCCTTTTGCACGCTGGCATTTTCGACAGTTGTTTCCTGCCGATTTTACAGGCAGTTGAGGCTGTAATTTTTTCGTCAAAAATCAAAAGGTTTTTTGAAATTGGTGCTTGTGCATCAAAAATGGCTGGTCTATAGAAGCGCCGCTGGTCACGGAGTGTAGCGCAGTCTGGTAGCGCACCACGTTCGGGACGTGGGGGTCGAGTGTTCGAATCACTCCACTCCGACCAGCTTAAAATATTGATCTTTTTCCCGAAAAGCCTCCCACTGAAAATGCCATTTGACGGATTTGCGCACGGCTCGGCCGTGTTTCGCCGATATGCGATAGCGGCGTTTCCGTCTCAATGTGTCAGTTGCTCAAGGCTGAGTATTTGTGGCTTGCAGAAGCCGTTCTGACACCGCTAAGCCATTCGCGATCCGCATCGACCAAGATCTAAACCCGCTTCAAACATGCTTTTATAAAACCGGCTCTTTTTGTCGCCCGAAGCACCATATACAAGGAAGAGGGACGTGCATCCGACTCAGGCGAGGGTTCGGCTGGCAGGTGCTGAAGCGGAGTAATGGAATGGATCTTGTTGACGGGGTGGCCAGATTGGCTGGGGAGACGATCATGGGGCGGCGGCAGCCTAGCGGCGCTTTGCGAGGTCATGCCGTAGGGAAGAGATCGGGGATCGCAGCCGGCTTTAGTGTCCTGGCGTTGAGCGCCGCATTTCTTCTAGGCTCCAGCAGCAATGCTCTGCGTGCTGCCGATTGTGGCAATGTCGCCGGACCCGGGCTCGACTGGAGCGGCTGCAGCAAGACCAATATCATGCTGCAGAGCAGCGATCTTCACGCTGCTAACCTTGCAGGCGCGCATTTCGACAGCACCGATTTGAGCGACACCAACCTGACCTCGGCCAATCTCGAAAAGGCTACCCTCGTGCGTGCCTGGCTGAAGAATGCCAAGGCCGATGGCGCCAACTTCGCCAAGATCGAGGCGTATCGTTCCGATTTCAGCAACGCCTCTGCCAATGGCGCTTCGTTTGCCAATGCCGAATTGCAGCGGGCCGAATTTGCCGGCGCACAGCTTAACAATGCCGATTTCCAGAAGGCGGAGCTCGGCCGCGCCGATTTCGACAAGGCCGTGCTGACAGGGGCGAATTTCGCCTTTGCCAATCTCTCGCGCGCGACTCTGAATGGCGCGGTGATGGATGGCTCGACCTCCTTTAGCGGCGCCTTCATGTATCTGACGCGCATCGAGGGTCTCGATCTGTCGAAGGCTAGCGGTCTGCAGCAGGCGCAGATCAATTTGGCTTGCGGGGACAATACGACCATATTGCCGTCCTGGTTGAAGGCGCCCTCCAGCTGGCCTTGCCCGCCGGATGAGAAGGACTGATAGCCTTTTCGCGCCAGAACTTCGAAAGAGCAAACCCATGTTCGTAGAAAAAGCGATCCAGCACGACAGCAAGCCCGAATTTTATCGCGAGCTGGCCGATCAGTTGAAAGCCTTGCTTGATGGCGAGCACGATCCGATCGCCAACGCGGCAAATACCTCCGCGCTGATCTTCCAGATGCTGCCGGACCTCAATTGGGCGGGTTTCTATTTCCTTCAGCGGGAAGACGAGCTCGTGCTGGGGCCATTCCGGGGCAAGCCGGCCTGTGTCCGCATTGCTGTGGGTCGCGGCGTCTGCGGGACGGCGGTCGAAAGGGCGCAGTCGATCCTCGTCGAGGATGTGCATGCCTTTCCCGGGCACATAGCCTGCGATGCCGCCTCGCGATCGGAGTTGGTCGTGCCGCTCTTTCGCGATGGAAAGGTCTTCGGCGTCATCGATCTCGACAGCCCGCTTCCCGGCCGTTTCGATGGTGACGATCAGGCTGGCATCGAGGCGCTCGCAGCGATTTATGCCGCCTCGGCCGAGGCGAATGGGTAGGGTACGGCGTCACGCAGTCGTGATCGATATGGCAAATCGATCACGCGATGCCTATATTGGCTCTGCAACCATTCCCTCAGCGCTGATCGAGCAACATTCGGCCCTTTCGAGCCCTCATCGAGGACGTCAGGCCAAGCTCGGAAGGTGCGCCAAGGGGCAAGGAGAACAACAATGGGCAAATACAGCAAGACGGCAGAGGCCATCGCCAAGCTTACCCCTGAGCAGTATCGCGTGACGCAGCAGAGCGGCACGGAACGTCCCGGCTCCGGTGAATATCTCTATAACAAGCAGCCCGGCATCTATGTCGATATCGTCTCCGGCGAGCCACTTTTTGCCTCCGCCGATAAGTTCGATTCCGGCTGCGGTTGGCCGAGCTTCACCAAACCGATCGAACCCGCCAATGTCAGCGAACTGACAGATGTGTCGCACGGCATGGTGCGCACTGAAGTGCGTTCCGCCAATGGCGACAGCCATCTCGGCCATGTCTTCCCGGACGGACCGATCGATCGCGGCGGACTACGCTATTGCATCAATTCCGCCTCGCTCCGCTTCGTGCCGCGTGACCGCATGGAGGCGGAGGGCTATGGTGCCTATATCGATCAAGTGGAGGATGTAAGATGACAACGGAACGTGCAGTTCTCGCCGGCGGTTGCTTCTGGGGCATGCAGGATCTCATCCGCCGTTACAACGGCGTCATCTCGACGCGCGTCGGCTATAGCGGCGGCGATGTTCGCAATGCCACTTACCGCAACCATGGCACCCATGCCGAGGCGATCGAGATCATCTTCGATCCGCAGAAGATCAGCTATCGCGATCTGCTGGAATTCTTCTTCCAGATCCACGATCCCTCTACGCGCAACCGCCAGGGCAACGATGTCGGTTTAAGCTATCGCTCGGCGATCTTCTATACCAGCGAAGAGCAGAAGCAGGTCGCCTTGGATACGATCGCCGATGTCGACGCTTCCGGCCTGTGGCCCGGCAAGGTCGTGACCGAGGTCGCCCCCGTCGGCGATTTCTGGCAGGCTGAACCGGAGCACCAGGATTATCTGGAGCGCTATCCGAACGGCTATACCTGTCACTTCGTCCGGCCCGGCTGGAAACTGCCCCGCCGGCAGGCCGACGCAGCGCAGCGCGCCGCCTCATGATGAAGGGATCGGCCGGCGCTGACCGGCTGAACCTCTATCTCGGCACATGGGAGGTGAAGCGGCGGATCCTCGATCGCTTCAACCACTCTCTCGTCACTTTCGAAGGGCAGGCGTTCGTCACGCCTGTCCAGTTCGAGGAACATGGCGATACGCGAAGCGATCACGCGACGCTCAGAAGCAGCCGCACCTATCGGCTCGATGATACGCGCGACGAGCTCGTCGTGCGTTTCCCCAATCTTTCGGAATTCATTCGCATCGGTGAAGGCGCCTCGCAGCGCATCACCCATCACTGCGGTCCCGATCTTTATCGGGGCCGTCTGTTCTTTCGCTCGCCGGATACTTGGGCGGAGATGTGGCGTGTGCGCGGGCCGAGAAAAAACTATCTGAGCCTCGCGCACTACCGACGTATTTAACCTGAACCCATTCTCCTGAATAAGAGACGGTGTTAGCGTGCCTGGCGCCGTGCCCAAACGGCCTTTGCCAGATCTTCCAGCGTACGGACCGATGTCGGCCAGTCGATGCAGCCATCGGTGATGCTCTGGCCATAGACCAGCGGCTTGCCCGGCACGAGATCCTGGCGGCCGGCCACCAGATTGCTCTCCATCATCATGCCCTTGATCCGCTGGTCGCCTGTCGAGACCTGCTCGGCGACTGATGTGACGACGAGCGGCTGGTTTTCCGGGTTCTTGCTGCTGTTGGCGTGGCTGGCGTCGATGATGATGCGCGGCTCAAGACCCACCTTGAGGGACTGTTCCGCCGTCGACTGCACGCTAGCGGCGTCATAATTGGGCTCTCTGCCGCCGCGCAGGATGATGTGGCAATCCTCGTTGCCGCGGGTCGAGGCGATAGCAGCAAGACCCTCCTTGGTCACGGCCGGGAAGTGATGCGGCTGCGACGCCGCGATAATCGCGTCGAGCGCGATCCGCACGTCGCCATTCGTGCCGTTCTTGAACCCGACAGGGCAGGAGAGGCCGGATGCCAGCTGCCTATGCACCTGGCTTTCCGTCGTCCTCGCTCCGATCGCGCCCCAGCTCACTAGGTCGGAAATATATTGCGGCGTGATCGTGTCGAGATACTCGCAGCCAGCCGGCAGGCCGATCTCGTTGACATCGAACAGGAGCTTGCGGGCAATGCGCAGACCTTCCTCGATGCGATAGCTGCCGTCGAGATGCGGATCGTTGATCAGGCCCTTCCAGCCGACGGTCGTGCGCGGTTTCTCGAAATAGACCCGCATGATGATTTCGAGATCGTCGGCGAAGCGGTCGCGCTGTTCCTTGAGGAGTGCTGCATATTCGTGGGCCGCAGCCGGATCATGGATGGAGCAGGGGCCGATCACGACGATCAGCCGGTCGTCCTCGCCGTGTAGGATGTTGTGAACGGCATTGCGGGCGCCGCTAACGGTCGCCGTCACGGCCTCGTCGCGGGGAATTTCATCTATGATCCGAGAGGGCGGCGTCAGCGCCGTGATCTCGACAATGCGCAGGTCGTCAGTGGAATTCAACACGGTATCGGTTCCTTTTGGGGTCATACCGTGGCGACAAAAAAGCCGCCAGGTAGAACCAGCGGCTGTTCGGGTCTTGCTGTCGTGTCTTTTCTAACTACGCACAGGCCCGCCTCCGCTGAGAGCAGCGGTACGAATAAAATCGTGCGGAATATGCGTGAGCGAAAGACATAGGCTGTCTCTACGATAAAAAATGCCTGGTGTCGATGAGGAAGATTGAGTTTCAGACGGCGCTGCGGAAACGCCATTAGGCAGCCAACTATCTATCTGCCGGGCTTCCGTTCCTGTTTCACCCAAGTTTCTCCCTGAGCCAGCCCTCAGAAAAATGACGAACCCCTGGCTCGGAAGGATCGGCCCGACTTCGCTGGAAGTAAGGCCGATCCCCATCCGATCAGGGGTCAAGTCAGATCAGATCTCGTAACCGCGATTAGAAGCTACGCTGGAAGCGGAGAACGCCAGCCCACTGGTCCTGATTGATGGAGTCCCAGTTGGTGTAGGAAACTTCCGGCGTGATCTGGAGGTTCTTGACCGGGTTCCAGCGGACGTTTGCGGTGGCTGCGAAGATCTTCGAGTCGGTGTAGGCAACCTGAGCGTTCGCCTGCAGCTTTGCGTTGATCGGAACAGTGACGCCGCCCCAGACAGCCCAGTCGCCCCAGCCGATACCCTTGGCAGAGCCGGCGCCGTTGGCGTTTGCGTACTTGTTCAGCTTGTCGCCATCGGTGTTCCAGCCGCCCATCAAGAAGGCCTTGAAGACGCCGAAGTCGGCATCGACGCGAGCCTTGATAGCGCCTTCTTCAACGATGGAGTCATAACCACCGACGATCTTGAAGCCGAAGTTGCCAGCCTTGTAGCCAGCACCGGCAACGACGTCAGGCAGGTAGTGGTTGGTGCTGTTTTCGCCGTTGGCGCCCGTGGCGCCCGAACCGGAGTTGCTGTCTTCAACCGAGATCACAGCCGTGAAGCCGTTGCCGGCGTCATAGTTGTAGGTCAACTGGTTGAGTTCGTATGGGCCGTCGTTGACCACGTCGTCGTTGATGACGTTGCCGGCGTAACCGATGTACGAGTTGTACTGGGAGTCAGCCTTACCGACCAGGAAGCCGCCGAGGCTGATGTTGGCGAACAGCAGCTTCGTGGTGGTCGCGCCGCCATCCTGCCAGTCCCAACGGATGACCGTGTTGGTCTTCAGCGGGCCGTATTCGGTGTCGGTCGCGGTGTCGAGGCTCAGATGAGCGCGGGTATGCCAGAGCGTGCCATTGTGGCTGTTCGGGTTGTAGGCATCGTACCACTTGCCTTCGGTACGGACATAACCGCCGATCTTGAGGCAGGTTTCGCTGCCCGGGATGAAGAAGTAGCCAGCGCCATATGCGTCGCAGATGCGGACGTATTCGAGCGGTTCCGGCTCGGCAGCAACGATAGCGTCGGCTGCCTGAGCGCCAGAAACTGCTGCCAGGGCAGCAGCGGAGCCGAGAAGAAGGCTCTTGATGTTCATAAAAACTCCAATCCAATATAGATTGGGCATAGGCAATCGCGCCGAAAATCGACGTGCCTTAACCCTATCCCTGTTTAAAAACCCCGACTCGGGAGAAACGGGCCCCACCCGCTTCTGGTCGCTATTAAAGACGAATTCCTGCAAAGTTATATGATATATTTTTCTCGGGATGACTTTTTCGTGAAATTTAAGTTCAAGTTGCAAGAAAGCAACAGGCGCTAACAAAATGCTAAGTGCTGCATAATATTGGCTACGTAATAGTCATTTTATGGTATAATTTTTTTCTCCATCTTATTCGAATATTATTTGATAATATTTGTTGCGCGTGCTCGGCCAAATGCAATTCCCCTTTGATGGCTTACACCACATCATCACCCTCCCGCGGCAGCCGAGGGGTGCCTGTTCAGGCCATCGCTAGCTCTTTCGGTCGATTAGTATGAGGCTGGCCGCTTCGAGGCTGAAACGATGAGCTTGCTCAAGATAGAGCCGATCATGATGCCCCAGAGCCCGCTGGTCATGCCGACGATGATATCAAGCGGCGATCCATAATTGCCGCTTGCCAACAGATGCGAAACGGAAAGTGCCAGCACGCTGCCGATCATCAGGAGGCAGGTGAAGGAGGGAGACTGCGGGTAGGCGAGACGGGCAAGCATGCCTGCTACGCAAAGCGCAACGGCGCGAAAGATGTCAAACGGATTGCCGAATGTGGCTTGCCAATTGAAATGCGCAAGCGTTACGCCGATAAGCGCCGCAATATAGGTCCAAGCAATAATCTTCAAAAACCGGTCTGATATCATGGGGATATGATATAGCAGCGGCGAATACAAACGCCAGCCTGACGCCGCTGCGAAGATCGTTGGCGCACGAATCCGGTGCGCACATTTTATGTGGTTTCGAAATATTCTGTTGCGGCGCGCTGGGGTTTTCGGCTGTGTTCGGCCTTCGATTCGCCTTCTTGCCGTGCCGCGGGCGGTGAGCGGACTGGCCGCGTTACTTTCCGCCAGTCATTAATGCCACTTAAGCTTTCGATACGCGAAGCGCCTCTTCATCCTCGTCCAATTGCTCCGCATCTTCTTCCGCGGCGGTAGTCGATGATGAGCGGCCCAGGAAGGAAAAGACGACAATGGCCGTTAGGACAGTGATGCCGGTCAGTAGCCAGAGCAGTGTGCTGAAGGCGCCGCCATAGCCCTGGATAAGAGTGCCGTGCCCTATTGCGGGCACATTCGATGCTGCGGCGGCCAGGTTGCCGGTCACGAGCTGCTGCGCGGCCATCGCGGCGTGCTCGCCAGCGGATACGCCGAGGTTCGAGTGAACGAAGGCGGAGAGAATGGCGCTGACGACGGCAAGCGCGACCCCTTCGCCGGCGACGCGAGTGGTGCTGAAGATGCCGGTCGCCATGCCGGCCCGCTCCCTGGGGACGACGCTGACAGCAAGCCCGTCCATCAGGCCCCAAGGCAAGCTGATGCCGACTCCGATCGTCAGCAGCGGACCGATGAGAGCGGCTGGGGCCGAGCCGACGGCAAAATGGCTGAGCCAGAAAAGGCCCGTCGCCGAGATGATGAGGCCGGTGCCGCAGATCGTTGCGGGGCTGAACCAGCGGGTGAGAAGCCCGGCGACGATCGGCAGGATGAGCAGCGGCGCCGAAAGCGCGACCATCATCCGCCCGGCGGCGATCTCGCTCATGCCTTCGATGCCGACGAAACGCACGGGCAGCAGGATCAACAAAACGACAAAGGCGTAAGCAGGTGCTGCCGCGAGCAGCTGCACGCCGACGAAACGCGGATAGCGAAACAAGCTGAGATCCAGCATGGGCCGCTTCACGACCCGCTCGATAATACCGAAGGTGAGAAAGAGCAGTGCGGCGCCGGCCAGCAGGGCGAGAACGAGCGAGTCGCTCCAGCCAGTTTCCGGCGCGCGCAGCACGCCATAGGTGAAGAGTGTCAAGGCTAGCGTGAAGCTCAGTGCGCCCGGCCAATCCAGCCCCGCCGCGTCGGGATCTTTGGATTCGCGCAGAAAGCAGGCGCCGAGGCCAAGTGCGAGCAACGCCAGGGCGACTACGAGGATGAAGATGGACGGCCAGCCGAAGGCATCGATCATCAGGCCGGATGCGATCGGCCCGAAGGCGAGACCGACGCCGAAGCTGGAGCCGACGATGCTGAAGGCCCGCATCCGCGCTGTGCCGTCGAACTCCTGAGCCAGCGATGCCATGCCGCCGGAAAAAGCGGCGGCTGCGCCAAGGCCCTGCAATGCCCGCAATATGTCGAACCAGACGATGTTGCCAGCCAGCGCCAAGCCAGCCGAGAACAGCGCGAAGCAGCCGACGCCGGTCAGGAAGATGCGCCGCCGGCCAAAGCTGTCTGCCAGCGCGCCTGATGCCATCAGGCAGCTGCCGAAGGTCAGCATGAAGGCGTTCGTGACCCAGTTGAGCGCGATCGGACTGCCGCCGAGCGTGCGGCTAATGGCTGGCAGAGCCACGGCGGGGCCGGTGAATGTGAGCGGCATCGCCGCTGCGGCGCAGCAGACGGCGACGAGGACGAAGAATTTCTCGGTCGCACTTGCGACCTTTGTCTGGGGAGAGGTCATGGGATTACCGTTGAGTTTGAGCAAAGGGGAAGCGGCGGGCAATCCTGGGAGTCGCGCTGGCCAAAGGCCGGCGCCCGCGCGCTTCAAATGACCCAAGCAGGATATATTTGCTGTAATCGGATGATAATCGCGCTAGTTATCCATATATACCGGAATAAAACTCTCGAATGGAATGTGCCTATGGATCGTTTGAGCGGCTTGACGGCTTTCGTTCGCACGGCGGATCTCGGCAGTTTTGCCGCCGCCGGACGCGTGCTCGGCCTTTCGGCATCCGCTGTCGGCAAGGCGGTCAGCAATCTGGAGCATCAGCTTGGCGTTCGGCTGCTGCAGCGTTCCACACGGAGCATCCGGTTGACCGAGGAGGGGCGTCTCTTTCATGAACGCTGCCGACGGGTGCTTGACGATCTCGAGGATGCGCAGGCCTCGCTTGCGCAGGCGGTTGCCGTGCCACGCGGGCGGTTGCGCGTCAGTGTGCCGATCGTCAGCTACCACTTCCTCTTGCCCGTCGTCCCGGAATTCGTGGCCCGTTATCCCGAGGTCGAGCTCGACATCGATTTCAACGACCGTATCGTTGACATGATCGAGGAGGGTGTCGATGTTGCGATCCGCAGCGGCGATCTGCCGGACTCTCGGCTGATATCGCGCACCTTGCGGCCGTTTCAGATGTTGCTCTGCGCTGCGCCCAGCTATCTCGAACGCTTCGGTATTCCCGGTTGCCCGCGTGATCTCAACGAGCATCTGGCCGTCAGGTTTCGCTTTCCCAACAGCGGCAAGCTGCAGGATTGGCCGCTGACCATGCCGGAAGGCGAGCCGGAGCTGCGCATGCGGACCGCCTTTTCCTGCAACAATATGGAGGCGGTTCGTGGCGCGACCGTTGCCGGCCTCGGCATCGGTTGCATGCCCGATTTCCTCGTGCGCAGCACGCTTGCGGAAGGAACGCTCAGAACCGTTCTCCACGATTTCATCGACGAGCCCGCCCATTTCCATCTGCTCTGGCCATCCAATCGTCATATGTCGCCCAAGGTTCGGGTTTTCGTGGATTTTCTGAGCGAAAGGCTTTTCGCGAAAAGCTGCGATGTTTTGCCGGCGACGACCGCTGCCTGAGACACAGACCATCGTATCGGCTCGAGTTCCGCTTGCCTGCCGAGCGAGATAATTTCAGAATTGCCCGGGAGGCAGTTGTCGCGGGAGCTCGAGTTTGCGACGGTGTTTGCTCATATGCAGACTTGCCCCACGACGGTCTGCAACCGCTAACTTTGGAAATCACGATGAGCCGCTTCTGGAGCCCTATTGTTCATTCCTTGATCCCCTATGTCGCCGGCGAGCAGCCGGCCACGGGCGGAATAATCAAGCTCAACACCAATGAGAGCCCTTACGGTCCTTCGCCGCTTGCCCTGGAGGCGATCTCGAAGGCTGCATCCGATACGCTGCGGCTCTATCCAGATCCGACAGCGCGAGACTTGCGTGTTACAATCGCCGAAAGTTTCGGGCTCGACAAGGATGAGGTCTTCGTCGGCAATGGATCGGACGAGGTTCTGGCCCACACGTTCCAGGCGCTGCTGAACCATGATGAGCCCTTGCTTTTCCCTGACATCAGCTACAGCTTCTATCCGACCTATTGCCGCCTCTACGGGATCGCCTTCCGGCAGGTTCCGGTCGATGAAGAGATGCGGGTCCGCCTTGACGATTATCGCCAGCCCTGCGGCGCGATCATTCTGCCCAATCCCAACGCACCGACAGGGATCGGCCTGCCTTTGGCTGATATAGAAAGCCTTGTTAAGGATCATCCCGATCAGGTCGTCGTCATCGACGAGGCCTATGTCGATTTCGGCGGCAAGAGCGCGGTTCCACTTGTCCGGACATATCCGAACCTCTTGGTAATCCAGACCCTGTCGAAGTCGCGCGGGCTTGCCGGTCTGCGTGTGGGTTTCGCTGTTGGTCAGAGAGCGCTGATCGAGGCACTGGAAAGGGTCAAGGACAGCTTCAATTCCTATCCTCTCGATCGGCTCGCGCAGGCAGGTGCGGTAGCGGCCTGGAAGGATCGGGACTGGTTCGAACGCCATCGCGCCATGATCATCGCCAGCCGGGAACGGCTGGCCGCCGAACTCGGAGAGCTGGGCTTTTATGTTCTTCCGTCATCCGCCAATTTTGTGTTCGCGCGGCATCCGAACCGGCCGGGTGTGGAACTCGCGGCCGAGCTTCGGAGCAGAAACATTCTGGTAAGACGGTTTTCCGCCGAGCGTATCGACGACTTCCTGCGCATCACGATTGGAACGGATGAGGAGTGCGACCGGCTAGTGGCGGCGCTCGCCGAAATATTGCACTGATCTTACGCTTGGAGCGATTGCTCCACGGCTGATTGGGGCGATTGGGTGAGTAGCCCTCGAAATGAAAAAGGCGGCGGAGCTGAGTCCGCCGCCTTCTGTCATCACATGCGATAGCGATCAGATGTCGCTTGCGGCATTCGCCCAGATTTCCGCGGCCTGCGCGGCGGTGACGCGGCGGACATCCGTTTCATCGCGGCGGCTGGCGAAGAGTTCGCTTGCCATGATCTGCTCGGCGAGATCGGCGGGCAAGGACAGCAGGATGCGCTGGCCATCCTTGTGGATGCCGCCGACATCGGAACGCTTGCCGGTGATCATGCCGCCGGCGACCGTGTTGTTGCTTTCAGGGTCGATCAGGATGAAGGAGCCGGTCGAGCGGTTCTGTTCGTAGGGATCGAAGATGGCGCTCTCGTCGAAGGTCAGGCGAACCTTGCCGATGGCGTTCATCCAGAGTGCCTGCGCCGGAGCCCATGCGCCGGTCTTCAGCTCGAGCTGGGCGATCGGCTGCACCTGCACACGCTGGCGGCGGCTGCCGCTCTTCAGCCAGTAGCGCTTGCCGGGTTCGATGCCTTCCGGCTGCAGCGCGACGATCTGCGCATCGAAGGAGAGGCCGGTCTGCGGCTGGCTATCGATGGCGACGATCATGTCGCCACGCGACACGTCCACCTGGCGGTCGAGAACGAGGGTGATGGCATCGCCTGCGACCGCGGCGTTGCGCACGAGATCGAAGGTGACGATCTTGGAGACATTGGCGACCATGCCCGACGGCAGGATCATGACACTGTCGCCCGGCTTCACCGAACCGCCGGCAACGGTGCCCTGATAGCCGCGGAAGCTCTCACCCGGGCGGGAGACGCGTTGCACCGAAAGGCGGAAGCCGACCGTCTGGGCCGAGCGAACGGTCGCGAGTTCCAGCGTTTCGACCAACGTCGGGCCGGTGTACCACGGCATAGCGGCCTGGCCGGAATAGACGACGTTTTCACCCTTCAATGCCGACATCGGAATGGCGGTGATCTGCTTGACGCCGAGCGACAGTGCGAATTCGCGGAAGTCGTTGGAGATCTTTTCGAAGCCTGCGCGGTCGTAGTTCGTCAGGTCGATCTTGTTGACGGCAAGCACGAACTGCTTGATGCCGAGCAGCGACGCGATCGTCGCATGGCGGCGGGTCTGCTCGAGGATGCCCATGCGCGCATCGACCAGCAATACAGCGAGGTCGGCGGTGGAGGCGCCGGTTGCCATGTTGCGGGTATACTGCTCGTGGCCGGGTGTGTCGGCAACGATGAAGGAGCGCTTGTCGGTCGAGAAGTAGCGATAGGCGACATCGATGGTGATGCCCTGTTCGCGCTCGGCCTGCAGACCGTCGAGCAGCAGCGCGAAGTCGGGCAGGCCGAGATCGTTCTGCTTGCCGGTGGAATCGCGCTGCAGCGTGGCAGCCTGGTCTTCCTTGACCGCCTTGGTATCCCAGAGGAGACGGCCGATCAGCGTGGACTTGCCGTCATCGACGCTGCCGCAGGTAATCAGGCGAAGCGGGCGTGAGTCGCGAAGGGCCTTGGCCGGTTCGGAGGCGGACCCAACAGCAGGCCCAGCAACGGGCATCGTGACGACGTTGGCGTTTGCGGTCATCTCAGAAATATCCTTCACGCTTCTTCTTTTCCATGGAGCCGGACTGGTCGCGGTCGATGGCGCGGCCCTGTCGCTCGGAAACCGTGGCGATTTCCAGCTCTGCAATAATGTCTTCAAGGGTCGTGGCGGTGGAACGGATGGCCCCGGTCAGCGGGAAGCAGCCGAGCGTGCGGAAGCGGATGAGCTCCTCGCGCTTGGCTTCGCCGGGCAAGAGTTCCAGCCTTGGATCTGCCGCCATGATCATCATGCCGTCGCGCTCGACAATGGGACGCTTCGCCGCGAAATAGAGCGGCACGATCGGAATATCCTCGGCCTGGATGTAGCGCCAGATATCCACTTCGGTCCAGTTGGAGAGCGGGAAGACGCGCACGCTTTCGCCCTTGCGGATCTGGCCGTTATAGACGTTCCAGAGTTCCGGGCGCTGGTTGCGCGGATCCCAGCGATGGTCCGGCGTGCGGAAGGAATAGATGCGCTCCTTGGCGCGTGAGGCTTCCTCGTCGCGGCGAGCGCCACCGAAAGCCGCGTCGAACTGGCCGGCATCGAGCGCATGACGCAGCGCTTCCGTCTTCATGATGTCGGTGTAGCGGGCCGAGCCATAGGTGAAAGGCGTGATATTCTCTGCCTTGCCACGCGGGTTGATATGCTCGATGAGGTCGAGATCATACTTCTTCACGATCTCGTCGCGGAAGGTGATCATCTCGGCGAATTTCCAGCCGGTGTTCACATGCAGGAGCGGGAAGGGGACGCGGCCGGGATAGAAGGCTTTGCGCGCCAGATGCAGCAGCACCGACGAATCCTTGCCGATCGAATAGAGCATGACGGGACGCTCGAACTCGGCCGCAACCTCACGGAAGATGTGGATCGCCTCGTTTTCCAGCGCCTTCAGATGCGGATCGAGCGGTGGCTTGGCGCTTTGCGGATGGGAGATTTCCGTATCCGGACGGCTATCAGGCATTTATCACTCCAGAACTTTCAAATGTCCCGACCGAAACTTGGCCGGAAAGAATGGATGCGTTGGTTCCCGGTTGAACAGCGGCGTAGGAAACGCGCTTCGGATCGGTGTCGGGAGCCGGCGGGCGTATTATTGTGCTGGTGCGGCAGCACCTTCTTCGTGGACATGCAGGCCGCATTCGCGTTTTTCATCGTTTTCCCACCACCAGCGGCCGGCCCGCTCGGGCTCGCCCGGCTTGATGGCACGGGTGCAGGGTTCACAGCCGATCGAGGGATAGCCGCGCGCATGCAGCGGGTTCACCGGAACGCTATTGTCGGCGACATACGCGCGGATAGCATCGATGTCCCAATCGGCAAGCGGGTTGATCTTGATCAGGTTGCGCTCGGGATCGAATTCCGCAAAGGGCGTATCGGCGCGATTGGCGGACTGGCCGCGGCGCAGACCGGTGATCCAGATGGTGGCGCCCGAGAGTGCACGCGCAAGCGGCTTCAGCTTGCGCACGCCACAACAGGCATGCCTGGCTTCGACGCTCTCATAGAAGCCGTTCAGACCGTATTTTTCGGCATAGGCATCGATATCGGCCTGTTCCGGCTCGTAGCGGACGATCTTGATATCGTATTGGCTTTCCGTCTCGTCGATCAGAGCGAGCGTTTCCGGGAAGAGGCGGCCGGTCTGCAGGGTCGCCACTTCGATCGGCAGGCGGTGATTGCCGATCTCTGCCGTGATCACCTGATCCTCGATGCCGAGCGACGTCGTGAACACGGCACGGCCACCGAGGCCGGCCACAAGAGACAGGCGGCCGGCAAGATCGAGCGATGCGAGCTGGCTGTTGAGCGTCGCGGCATCTTCAATAAGGGTAATGGCAGTCATGGGAATCCTGTCCTGATGTTGCCGGGAGTATCGCAGTTCGCAACGGCAGCGGACAGAAAAATAGATTTCGAAAGGGAACGCAGGAGAGTAAATATCTCCATGAAGCAGCGCCGATAAGAAAAAGCGACCGCCTCGGCTGTTAACCAAGGCGTTTTGCCGCCGGAAGCGGCCCTTCGGAAGCACCTGATATGGCTGACCATGTTTAAGTGCTTGCTTTAATGTCTATAGAAATAGTAGAGTTACACATAGCTTGTCAAACGGAAATCGGAAGTGATGCCCGAAATGATGCGCTGCGGCGGATTTTGCGCTAAACTATGGGCATAGCGACGAAGAATGATAACAAGTCTGGGTTGCTAACGTTTCCTGGCCGTGCGCCAAGGGTGTGAGTGCTTCGACATTGCCCCGGGGACGAGGGCTGAGAAGTTCTTTAGCGGACCGGCCGAATCGCTCGACCGGACGTATCGCATGTGTGTGTGAAGCGGTTCGAAATGATTACTCAGAAAGCAAAATATGCGCTGCGGGCGCTGTCTGCCTTGGCCCAATCCGAGGCGGGTGAGCCGATGATGATTTCCGACATCGCCGCCCAGCAGAAGATCCCGAAGAAATTCCTCGAACAGATCCTTCTCGACCTGAAGCATCAGGGTGTCGTCATCAGCCGTCGCGGCAAGCAGGGCGGTTATCTCCTGCGCAGACCGGCGGACGAGATCACCTTTGGCGAAATCCTGCGGGTCATCGATGGACCGCTGGCGCCGCTGCCCTGTCTCTCACTGACAGCCTATCGTCGATGCGACGATTGCGACGGTGAGCAGACCTGCGAAATCCGCCACGTCTTTGCCCGGGTGGCAGATGCGACCCGCAAGGTGTTGTTCTCGACGACCATCGCCGATGCCATCGCTCAGCCTGATGGTGCCGAGGTCGCCAGGCTGATGGCATAGGCAGGTCAAGGCGGGAGGCCATACGGGGTGCCTTCCTCCGGAAACCGCGGAGCTTCGGCATTCAGTGGGTGGCGTGTTCCTCGCTGCCTTCCTTTTCCATAGCGCGCCGGGCGCGGATCGCTGCCGCGATGAAGACGCGGGATAGGCCATGATATAAGGGCTCGCGCGACAGCAACCGCGAGGTCACATAGCCGATCATCGATACCGCCATGATCGGGATGACGGCTTGATGGTCGCCGGTCATTTCCAGGATGATGACGAAAGCGGTCATCGGCGCCTGCACCACGCCGGCGAAATAGCCGGCCATGCCGAGGATTGCCGCAAGCGCCACGCCGCCGCCGATCAGCGTGCCGACCGTGCTGCCGAAGCCGGCGCCAACGGCAAGTGAGGGGGCGAAGATGCCGCCGGGAATGCCCGAGATCATCGACAGAAAGCTTGCCAGTAGCTTCTCGACGAAGAAGAGCAGGGGCAGGGCATGTCCTTCCACCGCGCCGCGGGCTTGCTCGTAACCGGTGCCGAAGGTTTGGCCGCCGGAGAGCACGCCGACGGCGGCAACGACAAGACCGCAGAGGCCGGCAAGGATCAGCATGCGTTTCAACGGCTGCGGTTGTGCCCAGCGGCGGATGCGGATACCGGCATAGAGCGCCAATCCACTGAAGGTGGCGCCGAGCGCGCCGCCGCCGACACCGCAGATCAGCATGACGATCCAGTCCCGAAGCATCGTCGGCGCGGCTTCAGCCGTGCCGAAGTAATTGTAGCTGCCGGAAAGGCCGAGTGCGGCAAGGCCGGAAAGAATAACGGCAGTCAGAACCAGACCGTTGGCGCGGGATTCATACGTGCGGCTCATCTCCTCGATGGCAAAGACGATACCAGCAAGCGGCGTGTTGAAGGCGGCAGCGATGCCGGCCGCGGAGCCGGCAAGGATCAGCCCCTTGGCCTGCGCCATGCCGCCGAAGCGTGCAACGGCCAGCATGAAGGACGCACCGACCTGGACCGTCGGCCCCTCGCGGCCGATCGAGGCGCCGCTCAAGAGGCCCAATATGGTCAGCACGATCTTGCCGAAAGCCAGCCTGAGAGAGAGCAGCCTCGTGCGATCCCCTTCATGATGCAGATGTCGCGCGGCAATCGCCTGCGGAATGCCGCTCCCTTGCGAATTGGGAAAGAGCGTCGCTGCAAGATAGGCCGAGAGTACGAAGCCGAGCGGCGTCAGCACGAGCGGCAGCAGCCACATCCACTCGCCCGATTGCGTCACGCCGGTAAAAGCCCGCTGCGCCAGATCGGCGAGCTTGGCGAAGCCGACGCTGATGACGCCGATCGCCAGAGCGCCCGTCCAGAACACCAAACGCGGTCGCCAAAGATTGAAAGAGCCCCAGAAAACACGGGAACGGCGGAGGAGTTTGGATTTGCGGTAGATAGGGGGCATGGGACGTGTGACCGTTATGCTGGCCCGCATGCCTTTGGAGGCATTTTTCCGGGCCGCTCACCTCGTGGGGAGAATTGCGATATCGATCTTTCTTACAGAATTTCCTTTTGCGGCCAAGGCTTAATCCACGTGTTGACCGTTTCGAGCGATCGAATAGAATGTATTGCAATTGCAATGCAAAGGGGCGATGAATGAAATCCGCTTCCATACCTCCTTTGAGGGTTGATCCCGCCTTGCGCGCCGCTGCTGAAAGCGTGCTGAGAGAGGGTGAGACCTTGTCAGCATTTGTGGAAAGCTCGCTGCGTGCGCAGATTGAACACCGCCGAACGAGGGCTGAATTCATCGCTCGCGGCCTTGCTGCGCGGGAGGATGCGAGAAAAACTGGCGTGTATCATAGCGCTGACGACGTGCTGGGAATGCTGAAGGGCAAACTTGAAGCTGCAAAAGCGTCCGGACGAAAATGACCTTTGCGGTGCGTTACTCCCAAGGCGCATTCGATGATCTCGAACGACTCTATGACTATCTCCTGGTGAGAGACATCGAGCTTGCGGAAAAAGCCTATCAGGCGATTGCCAAGGCAACGGAATTTCTGGAGAATTTTCCATTCAGCTGTCGCAAAGCGTCGGCGGACAACGCATTTCTCCGCGAACTCGTCATTCCGTTCGGCTCGTCGGGTTATGTCGCTCTATTCGAGATCGAGGATAGTGAGACAGTGACGATCCTGGCGATCAGGCATCAGCGAGAGGAAGACTACCACTGATGCCTGCCCATCCTACCGATCGCTCGTCTCCCACCGCGGATTGATCCAAGGCTCCTGGTTCGAGCGCGCCAGCTTCGGCTTGCCGAGAATATGATCGGCCGCCTTTTCGCCGGTCATGATCGAAGGTCCGTTCAGATTGCCGTAGGTCACATGCGGGAAGATCGAGCTATCGGCGACGCGCAAGCCGTCGACGCCGATGACGCGGGTATCGGGATCGACCACCGCCATCGGATCGTCCTTCGAGCCCATCTTGCAGGTGCCGCAGGGGTGATAGGCGCTTTCCAGGTGCTCGCGCAGGAAGGCATCGATCTGGTCGTCGGTCTGAATATTCGCTCCTGGCTGGATTTCCGTGCCCCGGTACTCGTCGAAGGCCTTCTGCCCGAAGATCTCGCGGGTGAGGCGAACGCAATGGCGGAATTTCTCCCAGTCTTCCGGATGGCTCATATAGTTGAAGCGGATGACCGGATCGGCCTTCGGGTCGGAGGAGCGCAGCGTCACGTTCCCACGCGATTTCGACAGGTTATAGCCGACATGCACCTGGAAGCCGTGGCTCTTGGCCGCCGCCTTGCCGTCATAGCTGATGGCGACAGGCAGGAAGTGATATTGGATGTCGGGCTGTTTAACGCCGGGCGCCGAGCGCAGGAAAGCGCAGGCTTCGAACTGGTTGGACGTGCCGAGCCCCTTCTTGAAGAGCAGCCACTGTGCGCCGGCAATCCCTTGCATGTACCACGGCAGCCAGGAGTAGAGCGACACCGGCTTCAGGCTCGTCTGCTGGAAATAGAATTCCATATGGTCCTGTAGGTTGGCGCCGACGCCTGGCCTGTCGACCTTCACCTCGATCCCCATGTCGCGTAGATGCTGCCCCGGCCCGATGCCCGAAAGCATCAGCAGCTTCGGCGAATTGAACGAAGAGGCGGAGACGATCACCTCGCGGTTCGCACGGATCACCTCGATCTTGCCGTCACGCTCCACTTCGACGCCGGTCGCGCGGCCGTTTTCGATGACGATCTTGCGGGCGAAGCAGCGGATGAGCGTCACGTTCGGCCGCTTCAGGGCAGGCTTGAGATAGGCAGTCGCCGCGGACCAGCGCCGGCCCATCCAGGTCGTCTGCTCCATCAGGCCGAAGCCTTCCTGCTTGCTGCCGTTGTAATCGTCCGTCGCTTCGAAGCCCGCCTGCTTGCCGGCTTCGATGAAGGCGTGGAAGAGCGGATTGCGGGCATCGCCTCGGCGCACGTGCAGCGGGCCATGCGTGCCGCGCCATCCCTCTTCGCCGCCATGCGAATGTTCCATCCGCTTGAAATAGGGCAGAACGTCGGCATAGGCCCAGCCTTGGGCGCCGAGCTCTTCCCAGCGGTTGAAGTCTTCCGCATGGCCGCGCACATAGACCATGCCGTTGATCGAGGAGGACCCGCCGATCACCTTGCCGCGCGGGGCGGTGATGCGTCGGTTGTTGAGCTGCGGTTCCGGCTCGGAAAGATAGCCCCAATTGTAGCGATCCATGCTCATCGGCCATGCAAGGGCCGCCGGCATCTGGATGAAGGGCCCGAAATCGCTGCCGCCGAATTCCAGAACGATGACCGAATGCTTGCCGTCTTCCGACAGGCGGTAAGCCATGGCGGAGCCGGCTGAGCCTGAGCCGACGATGACGAAATCTGCCTGTTCCATATCCATCTCCTGTGGCCGTCTCGATCCTTCGAGGCGCGCCTTTGGCGAGCACCTCAGGATGAGGCGGATCATCGTCCGTGCTTGCGGTTAACAGCTCTCGCCCTCACCCTGAGGTGCCGCCACAGGCGGCCTCGAAGGGCGAGGTTGAGCCCCGAGGTTGCATCAATAAGGTGCCTGTACCGGCCCCATGCCGACGTAGACCGTCTTCAGTTCCGAATAGTGTTCCAGCGCCGCCAGCGAGTTCTCGCGGCCGAAGCCGGATTGCTTGGAGCCGCCGAAAGGAATTTCGACCGGGCAGAGATTGTAGGTGTTGATCCAGAGCGTGCCGGCCTCCAGCTGGTCGACGACGCGGTGGGCGCGGGTGAGATCAGCCGTGAAGACGCCGCCGGAAAGGCCGAATTCTGTGGTGTTGGCGCGGGCGATCACCTCGGCCTCGTCATCGAAGTCGAGCACGCACATGACCGGCCCGAAAATCTCCTCGCGCGCGATCGTCATATCGTCAGTGACATCGGCAAACACGGTCGGCTGAATGTAATAGCCTTCGCCCGAGACATTGTTCGGGATACCGCCGCCGGTTACGAGCGTTGCGCCTTCGGCCTTGCCCTTTTCGATATAGCCGAGCACCTTCTCGCGCTGCGCCCAGGAGACCATCGGGCCGATCTGCGTTGCCTCGTCCATCGGGTCGCCGATGAGCATGGCGTCTGTGCGGGCCTTCAGGCGCTTCAGGAATTCGGACTTGATCTTGCTGTTGACGAAGACGCGCGTGCCGTTCGAGCAGACCTGGCCGGTCGAATAGAAATTGCCGAGCATCGCGCCACCGATGGCGCTGTCGATATCGGCATCCTCGAAAACGATCAGCGGTGACTTGCCGCCGAGTTCCATGGTGACATGCTTGAGGCTGCCAGCGGCAGAGGCTGCCACCTTACGGCCCGTCGGCACCGAGCCGGTCAGCGATACCTTGGCCACGTCGGGGTGGTTGATGAGCAGCGGTCCGGTTTCGCGGTCGCCCTGGATGACATTGTAAAGACCTTTCGGCAAGCCGGCCTCGATGAGGATTTCGGCAATCTTCAGTGCGCCGAGCGGCGTGTTTTCCGAAGGTTTGAACACCATGGCGTTGCCGGCGACCAGCGCCGGCGCGCCCTTCCAGCAGGCGATCTGCTGCGGGTAGTTCCAGGCGCCGATGCCGACGCACACACCGAGCGGCACACGCTTGGTATAGGCGAAATCGCCGCCGAGCGGGATATAGGAGCCGTTGAGGCCAGCCGCCGCGATGCCGCCGAAAAATTCGAAGCTGTCCGCGCCTGACGTCGGGTCGGCGACAATGGTTTCCTGGATCGGCTTGCCCGTATCCAATGTCTCCAGTTCGGAAAGCTCACGGTTACGTTCGCGCATGATATCGGCCGCCCGCTTCAGGATGCGGCCGCGCGCCGTCGGGCTCATGGCTGCCCATCCCGGCTGCGCCCGCTTGGCACTGGCGATTGCCTTCTCGACGATGGCAGGCGTTGCCGCATGCAGGCGGGCGATCACCTCGCCGGTCGCCGGATAGATGCTTTCGATAAGAGTGCCGTCGGTGTCCTCGACATATTCTCCGTCGATGAAATGCGAGGCTTTCGGTTGTGCGCGCATTATAGAACCCTCAATTCTTCGTAGGACACCATGACATGCTCTTGAAAAGCAGGCCGCTCGGTGAGGTTTTCGTAGTAGCGCTGCAGCCGCGGATGGGCAGGGCGCTGGATGTCGATGTCGAAATAGCGATAGAGAACGTGCCCGAATTGTATGTCGGCCAGCGTCAGATTATCGCCGGCGAGGAAGCGATGCCGTCCGAACTGCGACTCGGCGATGTCTAGCTTCGCACTGAGCACGGCTACAGCCGCAACGATCGCCTTCTCATCGCGCAAGGCAGGGGCGGTCCGCACCGCGCGCCAGAATATCGGTCCGGTGAAATTCAAGGCGATATTGATCTTGGCCCATTCGGCCCATTTGTCGGCCTGGGCGCGATGGCGGGCATCCTTCGGCCAGAAGGCATCCTCGCCATATTGGGCGGCGAGATAGCGCAGGATGGCGCCGGTTTCCCATAGCGGTTCACCATCGCCGTCCCGCAGCACCGGAACCGTGCCGTTCGGGTTCATCGACAGGAATTCAGGCGTGTCGTTGACGCCATAGGTAAAGCCGGCATCGATGCGCTCATAGGTAAGACCCAGCTCGCCGATGCACCACATCAGCGCCTGCACATTGGATGACGATTTGCGGCCCCAGACGGTCAGCATGTTCTCAGCCTTTCAACGCATTGAGATGGGTCGTCAGATAGTCTTCCGTTAGCGCGATCGAGGCCTCGGTGCTGATCGGCGCGGATCTGAGACCCTGCCGTATATAGAGCCCGTCGATCATCGCAGCCGCGCCCTCGGCGATGCGCCCTGCGTCGCCGACTGGGCACAGAGCCTTGAGATTGGCGACGAGATTCGAATGCAGGCGGCGTGCGTAGATGACGAGAAAGCGCCGCGTCTCTTCCGAGCGCTGCGCTTCGGCATAGAAGGCGAGCCAGGCAGCGATCGTTTCCGGTGCGAACTGATCTGCCTGAAAGCTGACGCGGATGACGGCGGAGAGCTTTTCGCGCGGCGTTTTCGCCTCGCGGAGCGCCGTCACTACGCTGTCGCGCAGCCGCTGTAGATGCACGCGGACGGTCTCGATCAGCAGCTGTTCCTTGCTGCCGAAATAGTGATGCGCGAGCGCAGGTGAAACGCCCGCCTGCTTGGCGATTTCGGACATGGTGACGGTTAGCGAGCCGTGATCGCCGATCACGCGCATCGCAGCATCCACCAGCGCCTTGCGGCGCACCGGCTCCATTCCGACTTTCGGCATTGCGTCATCCCCAAGGCTGGAGCCGAATGTATTTTTGATTGACTGATCAATCAATAAAAAAATCACATGGCCAGCCTTGCCTGACGAAAAATCCGCAACCTCTTTCCGCAAAGCGTTTCTGTGCCATACTTCCTCATAGGAGGAGGTGCAGTCATGGTTGATATTCTTGATGAAGTTCCCCCATCCGCGATGCGCGACAAATGGGGTTGGTTTGTCGGACTTGGCATATTGCTGCTGATCTGCGGCGGCATCGCCCTTGGCAATCTATTCATCGCCACGGTGGCTTCGGTCTATTATGTCGGCATGCTGATGCTGATCGGCGGCATCGTGCATCTGGCCCATGCCTTTCAGGTGAGGAGCTGGGAGCATATCCTGTTCTGGGTGTTGAGCGGCCTGCTCTATACGGTTGCCGGTATCCTTGCCTTCGCCAATCCGCTGTTGGCTTCCGAGGCATTGACGCTGTTCCTTGCCATCGCGCTCCTCATCGCCGGCACATTCCGCGTGTGGGTCGGCCGCAAGCTGAAACCGGAGCGCGGCTGGATCTGGATCGTCATCAGCGGTCTTGCGACTGCCGTCGCCGGCATCGCCATCGCTGTCGGCTGGCCCGCCAACAGCCTTTGGATCCTCGGCCTTTTCCTGGCCTTCGATCTGATCTTCCAGGGCTGGACGGTGGTGGTCTTCGGCCTCGTGCTCAGGCGGTAGTGCATCTCCCAAAAGGGGTAACGCACTGCTACTTTTTGACAAGAAGCGTGAGCGGCGTTACTCTTTGCGCCTCTGCCGTATCAGGCAGAACGGCGTTGCGTTGATGTAACGGCAGTATCTTCGTCTGGAAGTCCGCATGTCTAGCGACATGCCGAAGGAACTGGTCGAAGCCGCGGAACATGGTTCCAGACAAATTTCCGCCAGATAACGTCAAGGGAGGAATATCATGCCGATGGTAACGGTTTCCATCTCTCCGCTTCAGGCTGCCGGCATCCGGGCAGCGGTCGACACCGGGACTTACGCCTCGAGCAGCGAAGTCGTGCGGGAAGCTCTTCGCATGTGGGATGCGGCGCGCAAGCGTGGTGACATTTGCGAGGTGCCGCGTGCCGCCAACGATGGCGGCGAGACGGCAAAGAACGGCCGCTGCGTCGCCGATATGTTTGCCGATTACGAGGCAGAGCGGCACTCGAGCAATCAGCACTGAATCCCACTCGTCACGGCAGCCCTCGGCTGCCGTGTGCCGGGTATGCGTCTCGGCGAATGGTTAATATTGCTTTACCATTCATGAAACTTTCACATAGGGGAAAGGTTTCGTTGACGCTTTATGGCGCAATCTTGGGTCGAAAACGCGGTAAATCCAAAGTTTTACTTAAATAAATTAGATTAGAATTCGCAAGTGGAGATGGGCATGTCCCTGCCTGCCGCAGTCGAGCCCGGCGTATTGCGCCGATATGCCAGCGACCAGATCGTCACTCTCGCCAAACTCGTCATCGAAAACGCGTTCCAGCCAATCGTGGAGGCCGGTACGGGCGCCGTTTTCGGCTATGAATCCCTGATGCGAGGCCAGGAACGCATCGGTTTCGACAGCCCGGTCGATATGCTCGACGAAGCCGAACGCAGCGGCCAGCTTCTCGGGCTGGAGCAGATAGTCACGAGCCGCGCGCTGGCGAAGTTTGCCACTCTGCCCAATATCGCTGCCACGACGCTTTTCCTCAATCTGGATGTCCGGCTGATTGCGCAAGGCACCACCCTGGTCGACAGCCTGCTACAGCATATGAGAAAGGCCGGTATCGCCCCTTCCTCCATCTGCTTCGAATTCTCCGAACGTTTCGACAATACCATTGTGCCGGAGTTTTCGGCGCTGGTTGCCAAGATGCGCAATGCCGGCTTCAAGCTCGCGATCGACGATTTCGGTGTTGGCCATGGCGAGATGAAGTTGCTGTCCGATTATCCGGTCGACTATCTCAAGATCGACCGGCATTTCATCGTCGATATCGACCGCAGCGCCCGCAAGCGCCATATCCTGAGGAACCTCGTCAATATCGCCCATGTCCTCGGGACTCGCGTCATCGCCGAGGGCATCGAGACTGAGGCGGAGTTCGTGACCTGCCGCGAATTCGGCGTCGACCTCGTCCAGGGCTGGTTCATCGCCCGTCCGACGGTCTTGGTCAACGAACTGAAGCAGAGCTTTCCGCATCTGCAGGATCTCGGTAAGGCCGCCCGCAACAGCCAGTCGCTCGATGAAATCCTCATCCGCAAGCAGATTGAGGTGCTACCGACCATCCGTGAAACCGACAGTATCGACAGCGTTTTCGAACTCTTCCGCCGCAATCCGCGCCGGGCTTATTTCCCGGTCGTCAATGCCAATGATGAGCCGCGTGGGATCATCCACGAATACCAGCTGAAGGAATATATCTATCAGCCCTTCGGCCGCGACCTTTTGAAGAACAAGGTCTACAAGCGTTCGATCTCGCATTTCGTCGAGATGGCGCCGATCGTCGGGCTCGATTCCGATGCCGACACGCTGATGACGATCTTCGCCAACATGGAAAGCAGCGATTGCCTGATCGTCACCGAAGGCACGCATTATGCCGGCATCGTCTCTGCCGCCTCGCTCATCAAGGTCATCAACGAAAAGCAGCTGAAGATCGCCCAGGACCAGAATCCGCTGACCGGCCTGCCGGGCAACAGGGCGATCCATGATTTCATGCAGAGCGCCGGCCGTGATGGCGATGACGTCAGGCATTTCTGCTATTGCGACTTCGACAATTTCAAGCCGTTCAACGATGCCTATGGCTTCCATCTCGGCGACCATGCCATTTCGCTGTTCGCCGCATTGATGCGGCGCTATTTCTTTGCCGAGCGCCATTTCCTCGGCCATGTCGGCGGCGATGACTTCTTCATCGGCGTCAGCGGCTGGAGCACACAGGAGCTGCGCGAGGTTCTGGACCGGCTGCTTGCCGATTTCCATGCGGATGTTCTCGAACTATATTCCGCGGAGGATCGTGCTGCAGGCCGCATTCGCGGCCACGACCGCAGTGGTGCCGAGGCGGAATTCCCGTTGATGCGATGCTCGATCGGCATCCTGCAACTGCCGGAGGGGCTGGTGATCGACAACATCAACCGGGTCAGCACCTCCATCGCGGGTATCAAGGCGAAGGCAAAGGACAGCGCCATGGGCGTGGCATTCCTCGGCTTGGCCGAGACGAATTGACGCCCTCCGGCACTCGGTCCTTTTCAAGCGCTTTGCGCTAAACTATCTCCACTGCTTTGCTGGGAGAGGAGATTGCGCCATGCCCTTGCCGTCTGAAATGCGTTTCGTGGATTTGCCGTCCTTTGGCGGGCCTGAAGTCATGACCATCGCCCGAAAGCCTCTTCCGGTGTTGAAGCCAGGCGAGATCCTGGTCCGCGTCGAGGCCGCCGGCGTCAACCGGCCGGATGTGGCGCAACGGCAGGGGACCTATCCGCCGCCGAAGGAAGCAAGCCCGATCCTCGGCCTCGAAATATCAGGCGAGGTCGTCGACGTCGCGCCCGGCGTGACGGAATTTGCCATCGGCAACAAGGTCTGCGGTCTCGCCAATGGCGGCGGCTACGCCGAATATTGCGTGCTTCCCGCCGGCCAGGCGCTGCGCTTCCCGAACGGTTATGACACCGTCCGCGCGGCCGCCGTCCCCGAGACCTTCTTCACCGTATGGGCCAATCTCTTCCAGATGGCCGGCCTCACCGAAGGCGAAAGCGTGCTGATCCACGGCGGCTCCAGCGGCATCGGCACGACGGCGATCCAGCTCGCCCACGCTTTCGGTGCGACCGTTTATGCCACGGCTGGGTCGAAGGAAAAGTGCGAGGCCTGCGAGAAGCTCGGCGCCAGGCGGGCGATCAATTATAAAGACGAGGATTTCGCCGAGGTCATCAAGGCCGAAACGGAACATGGCGTCGATATCATCCTCGACATGATCGGCGCCGCCTATCTGGAGAAGAACCTCGCCTCGCTTGCCCGCGACGGCTGCCTCTCCATCATTGCCTTCCTTGGCGGCGCGGTGGCGGAGAAGGCCAACCTTGCGCCGATCATGGTCAAACGGCTGACCGTGACCGGATCGACCATGCGTCCACGCACGGCTGAGGAAAAGCGAGCCATCCGCGACGATCTTCTCGCCCAGGTCTGGCCGTTGCTCGACCAGGGCACCGTCGCTCCGGTCATTTATCAGACCTTCTCTTTCGACGACGTGGTCGAGGCGCATCGCTTGATGGAAACGAGCGATCACATCGGCAAGATCATGCTGAAGCTGGCTTGATCGTGAAGGACAGGATGACCGCGATCAGGCCGGGTATCGCCATCAGCGCATAGAGCCATGTCGCTGCAGAGAGGCCGCCGCTGATACCGCCAGGATGGGTCAGGCCCGCGCCATTGACGATGACGCCTGCGAGCGCTGCACCGAATGCGCCGCCCAGCGACTGCGTCATCGAGATCGCCGCCGAAGCCTTGTCCTGTTCGGCTCTGCGGGCGATGCCGATGATCCTGGTCACAAGATGCGCCCATCCTAAGCCGACGCCGAAGCCCATCAGGAACATGGCGATCACAGCCGGCGCGAATTCCGCGAGGTCGGAGAAAGGCATCGTGGTCGCCAGAAACGGGATCAGCGATGCCGTGGCCGCCGTTTCCAGAATGCAGCCGACAATGATGGCGACGGCCGCTGGCCTGCCCGAGAAAGAATTGCTGAAGAAGGCCGCGATGGTCCAGCCGAGCGCTACCAGCGCCACGAGATAGCCCGAGACCAGCGGCGTCACGCCATGGAGCGTCTGCAGGAAGTAGGGGATATAGATGTCGCTCGTCAGCACCAGCATCATCGTGAAGATCGTCAGATAGAGCCGCGCGATGGGATTGCTGAGCATGACGGCGCCATAGGGTAGCAGCCGCACTTCGCTCTTGCGCTCGATCAGCACCATTGTTGCGACGAGCACGATCGAAGCTGCGATCAGCACCGTCTTGTAGGATCCATGTTCGATCGTACCAGCGATGCTGACGAACAGGACGGCAATCAACAGAAGCCCGATCTGGGCGAGCGGCGTCCTCGTATCGATCCGGTCATCCGCAACATCGGGCAGCAGCCGGCGCGAGGAAAGCGCCATGACGACGGTCAGCGGCACGAGAATGATGAATGCCTCGCGCCATGCGCCTCCGGCGGCAAAGAGGCCGCCGAGCGTCGGCCCGAGCACGGTCGCCACACCCCAGATGGCGGCGTAGAGGGTAGAGGCCTTGCGCCACAATATCTCCGGATAGACGAAACGGATGAAGGCATAGGCAAGGCCGGAGAGCATGCCGGCCCCATAGCCCTGGATCGCGCGGCCCGCAAGCAATACGGGCATCATCGGCGCGATAGCGCAGGCCAGGCTGCCGATGCCGAAAATAAGCGCCGCCCCGACATACACCGTGCGCAGGCCCATGCCCCTCGGCCGGGTCGCGACCGTGATCGAGCCGAGCACGCCGGCGGCGACGAAGAGCGTCGTCATCCATGAGAATAGTTCGAGGCCGCCGATATCCCGCACGATTGAGGGAGCGATCGTGGCGGTGATGTAGCATTCGACGGCATAAAGCGTAACGCCGCCGCCCAGCATCAGCGTCGCAGGCAGACGTTTTGGTGAGAATAATGTGAAGACGGAGGAGGACGGAATGGGGGCGGTGGTTTCGATGCTGGACATCGGACGATCCTCGGTATTTTCCCTAGCGGTTGATTATTTTCCAAGTTATAATTTGGAAAATTACATCCTTGCCGAATTAAAACAAGAGAAAACTTGGAAAAATGCGTCAGTCACCTGCCAATCGAATCCTGATCCTGTTGAAAACCGACGGGCCGCAGCTGGCTGCAGCCGTCGGCGATGCGCTCGGCATATCGTCGGAGGCGGCACGCCAGCAGTTGACGAAGATGGCTGAAGATGGGTTGGTCGAGCCGGTGGCGGAAACTGCCGCCGGCCGGGGCAGGCCGCGCCAGTTCTGGCATCTGACGGCGGCCGGCAACAGGCAATTTCCCGATGGCCATGCCGATCTGACCGCCATCCTCCTTGCGACCATGGCCAGTCAACTGGGGCAGGGTGCCGTCGATGCGGTCATCTCGGCGCGCGAAACGGAGACGCTTCGACGTTACCGGAGCGAGATCGACCTTTCGGCCGATCTGCCGTCGCGCGTCGCAAACCTCGCCGCAATCCGCACGCGGGAAGGCTATATGGCCGATCACTGGCAGGACAAGGATGGCTCGCTGGTGCTGGTGGAGAACCATTGCCCCATCTGTGCTGCGGCATCTGCCTGTGCTGGCTTCTGCCGATCGGAGCTGGAGACTTTCCGCATGGTGCTCGGCGCTGCCGTCGAACGGGAGGAGCATATCCTGCTCGGTGCCCGACGTTGCGCTTACAGGATCCGCGACGCAGCCTGAGAGATCGCATTTTGATGCTGGCCGCCGGCATAGGCGATTGGCAATCCACTGGGCAGCGGCTATCACTGGCCGTCTAGCAAATCAAAGGCCGCGTCTCCTCATGTCCAATCCCGTCTGCGTCGAAGTCACCCGTGGCAATCTGGTCGAGAGCCGCCATCGCGGTTCCGTCGTTGTGGTCGATGGCGATGGCAAGCTGGTCTTTTCGGTCGGTGATATAGAAAGCGGCGTCTTTCCGCGCTCTGCCTGCAAGGCGATGCAGGCGCTGCCATTGGTCGAAAGCGGTGCGGCAGACACCTATGGCTTCGGCAACAAGGAATTGGCGTTCGCCTGCTCCTCGCACAATGGCGAGGATGAGCATGTGGCGCTCGCCGCCTCCATGCTGGCGCGCGCCGGCCGCGATGTCGGCACGCTCGAGTGCGGCGCGCATTGGTCTTTCGATCAGAAGACATTGATTCATCAGGCCCGCACGCTCGACAAGCCGACGGCGCTGCACAACAACTGTTCGGGCAAGCATGCCGGCTTCATCTGCGCCTGCTGCCATCAGGACATCGATCCCCAGGGCTATGTCGGATATGACCATCCGCTGCAGCAGCGGATCCGCGACACGATGCAGAGCCTGACCGGCGCTATTCTGGCGCACGACAATTGCGGCACGGACGGCTGCTCGATCCCGACCTATGCCGTGCCGCTGAAGGGACTGGCGCATGGCTTTGCCAAAATGGCGACGGGCGTTGGGCTGGAGCCGCTGCGCGCCAAGGCATCACGCCGGTTGTTCGAGGCCTGCATGGCCGAGCCCTTTTACGTTGCCGGCACCGATCGCGCCTGTACCAAGCTGATGCAGATCGCTCCCGGCCGCATCTTCGCTAAGACCGGCGCCGAGGGCGTGTTCTGCGCTGCAATCCCCGAGCAGGGTATCGCCATCGCGCTCAAATGCGATGACGGCACCACTCGCGCAGCGGAGGTCATGGTGGCCGCAACATTGGCCCGCTTCTTCGAGAAGGACGGCGCTGTTCATGCCGGACTGATGGCAATGGCCGACCGATCCTTCAAGAATTGGAACGGCATCCATGTCGGCGACATCAGGCCGGCAGCGGCGTTGAGGGCTTAGAGGATGCGCTCCGTTCAGCTGCTCGGTTGCCGGGCGGCCACATGCTGCCGCACAACCTTATATTCCTGCCAGATGAGAACCATGACCACGAGGTCGAAGATAGTGAGGATGATGAGCCCGATGCCATGCGTGTCGGTAAAACGGTAAAGCTGGTAGACGATGAAAAGCCCCAACGCGACCAGCGATGCCGGATAGGCCCACATCTTGCCCCGGAGCAGGCCGATGACCAGCAGCACCTTCACCAGCCCATGGCTCAAGAGGTAATAGGCATAGAAATTCTTCGTACCGACCGAGAAATCCTGCGCCCAAGTGAGCAGGTGCGTCGCGATGAAATCATTGGGGTCGTTGAGCAGCTCGGGCTGCGTGATCCGGTTCGCCAGCCGAAGGATCGAGTCGGTGCTGACGAGCGCCAGCACTATGCCACCAAGACATTCGATCAAGGCATGCGCGCCCTTCAATAGCACGCTGATTTCGAAGAGCTGATGAATGCGTCGTTCGTTCATGGGCGATCGTAACCTCTGGGGCTTATTCAGGTAGGCTTGATCGGGGATGACAACAAGGCTTACCGATCTCCGGCCGTCGGTCATGCCAGGAAGATCGGCACGTCCATATCAAGATAGGGTGCCAGACTTTCCTCCAAAACATCGGAGGGCACAATCACGCCGGAGACGCCCGTTATTGGCAGGATCTGGCATGGCGAGGCGGCGTCGAGCTTCTCGACCGTCGCCAGCACATAGGTTTCTGCCGAGCATTGCGCGATATGCCGCTTGATGGCCGCTTCCTCGAAATCGCCGGTCGAAAAGCCGCGGGCGGGATGGATGGCGGTGACGCCAAGAAAGAAGATGTCGGCTCTTATCGATGCGATGGCAGCCATGGCGACGGCACCCGTTGCCACCATCGAATGCTTGTAAAGCTTGCCGCCGATCAGGATCACCTCGGCCAGCGGATGATGCTCCAGCTCGCCTGCGATCGTCGGGCTGTGGGTGACGATAGTGACGGGAAGATCCTTCGGGAGCTGGCGGGCGATCTCGGCATTGGTGGTGCCGCCATCGAGAAACACGGTCTGGCCCGGCTTGATCATGTTGGCCGCATGCGCACCGAGCCGCCGCTTCGCATCGGATGAAACCGTCTGCCGCGCGGTAAAATCGGGCAGCTCCGGTGACAGCGGCAGTGCGCCACCATGCACCCGCTTCAGCAATTTTTCCGTCGCCATTTCCCGCAGATCCCTGCGGATCGTATCTTCGGATAGCCCGAGATCATCGGCCAACGCCTTGGCGATTACCTGGCCGTCCCGGCGCAATCTGTCGAGGATGAGGGTTTTCCGTTGGCTGGTCAGCATGCGATCTCTGCACGATATGTCACGAATAATCGTGAACTTATCAGAATCGATTCGACATTCAAGAAAATATGCGCATATTCGTGCAAATTCCTGCAGCAAGCGGGAGCTAAAAACGGAGACAAGACATGTTGATCCTGATCGCGGGGCCTTATCGCTCCGGCACTGGTGATGATCTGAAGAAGATGGCCGAGAACCTCAAGCGTCTGGAGGAGCCGTCCTATGCCCTGTTCAAGGCGGGCCATCTGCCTATGATCGGCGAATGGGTCGCGCTGCCGGTCTGGCATGCTGCTGGCGGCAAGAGCATCGGCGACGATCTCTATGAGGAGATTTTCCACCCGACGGCCGGCCGCCTGCTGCAGCTTTGCGAGGGGGTTTTGAGGTTGCCGGGTGATTCCAAGGGCGCGGACAATGATGTCCGCATTGCCCGCGAGCGCGGCATTCCCGTCTGGTACAGGCTGGAAGACGTGCCCGGCTGCGCCTGAGATCGACCGCCCATCCCCATTGAGCTAGCCAATGGGGATGGCACTTCGGCTTAATCGATCAAAACCTTTTGTAGCGCCCATTAGCATCAGCCACTTCCGTATCTGCCGGGTTCGCTTTAGCTTCCTCCCAGAATTCAATCGAGGAACGGAACATGCTGACATTTTATTATGCGCCCGGAAGCTGCGCGCTCGCCAGTCTCATCGCCCTGGAAGAATCCGGTCTCGCCTATGAGCACCGTCGCCTCAACCTCGCCAATGGCGATCAGCGCCAGCCTGATTATCTGGCCATTAATCCCAAGGGCCGCGTTCCGGCACTGGTGACCGATCGCGGCGTCATTACCGAAAATATCGCGATCATGGCCTACATCGCCCAGATCGTGCCGGCCGCGAAGCTGGCACCGCTCGACGACCCCTTCGAATTCGCGCAGATGCAATCCTTCAACAGCTACATCGTCTCCACCGTTCATGTGAACCATTCGCACAAGGGGCGCGGCTACCGCTGGACCGATGATGCGGCAGCCATCGAGACGATGAAGGCCAAGGTGCCGCAGACCATGACCGAAAGCTTCGCCTTGATCGAAGACAAGATGCTAAAGGGTCCCTGGGTAATGGGCGAGCAATATACCGTCGCAGACGGCTATCTCTTCACCATGGAGAAGTGGCTGCCGGGAGATAATGTCGATATCAAACAGTTCCCCAAGGTCAGCGCGCATTATCAGCGCATGCTTGAGCGCCCGGCCGTTCAGAAGGCGCTTGCCATCGAACAGGCCTGATCAATCAGCCGAATGTTGCCAGAAGTTTTTTCGGGGCGCGGTGCCGCCACGCCTCGATAAAGCGCCGCTCCAGTTCCTCGTCGCCGATCGCGTTGATGCGCAGCGGCACGGAGGGCCAGCCGATATAGTGATCCGTCTGAAAATAGATCTCGGGCGCCATTTCCATCAGCTGCTCCTTGCGGTCGATCGGCAGCGACAGCACGATAGTTTCATTGTTCTTCACCGTGACAAAGGCTTTGCCTCCGACCTTGAAGGCGGGCAGGCCGTAATACAGGCCAGGTTCAACCGCCGGCAGCCTGGCTTGCGCGATAAGCCGCTGCAATCGTTCGGCGATAACGTCCATATCGATGGCCGATGTCATGTTTGCACGTATAGAGTGGGTCTCTCTCAGGCGCATTCTTCCGGCTGAATGCACCGCTTGTCCAGCGGACGCCCGAGATTTTCCGGCATCAGCGGCAAGTCGGCCAGTTCTTCCAGTGACATGCTCGCGAGCATCGGGTGTTGCAGCGGATCGCCTTCCCGTTCGCAATCCTCCTCCAACAGATGATTGAAGAAAAGCTTCAAGATCGACATGTGATTGTCTCCTTGGATCTCCGCATCGATGCAACCATAGGGGCATCGTCCGGCGAAGCGGCGGCACTTTTCAATTTCATGATGCAATATCGCGCATTTTCCCACTCTACGCAATTGAGAATAATGGGATGCTGATATAGATATTCTATAATGAGAAACCTAAACAATGTTCATCTGAATGGCTTGCGCGCCGTTGAAGCCGTTGGCCGGCTGGGCTCGCTGCAGGCGGCCGCCGACGAACTCGGTGTAACGGTCGGCGCGGTCAGTCAGCAGGTCATCAAGGCGGAGGCGCAGCTCGGACGACCACTGTTCGAGCGAACTCCAAAAGGCATGATGGCCATGGCATCGGGGCTGGCGATATTGACGAGGCTCAACGAGGGCTTCCAAGCGCTTACGGCCGCAGTCGCGCTTGCGCAGCACGAGGATGAGAATATCCTTACGATTTCGGTCGCGCCGGTCTTTGCAGCCCGCTGGCTGGTCTATCGGCTGGACCGCTTCGCCAGCCGCCACCCGGATATCCGTCTACGCATCGATGCCACCACGCGCCTGATCAATCCGGCGACATCCGATGTCGATATCGGCATCCGGGTCGGCAGCGGGCAATGGCCCGGCGTCAAGTCCGAGCTGCTGCTGGCGCAGGAAGTGTTCCCGGTCGTCACACCACAGATTGCCGCCACGCTTCGGGAGCCTGCCGATATACTGAAAGTCCCCGCCGTCATCGACGGACATGCGATGTTCGGCTGGGAGGTGTGGCTACGCGAGGCCGGGCTCTCGGGCCATTGCATGGAAGAGCGGCACATCTTCAACGACGCGTCGCTCTGTCTGGATGCGGCCATAGCGGGGCAAGGGGTGATGCTCGCCTGGCAGACGCTAGCTGGCTATGCCCTTCAGCAGAAATGCCTCGTCGATCCCTTCGGCATCCGCGCCAAAACCGGTTTCGGCCATTATTTCGTCACTGCACCCGGCGTGCGGGAACCGAAGAAGGTTACCGCCTTCAAGGCCTGGATCCGTGAGGAAATGCAAGAGAGCATGCGTCTCTTCCAATAATGTCAGACCGGTTCCTTGCCGCGGATCGCCTGCATTGCCTTGTAGGCGACGCGTGACTGGCAGCGCTCGATCCAGGCCTTCATCTTCGGGCGAGCGTCGAACAATTCCTGTTCGGTCTGGGCATAGCGCATCACTTCCGCGAGGTTCAAGTCAGCGGCTGTGAAGCGATTGCCGACGAGATAGTCCTGGGTTTGCAGGTGCTTTTCGAGTACGTCGAGTGGCTTCTTCAGCGAGCGGCAGGCGACTGCGATCCCGGCCTTGCCCGCGTCGCTGTTTTCCTGGGCATTGTCATAGATGCGAACCAGCGCGACGCTATAAGGTTCGACTTCCGTCGCCGCCCACATCGTCCACATGGACATTAGCCCTTCTTCCTCTACCGTCTTGCCGGCAAGCGGGCCGCCATATTTGCGGGCGAGATAGAGGTTGATGGCGAGCGATTCATGCAGGATGAGATCGCCATCCCTCATGCAGGGGATCATGCCCATCGGATTGACGGCCAGAAACTCCGGCGACATCGTATTGATTGGGGCGTCGGCGGCGAGCGGATTGGCAAGCCGGCTGGCCTGGATAACGGGCACGGATTTGAACTCGATGCCGAGCTCCTCGGCCATCCAGTAATTGCGCGAGGCGCGCGAGCGATAGACACCGTAGATCGTCAGCATGTGGGTCTCCCAGATTCGAGTCGGCGCGACCTTATTGGGCAGGTTGGGCGAGTAAAAGACCCTGCCGTTGATATCTGCAATGAAAGCTCGTGATGGATGGCGGATGGCCGGCGCCGCGCAAGCACGAAAATATCCGCCAACCCACCGAAATCTTTGCAAATCATGCTGCCGAAGGCTAGCCTTCGTTCAGAAATTAGCGTCGCTGCATGTTACCGTTCGATCACGGCTTTCGTCGGATGCGGTAGGAGGCATCCGGTGAAATGCACATGGGCAATCGGTAACTGCGATCTCGGGAGGAGAGCAGATGCTTGCGACCAGCGTTTCGCTAGACGACAAATATATCGCTGAGGATGGCCGCGTTTTCATGACCGGCCTGCAGGCGCTGGTGCGGCTGCCCATGACACAGATGCGGCGTGACCGCGCCGCCGGGCTCAATACGGCAACGTTCATCTCAGGCTATCGCGGCTCGCCGCTCGGCGGCTATGATCAGCAGCTTCTGAAAGCCAAGACTTACCTCGACGCGCATGACGTCACCTTCCAGCCCGGAATCAATGAAGACCTTGCAGCCACGGCCGTCTGGGGCTCCCAGCAGGTCGGCCTTTCTCCCGGTGCCCGCAAGGATGGCGTACTCGGCATCTGGTACGGCAAAGGTCCCGGGGTTGACCGTTCCGGTGACGTGCTGAAGCACGGCAATGCCGCCGGCACCTCCAGGCATGGCGGCGTTCTCTGTTTTGCCGGCGACGATCATTCCGCCAAATCCTCGACCATTCCGCACCAGACCGACCATGAATTCATCTCGGCGGTCATGCCGGTCATCTATCCCTCGTCGATCCACGAATTCCTCGAATATGGCCTGCTCGGCATTGCCATGTCGCGTTACTCCGGCTGCTGGGTGGGGATGAAGTTCATCGCCGATACGGTTGAGACGACGGCGACCGTCGATCTCTCGGGGGAAAAGCGGCAATTCCTGTTGCCGACGGATTTCGAACTCCCTTCCGGCGGCCTCAACCTGCGCTGGCCCGACCCACCCTTGATGCAGGACGACCGCCTGCAGAATTACAAGGCCTATGCGGCCATCGCCTTTGCCCGCGCCAATCGCGTCGATGAAATCACCCATGAGGTACCCAATGCCCGCTTCGGCATCATCTCCTCCGGCAAGGCCTATGAAGATGTGCTGGAGGCGCTCCGCGAGCTGGAGATCGGTCCGAAGGAGATGGCAGCGATCGGCTTGCGTATCTTGAAGGTGCGTATGCCTTGGCCGTTGGAGCCGGAGGCCGTGCGCCATTTCTCGGAAGGGCTGGACGAAGTTCTTGTCGTCGAGGAGCGGCGCGAGATCATCGAAAACCAGATCAAGCAGCAGCTGTTCAACTGGCGCGCCGATGTCCGCCCGCGCATCGTCGGCAAGTTCGACGAGCATGACAAGCCCTATCTCAGCCTGTCTTCGGCGCTGACAGTCGGCGCCGTCGCGAGAGCCATCGCCGGGCGTATCGTCAAGCTCGATCTCGATCGGGGCCTGCATGACCGCATTGCAGCCAAGCTTTCCTATCTTGCCGAGCGTGGCCAGATCAGTCGCAGCCATGTCGCGCCGTTGAACCGTACGCCCTTCTTCTGTTCCGGCTGTCCGCACAATACATCCACCCGCGTTCCCGAAGGCAGCCGCGCCATCGCCGGCATCGGCTGCCATTACATGGCCACCTGGATGGACCGCAGCACCGAGACCTTTACGCAAATGGGCGGCGAAGGCGTGCCGTGGACCGCGATCGCCCGCTACACCGACGAAAAGCACATGTTCGTCAATCTCGGTGACGGCACCTATTTCCACTCCGGCATTCTCGCCATCCGCCAGTCCGTCGCCGCCAAGGTCAACGTCACCTACAAGCTGCTCTACAACGATGCCGTTGCCATGACCGGCGGCCAGCAGATCGACGGCCACCTGACGCCACAATTGGTAACGAAGCAGCTGCATGACGAGGGCGTCAAGCCGATCTACCTGCTCTCGGACAATCCGGATGCCTATCGCGCCTCCGAGCTGGCGCCCGGCGTCAAGGTGCTGCATCGCGACCATATCGATCAGGTGATGCTGACGCTACGCGAGACGGAAGGTTGTTCGGCGATCGTCTATGTCCAGACCTGCGCGGCGGAGAAGCGCCGTCGCCGCAGTCGCGGCCTGATGGAGGATCCGGCCAAGCGCATCTTCATCAACAAGGCCGTCTGCGAGGGGTGTGGCGATTGCTCGGTGCAATCCAACTGCATCTCCATCGAGCCGCTGGAGACGGAATTCGGCCGCAAGCGCCAGATCAACCAATCGAGCTGCAACAAGGACTTTTCCTGCGTCAAAGGCTTCTGCCCGTCCTTCGTGACCGTTCACGGCGGCAAGCGCCGCAAGCGAAAGCCGCTTGATCACGCCGATATCGACGTGCCGATGCCGGAAATTCCTCTCATCGCCGATCGCCCCTGGAACATCGCGATCGCCGGCGTCGGCGGCACCGGCATCCTGACCATCGGCGCCATCCTCGGCATGGCCGCGCATCTGGATGGCAAGGTGCCGATGATCCTCGACATGGCCGGCCTCGCCCAGAAGGGCGGCGCCGTCATGAGCCATCTGCGCATCGGTCTCAACCAGGCAGACGTCACGTCCTCGCGCATCGTCAATGGCGGCGCGGATCTTCTCTTTGCCGCAGATGAGGTGGTCGGGGCCTCCAAGGATGCGGTCACACTCTGCTCAACGACGCGCACGACCGCCATCGTCAATACCGGGCTCATACCGGTCGCCGATTTCGTCCGCAACCGTGATTTCGACTTCAGGACCGACTCGATCCAGCACGCGATCGCCAAGACCGTCAGCGACAAGTCCGTCTTCCTCGATTTCGGTCATGTCGCGACCGAGGTCACCGGCGATGCGATCTCGACCAATATCCTGCTGACCGGCTTTGCCTGGCAGTGCGGCCTGCTGCCGCTGTCCCTGGAGGCGATCGAAAAGGCGATCGAGCTCAACGGCGTCGCGGTCGAGGCGAGCCTCTCCGCGTTTCATTGGGGTCGGCTTCTCGCGCATGATCCGCAGGCCGTGCATGCCCTGATGGTCGCGCCCGATGCCGGCAAGACGCTGGCTGACATGAGTCTCGATGATCTCATCAGGCATCGCAAGGCGCATCTGACCGCCTATCAGGATGTGGCCCTTGCCGAGCGCTATGGTGCTTTCGTCGCCCACGCCAATGCTCTGGCGACGAAAGAGCGGCTTTCGGACAAGGTGCCCTTTGCCGTCGCCGTCACTTATGCGCGGGTCCTGGCCTACAAGGATGAATATGAGGTCGCCCGGCTGCTCACCGATCCTGCTTTCGAAGCGCAATTGCGTGAGGAGATGGAGGGAGATTTCAAGCTGGCCCTCAATCTTGCGCCGCCCATCCTCGGCGGCAGGGATCCGAACGGCCGGCCAAGGAAGCGCGAATTCGGCGCGTGGATACTGCCGCTGCTGCGGGTGCTTGCACCAATGAAGCGGCTGCGTGGCACCGCTTTCGATCCCTTCCGCTACATGGCGGAGCGGCAAATGGAACGCCGCCTGATTGCCGAATACGAAGAGATCGCCGGGCGTGTGCTTTCCGGTCTGCGCCACGACAACGAGGCGGAAGCCCTTGCCATTCTCTCGCTGTTTGATGAGATAAGAGGCTTCGGCCCGGTCAAGGAGGAGGCTCGCCGGAAGATCATGGTGAGGATCGCGGACAGACTGAAAGCCTATGAGATGCCGCGGGAGGCGCAGCATGTACCCGCAGATGCGGCATGACGCCCGCGGTGGAAACTTGAAGCAGGCATAACGAGACATACGTTCAAAGAGATTGGACGTTCGGGAAGGTCGGGAGGAGAAGCCGGATGTTTTCTGGGGGATTGAACTTCGCGCTGGGCGAGGACATCGATGCGCTGCGCGAGCAGGTGCGCCGCTTTGCCAACAACCGCATCGCACCCTTTGCCGACGAGATCGACCGCAACAACAGTTTCCCGATGCATCTGTGGCGGGAGATGGGCGGTCTCGGCGTACTCGGGATCACGGTTGACGAAGCCTATGGCGGCGCCGGCCTCGGCTATCTCGCTCACACGGTGGCGATGGAGGAAATCAGCCGTGCTTCGGCTTCCGTCGGCCTGAGCTACGGCGCTCATTCCAACCTCTGCGTCAACCAGATCTACCGCAACGGCACCACGGCGCAGAAGGAGCGCTACCTGCCGAAGCTGATATCGGGCGAGCATGTGGGGGCTCTCGCCATGTCGGAACCGGGCGCGGGCTCCGATGTCGTCTCCATGAAGCTGCAAGCGGAGAAACGCGGCCATCACTATGTGCTGAACGGCAGCAAGATGTGGATCACCAACGGTCCGGATGCCGATGTTCTCGTCGTGTATGCCAAGACGTCTCCTGATGCGGGCCCGCGGGGGATCACCGCCTTCCTCGTCGAGAAAGGCTTCCCCGGCTTCTCCGTCGGCCAGAAGCTCGACAAGCTCGGCATGCGGGGTTCCAACACCTCGGAGCTGATCTTCCTCGATTGCGAGGTGCCGGAGGAGAATGTTCTCGGTCAGGTGGATGGTGGTGTCCGCGTGCTGATGTCGGGTCTCGATTACGAGCGCGTCGTCCTCTCCGGTGGCCCCGTCGGCATCATGGCCGCCTGCATGGATGTGGTGCTGCCCTACATGCATGAGCGCAAGCAGTTCGGCCAGTCCATCGGCGAGTTTCAGCTGATGCAAGGGAAGCTCGCCGACATGTATGTCACCATGAATGCCGCGCGTGCCTATGTCTATGCGGTGGCCGCCGCCTGCGACCGAGGCGAGACGACGCGCAAGGATGCGGCCGGCTGCATCCTCTATTCCGCCGAGAAGGCAACGGCGCTGGCGCTCGAATGCATCCAGGCGCTCGGCGGCAACGGCTATACCAATGATTATCCTGCCGGCCGGCTGCTCCGCGACGCCAAGCTCTATGAAATCGGTGCCGGCACCTCCGAAATCCGGCGCATGCTGATCGGTCGCGAGCTGTTCGGCGAAACGGCCTGACTGCGAAATTCCATTCCCATCAACCGGTGAAGCGCATGACCGTCCTGAAATCAGAGATATCGACGCATTCGGACCGCTTTCGCGATAATCGCGCCGCGTTGCTGGAGGCGATCGGCGTCGCCGAGGCTGCGGCGTCGCAGGCGGTGGAAGGCGGTGGCGCGCAGGCGCGTGAGCGCCATGTCAGCCGCGGCAAGATGCTGCCGCGCGATCGTGTCGCCGGGCTGATCGATCCCGCCACGCCGTTTCTGGAAATCGGCACGACCGCCGCGCACGGTCTCTACAACGGCGACGCGCCGGGAGCCGGCCTGATCGCCGGCATCGGACGCGTTTCCGGCCGCGACTGCATGATCGTTTGCAACGACGCCACGGTCAAAGGCGGCACCTACTATCCGATCACGGTGAAGAAGCATCTGCGTGCGCAGGAAATTGCCGCGGAAAACAATCTCCCCTGCATCTACCTCGTCGATTCCGGCGGCGCCAATCTGCCGAACCAGGACGAGGTGTTTCCCGACCGCGATCATTTCGGCCGCATCTTCTACAATCAGGCCAATATGTCGGCGGCCGGCATCCCGCAGATCGCCGTCGTCATGGGCTCCTGCACGGCGGGCGGCGCCTATGTGCCTGCCATGTCGGACGAGACCATCATTGTCGAGAAGCAGGGGACGATCTTTCTCGCCGGTCCGCCGCTCGTCAAGGCTGCGACGGGGGAGGTGGTGTCGGCCGAAGACCTCGGCGGCGGCGATGTTCACACGCGCCTTTCCGGCGTTGCCGATCATCTGGCGCGCGACGATGCCCATGCGCTCGCACTCGCCCGGCAGGCGGTCGCCAATCTCAATCGCCGCAAGCCCGAAAGTGTCGAACTGCGCGCACCCGAGGCACCGCTCTACGATCCCGAGGATATTCTCGGCATCGTTCCCTCCGACCTACGCACGCCCTATGACGTGCGCGAGGTCATCGCTCGCATGGTGGACGGCTCCCGGCTTGACGAATTCAAGGCGCGCTATGGCACGACGCTAGTCTGCGGCTTTGCCCATATCCACGGCATCCCGGTCGGCATCATCGCCAACAACGGTGTTCTCTTCTCGGAGTCGGCGCTGAAGGGCGCCCATTTCGTCGAGCTTTGCTCGCAGCGCAAGATCCCGTTGGTCTTCCTGCAGAACATCACCGGCTTCATGGTCGGCCGCAAATACGAGACGGAAGGCATCGCTAAGAATGGCGCCAAGCTGGTGACGGCTGTCGCCACGACTAAGGTCCCGAAGATCACTATGCTGATCGGCGGCTCCTTCGGCGCCGGTAATTACGGCATGGCCGGCCGGGCCTATTCGCCGCGTTTCCTCTGGACCTGGCCCAACAGCCGCATATCGGTCATGGGCGGAGAGCAGGCGGCGGGCGTGCTCGCCACCGTGCGCGGCGAGGCGCTGGCGCGGGGCGGCAAGCCTTGGACGCCGGAAGAAGAGGCCGCCTTCAAGGCGCCGACGCTCAAGATGTTCGAAACCCAGAGCCACCCGCTCTATGCCTCGGCCCGCCTTTGGGACGACGGCATCATCGATCCGCGCAAGAGCCGCGACGTGCTGGCTCTCTCGCTTTCAGCAGCACTCAACGCACCGATCGAAGACACACGCTTCGGTCTGTTCAGGATGTGAGGAGACGGAGATGAAACGCGATACCATCAATGCCAAGAATGCGCCGCAGCCGCGCGGCGGCTATGCCCAGGCCGTGAAGCTCGAGAATTTCGAGCGACTACTTTTTATCAGCGGACAGATACCGACCGATGTCGATGATGCCTTGCCGGAGGGATTTAAGGCACAGGCTCGCCAAGTCTGGCACAACATCGATGCGCAGCTGAAGGCGGCCGGCATGACGAAGGACGATATCGTCAAGGTCACCACCTTTCTCGCCGATCGACATCATACGATCGAGAACCGCGAGATCCGCAGCGAATATCTAGGCTCGCTCACCCCTGCCATGACAGTCGTGATTGCCGGTATTTTCGATACGGCCTGGCTGCTCGAAGTCGAAGTCATTGCCGCGCAATAGGGTCCGCCGATGTTTTCGAAGATACTGATCGCCAATCGCGGCGAGATCGCCTGCCGCGTTATCCGCACGGCGAGGCGCCTGGGCATCCGCACGGTCGCCATCTATTCCGACGCCGATCGGGATGCCCTGCACGTGGCGCTGGCCGACGAGGCCGTGCATATCGGCCCGGCGGCTGCGAGCGAGAGCTATCTGTCGAAGGAGAAGATCATCGGGGCCGCGAAGCGAACCGGCGCGGAGGCCATCCATCCGGGCTACGGCTTTCTCTCGGAAAATGCAGGTTTTGCCGAGGCCGTCGAAGCTGCCGGCCTGGTCTTCATCGGCCCGTCGCCGGCCTCCATCCGAGCGATGGGGCTCAAGGATGCGGCCAAGGCGCTGATGGAGCGGGCAGGGGTGCCGGTCGTGCCAGGCTATCATGGCGATAGGCAAGAGCCCGGCTTTCTTGCCGCACAGGCCGATGGCATCGGCTTTCCCGTTCTCATCAAGGCGCGGGCGGGCGGCGGCGGCAAGGGCATGCGCCGCGTCGACCGTCCGGAGGATTTCGGCGCTTCTCTGGAGGCGGCAAAGCGCGAGGCGAAATCCGCCTTCGGTGACGATGCGGTGCTCATCGAAAAATATCTGATCAAGCCGCGTCACATCGAGATCCAGGTCTTCGGAGACAGCTACGGCAATACCGTGCATCTCTTCGAGCGCGATTGCTCGCTGCAGCGCCGGCACCAGAAGGTGATCGAGGAGGCGCCGGCGCCTGGTATGACGGAAGAGATGCGCAACGCCATGGGCGAAGCGGCTGTTCGCGCCGCCCGCGCCATCGATTATCGCGGCGCCGGCACGGTCGAATTCATAGCCGACGTCTCCGAGGGCCTGTCGCCGGATCGCTTCTTCTTCATGGAAATGAATACACGCCTACAGGTCGAGCACCCCGTGACCGAAGCGATCACCGGCGTTGATCTGGTGGAATGGCAATTGCGCGTTGCGAGCGGCGAGCAGCTTCCGATGAGGCAAGATGAGCTCACCGTAAACGGCTGGGCCTTCGAAGCGCGCATCTACGCCGAAGATCCCTCGCGCGGCTTCCTGCCGGCAACCGGCACGCTTTCCCACCTTCTCTTTCCCGAAGGCGATGTGCGCATCGATTCAGGCGTGCGCAAGGGCGATACCATCACCCCGCATTATGATCCGCTGATTGCCAAGCTGACCGTGCACGCGCCGGATCGGGCGGCCGCCCTGGCGAAGCTTACGCGTGGTCTTGAGCAGACGCAGGTCGCCGGAACCACGACAAATCTCGATTTCCTCATTCGCCTCAGCCGCCAGCCGGATTTCGCCGCCGGCCAACCGGATACTGGATTGATCGATCGCGATATGGAGGCGCTGACCTCCGCGCGGCAACCCGACGATGCGGCTCTTGCCATTGCTGCCATTGTCGAGGCGGGTGGGTTCGCGCAAGCCGCTGACAATGATCCTTGGCTGTCGCTCGGTGCTTGGCAGCTCTGGGGCGAAGCAAGTCGTCCCGTCACGCTGCATTTTGCTGGCGGCCATCAGAATTGCCGCGTGGCGGCAAAGAGGCGGTCGCTGTTCAGCGTCGCCTTTGACGATCGCATCATTCTCGTTCGCTTGCTCGCAGGTGAGGGCCTTGCCCGCCACGTCGAGATCGACGGCCGGCAATCTCAACTGGATGTCTTCGAGACATCGTCAGGTGTGACTTTGTTCCTCGATGGGCAGACGCATCATTTCTATCGCCTCGATCTTCTCGATGGAGGAGAGGAGGTGGCCAGCGGCGGCGACCGCGTCATCGCGCCGATGCCGGGCCTCGTCAAGATCGTGCGCGTGCGCGAGGGTGACACGGTGGCGAAGGGTCAGGCGCTGATCGTCATGGAAGCCATGAAGATGGAACTGACGCTGACGGCAACTCGCGACGGCATCGTCGAAAGCCTGCATGTCGGCGAAGGTGACCAGACCAGCGAAAGCGCCGTGCTTCTGTCGCTTCGACCCGAGGATGCGGCATGACCGACAAGCCTTCCAACCACGTTACCATCGTCGAGATGGCGCCGCGCGACGGCCTGCAGAATGAGAAGCAGCAGGTCGATACCGAACGCAAGATCGAGCTGGTCGACCTGCTCTCCGATTGCGGTTTCGAGCGCATTGAGGTGACGAGTTTCGTTAGTCCAAAATGGGTGCCGCAGCTCGCCGATGCTGCCGATGTCATGGCGGGCATAAGACGACATCCCGGTGTTCGTTACGCAGCGCTGGCACCCAACATGCAGGGCTTCGAGGCAGCCCTTGCCGCCGACGCCGATGAAGTCGCGATCTTCGCGTCCGCCTCGGAAACCTTTTCCATGCGCAATATCAACTGCTCGATCGCCGAGAGCATCGAGCGCTTCCGGCCGGTGGCCGCTGCCAGCCGGGATCGCGGTGTCCCGTTGCGCGGCTATGTCAGCTGCGTCGTCGAATGCCCCTATGAAGGCGCAGTGCCGCCACAAAATGTCGTCAGCGTCGCCTGGCAATTGCGGGCACTTGGCTGCTACGAGATTAGCCTCGGCGACACGATCGGCAAAGGCACGCCGGAGGCCGTCGACCGGATGCTTGCCGCAGTGCTCGGCGAACTCCCCGCAGCGGTCCTTGCCGGCCATTTTCATGACACGTCCGGCCGCGCGCTCGATAATATCGGCGTCGCGTTGGAGCGCGGCCTGCGGGTATTCGATGCGTCAGCCGGTGGCCTCGGCGGTTGCCCCTTCGCTCCCGGCGCCAAGGGCAATGTCGATACCGTTTCGGTTCATGATTATCTATCGGCGAGGGGTTTCGAGACGGGTCTCGACCAGGACAAGCTTGCCCGCGCCGCCGCCTTTGCCCGCAGCCTCAGGAGCGCCTCATGATATCGCAAACGATCCGCATCGCTACCGACGAGCGCGGTGTTGCCCATATGACGCTGGCACGCCCGGAAAAACACAATGCCCTGTCGGCGGAGATGATCGACGATTTGACGGCGGCTACAGAAGACCTTGCTCACGATAGGGCAGTCCGGGTCGTCGTGTTGACCGGCGAGGGCGCCAGTTTCTGTGCCGGCGGCGATCTCGGCTGGATGCGTGCCCAGTTCGATGCCGCGCGGGACGGGCGCATGGCCGAGGCGCGACGACTTGCCATGCTGTTCAAGACGCTGAACGAATTGCCGAAGCCGCTGATCGCACGCGTTCATGGCAATGCCTTTGGCGGCGGCATCGGCATCCTTAGCGTCTGCGATATGGTGATCGCGGCATCGACGGCCCGCTTCGGCCTCACGGAAGTACGCCTAGGCATCATCCCGGCCACGATCAGCCCCTATGTCGTCGCACGCATCGGCGAGACGAATGCCCGTCCGTTGTTTCTGTCTGGCAAAATCATCGATGCCTGGCAGGCACATGCTGCCGGCCTGCTGTCGCGGGTCGTGGCGGAGGAGGCGTTGGATGAAGCCGTGGAGGCGGAGGTTCGCCATTTTCTTGCGGCGTCACCACAGGCTGCCGCTCGTGCCAAGGCCCTGGCGCGTTCCGTAGGCAGGCCGATCACCGATGGCATGATCGATCACGTCGTCGAGCAATTGGCCGATGCCTGGGAAACCGACGAGGCGAAGGAAGGCATTACTGCCTTCTTCGAAAAACGGCAGCCGAACTGGCGATCGGGCTAATGCATGTCGCGCAAAAGTGTTCCGCGGTTTTGCGACAACGACATGCGCAAAATCAAAGACCTAAAGCGCAAGAAGCGAAGCTGAAAGATCGCGATGCACTTTAAGCGAGCCTGTTGTTTTCAATAGTCAACTGCGGGAACTGCGTGCTTCCCTTAATGAGATCGCCGGATGCCGGCTTGTCCCAGCGAAAGCCCATGATCGCGGCTTGCCGCATCTCCTGAAAGAGATTGCCGGCAATCACCGCCGAGCCGGCGCCATCCGCGACCGAGACCACGCAACCGATGCCGGCGTGCCTGACGATATTGCTTGTCGCGACGACGTTGCGGAGATATTGCCCCCAGCCGAGCCTCAGCCCCCAGAGCGGCGCATTCTCGATGACATTGTCGGCAACAAGCGTATCGGCTTCCGCCGAGATACCGATGCCGAAGCCGCCATCCTGTGCGTAGGGTGCTGTCAGCGACAGGTTGCGGATGACGTTGCCCGTCACCGAGGCGAGCCTTCCGCCCTTGTCGAAATTGGTGACTGAAATGCCGTTGGCGGCGCCATCGACAAGGTTGTTGCTGATCGTGGCGCCGACGAATTCGAATTCGCAGTAGATGGCCGTTTCGCCGGAGCGCAGGCACTGATTGTTCGAGATCTGCACATTCGACGCCGAGTTGGCTCGGATGGCGGTGAAGGCGCAGTCGGTGATCTGATTGCCCGAAACCGTGACGCCATCGGCGCGGAAGACGTTGATGCCATTGCCGTTCTGGCCGGTGCCGCCGCCGTTGGCGCGGATGCGCGCAATGCGGTTGTTGGTGACGCTGCTGCCATCCTCGGCCTTGTCCCAGCGATGGATGAGGATACCGCCATTGCCGCAATCCACGACGCGATTGCCTGTCGCCGTCAATCCGGTTGACTGGACGGAATAGATGCCGGCTTCCGCCGCGCCGGAGATGCGGCTGCGCTCGATCCGGCCGCCGCAGCGCTCAAGCTGCAGAGCATGCTTGCGGCTGCCGGTAACTTCGCAATTGTCGATCAGCACCTCGTCGACACCGGTAAATTGCAGGAGGCCGCCGGCATAATCGGCGAGCCAGCGATTGCCGCCATCGAGCACAAGGCCGGAAAGCTCGATACGCCTGGCCTTGTCGGCATTCATCAGATGGCCGTCGCCGCTATAGATCAGCCGCGACGCACCGGGGACGCCCGTGATGCGGGTATTATCCGGCAGCGTCAGGTTGGAAATATTGTAGGTGCCCGGCGGCAGGAAGAGCGGCATGTTGGTGCGCGCCGCATTGTTGATCATCGCTTGCAGCTTGCCGCTCTTGAAATCGCTCGCTCTCGGCGTCGTCTTCAGCGCAACGGCGTCGATTGGTCCGCGTAGCTCGGCACCGGTCATCCTGGCCAGCGGCGCGGCGAAAACGCGCGGCGTAAGCAGGCCGGCCGCCGCCGAGGCGGCGAGGGAAGCGACGAAGGTGCGGCGTTGGATCATTGCGAGCTCCTGGAACGTCGCTCCCGAAGCAGAAATCGTGCCAGGCCTATCTGTGCCATTTTGATACGGCGGCCGCTCGTCAAACGCTTTCGATTGGCCAAGGGCCTTGACCTCTTTCTATTTCATTTACCAGTCCCGTACAGGCGATGACCCGCACCTAATCCATTTGCGCTAGGGGCGACTCGCCGCGCATGTTATCCCTGCCGCATGCGGATCGCGGCCTTTCAACGTCTGGCACTTTTCGACGCCGTCGAGCAGGCAGCCGAGGTTTTGGCACGCGATCTCGCTTGGGCGGAAGCTGAAGGCATCGATCTCGCACTCTTTCCGGAATGCTATCTGCAGGGGCACAGCTATAACGAAGCCATCGCCAGACGCCGCGCGCTCTCCCTTGACGATCCCGGGTTGAATGCGCTTGTCGCTCGTTTCGCCTCGGGCAAGACGACAGCGATCATTGGCTTCTTCGAGAAGAGGGGCGATGCGCTCCACAACAGCGCCATGGTCGTCAAATCCGGCCGGATAACCGGGGTCTATGCCAAGGCTCATCCGCTCGAAAGCGGCTGCACGCCCGGAAGGGATTTTCCGGTCTGGCAGGAGGGCAATTGGCGTTTCGGCATCAATATCTGCGCCGATCTCCGATATCCCTACACGTCGGCCCGTCTGGCTAAACAGGGAGCGGGCCTCATCTGCAATCCCATCAATCTGATGCTGCGACCCCACAAGGCCGAGAAATGGCACAGGCCGGGCATTTCCGGCTTACAGATATGCGCCAAGCATACGGGATGCTGGGTCATGGCGTCCGATGTGGTCGGAAGCAACGAGGATGGCTGGGTGAGCTATGGTACGAGTGCAATCGTCGATTCGAACGGCGTCGTCGTGGCAAAGGCCAAGCCGCATAGCGAGGATGTCCTCGTCTTCGATCTGCCGGATCGGCAACCCGAACGACGATTCGCTCAAAAAGCTGCTGTCGTCGCTACCTAATCGTGCAAATCGCGCTATCCTCATAAGTCATGAGACCCGATCAACTGCTTTATCCGGCGCCGGAGGGCCTGTTCTGCCCGATCGGCGGCTTCTATATCGATCCCGTACAGCCGGTCGAGCGAGCGCTCATTACGCATGGTCATTCGGACCACGCCCGCTCCGGCCATGCCCATGTGCTCGCCACCCGTCAGACCCTCGATATCATGCGTATTCGTTACGGCGATGATTTTGCCGGCTCGGAGCAAGCAGTCACTTTCGGCGAGGAGGTGACGATCAATGGCGTAAAGGTGCGGTTCCATCCTGCCGGTCACGTCCTTGGCTCCGCTCAGATCGCAGTGGAGAAGGATGGGCTGCGCATCGTCGTCTCAGGCGATTACAAGCGCCGGCCGGACCCGACCTGTGAAGCCTATGTGCCGGTCCTCTGTGATGTCTTCATCACCGAGGCGACCTTCGGTCTGCCGGTCTTCCATCATCCCGATCCGATGGCCGAGACACGCAAACTCCTGGGTTCGCTTCGCCAGTTTCCGGAGCGGACGCATCTGGTCGGCGCCTATGCGCTCGGCAAGGCGCAGCGCGTCATCCGCCTGCTGCGCGATGCCGGCTATGACAAGCCGATCTATATCCATGGCGCATTGGAAACTCTCTGCGATTACTATGTCAGCCAGGGCATCGCGCTTGGCGAACTCAAGCCAGCCACCCTCGAAAGCCGCGATCAGTCGATCTTCCATGGCGCCGTGGTCGTCGGCCCGCCCTCCGCTTTCCAGGATCGCTGGGCGCGGCGCTTTCACGATCCTCTGCCGGCCTTCGCCTCGGGGTGGATGATGGTGCGCCAGCGAGCCAAGCAGCTCGGTGTCGAGCTGCCGCTGGTCATATCGGACCATTGCGACTGGCCGGAGCTGACGGAGACGATCTCCGATCTGAAGCCGAGCGAGGTCTGGGTCACCCACGGCCGCGAAGAGGCGCTGGTGCGCTGGTGCGAGCTGCAGGGCATCGCCGCCAAGCCGCTGCATCTCATCGGCTATGAAGACGAGGGCGATTGATGAAAGCCTTTGCCGACCTTCTCGACCGCCTGGTGCTGACGCCGAGCCGCAACGGCAAGCTGAAGCTGCTGACCGATTATTTTCGCGATACGCCCGATCCCGACCGTGGCTATGGTCTGGCCGCCATTGCCGGCACGCTCGAGGTGCGCAACGTCAAGCCCGCCATGCTGCGCGAGCTTGTTCTCGAACGTATGGACGAGGTGCTGTTCCGCTACTCCTACGATTATGTCGGTGATCTCGCCGAAACGATCTCGCTGGTGTGGGACAAGGAGAGCGACATCGAGCGCCCTGCAGGCGAGCAGCCGAAACTCGGCGAGGTCGTCCGCAGCATGAACGCGCTAGGGCGGACCGAAGTGCGCAGTTTCGTGCGCGATCTGCTCGACCGATTGGATACTTCGGGCCGCTTTGCCTTCCTGAAGCTTGCGACCGGCGCCATGCGCATCGGTGTTTCCGCCCGGCTTGCCAAACAGGCGCTGGCCGAACTCAGCGGCAAGGATGTGACCGAAATCGAAACGCTATGGCATGGCCTGCGGCCGCCTTATGAAAGCCTGTTCGGCTGGTTGGAGGGCGGGGCGGAGAAACCGGTACTGGCAACACCGGCGATCTTCCATTCCGTCATGCTCGCAAATCCGGTTGAATCAGGCGATCTCGATGGGCTCGACCCCCACGATTTCGCCGCCGAATGGAAATGGGATGGCATTCGCGTCCAGCTTTCGCGCTCGGGCGCCACGAGCAAGCTCTATTCTCGCTCCGGCGATGATATATCCGGAGCCTTTCCCGACATTGTGGACGCCATGAACTTCGAGGGTGTTATGGATGGCGAGCTGCTGGTCGGCGGCACCGTGCGATCCAACAGCCCGACACGCAGCTTTTCAGATTTGCAGCAGCGTCTGAACCGTAAGACTGTGACTTCGAAGATGCTGGGCGAGTTTCCCGCCTTCATCCGCGCCTACGATCTTCTCTTTGATGGCGCGGAGGACGTGCGCGCCCGCGGCTTCCTCGATCGGCGCGAGCGGCTGACGGAGATCATCGATGCCGCCCCGCATGATCGTTTCGATCTATCGCCGCTCGTCGATTTCACCTCGTGGGAGGAGCTTGACCGGCTGCGCTCTTCGCCGCCCGATCCTGTCATCGAAGGCGTGATGATCAAGCGCAGGGACAGCGCCTATCTCGCCGGCCGGGCCAAAGGCCCCTGGTTCAAGTGGAAGCGCGATCCCTATAATGTCGATGCCGTGCTGATGTATGCGCAGCGCGGCCACGGCAAGCGCTCCAGCTACTATTCCGATTTCACCTTCGGCGTTTGGTCGATGACGCCTGAGGGCGAGCAGCTGGTTCCGGTCGGCAAGGCCTATTTCGGCTTTACTGACGCCGAACTGGAGGTGCTGGACAAGTTCGTGCGCAACAATACGGTCGATCGTTTCGGCCCCGTGCGCGCCGTACGCGCCGATCGAGATTTTGGTTTCGTGCTCGAGGTTGCTTTCGAAGGGATCAATCGGTCCAGCCGCCACAAATCCGGCGTTGCCATGCGCTTTCCCCGCATTGCAAGGCTACGGCCAGACAAGCCGCCCTACGAGGCCGACAGGTTGGAAACTTTGATCGCGATGATTGACGCCAAGGCTCCGGTTGTCGATGAATAGGCGAGGGCGACTCCTCACCACAAAGTGAGTTGGCCTTGCCTTTCAACCCGTGCAGATTGCCCTGCGCCGGGACATTTAGACAGAGCTCATGACCATGTCTGACGACAACGCATTTCGTCCCAATCGCCGCGGCGTTCTTACCGGCATCGCCATCACGCTTTTTGCGCCCTCCATCGTCCGGGCGGCTGATGACAGCACTACGGGCGGCAAGCCCTCTGAGACAAAGGCGATCGCCCGGAGTGATGAAAAGGCCGAGGATGCGCCGCCACAGCTTTCTGGTGACTATGCCAAGGAGCGCCATCTCTTTCGCACCGACCTTGTGAGCAAGGGGCCGGCTCCCGATATCTACGAACCGCTGGCGACGCCATCGACCGCCGAACGGCTTTTCTATCGCAGCGGTGTCGGCGAAGAGCTGGAGCTCGTCGCCTGGGTTTCCCGCTACACACGCTCAGAGAAGCCGAAGCCGGCCGTGCTTTTCCTGCACGGCGGTAACGCCATCGGCCAGGGGCATTGGCAGCTGATGAAGCCCTATGTCGAGGCCGGCTATGTCGTCATGATCCCCTCCGTGCGTGGGGAAAACGGCCAGAAGGGCAATTTTTCGGGTTTTTACGATGAAGTTGCCGATGTGCTGGCCGCGTCTAACCGGCTGCGGCATCTGCCTGGGGTTGATCCGCACCGCATGTTCCTGGCCGGACACAGCATCGGCGGTACGCTGGCCATGCTGGCAGCCATGTCGACCCATCGCTTCCGGGCGGTCGCGCCGATATCAGGCAATCCGGATGCCTATGCCTTCTTTGGTCGCTATCCGCAGGACATCCGATTCAACACCAGGAACCCGCGCGAATACCAGATGCGCTCCCCTCTCTGCTATGCGCACAGCTTCAAGAGCCCTGTAAAGCTGTTCCACGGGACCGAAGAGGCGCATTTCGATTCGCGCTTGGCATTGCTTTCGAAGCGAGCGACAGCAGCAGGCGTGAAAATGGAAATGGCGACCGTGCCGGGCAGCCACAATTCGGCTTTGCCGGGCGAAATCGCTCAAAGTATCGAGTTCTTCAAGAGCGTGGCCGTCTAGACCAGCTCCCGTAAGAGCGGCACCGGAGATAAGCCGCACCGCTCTGCTAGTCGGTACTTACGCCATCAGCTTCTCGATCAGTGCCGCCGCCGCTTCCGCAATCACGGTTCCGGGCGGGAAGATCGCGTCGGCGCCGGCTGCCTCCAGCGCCGCAAAATCCTGCGGCGGGATGACGCCACCGACTGCGATCAGAATATTGCGGGCGTGGCGCCGGGTGAGCGTCTCCTTCAATTCCGGCACCAGCGTCAGATGGCCGGCGGCAAGCGACGATGCACCGACGATATCGACGCCTTCGCGAACGGCGACGTCGGCGACTTCCTCAGGCGTCTGGAACATGGCGCCGACGACGACATCGAAGCCAAGATCGGCAAAGGCCGTAGCGATCACCTTTTGCCCGCGGTCGTGCCCATCCTGGCCCATCTTGGCGATGAGGATGCGGGGCTTTTCGCCGCGCACCGTGCGGAAGGCCTCGACCTTGGCGACAGCCTTGTTGAAAGCGGGATCGGCGTCGCCGACTTCCTGACGGTAGACGCCTGAGATGGTCCTGATCTCGGCGACATGCCGGCCATAGGCCTTTTCCAACGCGAGCGAGATTTCGCCGACGGTCGCTCTTGCCCTTGCCGCCTTCACGGCGAAGTCGAGCAGATTGCCGGTGCCGTTTCGCGCGGCATCCGTTAAGGCATCCAGGGCTGTTTCGACGGCTGTCGTCTCGCGCGTGCCCTTCAATTGCTGCAGCTTGGAAAGCTGGCGTGCCCGCACCTCGGAATTGTCGATCTTCAGAACGTCGACCTCGATATCTTTTCCCGGCCTGGAAAAATTGATGCCGACGAGGGTTTGATGGCCGCTGTCGATGCGTGCTTGCGTGCGGGCCGCCGCTTCCTCGATGCGAAGCTTGGGGATGCCTTTCTCGATCGCCTTTGCCATGCCGCCAAGTGCCTCGACTTCCTCGATATGGGCAAGGGCGCGCGCGGCGAGATCATGGGTCAGCCGTTCGACATAGGCCGAGCCGCCCCAGGGATCGATGATGCCTGTCGTTCCCGATTCCTTCTGCAGCAGGATCTGCGTGTTGCGGGCGATGCGGGCGGAATGATCCGTCGGCAGCGCCAGCGCCTCGTCGAAGGAATTGGTATGGAGCGACTGCGTGTGTCCCTGTGTGGCAGCCATCGCCTCGACCATAGTGCGGATGATGTTGTTCATCGGGTCCTGCGCCGTCAGCGACCAGCCGGAGGTCTGGCTGTGGGTTCTGAGCGCCAGGGATTTCTGGTCCTTCGGTGCGAAATTCTTCTGCATCAGCGCGGCCCAGATCAGCCGCCCCGCGCGCATCTTGGCGACTTCCATGAAGAAGTTCATGCCGACGGCCCAGAAGAAGGAGAGGCGAGGGGCGAAGCTGTCTATATCGAGCCCGGCTGCCACGCCTGCCCGCGCATATTCGATGCCGTCGGCGATGGTGTAGGCGAGTTCCAGATCCGCCGTCGCGCCGGCCTCCTGCATGTGGTAGCCGGAGATCGAGATGGAGTTGAACTTCGGCATACGCTGGCTGGTATAGCTGAAAATGTCAGAAACGATCCGCATCGAGGGTTGGGGCGGATAGATATAGGTGTTGCGGACCATGAACTCCTTGAGAATGTCGTTCTGGATCGTGCCGGACAGCTTGTCCTCGGAAACGCCCTGTTCCTCCGCCGCGACGATATAAAGCGCCATGACCGGCAGCACCGCGCCATTCATCGTCATCGATACGCTCATCTCATCGAGTGGAATGCCGTCGAAGAGCTGGCGCATGTCGAGGATGGAATCGATCGCCACACCCGCCATGCCGACATCGCCTGATACCCTCGGATGATCGCTGTCATAACCGCGATGGGTGGCAAGATCGAAGGCGACGGAGAGCCCTTTCTGGCCGGCGGCGAGATTGCGGCGATAGAAGGCGTTGGATTCTTCCGCCGTGGAGAAGCCGGCATATTGGCGGATAGTCCAGGGCTGCTGGACATACATGGTCGGGTAGGGGCCGCGCACAAATGGTGCAGCGCCAGGATAGGTTTCAAGGAAGCTCAGGCCGGCGAGGTCGTTTTCGTCGTAAGCGCGCTTGACGCTGATGCCTTCGGGGGTTTCCCACGCCGGGGCGGTGGTCGTTGGTGCCGTTGCTTGTAGCTTGGCCCAGGGGATGGTGGCGAAGTTGGGGATCTTGGTCATGGAGCGGATGCCTCCGCGAACACGATGTCCATTCTCATCCCTCCATCCCCTCATCCAGCCGCATCGGCACCAACCCCGTCCCGCCAGCGATCGGACTCAAAGGGCCCAAAACCGTCACTGGCCGCTCGGTCTTCATGGCAAACAGCGTCGTCCCTACGATCGGCTTGGCGATGCGGCTCTCGCGTGCCTCGGCAACCATCGCCGCCAACTCACCGCTGGGAATGACCCTCGCCAATCCGCCCTTGCTTTCGATCTCGATAAAGATATCCCATGCCCGCTCGCAAAGCGCGTCGGTCAGCGCCTCGATGCCACCCGCACCGGCAGCGGGATCGAGGACATGATCGAGGTGGCTTTCGGCAATCAAAATCGTCTGCATGTTGCGCGCCAGCCGCCGCGCCAGCGGGTCGGGTATGCCGTGCGTCAGGCTGTGCGGCAGGACGGAAATCTCGTCAGCGCCGCTGACGCCGGCTGAAAAGACCGCGATCGTGTTGCGCAGGATGTTCGTCTCCGGATCGAGGCGGGTCAGCATGCGATAGCTCGTCTCCGCAAAGAGATGCGCCGGTCGTGGGTCGGTGACGCCGCAGGCCCCGGCGATCCGGGTGAAGATCAGCCGTGCGGCGCGCATCTTCGCGATGGTCGTGAACTGGTTCTGATCGGCTGAAAGGCAGAGGCTGGTTGCCGCAAGCGCTGCTTCCGGCGACAATCCGATCTCCTCAAGCAGTCGTAAATGGCCGACGAGGCTTGCTGCCATCACCGCCAGTTCCTGCGCCTCGGTCCCGCCGGCGTTATGCACGGCACGGCCGTCTGCATTGACGATCGTGCCAACCGACTTCAACTCTTTGAAGTATTTGATGTCCTTGGTAAAATTGGCGAAATGCACGGCTGTCAAGAAAGCGTCGAGCCCAAGGTGCAAACTTTGGGCACCACCGTCCACAACCGAGGCTGCTACCGTTTTGGCGATGCTGGAGGAAAAGCCGTCGAGGCGCAGAGTTGTCGTCTTGGCGGATGCTGCTGCCAGCACTTCGGAAAAGGTTGGCGACTGAGCGTCCATGCCGATGCCGAAAGCCGAAGCGGCACTGCTGGAAACCAAGCTGATACCGCTTGCGCCGTTGGCAAGATCGTTGCTGAGCTGCGCTATTGCCCGCTCGGGGTCCGGATCGTCCATGCGCTGCGTCACCGTCCAGGGCAGCTCGGCCCGCTGACGAAATAGCGGCTTGCCGTCGCGCCGTCGCTCGTAAAGCGGCTCTATCGTGATGCCGTCATCGGTTCGCGAGACCAGTGCTTCCTGGAAATCCTTGCCTTTCAGCGCCCGTTCCACCAGCTTCAGCCAAGTCTTGTGGTCGGTCTGGCCGAAGATGCCCGGGTCGAGACTGTCGATATTCATGCGCTCCTCCGTACTGCATTGGTCTAGCCCATGATGCCGCAAGGGAAAACAGGAGTTTGGCTGATCGGTGCAATATCTTCGTTGGAACCGTCTGGTGATCGACGCCAGCCTCGCTCCAGCCGCGGCATTCATTATGCGGCCGATCCGATGTGTCCCAACTGGTTTCCGATAATGGCCGACCTGCTGCCTGTTTCCCGTCACCTGTTTGTCGCTGCCGCGCTGACGACATTGTCCGCCTGCAGCATCATTCCTGATACGGGCGCCACCGATCCGGATCGCTTTGTGCAGGAGACGACGCCCGTCTTCTATCGTCCGGAGGGTATCGAGCCGAACAGGGTAAGGCGCCTGCCGGTGCAGCCCGTGCCGCAATCGCGCGATCTCTTCCGCACCCAATTCCATCAGACCTATGGCCTACCGACCTTCAATCCAGTGCATCAGGCCATGTATGCGCAGCGCAGCGAGGATGATTTCACGTTGCCGGCCATTCCCTACAAGCGCATCGATCCGCGCTTCCTGCGGCAGGAAGTGGACTACCAGACCAGGGAGCGCCCCGGCACTATCGTTGTCGATACGCGCGAACATTTCCTCTATTTCATCGAACCGGGCGGCAAGGCGATGCGCTATGGAGTCGGCCTCGGTGCGGCGGGATATGCCTGGCACGGAAGGGGCCTGATCCAATGGAAGCAGAAATGGCCGCGCTGGACCCCGCCCGCCGAAATGGTTGCGCGCGAACCGCAGATGAGGCCGCTATCGGCCGAGCGCGGCGGCATGAATCCGGGGCCGACCAACCCGCTCGGCGCGCGTGCGCTCTATATCTATCAGAACGGCCGGGATACGCTTTATCGGGTTCACGGCACGCCGGATTGGCAGTCGATCGGCAAGGCCGCATCTTCCGGATGTGTTCGGATGCTCAATCAAGATGTAATAGATCTCTACAGCCGGGTGCCCGATAAGGCAGAAATCGTCGTTCTGTAGCGGTATTTTACCACAAATTTTCGTGATGTTGCATAAGTGCGATAGTCGGGGTGGTTTGCGCTCTTTAGTTTTGCGTCTGTCTCTGCGAACCTCTCGGGGAGCCGAATCAGCCTGTTGTTACGGGTTTTCGCTTCCTCCACAAAAGGAACTATGCTGTCGACATGAGCCTTCCTTCATCCCTATCCCGACGTAACTTCCTCGCTCTAGCTGGTCTCGGCGCCGTTTCGACGCTTGCCAGCTGCGCCTCCACCATCGACAACGGCCCCGTCGTCAGCCCGGTTCAATATACCGGCTCCCCCCGGCCGTTCCGCACCTGGTTCTCCAGCTATGATGGCGAGCAGCCCGATCCGGCCGTAATCTATGCCTCCGTCGAGGATGGGGGCTTCATAATTCCGGCGGTTCCCTACCAGCAGATCGATCCACGCTTCTACCGTCAGCGGGTGGTCGACCCAACAGGCGAGGCACCCGGCAGCGTGATCGTCAATACAACGCAGCGCATGCTCTATGTGACCGAGCAGGGCGGAACGGCGATGCGCTATGGCATCGGCGTCGGCCGCGAAGGATTTGCCTGGCAGGGCCGCGGCGTCATTCAGTGGCGCAAGAAATGGCCGCGCTGGAATCCGCCGGATGAAATGGTCGCCCGCCAGCCGGAACTCGTGAAGTATTCCATCGCCAATGGCGGCATGGACCCGGGTCTGAAGAACCCGCTGGGCGCACGAGCTCTCTATATCTTCGAGGACAAGCAGGATTCGCTTTACCGTCTGCACGGCAATCCCGACTGGCGCTCCATCGGCAAGGCCGTTTCCTCTGGCTGTGTCCGCTTGCTGAACCAGGACGTCATCGATCTCTACGATCGCGTGCCGGAACGGGCGCCGATCCTGGTCACGGCCTGATACCGTATTGAAAAAAGGGCGTCACTGGGCGCCCTTTTTGTTTGAGTCCTGACCGGATTATCCGGCATTCCTGAAATCGATCTCAAACCATTGTCAAATTGAACTTCGGCTACCGGCGCTGGTCGCGCGGATTGGCTATTTCCCTCATATCGCGGCCGTTGCCATCTTCCTGTTGCCTGGATTGTCGCAATTCATTTTCCCAAATCAAATTGCGAAATATATATTGCGCGCGATTAAATCGTGATGTATATAAAATCCATCCAACCGAAGGAGACATGACATGCCTATTCTCTACACGACCAAAGCTTCCGCCACCGGTGGCCGCGCCGGCCATGCAGTTTCCGAAAATGGCGTCCTCGACGTCACGCTGACCGTGCCGAAGGAGCTCGGCGGCGATGGCGCTACCGGCACCAATCCGGAGCAGCTCTTTGCAGCCGGCTATTCCGCCTGCTTCCTGGGTGCCCTGAAATTTGTCGCAGGCCAGCAGAAGGTCAAGATTCCGGAAGACGCGAAGGTCACGGCGACTGTCGGCGTCGGTCCGCGCGCGGATGGCACCGGCTTCGGCATCGAAGTGTCCCTAGCCGTCCACATTCCCGGCATGGACAAGGCCGAGGCTCAAAAGCTCGCCGCCGCCGCCCATATGGTGTGCCCGTACAGCCACGCCATGCGTACTTCGACCGAGGTGCCGGTTGCTGTTGTCTGACGCGCACCGCGCCGCCAGCCGATTGAAGGCCGGAAATACGGAATATATTGAAAAGGAGCGACAGTTTGATCTGTCGCTCCTTTTCTTTTGCAAGAAAAATGCTATATCTTTTCCTAGGAAAGGAAGTAGCCATGATAAAGGCCCAGACAATAGGTCATACGATGCCCGGCGAAGCGCTCGTTATGACTAAAGCCGTCGTCAACGCTGCTGAAAGACTGGGATTGAACGCCCGTAGCCTGGCGGCCATCATCGGCGTGTCGGAGGCGACGGTATCGCGCATGAAGCGGCAGGATCATCTGTTGGAGCGCGATAGCAAGCCTTTCGAACTTGCCGTGCTTCTCGTTCGTCTCTTCCGTTCGCTCGACGCTATCGTCGGCGGCGACGAGGCTGTGGCGCGGCAATGGCTGCGTAACGGCAATATCGCCTTCGGCGCGGCGCCGATCGACAAGATCATCTCGATTTCTGGTTTGACCGATGTCCTTGCCTATCTGGACGCCCGTCGCGCTCTCGTCTGAAGCAAGGGCCATTTCCGGCGAATATTGGCGGCTGGTGGAATCGCAGCATCAGGTCTCCACGCTAAAGCTTGTGGACACGTTGGAGGAGCAGGCGCTTCTCGAAAGCATCCTGGAAGAAAGCAAGCCGGTTCTGCCGCCGGAATGCGCCGGGCTCGACTATCTGCTCGCCACACCCTTCCGCTATGGCGCGATCTATCCCCACGGTTCCCGTTTCCGGCGCGCCGGCCGCACGCTCGGAGTCTTCTATGCCTCGGAGCGGGTGGAGACGGCCCTGGCGGAGATGAGCTTCTATCGGCTGCTCTTCTTCCGTGATTCCCCCGATACGCCGTTGCCCGCCAATGCCGCCGAATATACCGCATTTGCTGCTGCAATTACGACGAAGGCGGCGATCGATCTGACCGCGCCTCCCTTGGATCGCGATCGGAAACTCTGGACCGATCCGATCAACTACGAGGCCTGCCAGTCGCTTGCGGAAGCGGCCCGAACCGGTGGCATTGAGGCAATCCTCTATCGTTCCGTCCGTGATCCTCGCGGAGGCATGAACATAGCGCTGCTCACGGCCAGAGCCTTCTCCGCCCGTGAACCCGTTGAACGCCAGACCTGGCGCATCCGGCTGTCGCGCGTCGGGGTGCAGGCGCTGTGCGAATTCCCACGGCGTCGCATCGGCTTCGAAAGGCAGGATTTCGAGGGCGATCCGCGGCTATTTGAGGCGCGATTCAAAGCAGAATAGCAAGATCGCTACGCAGGCGGTCGCCGCTGCCGTCGGGCAGTCGCTCTTCGAGGGCGGCATGCGTCGTCTTCCAGATTGGCACGGCGGCGGCGAGTGCTACCTTGCCGGATGGGGTGAGGCTGAGCAGGCGGGCGCGCCGGTCTTTTGGATTCGGTATGATATTGACCCACCCCCGCCGTTCCAGCGGCTTTAAGGCCGCCGTCAGTGTCGTCTGGTCTATTGCCAGGAGTGCTGTGACCGATCCCATGGACGCCGGCACCGGCCGGTTCAGGGACATCATCAGGGAAAACTGGCCGTTGGTAAGGCCGAACGGCCGCAGCGCCTCGTCAAAGCGACGGGCAAGGGCGCGCGCCGCCCGCTGAACATGCAGGCACAGGCAGGTATCGCGGACTAACAACGTGGTTTCAAAGGGAATTTCAACTGCGTTTGACATGATTCATTAATATTGATATCAATATATTTGTCAAGATTTGGAAATGAAAACGCCGGAGGAGGGCGCGGACAATGAACCAGGTCGTTTCCAGAGAAGTGTGGCTCGAGGCCCGCCGTCAACTGCTCGCCAGGGAAAAGGAGGCCACGCATCTTCGCGATCGTGTCAATGCGGAACGCCTGGCCTTGCCCTGGGTAAAGGTCGATAAAGACTATGTTTTCGACACGCCGACCGGCAAGAGGACACTTGCCGATCTCTTCGACGGCCGCAGCCAGCTGATCGTCTATCACTTCATGCTTGGTCCGGATTGGGATGCCGGCTGCACCGGCTGCTCCTTCCTTGCCGATCATTTCGATGGAACGCTTCCGCATCTCAACCATCACGATGTCACGCTGGTCGCAGTGTCGCGCGCGCCGATCGAAAAGATAGAGGCTTATAAGAAGCGCATGGGCTGGAAATTCCCCTGGGTGTCGTCCTTCTCCAACGATTTCAATTTCGACTATCACGTCTCTTTCACCAAAGAGCAGCTTGCCGGTGAAAAGGTGTTCTATAATTTCAGCGATATGGACGCCGCCAACGGCAATGACGAGTTGCCTGGTCTCAGCGCCTTCTACAAGGATGAAGCCGGCAATATCTTCCACACCTATTCCAGCTATGCCCGTGGAGGCGAGGAAATGATCGGTACGCTGATGATCCTCGACAATGCGCCGAAGGGCCGGAATGAAGGCCAGACCATGGATTTCGTGCGCCGCCACGACGAATATCAAGACGCGGCGAAGGCGGGCTCCTGCTGCCATTGAAGCATGACGAGACTGTCAAATTTACGTCATGCGGCGCAAGGGGTCGAATTATTACGTCTTGCGCCTAGTTAAGACCTGGAGCCTGCTCGCCGGGGAGCGACGGATCAACCGATTGACCATCGTTCGGCTGTTACGTTCATCGGCCATGATATACTTGCGCCGACATCAGGCTCAGGATGAGACGGATGACCGCAACAATCACAATAGGGAGAGAGATATCATGGCAGAGAAGGGATATTTTGTCTGGTACGAGCTGATGACGACGGACATGAAGGCGGCGGAAGCTTTCTATACCAAGGTCGTCGGCTGGGATGCGGCGGATGCCGGCATGCCTGATGTCGGCATGGACTATACGCTGTTCAGCGCAGGCGCGGGCCCCGTTGCCGGTTTGATGATCCTGCCTGACGAGGCCAAGGCCATGGGGACGCCGCCTTGCTGGACCGGCTATATCGGCGTTCCCAATGTCGACGAAGCAACGAAGACCGTTGTCGGGAAGGGCGGCAAGACCTATCGCGAGCCTACGGATATTCCAGGCGTGGGCCGATTCTCCGTCGTCTCCGATCCCTACGGTGCAGCCTTCTGCCTGTTCACGCCGCTGCCGGGCCAGGATTGGGAGCCGCCTGCTCCTGCGACACCGGGCTACTTCGGCTGGCACGAGCTCTATTCCAACGACGGACCGAAGGCCTTCGATTTCTACAGCGAGATGTTCGGCTGGGAGCTAAGCTCTGATTTCGACATGGGGCCCATGGGCAAGTACAAGATCTTCAAGATCGGCGACCGCGACTTCGGCGGTATCATGACCAAGCCGGCGGAAATACCCGTGGCTGCCTGGAACTTTTATATCAACGTCCCGGCGATCGACGCCGCGATCACCCGCATCACGGAAGGCGGCGGCAGGATCGTCAATGGCCCGATGGAGGTCCCCGGCGGCAGCTGGATCGTGCAGGCGACCGATCCTCAGGGCGCGTTCTTCTCGCTCGTCGCGCCGGTGCGCTGATCTTTACCTCCCCTTGAGGGAAGGCCGCCGCAAAGCGGCGGGTGGGGGTGACACTCTGAGCTATAATGAGTGTCGCAGATCACCTCACCCCGGACCTGCGGTCCGACCCTCCCCTCAAAGGGAGGGTAAAACTTCTACCTTTTCAAACTGCCGAGAATACCCCGCACCAGTGCCCGCCCGACCTGCGTTGCCACCGTGCGCGCCATGCTTTTCATCGTCGCTTCGAGGATTGTCTCGCGCTGATAGCCCGAACGGCCGCGGCTTGCCGGCTTGCTGCTGTCGCCGCCGAAGCCGGGTAGGGTCCAGCCATCGCCAGCACTCTCGCTCTGCGGCGCAGCCGCCTTGCGTGCCCGCTCCGTCAGTATTTCATAGGCGGATTCGCGGTCGATCGTCTGATCATAGACGCCGGCAACCGGACTGCCGTTGATGATGGCTTGACGCTCGCCATCCGTGACGGGGCCGATACGGCCGGATGGCGGGCGGATCAGCGTGCGTTCGACGATGGAAGGCGCACCCTTGCCCTCGAGCATCGATACCAGCGCCTCGCCGGTGCCGAGCGTGGTAATGACGGTGGCACAATCGAAAGCGGGATTGGGGCGGAAGGTCGAGGCCGCCGTTTGCACGGCCTTCTGCTCGCGCGGCGTATAGGCGCGAAGCGCATGCTGCACGCGATTGCCGAGCTGTGCCAGCACGGTTTCCGGCACGTCGAGCGGGTTCTGCGTGACGAAATAAACGCCGACGCCCTTGGAGCGGATGAGGCGCACCACCTGTTCGACGCGCTCGATCAGCACCTTCGGTGCATCGTTGAAGAGCAAGTGCGCCTCATCGAAGAAGAAGACCAGCTTCGGTTTTTCCGGATCGCCGACTTCGGGCAGTTCCTCAAACAGCTCGGAGAGCAGCCACAGCAGGAAGGTGGCGTAGAGGCGCGGGTTCATCATCAGCTTGTCGGCCGCAAGCACCGAAACCTGGCCGTAGCCGTCATTGCTGACCCGCATGATGTCGGAAATTTTCAGGGCTGGCTCGCCGAAGAAGTTCTCCGCGCCCTGCTGTTCCAGCACAAGCATTGCGCGCTGAATCGAGCCGACGGAAGATTTCGAGATCAGGCCGTATTTGCTGGAAAGCTCGCTGGCATTGTCGCCCATATAGTTCAGCAGCGCCTGCAGGTCCTTGAGATCGAGCAGCGCCAGGCCATTCTCATCGGCGATCTTGAAGGCGATGTTGAGCACGCCTTCCTGCGCCTCGGACGCATCCATCAAGCGCGCCAGCAGCAGCGGCCCCATCTCGGCGATGGTGGTGCGCACGCGATGGCCTTTTTCGCCATAGAGGTCCCAGAAGATGACGGGGAACTGATCGAATTCATAGGGCGACAGGCCGATTTCCTCGGCGCGCTTCAGCAGGAAGTCCTTCGGCTCGCCCTTGACGGCGATGCCGGAGAGATCGCCCTTAATGTCGGCACAGAAGACGGGCACGCCGGCCTTGGAAAATCCTTCCGCCAGCACCTGCAGCGTCACCGTCTTGCCGGTGCCGGTGGCGCCGGTGACGAGGCCATGACGGTTTCCGAATTTCAGCGTCAGGAACTCGTCCTTGTTGATGCTGTCATCCGGATTGCGGCTCGCGCCGACGAAAATCTGTCCATCCTGCTGCGGCATGGTGTCGTCTCCCTTAAAGCACTTCCAGCAAAAGTGCGAAGCGGTTTTGCGTCCGGAACTAGGGTGGCGGCATAGCAGCTTTTCAAAGCTGCCAGGCCGTTCATCGATTTGTCCTGACAGTGTTATAAGAACTCGCGTGAAGGGGGACAACCATTCGCATCGCGGTTCCGCTTCTGGTAGAATGATAGCCGCCGGGGTGTCTTGTGCCGGTTGCCGCATTCAGTTACGTTGACGTTAACGTTATAAAGGCAGGAGGCCACAGTGAACGAAGTTATTGATCAGATCGCGACCAAAGCTGGCATCGCTCCCGACCTTGCGGAAAAGGCCGTCGGCATGATTCTAGGTTTCCTGCAGCGCGAAGCTCCGGATGGTCCCGTCACCAAGATGATCGAATCCATTCCCGGCGCCTCCGATCTCGTTGCGCAATATAATGGCGAGGAAACGGGTGGCGGTGGCCTGCTCGGCGGCCTGCTCAGCGCAGTCGGCGGTGGCGGCGGCCTGATGGCCCTCGGCCAGCAGCTGATGAGCAGCGGTCTCAGCATGGGCGAGATCGGCTCGCTCGCCAAGGAGACGATTGCAACTGCTCGCCAGCATGCCGGCGACGAGGTGGTCGACCAGGTCGTCAATTCCGTCCCGGGCCTGCATCAGTTCATTTGAGGCTGCTATGCCTTGAAAGAAAGCCGCCGGGCCAAATCCCGACGGCTTTTGTTGTTCAAAAGCAGGCAGTTGGCCTCTATCGGTTGATCTTCTCCAGGATCAGAACTTCCTGCTTTTCGGCGTCCCATCGATCTCATGCCATTTGCGGCCGTCGCGTTCGATGAGTTCGTCGGCGCAGGCCGGGCCGGTGCTGCCGGGAGCGTAAGGATCGGGTTTGCCGCCCTCTGCCCAGAGGTCTAGGAAGGGCTGCACCGCCGCCCAGCCGGCTTCGATGCCATCGGCGCGCTGGAAGAGCGTCTGGTCGCCGACGAAGAGTTCGTAGAACAGGCTTTCGTAACCGGTCTGCTTGCCGATATCGAAACTGTCGGCGTAGCGGAAGTCGAGCGAAACCGGCGCTGTTTTCAGCACCAGCCCCGGCGATTTGATCGAGATTTCCATATCGAGGCCCTCGTCGGGCTGCACCTGGATGATGAGCCTGTTCGGCGGCAGTTCGGGGCGGGATTCGTGGCGCGGGAACTGGGCGAAGGGAACCGGCCGGAAGGTGATGACCACTTCCGTATCCCGCGCCTTCATCGCCTTGCCCGTGCGCAGATAGAAGGGCACACCAGCCCAGCGCCATGTATCGACCAGGAGTTTCAACGCCACGAAGGTTTCGGTGTTGCTGTCGGGCGCGACATCGGGTGTCTGGGTAAAGGCCGGCAGATCCCTGCCGGCAATAGGCCCGGCCGTATAGGCGCCGCGCACGCCGTTCTTGATTGCCTCCTCCCGCGAGTAGACGCGCAGGGCCTTCAGCACCTTGCCCTTTTCATTGCGGATGGATTCGGCATCGAAGCTGTTCGGCGGCTCCATCGCCACCATTGCCAGCAGCTGGAAGAGATGGTTCGGCACCATGTCGCGAAGCGCGCCGGTCGCATCGTAGAATTTGCCGCGCGTGCCGACGTCCACAAGCTCGGCCGCCGTGATCTGCACGTGGTCGATATAGTTGTTGTTCCATAATGCCTCGATCATCATGTTGGCGAAGCGTGTCGTCATGATGTTCTGCACGGTTTCCTTGCCGAGGAAATGGTCGATGCGATAGATCTGACTTTCGGACACATGGTTCAGCAACCGCGCATTCAAAGCCTGTGCCGAGGCAAGATCGTGGCCAAAGGGTTTTTCGATCGCGATGCGGCGGAAAGCCCCGGTGGCCTCGTTCATCAGCCCGTTTTCGGAGAGTTTCTCGGCGATATCGCCGAAGAAGCGGGGTGGCACGGCGAAATAAAAGGCCGCGTTGGCGCTCGGCGCATGCGAGAGATAATCCGAAATTTCCTTGTAGACGCCGTTCTGGGTGAAATCGCCGGAGATGTAGCTGATGCGCTTGCGCAGGCTCTGCCATGCCGCCTGCCGCTCAGAATCGTCCATGTCCCCCGATGTCTTCAGGAACGATTCCAGGCGATCTAGCAGCATCTCGACACCGCCGGTTTCGATGCCGATGCCGAGGATATGCAAGTCCTCGCCGATAAGCCCGCTGCGGGTCATGTTGATGAGCGTCGGGATCAGCAGGCGCCGGGTGAGATCGCCCGCGGCGCCGAAGATCACGAATGTCAGCGGCGGGGCCGGTGCGACGTCAGGGGTGGTCATGCGCGCATCTCCTTCTGACGGCCATATTCGGGGCTTCTGGACGACATCGACTATCTCCTCGGAGCTATTGCTGTTTCAGCTTTGGCTATGGATGTTCTAGCGCGGGCCGGCGCCGGTTGTCGATGGGATCGACGCATCGCCATCAGCCGGCATTTCGGGGCTCATAAATGACTTATTTCTTCACCGCGACCAGGAAGAGCCGCGGAAAGCGCAACAGCACCTTGCCGTCGACAAGCGGCGGATAGGCCCGCTCGATATGCTTCAAATATTTGGCGGTGAAGGCATCGCGATGCTCGGCACCGGCATGGTCAAGATAGGGGCGCAGGCCTGTGCCCTTCACCCATTCGACGATGGCCGCTGCGTTTTCCAGCGCGTGATTATAGTTCGTGTGCCAGATATCGACGCGAGCCGACTTGCCGATCAGCCTGTTGTAATAGACCGAGGGCGCGGGCAGGGGATTACGGCGCACGCTCTTCTTCGCAAAGGCATCGCTCCAAGGACCATTCTTGGCCGTCTCCTCCATCATCAGATGGCTCTGTTCGGTCAGATTGTCGGGCATCTGCACGGCAAGCACGCCGCCAGGCTTCAGCCCGTCCATCAGGTGGTCGAGGATGTCGAGATGATTGGGCAGCCACTGAAACACGGCATTGGCAAAGAGCAGATCCACGGGCTCTTCCGGCCGCCATGCGGCGAGATCAGCCTTGACGAAGCTTGTGCCCGGCAGGCGCTTGCGCGCCGCCTCCAGCATATTGTCGTCGCTGTCGAGGCCGGAAACGCCGGCGACGCCGTATCGTTCGACGATAAGTTCCGTCGAATTGCCTGGGCCGCAACCGAGGTCGATCGCGCGTTCGATACGCTCCAGCGGCACCTGTGCCAGCAGATCGCGCGCCGGGCGCGTGCGTTCATCCTCGAATTTCACATATTGGCCGGCAGACCATGCCATGAGCGTTTCCTCTTTCTGGATTGCCGTTTCTTCCGATGCGCATAGCACCGGGATATATCAAAACCGTGTAATGACGCTGATGCCCTTGCCCTCGGCCTTATCAAGCGACATCAGCGCCGGAACGGCTTCTTCCAGGGTGATTCTGCGGCCGATGAGCTTCTGCGGCGCGATTTTGCCGGCGGCGAGCATGTCGAGCATGGCATCATAGCGCCAGGCCTGCATGCCGTGGCTGCCATAGATTTCCAGCTCATGGCCGATGACCTGCGCCATAGGGATCTGCGGCGTCGCATAGTCACCGAGCATGAGGCCGACCTGCACATGCCGGCCGCGCCGGCGCAGGTTCTTGATAGAGTTGAAGCAGGTCGTGGGATGGCCGAGCGCATCGATCGAGACATGGGCGCCACCCTTGGTGATCTCGCGCACCGCCTCGGGCACATCGGCGACCTCAGCCGCATTGATCGTCGCCACCGCGCCGCATTCGCGGGCGAAGGCGAGCTTCTCGTCGGAAATGTCGATGGCAATGGCATTGGCGCCAAGCGCGCTGGCAATCATGATCGCCGACAGGCCGACGCCGCCGCAGCCATGCACGGCGATCCATTCGCCCGGCCGCGTCTTCGCCTGGTCGGCAACGGCGCGGAAGGAAGTAGCGAAGCGGCAGCCGAGGCTTGCCGCCGTCGCATCGTCGACCGTCTCTGGCAGGTGGACGAGATTGGTGTCGGCATAGTCGATCGCGACATATTCGGCGAAGGAACCCCAATGGGTGAAGCCCGGCTGGAACTGACTGGGGCAGACCTGCTGGTTGCCGGAGTGGCACTCGGCGCAGTGGCCACAGCCGGAGACGAAGGGAACGGTGACGCGATCACCGACTTTGAAGCGGACGACGCCGCGCCCGGTCGCCACCACCTTGCCGGCGAGCTCATGACCCGGCACATGCGGCAGCCTGATATCGGGATCATGACCCATCCAGCCGTGCCAGTCGCTACGGCAAAGGCCAGTGGCGCCGACGGCGATAACGACGCCATCTTCGCCGGGTGTCGGGTCGGGCAGGGTACGGATTTCGGGTGTTGCCTCGAAGGCCTCGTAATACATCGCTTTCATGGGAGTGCTCCCTCTCTCCTGACGATCCCTATGGTCCATCACTTCTGGTGATGGACCCATTCGTCAAGCTGTTGTTTCGACGCATGAAAATTGCGCTATGAATGCGATATCGGGCGCTTTGTTGCAAATGGATTTTGCCGCGCAGTTTCTGCTTGACCCTTAGGTTACGCGGTTATTTGTTCGTCGCCATCTCAAGCAATTCCGCCAAAGCGCGGTCACGGCTTTCCGTCCGGAGTTGCGAGAAAACAAAGAGATGGAGCGGTTCCGCAATCCCGCGAAAGCTGAACCGCTCAAAGGGAGGAAATACCATGTCCGTCGATACATCGCCCCGTACTGCCACCTGGACATATGTCGAAGGAGAATGGCTCTCCGGCAATCCGCCGCTGATCGGACCGACCTCGCACGCCATGTGGCTCGGCTCGACCGTGTTCGACGGCGCGCGCTGGTTCGATGGCATTGCACCCGATCTCGACCTCCATTGCCAACGCATCAATCGTTCGGCCGTGGCCATGGGGCTGAAGCCAATCAAGACTGCTGGGGAGATCGAGGCGCTCGCCTGGGAAGGCATCAGGAAATTCGACGGCAAGACGCCGATCTACATCAAGCCGATGTATTGGGGCGAGCATGGCTCGCCGGGCAGCGTCGTCGCCGTCGATGCGGAATCGACGCGCTTCGCCCTCTGCCTGTTCGAGGCGCCGCTTGGCGGCAATGGTGGCATCACGCTTACCGTCTCTCCCTTCCGGCGCCCCTCTCCGGAAACGGCGATGACGGACGCCAAAGCCGGCTCGCTCTATCCGAACAGCGGCCGCATGATCCTGGAGGCGAGGGGTCGCGGTTTCAACAATGCGCTCGTCCGCGACATGAACGGCAATGTCGTCGAGACAGCGTCGTCCAACGTCTTCATGGTCAAGGACGGCATCGTCTATACGCCGGTCGCCAACCGCACCTTCCTTGCCGGCATCACTCGTGCCCGCGTCATCGGCCTGCTGCGCCAGGAAGGCTTCGATGTGCGTGAGGAAACCCTGTCCGTCGAGCAGTTCATGGGCGCCGACGAGATCTTCACGACCGGCAACTATTCCAAGGTCGTCAGCGTCAACCGACTGGACGACCGCGAATTCCAGGAGGGGCCGGTCGCCCGCAAGGCGCTGGAACTTTACATGGATTGGGCTCACGGCCGCAGCGCCAGCGAAGAGTGAGCTTCTGAGGTCCCCGGGCAATCCCTGTCTAAGGATTGCCCAGGCAAAAGGCCATGGACCGAGGTTTGCCCCCGATCAGCCTATGGATTCCGCCTGCTTCTTCGGGCTGACCCACCAGCAATAGATCGCGCCGATCGCCAGCAGCACGCAGGTTCCGAGGAACACGGCACGCATACCGATATGGCCGCCGACGAAGCCACCCATCACGGGACCCGCCACCTGGCCGACATATTGCGAGGAGATGGAGAGCCCGAGAATGCTGCCCGTCGCCGCATCGGGAACGTTGTGCCTGATAACGGCGGTGATGCAGGGTAGAAGGCCGCCAAGCGCCACACCCATCAGGAAGCGTAAGCCGATCAATTGCCAGGCCGAGGTCACGAAAGCCTGCGGTATCAACAGCAGCGCTGCGACGGCAAGCGCCGCCATGATGACGCTCCAGTAGCCGATGCGGTCGGCGAGCTTGCCGAGCCATGAGGATGACAGGATGCTGCCGAGCGCCGCAGCCGCCATGACGACGCCCGAGACCATCGTCACCTTGGCGTCCGTGACGAACTGCGCGACATAGACAGTGATGATCGGTTCGATTGACATATTGGCCAGCATCAGCAGCAGGCCGAGCGACAGCATGGCGACGACGGGGCGTTTGTCCGGAATGGAGGCCCAGCTGCCGCTGGCCTTCGCAGCCTTCTTCCGCGCCGTGGATTTCTCTTCCTTGATGAGGAAGGTTGTCGCCAGGAAGGTGAAGAAGATCACGCCGCCTGCGAGCAGGAAGGTGCCGCGAATGCCGATAATAGGCGGCAGCGCGCCACCGATCAGCGGTCCGACAAGGTTGCCGGCCATGATGCCGGCGGACAGCGTGCCCAGCGCCCAGGCGGAGCGATGCTTCGGCGTCTGCGCCGCCACCAGCACCATCGACCCCGAGGCATAGCCACCGGCGAGGCCGGTGAAGAGGCGCAGCGCCACCAGCTGCCAGACATTGCCGGCCATGCCCATCAGCGAGATGGCGACCGTCATGCCGAGACTGGCGCGGATCAGCATCAACTTGCGGCCGTAGATGTCGCCGAGCCGTCCCCAGAGCGGCGCGACGAAAGCGGCGGCAAAGAAGGTGGCGCCATAGGCAATGCCTGACCATTGCACGATCGCCGCTTTATCGGTGATGCCGAGTTCCTCGACATAGAGCGGCAGGAAGGGGAGCAGCAGAGTCATCGCCACGATCGTCGTGAACGAACCGACGAGGCAGATGATCAGGTTCCGCATCCAATGCGCGGTTTCCGGCTCGGCCGGTGCTGCTGCATCCCATCTCGTTTCGGTCATTTCTCGGCCTTTGCATTCAATGTGTAAAACAGTTCCTGGCTGCCCGATGCGAGGATATGACCTTTCGCGGCGGCGATGAGATCGGCGCGGGTGAAGAGATCCGGCAGGTTCAGTCGGTCGACATCGAGCGCATAGACAGTGACGTGATAGCTGTGGACACGCGCATCGTTCCAGGGCGGGCAGGCACCCATATAACCGCCATGCGGTCCGTCCTTCAAGTTGCCGCCGCCGGCACCATTCTGGCCGCGTCGCCCATAGACCGTGCGCTCGAGCGGCAGGCCACCTCGCGAGGGGCCGTTTCCGTCCGTGCCTTCGGCAAGGCTGGTGCGCGAGGCGGGAATATCGGCCAGTACCCAGTGAACGAATTCCATCCGCTTGAAATCCTTCGGAATGGTTTTGTCCGCCTTGTTGAACAGTGAGAAATCGGCGGGCACGTCAGGGTCGACCATCGTCAGCGCATAGGATCGTGTGCCCTTCGGTCCTTTCGACCAGGAGACGGCAAGGCTCTTGTTGGGACCGGGGGCCGACTTGTCGGACCCTGTCGAAATGCAGGAGGCGTTTTCCGGCAGCAGCGCGCGGCCATTGCTCTTTGCGAATGTCACCTCGAGATCGGCCGATAGGGCCGGGGTGGCGACAACTGCTGTGATGATGGTGGCGTTCAGAAGGTTGAGCATGGTTTTCATGATTTGCCCTTTCGCATTTGGCTCGTGAGGGCAGGGTCTAACAAATCTGTGTCGAGCGCTGGCGTACGCAAACGCTCAAAATGCGGCCGGAAACGCTCACGCGCTGCGAAGTCGATCGGCGAAACGGCGCGGCGAGCGATAGCCTGTCGCAAGGGCGGCTTCGCGCAGCGAAAGCCCATCTTCGGCAAGGAGAGTCGTCGCTAGCGCCACGCGCTCGCTTGCCAGCACATCCCGCAGGGAAGCGCCCTCGCGTGACAGGCGGCGGCGCAGCGTGGCGTTGCTGGTGCCGAGCTCTGCGGCGATGAGATCGGCTGTCCAGGCTCGATCCGGCTGCCAGCGCACCAGCGCACGCACCGCCTCGGCTGTGGTCTCCGGCGAACCGGGCAGGGCGCCGCGCATGCCGAGCACCATGAGGATTTCGAGAAGCCGGTGCTCGATCAAAGGGATCGGCATATTGCCGCCGGCAATGCCTTCGCCTGCATGATTGATGGCGGCAGCCAGTAGCGGATCGAGCGGCAAGTCTATCTGAGAAGCGATACGGGCAGGCGGAAAAGCCTTTGCCGCCCGGCGCGTCAATTCCTCGGGGAAGGTGATGAAAATCGCCCGATAGACGCCGGTCTGCGGATCGGGGTCGTTGACTACATCGCCACTCCAGCCGGCCGGCAGCACGAGCACCGTACCGGCCGCAAAATGCCGCTGCCGTCCCATGCTGACGATTTCCTTGGAACCTTCGAGGATGGTGACGATTGAAACCTGTGAAAAGGCCGACCCGGCAATGCGCTCGCGTTCGCGCGTGACGAAGGTAAAAAGCGTGGAATAACTGCCGATGCCGCTCGGTGCGATCGTCGGGCGGTTATCCTTTGCCGCCAAGCGGCGCAGCTTTTCCAACATGTGGTGATGAGCCTCGGACACTGCGATGGCTTCCTGCTGATTGGGGTGCTCGATGAGTTTGGACCACGCGGCCGGCATTGCCAAGTCCGCAAAGCGCCTTGTTGGTTCACCCGGCTGATGTTATAAACTGATTGCATTATGCAATCAGTTTATGGCTGGCGGATCAAAAACCGCACTGATGCAAAGGAGGAGGCAGATTATGAATTCCCTCGAAAATGCCCGTTGCGATGCGGTCAAGCGGCTGTTTGCAGCCTATGTCGCTCAGCATCCCGATATCGTCGACCCGATGCTGACCCTGGATTTCACCTTTTCCAGTCCGCGCGACGATCACATCGACCGGAAGCAGTATTTCGAGCACTGCTGGCCGAAGGAGAAGGTATTCCGCCATATTCATATCGAACATCTTGTGCCCGATGGTGATGATGTGATCGTCGGCTATCGCGCCGAAAAAATGGATGGCGGCAGCTTTCGCAATGTCGAACTGATCCGCTTTGCCGGCGACCGCATCGCCGAGGTGAACGTCTATTTTGGGCGCAACCTGTAATGCTTCAGCTACCCGCAATCTTCGCCATCGCCGCGGCAAGTGCGGCCGCCGGACCGGTCATAGGCTGCGGGCAGTTTACCGGAAGAAGATGAACTGCATCGGTCATCGACGCCTGAGCGAAAGCAATCGTGACAGCGCTTTCGCCGCTGGCCGCCGTTACCGCATCGGCAATGGAAGCAAGGTAGGCCGAGAGATTCCCGGCCCGAAAGTACGCCCATGCGCCCGGCACCAGCCGAACCTCGATTTCGGCACCCGTCGCCTTAGCCGCTGCTTCGAAAAGTGCAGTCGTCGGGGCGATGGTCGTTTCGACGGTGCACAGCACGATAACCTTGCCACCGCGACAGACCGCTTGCTTTGCCAGCATCGCATCAGCACGGATGATCGGGGCTCCGGCACCGGCCGCGATCCTTGACGCCGCCGGCCCGAGCGTCGAGCAGTTCAGCACGACGGCATCGGCATCCTCCGCCAGGTGCCAGAGAAGCGCTGCCGTTTCCGCCGAAATCTCATCCGTCAGGCGCCCCGCCTTTTCGGCGGCGAGAAGAAGATCGGCGCGGACATGATGACGCAGCATGCCATCAGGCAACCCGAGTGCGTTTGCCGCCGCTTCATAGACGGCGATATTGCTTTCGGCGGTGTGCAGGCAGGCGATCGTCATGGGGTTCCCATCAAAGCTGAATATCTATGAACCTAGCCATGGCAGCCTTTCTTGTCGACGTTTTGCCGCAGCATTCCGCCCTGTATCGAAACATCATCATATGCAATAAGCTAAACTTCAAAGTCGATGCTATACCTACTTGAAAACTAGGGCAATTTTTACTCCCGAGTGCAACTTTTTTGGCATGTCGCCGGTTGCTCTTCCAGGCGACGGCTCCTATGTTCCGCTTCACCTGCCGACGCAATTTTTTGCCAAGAGGAGATATGACCATGGCTTTCGAATTGCCTGAACTTCCATATGATTACGATGCACTTTCGCCCTTCATGTCGCGTGAGACCCTCGAGTATCACCACGACAAGCACCACAAGGCCTATGTCGACAACGGCAACAAGCTCGCTGCGGAAGCAGGTCTTGCCGATCTTTCGCTCGAAGAAATCGTGAAGAAGTCCTTCGGCACCAATGCAGGCCTCTTCAACAATGCAGCCCAGCACTACAACCACATCCATTTCTGGAAGTGGCTGAAGAAGGGTGGCGGCGGCAACAAGCTGCCGGGCAAGCTCGAAGCAGCCTTCGCCTCCGATCTCGGCGGCTACGACAAATTCAAGGCCGATTTCGCCGCTGCCGGTGCCACTCAGTTCGGCTCCGGCTGGGCATGGGTTTCCGTCAAGAACGGCAAGCTCGAAATCTCCAAGACCCCGAACGGCGAAAACCCGCTCGTTCATGGTGCCGACCCGATCCTCGGCGTCGACGTCTGGGAACATTCCTACTACATCGACTACCGCAACCTGCGTCCGAAGTACCTCGAAGCCTTCATCGACAGCCTGATCAACTGGGACTACGTCCTGGAGCGCTACGAAGCCGCTACGAAGTAAGGTTTGCCGCATAGGCTGGCTTTCGCACCCGGCGTCTTCCTGGCGTCGGGTGTTTTCTTATGAGCAGCCTTGTTGATATATCCGTGTGCCGCATGGCCGCCCCAGGAGATCGCCCAAGGAGGCTGAATGCCATCAGCACCGCTCTTCCGCTTTGGTGTCATCGCCGATCCGCAATATGCGGATCTTGAGCCGAATCTGACCCTCAATCGCTATCCGGCGAAAAGCCTCGACAAGCTTCGCGCGGCGATCGGGGAGTTCAATCGGCACGATCTCGCCTTCGTTGTCACGCTTGGTGACATCATCGATCGCGAATGGAAGAGCTTCGACGCCATTCTGGCTGTCTACGAAGCCTTGCGGCATCGCAAGCATTTCCTCCTCGGCAATCATGATTTCGCCGTGGCATCGGAACATCTCGGCGGCGTATCCGCCCGTGTGGGCATGCCGTCTCCCTATTACGATTTCCGCCTTTCCGGTTATCGCTTCATCGCGCTCGACGGCAACGAAATCAGCGTCTTTGCGCCGCCGGAAGGCGATCCGCGGCGGCAGGAGGCGAAGGAAATGATGCGGGCGCTGGAAACAACCGGCGCGCTCAATGGTCAGCGATGGAACGGAGCGATAGGCGACACGCAATATGACTGGCTTGCTGCGAAGCTCAGGGAAGCAAAGGCGGCAGGTGAGAAGGTCATCGTCATGAACCACTATCCGATCTTCCCAGAGAATGGGCACAACGCGCTCGATAGCGATCGCATGCTTTCGCTTTTGGCCGAGCATGACCATGTCGTCGCTTACCTCAATGGCCACAATCATGCCGGCAATTTCGGAGTGTCGGGCGGCACATACTTCGTCAACTTCAAGGGCATGGTCGATACCGAAGATACGAGCGCCTATGCGATCGTTGCTGTCTACAATGATCGGCTGGAGGTTACGGGCTTCGGGCGCGAGGATAGCCGGGTGCTGGCGTTGACCGGCGTTTGATGAATCCCCTGTATCGTTCGACATGGGGAACGATCCGCATCGTTGAAAGTTTAGGAACTGAGGCTGCTGTGAGGCGGAGCCGATGTTTCCGGCATTGCAAATTCTGACAATCCTGGTCGTGGCAGTCGCCATGGCACTGGCGCTGGCGCATTTGCTGGAGCTGCCGGGAAAAATGCGACTGTCGAAAGAAGACTACATGACGGTTCAGCGGATTTATTATCCCGGCTTCACGATCGGCGGCGTTGCCGAGCCGATCGGTACTCTTTTGCTTCTGCTTCTGCTGTTCCTGACGCCAGCCAACATCATCGTATTCTGGTTGTTTGCCGCTGCTTTTGCTGCCATGGCCGCCATGCATGCAGTCTTTTGGTTGCTGATACAGCCCGTAAACAATTTCTGGCTCCAGGATGCCGAGTTGAACGGGTTGGGCGCAGGTTTCTTTTCCCATGTTCCAGTCGGCGGTCATCGGATCGAAGCTGATGCCGAGGCGGACTGGACCATGCTGCGTGATCTCTGGGAATGGTCGCATGCCGCACGCGCTGTCTTGGGGCTACTGGCTTTCATTCTGTTAGTGACTGCGATTGCTTTATAGCGGTGCGTAAAGCCGGAGTTGATCGGTTATTACTCCGCCGCCATCCGCATCTCGGTCACGTCCCTTTTCGGCGGCGTGCCGAACATGCGGGCATATTCACGGCTGAACTGCGAGGCGCTTTCATAGCCGACGCGGTAGGCAGCACTCTCCACATTGGCGTGCCCGGCGACCATCAGGCGGCGGGCTTCTAGCAGCCGCATCTGCTTCTGGTACTGCAGCGGCGTCATCGAGGTCAATGTCTTGAAATGCTGATGGAAGGAGGAGGGACTCATGCGCGCGGCGGCCGCCAGCTGCTCGATGCGCACCGGCTCCGCGAAATTGTCACGCAACAGGCGGATGGCGTCGGCGATGCGCCGGGTCTGTCCGTCCGGCAGCACAAGCTTGCACACCTCGCCGCCATTGGGACCGGTGAGCAGCCAGAAGCAGATTTCCCGCATGATCGCCGGATAGAGCACCGGAATGGCGCTTGGGTTCGACAGCAGGCGGGTCAATCGCAGGAGGCAATCTGCAAGCTCGTCGCCGAGATTCTCGACGAAGATGCCAAGCTGGGCGCCGCCTGTCGGTTTCGGCGGCCCCTCGAGCTGCTCCATCACCTCACGCATCATGCCGACATTGAATTCGAGTGAGATAGCCATATAGGGCTTCTCGACACTCGCCTGGGTCACCCTGCCGGCGGCGGGCAGCTCGATGCTGATGATGAGCGCCTGCATCTCGGCATAGTCGATCACCCTGTCATTGAGCATCAATTGCTTCGCACCCTGCAGAATGACGCAGAGCGCAGGTCGATAGATCATCGCATGCGGCATTTTCGGCTCGGTCGAGCGCATGATGTGCAGGCCATCGATGCCCGTGGAAAACACACCATCGCCTCCGCTGTCATTGGCTTCGATGAATTGTGTGATCGCATCTTTAAGGGCTGAGGACATAGGCGTTCTCCCGGGGCAAGTGCCATTGTGGCATCATAGCAGCGAGGTGTCAGCGAACAAGGCAGTTGGAGGAATAGGCAAGAAATTCGAGAGTTCCGGCATTCAGGGAAATGGCTCTGCAGGCGTAGATTCCGGCCATCAAACATTCCTTGGAGACGTTGCAATGACGACTGAAAATATTGATAAATCAAAGACAAAGATTGCGATCATCACTGGCGGCAGCCGCGGCCTGGGCCGCAATGCCGTCATTCATCTCGCCAAGCGCGGTGTCGATACCATCCTGACCTATAACGCGAATAAGGCAGAAGCCGATAGCGCCGTTGCCGAGATCGAAACGCTCGGTCAAAAGGCTGTTGCGTTGCGGCTCGACGCTGGCGATATCGCATCCTTCGACGCTTTCGTCGCCGAAGTCGGCCGCGTGCTGCAGCAGCGTTGGGGTCGCGATCGCTTCGATTTCCTCGTCAACAATGCCGGCACCTCTTATCATGCCTCCATCGCCGAAACGACGGAAGCCGAGTTCGACAAGCTCTACAATGTTCATCTCAAGGGCGTCTTCTTCCTGACGCAAAAGCTGTTGCGGCACATCAATGATGGTGGCCGCATCGTCAATATCTCCTCCGGTCTTGCCCGCTTCAGCAATCCGGGCTCGTCCGCCTATGCAGCCATGAAGGGTGCGGTCGAAGTGCTGACGCGCTATCTCGCCAAGGAGCTCGGCTCACGCGGGATTACAGTCAACACCGTGGCGCCCGGTGCGATCCAGACGGATTTCAGCGGTGGCATCGTTCGCGACAATCCGGAGGTGAACAGAATGGTTGCGTCCATGACGGCGCTCGGCCGCCCGGGCCTGCCCGACGATATCGGCCCGATGATCGCTTCGCTTTTGTCGGACGACAATCGCTGGGTCAACGGCCAGCGCATCGAAGCCTCAGGTGGTATGATCCTTTAATTCGCAATGGTAGATCTGTGGGATCTGCAGCACCTCAGCCGGCAGCGGCTGGGGTGTTTATCTGCCAGCCATTCACCCAGATCTGCCTGAGGCCATCGCCTTCGCCCTTGAACCAGAGGCCGGTCGGCTGGCAATCCTCGATCCGGTCGCTGCGGAAATTGCGGATGGCCTGGCGCAGCTCGCACCAGGCAACGATATTGGCGGTCTCCGAATAATAGATCAGCGCAATCGGCCGGATGATGCGTTCCGTGGGGCGGCCGAGCTCGTCGCGATAGGCAAGGTCGAGCTTTTCCTCATCGCGAATGGCGCGGCGAACCAGCGAAAGATCGATCGCAGCAGCCGAGGGTGCGGCAAAGCCCCAGGCATGCAGCGCATTGGCATCGAGCGTCTGACGCAGCGGTGGAGGCACCGCGCCGGCAATCTTGGCCGTGACGCGCTTGGCTGCCTGCTTGAGTTCCGCATCGCCCGTGCGCTCCAAGAGCGCCAGCGACAGCACGATCGCCTCCATCTCCTCGATCGAGAACATCAATGGCGGCAGGTCGAAGCCGGGCCGCAGGATATAGCCGATGCCCCGCTCACCCTCGATCGGCACCCGCATCGCTTGAAGTGCTGCGATATCGCGATAGACGGAGCGCACCGTCACCTCCAGCCGGGCGGCAATGTCGGCCGCTGTTACCGGCCTCTTGGCCAGCCGCAGGATCTGGATGATCTCGAACAGGCGCGATGCCTTGCGCATTTCTTGCCCCAAAGATAAAGGCTACTGACAATACCCCGTCAGTTGGCTCGATTTATAAAGCCGCCTATTCACTTGAAAATCAACCATTTCCTCTCCTGCTTTCAAGGCGAGGGCGATAGGCAACTGACATGGGTTACGCAGAAAATCTCTGGCTCTTCTTCATCCTCCTATTGGGCATTATCATCGTACCGGGCATGGACATGCTGTTCGTGCTCGCCAATTCACTGACCGGCGGCAGCAATCGCGGTCTTGCCGCGACAGGCGGCATCATGCTCGGCGGTGCGGTGCACTCGCTGAATGGCGCCATCGGCATCGGCTTGCTGATGCATTTCGTGCCCATCCTTTTCAATCCGCTGCTTGTTATCGGCGGAGCCTACATGGCCTTCATCGGCTATACGCTGATGCGCAGTTCCATCACGGTGGGAGGCGACGGGCCGGCCGGCAGCCGCTCTGCCTGGAAAGCCTTCCGGCGGGGAGCGGTCACTTGCCTCATCAATCCCAAGGCCTATCTCTTCATCTTTGCCGTGTACCCGCAGTTTCTGAAGCCCGAATATGGTCCGATGTGGATACAGGCCGTCATCATGGGAGCCATGACCATCGCGACGCAATTTGCCATTTACGGCGGACTTGCCATTACTGCCGGGCGCAGCCGCGATCTGCTGGTCGCCAATCCCAGGGCAACCGCATTCGCAGGCCGCGCAGCTGGGCTGCTCCTTGTCGCAGTTTCGGTGTTCACAGTATGGGAGGGCCTGAAATTGGCGTGAGGGCTGATGCGGCGAACGGAACGGGTGTGTCTATTGCATGACACTGATTTCACTCAGCTCTCACTACTTTGTGACTTCATTGCCGGAAAGGAAATCGGCAAACATGTCGCCGTAATCATGCGCCGGGCCGCACGCGCGGTCCTGATCACTCGGAGAGAGGTAGGAGAACGAAATGAAGTGGAAAGCGATTGTGATGGCGACGGCCCTAGCCGGCATCGCACTGGGTTCGGTCGTCGCGGCCGATGGCACGCATGACTCCCGTATCGGCATGATGAAGAAGATCGGCGGCGCCACCGGGGCTCTTGGCGCGATCGCCAAGGGCGACAAGCCCTATGACGCCGATATCGTAAAGGCGTCGCTGACGACGATCGCCGAAACCGCCAAGGCCTTCCCGGATCAGTTCAATCCGCAGAGCGACAAGACCGATCCCGAGGTCAATCCGAAGATCTGGGACAATCTCGATGACTTCAAGGCCCATGCCGCCAAGCTTTCGACCGATGCCGAGACGGCGCTCGCCCAGCTTCCTGCCGATAAGGCCGGCGTCGGCGCGACGCTGAAGACCCTCGGCGCTAGCTGTGGCGCCTGTCATCAGGCCTATCGCATCAAGAAGGACTAAGCGGTAGGTCGGCCTCGCCCAGAGCAATTCTGGGAAAACTGCGCAGCGGTTTTCCGTCCGGAATTGCGTAAAGGCTCTAAATATCGATTTTGGCGTCCGCACCGGTTCTGCCGGCGCGGAGCCTTATAACCAGAGCTGAGGCGAGGGGTGGAATGATGGCGCGGTTTATTCGATGGCTGCTTTGCCTTTTCGGCGTGATCATCCTCGGCAGCGGCGCGTTTTACGTCATCACCGCGCCGTCGCCTTTGCCGGCGAGCCATTGGGCCAATCTCGGTGATCCAGATGTCAAGAACGGCGAGATGGTCTTCTGGGCGGGCGGCTGCACGAGCTGTCATGCCGCTCCCGGCGCGCAAGGCGACGCCAAGTTGGTGCTTTCGGGTGGTCTGGCGCTGACGAGTCCCTTCGGAACCTTCCATGTCCCGAATATCTCGCCGGATGAGAAGGCGGGGCTCGGAACCTGGACGCTTGCCGATTTCGGCAATGCCATGAAGCGCGGCGTCGGTAAAAACGGCGACCACCTCTACCCGTCCTTTCCCTACGGCTCCTACACCCGCATGAGCGACAAAGACATCAACGACCTCTGGGGCTTCCTGAAGACGTTGCCGAAGAGCAGCAATGTCGCGCCTCCGCACGAGCTGTCCTTTCCCTTCAATATTCGGCTGGCGCTGGGCGGCTGGAAGTTCCTCTATCTCAACGACCAGCCGCGCGTCGTGCTTGCCAATGCCGACGAGAGGGTCAAGCGTGGTCAGTATCTCGTGGAAGGGCCGGGCCATTGCGGCGAATGCCATACGCCACGTGACGGCCTCGGCGGCTTCGTGAGCGGCCAATGGCTGGCTGGCGCGCCCAATCCGGAGGGCAAGGGCCAGATCCCAGATATTACCCCGGATTCCAAGGCGATCGGCAGTTGGAGCGCCGGCGACATCGCCAACTACCTCGAAACCGGCTTCACCCCGGATTATGACTCGGCCGGCGGCTCGATGGCCGAAGTCCAGCAAAACATCGCCCACCTGCCGGCGACCGACCGCGAGGCGATCGCGGCCTATCTGAAGGCGTTGCCGGCGAAGTGAAGCTCAAGCGGCGCCCGAGCGCTTGGCGAGATAGAGATGCGTTTCGTAACGCAGCTCGAATACGCCGCCATGCGCGTTGATGGCATCAGCAAGCTCGGAAAGCAGCGTTTCCCGCTGATCCTCGGTCAAAAGCCGGTAGCTTGAGAGCGTCCGCAAAAGGTCGGTATAGCTTTGTGCCGTGTGCGAGCGGCTCCAGGAATAGCAATGATGCGCAGGAGCTTCGAAGTGGTCGGACTGCCGCAGCTCCCGAGCAAAGGGGCCATCCGGGAGATACCAGGCTTCCACGGGCGGGCCGGCGAGTTGCGGGGCATGGCGGGCATAAATCTCAGCGAACTTTTCTGACAGCGGCGGTTCCGGCTTCATCGGCACATTGCCGAAGACAGCGAGCGTTCCTTCCGGCGCGAGGAGGGCGGCAGTCCTGGCGAAGCGCAATCCCGGTGAAACCCAATGGAAGGATTGTGCCGCGAATATCAGCCTGAAGCTCTCCGGCTTGCCCGGCCATGCTTCGAAGGTGGTTTGCTCGAACCGCACTCGCGGAAATTCCGCCAATCTTTCCTGAGCAACTGCAATCAGTTCCGCGCCGGGATCAAGCGCGAGAACCGAGAGGCCATGGCGAGCAAAGCCCTCAGTCGCCTGTCCGGTGCCGCAGCCGATTTCGAGAACCTGATCCTTGGCGTCCAGCCCGGCAAAATCGATGACATCGGCAAAAAGCGCATCGGAATAGAGCGGGCGGGAAGCATTGTAGAGGCTGGCGACGCCATCGAATGTGAACCGTTGTTCCAAGTCGCATCTCCAGTTGCAGATCGAAGCCGACAGCCATTTTTCTAGCGCATTTCCGGTCAAGCTTGTAGCCACAGGATTCGGCAACAGGAAAGGGTAGTCGTGGACGCAAGGGTGGCGCGGAAGGTTCCTTATTTCAGCCAATGGGAAACGCCTGACATGACGCTGGCGGTCGTGGCTGAGGGTGCACAATCGGCCTTGCTGAAGGACCCGCTCTGGGCATCATCCGGCGCAAGCAGCATCGAGGATTATGCCCGCTGGGCCGGCAATCTCTGTGGCATGGCCTGCCTGAAGATGGTGCTTGCCGCCCGCACCGGCAAAACCATCCCGATCATGGATCTGGCAATGGGCTGCCGGGATTATGGCGGCTATGTCGAGGAGGCGGATGGCCGGATCAAGGGATTAATCTATGCGCCGTTCGTCCCATTCGTTAAGGCTCGCTTCGATCTGGATGCCCGGGTCGTCACTGGGATTTCCGTCGCCGACATCGCTGATATCCTCGACCAGTCGGAGTTCTTCATCGCGTCGGTGCATCATTCGATCCGCTGGCCAGAGACCGAGCCGCCGGCCAAAGGCGGCCATCTCGTGCTGGTGACGGCCATCGACGGAAACAGCATCCGCTTCCACAATCCCTCCGGTCACGTCGATGCGACGCGCGAGGATGCAGAGATGCCGCTGGAGGTATTCGAGAGGTTCTTTGCAGGCCGCGGGATCGCCATCGATCGCTAAAGCATTTCCAGGCACATACCAGAAAAGCGCTATAGTGAGTCTTCGAAGGCGATCCTCTTAAAGGCCGGCATCAGGCCAGAGCCTGCAGGTAGCGCATACCGGTGACCGGACGCGGCTTGAAATCCATGTTTTCGTAGAAGCGGTGGGCCTGGAGATTCCCCGTCGCGGCGCCGACCGAAAGATAGCTGCAGCCGGCCTTGCGGGCGATATCGCGGGCGCGGTCGACGAGATGCTGCCCGACGCCATGGCCGCGATGGCCGTCACGCACGAAGAGATGGTGCAGATCCATGCCACGCTGTCCCTCTTGCGCCTTGTAGAGCGGCACGAGGATGGCGTAGCCGATCAGCCCCTGTTCGCCTTCGGCAACAAGCGCCGTGATCCACGGCATAGGACCGAAGAGATCGCGCTCAAGCTGCTCGGGCGTGGTGCCGGAGGGGTCGCCATGATGGGCGGCGAGCAGCCGGATCATGTCGTTGAGCTCAGGCAGGTCGCGCGGCTGCGCATTGCGAATGGTCAGAACCGGAGGGCGGAGAAGTGAGATGTCGCTATCGTCTAGCATGGCATTTTGCGTCCTTGTTTTTCAAATGAGCCGTCAGGACGCTGCCGATACAACAAAGCCGCCTGACGGCGGCTTGTTGACATATGATCTGTCTTGGCCGCCCTCTACAGGTACAGCCAAAAATACGAGCAATTATGGAGCGCGTGCGTGATCATGGGCGCATCAATGATCTGGTTCAGCGCGTTTGTCAATGGGGCCTCAATGCTCGTGTTCGCACAGGCCGTGATCGGAGAGTGCGCGAATGACATAGCAGTCTTCGATGCTGTGGCCGTCGCAATGCGAAACGATGCGCTCCAGTTCGTGCTCCAGCTTCTTCAGGCGTGCGATCTTGGTACGAACGTCATCGAGATGCTCCTTGGCGATACGGTCGGCGCCGACGCAGGGACGGTCCGGATGCTGGCTGAGCGAGATCAGCTCCTTGATGGCGTCGATCGTCAGGCCGAGGTCGCGGCCGTGGCGGATAAAGGCGAGGCGCTCAAGATCGGCTTTGGAATAACGCCGCTGATTGCCTTCGCTGCGTTCCGGCTCCGAGATCAACCCCATCTGCTCGTAATAACGGATCGTCGGCACTTTCACGCCGGTCCGCCTGGATAGATCGCCGATCGTCAGCATTGCATGCCTCTCCAATACCTCTAGTCTCTAGAGAAATATATGCGGCTGTCGGCGCAAAATTGCAAGGTCAGGTGGAGCGCTAACCGGCCCCGGATAGTCCTCCGGCTTTTTCATTGCCCAGGCCGTCGCCGCAAGAAGGTGCTTCCAATGTGTCGTCATTAATACTATACCCCCCTATATTATAATTGAGGCCACGATGTCCCATACTATTCGTCAGCAAGCCAAGCTCCTCTCACGCGTCCGCCGCCTCAAAGGGCAGATGGAAGCGGTGGAGCGGGCGCTCGAGGCCGAGCGTCCCTGCGGGGAAATCTTGCAGTTGCTCGCCTCCATTCGCGGCGCCCTGACGGGACTGACCGGGGAGGTTCTGGAAGACCATCTGCAGGAGCATGTGCTGCATGCCGAAAGCGAAGAGGCCCGTCGTCAGGCGGTGGATGAGATAGCCGACGTGCTGAAGACCTATCTGCGGTGACCAAAGCATGTCGCGCAAAAGTGTGCGGCGGTTTTGCGATAACGACATGCGAAAAATCGAAGGCATAAAACGCTAGGAGCGCATCTGAAAGATCGCGACGCGTTTTATGGTTTCAGGCGTTCAACGAGAAAGTAAAGTCATGAGTATTTCCTCCGAAATGGGCCACAGCCACGTTTTTCTGGGCTCCGACCACCAGCGTAACGAACGCCGCATCTGGCTCGTTATCGCGCTCACAGCGGTCATGATGGTGGTCGAGATCGGCGCGGGCACGATCTATGGCTCGATGGCGCTGCTCGCCGATGGCTGGCATATGTCGACCCATGTCAGCGCCATGCTGATCTCGGCGCTTGCCTATCTCTACGCCCGCCGGCATGTGCATAATGCACGCTTTACCTTCGGCACCGGCAAGTTCGGCGATCTCGCGGGCTTTGCCAGCGCGATCGTGCTCGCGCTGATCGCGCTGATCATGGGCTGGGAGAGTATTCTGAGATTGCTCGACCCGGTGGCGATCAACTTCCGGGAAGCCATTGCCATTGCTGTTGTCGGCTTTATCGTCAATCTCGTCAGCGCATGGCTTCTGCGCGACGATCACAGCCATCACCACCACGGCCATGCCGGCCACGGGCACAGCCATGGCCACGCCCACGATCATGACCATCATCACGAGCATGGTGACGATCATCACCACCACGATCATGGTCAAAAAGGTGGTAGGGATAACAATCTGCGCTCTGTCTATGTCCATGTCATCGCCGACGCGATGACCTCGGTTCTCGCCATCATGGCCCTGCTGCTCGGCAGCCGTTTCGGCTGGACCTTCCTCGATCCGATCATGGGCATTGTCGGCGGCCTGGTCATTCTGCAATGGGCATGGAGCCTGCTGCGTAGTTCCGGCGCCGTTCTCCTGGATTTCATCCCGCAGGGTGAGGATCTGCCCGAGGAGATCCGTGAGGCGATCGAGACGGACGAAGATCGCATCACCGATCTCCATGTGTGGCAGGTCGGCCCCGGACATCATGCCGCGATCGTCGCGGTCGCAACGCCCGTCTCGCGCGATCCGTCCTTCTACAAGGCGCGGCTTGCCGAGATCCACGAACTCTCGCACGTGACGGTCGAAGTTACCGTCGACAAGGCGGCATAGAATCCGTTAGCAATCGGTCAGGTCAGAGGCTTGCCACATTCCTCGCATAGCCCAAGACCTGCCGATTCTGCTGGAGGCCTCTCACATGCCCACATTGCTCACGCGCCGCCGCCTCATGGCTGGCTCGGCGCTGCTTCTTCCCGCCGTGACGCTCGGCCCCGGTAGGCTTTTCGCTGAGGATAGCGGCGCATCGCCGCCTCCCGCGGCAACTGACAATTCGGCAACGCCCGACGCCGGCGGCCAGAGCCCGCAAGGCGACAGCGGAGCGCAGGACAATTCGCAGCTGTCCGACGATGTCGACAAGCAGCTTGCCGATCTGGAAAAGAAGACCGGCGGTCGTCTCGGCGTCTCCGTGCTCGATACCGAGACCAATATTTCCCTCGGCCATCGGGAAGAGGAGCATTTCCCTCTTTGCAGCACCTACAAGGCGCTTGCTGCCGGCTTCGTGCTGGCGCGCGTCGATCAGGGCACGGAAAAGCTCGACCGCCGTGTCACCTATGGCAAGGATAAGGTGGTCACCTATTCGCCGGAGACCGAAAAGCATGCCGGCGGCGATGGGATGACCATCGCCGAGCTCTGCGCAGCCGCGATCACGCTGAGCGACAATACGGCCGGCAATCTTCTGCTCGAAAGTTTCGGCGGACCTGCCGCGTTGACCTCGTGGCTGCGCACCACAGGCGATACCGAGACCCGCCTCGACCGCAACGAGCCGGATGTCAACCAGGCCGTCAAGGACGACCCTCGCGATACGACGACGCCGGATGCGATGCTGGATTCGATCGGCCTTCTGACACTCGGCAATACGCTGTCGGAAACATCGAGGGATCAGCTGGTCAACTGGCTGGTCGCCAACACGACGGGCAACAACCGCTTGCGCGCGGGCTTGCCGAAGGATTGGAAGGTCGGCGATAAGACCGGCACAGGCAACAACGGTTCCTATGCCGATATCGCCGTCATCTGGCCGCCGGATCGGGGTGCGATCTTGGTTACGACCTTTGTTGCCGAGGCGACCGCGCCTGCAAAGGATGTAGAGGCGGTGTTTGCCGAGATCGGCAAGATCGTCATCGACATGGTAGGGCAATAGCGAGATATCGCTAATGAAAACAATAGGATGCGAGCGATATGTGAATCAGCTCGGCATTGCCTTCAAGTGGTTTGGCAATTGACTAAGACGAGCGCCAGTGTCGAGGCCGCACTGTTCGTTTCCTGATCGCTATCACCATCGGCATTGCCGGCGCCGAGCTTCTGCTTGATCTCATCGGCAATCTGGTCGTTGATTGCCTTCTGCTCGTCGGCCGGCAAGGACTTGAACGAATCTTCCGTCAGGCCATGTGCCTCGAGATATTGAGCGCGGATCTTCTGGGAAGGAGTCATATTCGCCCATTTGGCAAACTCCTCGAGAATATCCTGATCGGATTGCCCGCTAGACGATGCCGAGCTGCTTCCGTCTGCAGCCGTCGCGCTATTCTGATCGCTGCCACCATCCGATGTCGAGGACGAGTCGCTGCCGAACTGGCTGAGCCACAGGCCGGATGAAATGGAGGAGGGGACACCGCTGGACGCGATGGAGGGCCCCTGCGAATCATCCTGCTGGCCGTCGCTATCATCAGGCAGCGAGAAGGGCGTGCTGTCGTCGCCGTCGCTGCTCTGCGAGCTGCGGATCGGCGTGCTGAAATAGTTTTGAGTGCTGCTGTGCACTTTCATCGCAATATCTCCCCAGCGGTTGCGAGGACGATGACTCTGCAAGCCTGTGTGGAGCTTATCGCTCAAGCTTCCTCAAGTGCCGCAGAAAGTCTGAAGCACCCGTTCCGTCGGCAGTGGCGGCTCGGCAAAAGACGCAAAAGCAGGCTGATCCTGATAAGGAGTTGCCAGCACCTTCAGCAACGCTTCAAACAATGAGAAATCGCCATCCTCGACCGCAGCTCGGATGGCCTGCTCGATTCGGTGATTGCGGGGAATGAAGGCCGGATTGACCTTGCGCATCGCCGCCGCCCGTATTGCCGGCGTCTGCGGATCGCGAGCAAGCCGCTCCCGCCAGCGTTCGAGCCAAGGTGCTGCTGCTTGCGGATCGTTGAACGTGGCGGCAAAATCTGTCACCTCGTCGTCTGCGGTGAGTGCCGCAAGTTGGCGGAAGGTGAGGGTGAAATCAGCGCCCTGCTGCATCGTCGCCAACAGCGACTGGATCAGCTCGAGATCGCCGTCTTCCTCGCTCGCAAGCCCGATCTTGGCGCGCATGCCGGTAAGCCAATAGGCCTGAAAACGTTCGCCATAAGCTTTGATGACCGTGTTCGCTAGATCGATTGCCGCATCGACGGAGGGGTCGATCAGCGGAATCAGCGTTTCGCCGAGGCGCGCCAGATTCCATTGGCCAATGGCCGGCTGGTTGGCATAGGCATAGCGGCCGTTGCGGTCGATGGACGAGAACACGGTCGCCGGATCATAGGCATCCATGAAGGCGCAGGGGCCGAAATCGATCGTCTCGCCCGATACGGTCATATTGTCGGTGTTCATCACGCCGTGGATGAAGCCGACATGCAGCCAGCGCGCGATCAATGAAGCTTGCCGATCGGCTACGGCTTCCAGCAGTGCAAGATAAGGGTTCTTGCGGTCTCTGATTTCCGGGTAATGCCGGGCAATGACGTGATCCGCCACGGTCCGCACGCTCTCCGTATCGCCCCGCGCCGCAAAGAACTGGAAGGTGCCGACGCGGATATGACTTGCCGCCACGCGGGTAAATACCGCACCAGGCAGCACCTCTTCGCGATAGACAGGCTCGCCTGATATCACGGCAGCAAGCGCCCGCGTTGTCGGAATGCCGAGCGCATGCATGGCCTCGCTGACAATATATTCACGCAGAACCGGGCCGAGTGCCGCGCGCCCATCGCCGCGGCGGGAAAACGGCGTTGGCCCCGAACCCTTCAGCTGGATGTCGCGGCGCTTGCCGCTGCGATCCTTCACCTCGCCGAGAAGGATGGCACGGCCGTCGCCGAGCTGGGGAACGAAATTGCCGAACTGATGGCCGGCATAGGCCATGGCAATCGGCCGCGATCCCGGCAGCAGCTCGTTGCCCGAAAAGATCGCCGCCGCATTTTGCTTCAGCGTTTCCACATCCAGCCCGAGTTCCCGTGCCAGCACCTCGTTGAATTTGATCAACTGCGGTGCGGCAACCGGCGTCGGCGCCTGATCCGCGAAAAACTGCGGCGGCAGGCGCGCGTAGCTGTTGTCGAAGGCGACCGTCGGCGCCCGAAGCGCGGCATCATCGTGAAGAGGAGAGCTCATGCTCCTAAAGTAGGGCTGACCGGGTGGCGGCGCAAGGCGCTTGCCCCAGGTAGGAAATCATCCTACTTTATCCTACCAGATGAGGAATTTGCGATGAACGAGAAACTGAGTATCTCTCTCCCGAGCGAAATGGTTGCCGCGATCAAGGCCCGTGTCGATGCGGGCAGCTATGCCTCTACGAGCGAGGTGTTACGGGCGGCAGTCCGGGTCTGGCTACGGGAAGAAGAGGAATATCAGCAGCGGATTGCCGCGATCCGACAGAGAGTGAAAACATCGCTCGATGATCCCAGGCCGAATTTAAGTCTGCAGGATGTAGACGATTGGATCGAGACGCTGGGGGCGGAAAAACAATAACCGTATGAGCGATTTCTGTCGTATTTCGCGAAGCGGCGAAAGCTGATCTTCAGTCATATTCGACTACGTGTTGGAGCAAAGTAAAAGCAGGGGCGCGGCAGAGATTACGCAGCCCTCGTGGCGCGCCCCTAGCCGTTTTCCAACTCCCGCGCCATCTCCGCAAGCTTGCGCACCGTATTGAGATTTCTCGACGTTCCCGCCTTCAGCGCCGGCAGCTTCAGCTTCGATCGTCCCGAGCCATCGGGATAATGCACGTAGATTTCGCGGCCGGCGATATGCACTTCCTCGCCGCCGGGTGCGACGAGTTTGTCGAGTGCATCCGCCGGTGCAGCCTCCTGTAGGAAAGTCACCAGCAGGTAGTTCGGCTTGGCATGCGGGAAGGGCGAATTATCAGCCGCCCTTTCCAGAGCCTCGCGGCCGCGCAGGATCACGCCCGGAGACTTGCCCATCTTGGCCGCCAGCGCCTGTTCGAGCCGAGCCTGCACCGTCGCCTCGTCCTCTCCCGCGCGGAAGACCACGTTTCCGCTCTGGATATAGGTGCGCACATCCTGAAAGCCGATCTCTTCGCACAGGGTCTTGAGATCGGCCATGGATAGCATGCCGGTGCCGCCGACATTGACGGCACGCAGGAGGGCGACGAAAACAGTCATGGCTTCCTCCGCTGTTCGGCCTACATCTTCTCGGCGACCTTGACGGCGAAGGCATATTCGAACGCCACCTCCTCCAGGCGCTGGAAGCGGCCGGAAGCGCCGCCATGGCCGGCATCCATGTTCGTCTTCAGGAGAATAGGCGCGTTGCTCGTCGTCTTGTCGCGTAGCTTGGCGACCCACTTGGCCGGTTCCCAATAGGTGACGCGCGGATCGGTGAGGCCGCCGAGCGCGAGGATCGGCGGGTAGGGCTTCTCGCCGACGTTGTCGTAGGGACTATAGGCGGCGATCTGCTCGTACTCTTCCTTGCTCTCGATCGGATTGCCCCATTCCGGCCATTCCGGCGGCGTCAGCGGCAGCGTGTCGTCGAGCATCGTGTTGAGCACGTCGACGAAGGGCACGGCGGCGACGATGCCGGCGAATTTCTCCGGCGCCATGTTGGCGATGGCGCCCATCAGCATGCCGCCGGCCGATCCGCCCTCGGCAATGATCTTCGCGTAAGAGGTGAACTTCTCCTGATTCAAATAGTCGGCGGCTGCGATGAAGTCCTTGAAGGTATTGGTCTTCTTTTCCATCTTGCCGTCTTCGTACCAGGCGAAACCCTTATCCTTGCCGCCGCGGATATGGGCGATGGCATAGACGAAGCCGCGGTCTGCAAGCGACAGGCAGTTGGTGTTGAAACCGGCCGGGATGGTAACGCCATAGGCGCCGTAACCATAGAGAAGGCAGGGGGCTGAGCCGTCGAGAGGCGTGTCCTTGCGATAAAGCAGCGTCACCGGCACGGTCTCGCCATCCCATGCGGGTGCGAAGACGCGGCGCGTCACATAGTCTTCCGGATTGTGGCCAGAGGGCACTTCCTGCGTCTTCAGCAGGGTGCGCTCGCGCGTCACCATATTGTAATCGTAGAGCTGGCTCGGCGTCGTCATCGAGGAATAGGAGAAGCGGATGACATCCGTATCGTATTCCGCCGCGCCCTGCAGGCCGAGTGCATAGGCTTCCTCTTCGAAGGCGATCGCGTATTCTTCGCCAGTGCGGCGGTCGCGGATGACGATGCGCGGCAGGCCGTCCTTGCGCTCCAGCCAGAGGAGATGGCGGGCATAGGCGAGATGGCTGAGGATCAGAGTGCCCGGCTTATGGGGCACGACCTCACGCCAGTTTTCCTTGCCTGGGTTCTCCGCCGGCGCTTCCATGATCTTGAAATCCTTGGCGTCGCCGTCATTGGTGAGAATGTAGAAGACGTCGCCGCCCTCGCTGATCTCATATTCGATCTCGGTTTCGCGCTCGGCCACGATCTTGGGCTCGGCGGTCAGATCCGAGGTCGGGATGATGCGGTATTCGCTGGTCTCATGATCGTGGATGTCGATGAAGATGTAATCGTCGAGCAGCGAGCCGCCGACGCCCATGAAGAAGCCCGGATCCTCCTCCTCATAGACGAGCCGGTCGTCCGACTGCGGTGTGCCGATGATGTGATGGAAGATCTTCGAAGGGCGATGGTTCTCGTCTTGCAGCGTGTAGAAGAAGCTCTTGCCGTCGGGCGCCCAGACGGCATCGCCGCCGGTGTTCTCGATCACGTCGGGTAGATCTTCGCCGGTCTCGAAATTGCGGATCTTCAGCGTGAAATATTCAGAACCCTTGTCGTCATAGCCCCAGATGCCGAGGCTGTGATCGGAGGAGTGATCGAGGCCTGAAAGGCGGAAATAGGATTTTCCCTCGTTCTCCTTGTCACCATTCAGCAGCAGCTTGCGTTCGCCGCCGTTGCGCGGTTCGCGGAAGAAGTGGGGCTGTTCGCCGCCGGTAACGAAAAGCGTGCCGTAAGCGTAGGGCCCATCCTTCATCGGTATCGAGCTGTCGTCTTCCTTGATGCGGCCCTTCATCTCGGCAAAGAGAACCTTCTGCAGCTCCTTCGTGTCCGCCATTGCGGCGTTCATGTAGGTATTCTCCGCCTCCAGGTGTAACCGGATTTCCGGCGCCAGGATCGACGGGTCCTTGAACATCGCCTGCCAGTTGTCGGCCCGCAGCCACGCATAATCGTCGGTGCGGCTAATGCCGTGACGTGTATCCGTAAATGGCTTCTTCGGAGCTGCAGGCGGGGTGGGGAGATTCTTGAAAACTGACACGGGGGGCGCTTTCTTTGATGTGAAAGTCGGATGTGAAGTGAAGAGAGAAATAGAGGGCAGCGAGGTGAGGTTCAAGCGGCAAGTCTGTTCCTCAAGCTTCATGCAAGCAGCCGATATTAATCTTACTGAGCCCGGCAGCTTGTGGGAGACCCATCGGGGCGCTGCCTTGATGAGACCACATTCTTTATCGAAGTCGGCATACAGTGCGTCGACATAAAGGCGGTCAAAGCCTTCTCTGATGGAGTGAACGCACTCAAATCCAAAACAAAGCAAGGGACCGGTCTTCATGCTGAAACTCTTCGCCATCCTGATTCCACTGGCTAGTGTCGCCACCTCCGCCTTCGCCGTCGATGCGGCTATCAAGAAGCAGTTGGAGAAGCTCGATCCGTCGGAACGAATGGAACAGGCGTGCGACGCAGAGGCCATGAAGCGCATCGGCACGGACAAGACGGGTTTCAAGCCGGACAAGGTGATCGCCTATACATTCGGCGATCCGGATATGCAGCCGGATGCCATGAATGCGCCCGGCGCGGTCTTTCGCAGCAAGGGTGACTGGTATCACCTCTCATATACATGCGTGACCGGGCCGCAGCACATCCATGTCCGCGATCTAAGCTATCAAATCGGCGACAAGGTGCCGCGCGAGGCCTGGCAGGAGCATTATCTTTACGATTGAGCACCCGGATGAAGTATCAGGGCCGCCTCGGACATCACGTCATGGCGGCCATGCTCCGCCCCAGATTTTTTAGGCGCCTTATCGCCGTCTCAGCGATTCCACACGCGTCAACTCCGACAGGATGTGTTCCTGCACATCGGGTGGCTGCCGACAAACGGCGTCCGTCAGGTCTCGCAGCGTCGCTCTGAGGCTGTGAAGCTGGTCCACCAGATCTATGACGACATCGACGCCAGGTTCATTGACGCCCATCGCGCTGCTGAGATCGAGGATGAGCTGGCCGCGCGCAATGTCGGCGTCGTGGAAGTTGCGGCCCTCATCCGTGACTTCGGGCACGACCCAGCCTTGAGATATCCAGACTTCCAGCACCGTGGTTTCGATCCGGAGGTGAAGTCGAAACTCGTTCTCGTTCATCGCTTATCCTCCCATGGTCTTTCTGGGATCTTGCTCCTTGCCTGCCTCCCATTCGGAAACGAAGCGCGTCAGCTCGGCGTCCGGCGCATCTGGCAGGACGATCTTCAGCGAGACATAGGCATCGCCGTTGTCCTTGCCGCGCACGGGCGCGCCCTTGCCCTTCAAACGCAGCACCTTGCCCGTATTGGAGTTCGGCGGCAGCGTGACGGTGACAGCTCCGGACGGCGTCGGGACGCGAATCTTGCCGCCGAGCACAGCTTCGGCCAGCGAGATCGGCACTTCCAACCGGATATCGTCGCCATCGCGGGTATAGAAGCGGTGCGGGCGAACATGTACCGCAATCAGTGCATCTCCCGGCTTGCCGCCGTTGAAACCTGGATCACCCTTGCCCTTCAGCCGAAGCGTTTGCCCATCGCGCGTTCCCGGTGGAATTTGAACGTCCAGCGCAGGCCCGTCCGGCAAGCTGATCTGCTTCTTGGCGCCATTGATGGCGTCGAGAAAATCGACTTCCATCGTATAGTGACGGTCTTGACCCTGCATTTGCGATTGGCCTCGGCTGCGACGCGAGAAGAAGCTGGAGAATATATCGTCGGCATCGCCAAAATCGGCAAAGCCGCCCGCATTCTGATAGCGGCCGCGCTGGCCTTCCTGCGCTGCATAATCGCGGTAGTAGTTGCGCGGCGCCTGTTCGGCGCCACTGCTGTCGATTTCGCCGCGGTCGAACCGCGCACGCTTCTCCTCGTCGCCGAGGATGCCATAGGCGGCCGAGACCTCCTTGAATTTGTCCTCGGCCTGCTTGTCGCCGGGGTTGAGGTCCGGATGCAGCTTCTTGGCAAGCTTGCGATAGGCGCTTTGAATATCCTTTTGCGGGGCGTCCCGCTTTACGCCCAAAATTTCATAGGGATCGCGACTCATACATGTCTCTCTTTAGGAGCACGGAAAAATACGCAGATAGTGTCACGCCAATCTCATATCAATCGTAGCATAGACGCGATGAGGTTGAAGCCCGTTTCACGCCTGATGCATTTCCGATGTGAAATGGCATAATGCCGCCAGTCCGTCATATTTCCGGCGTGTTGCCGGATGATGGCGGGCATTGCGGTTAGGAATGGCATCATCTTTCTGCCGCCAGATTTCGTTTGCTTGATCGATCCGGTGGCCGCCTGATGAAACGCCTTTTTCTGACATCCATGCTCTTGTTTGCCGCAAAGCTTGCTTTTGCCGCCCAGCCCGAGCAGCCGCCTGCCGGTTGGCCGCAGCTGCCGCCGAAGGCGCCGGTTTCGAAGATCAAGCTCGTGGAGCCGCATCTGCACGTCGATCGTGCCGGCAAGGGCGCGCCCCGCATCGCGCTCACCTTCGATGCCTGCATGGGCAAGACCGATCCGCGCATTCTGAGCACCCTTGTCGATCAGCGCATTCCGGCGACGATCTTCGTCACCGCGCGCTGGCTGCGCACCAACCCGGACGCATTGAAGGTCTTCCTCGCCCATCCGGACCTCTTCGAACTGGAAAATCACGGGCAGAACCATATTCCGGCCGTCGATATCCCGGCCAAGGTTTACGGTATCGCCGCTGCTGGCTCGCCGCAGGCGGTCGCCCAGGAGGTAAAGGGCGGTGCGGACGCCATGATCGCAGCCGGCATTGCGCAGCCGCACTGGTTCCGCGGCGCGACCGCGAAATACACGCCTGCCGCCATCATGCAGATCCGCGGCATGGGCTATCGGATCGCCGGCTACTCGGTGAATGGCGACAGCGGTTCGCTGCTGCCGGCCAAGATGGTGGAAAAGCAATATGCCTCCGCCAAGGACGGCGATGTCATCATCTCCCACATCAACCAACCGACGCATGCGGCAGGCGAGGGTGTCGCGGCCAGCATCCTCGCGCTAAAGGCCAGGGGCGTCGATTTCGTTCGTCTGCAGGATATTCCCGAAAAAGGCGACGACGACACGACCAACTGAGCGGTTGAGTGCTCAAGCAATTCCAGGAAAAGTGCGCAGCGGTTTTCCGTCCGAAATTATGTGAAAACAAAAAGATAGAGCGGTTCGGAGATTCGATGAAAAACTGAACCGCCTCTAGCCCGGCAATTGCGGCTGCGTTTTTTCCTCGATGAAAAGTTCGTCGATGACAGTCATGACGATCAGCGACAGCGGCAGCGCCAGCATGGCGCCGACCGCGCCCCACATCCATGTCCAGAAGATGATGGCTAAAAAGACGACGAAGGGATTGAGCTCCCATTGGCGACCCATGATCGCTGGAAAGACGAGGTTTTCCACGGTCAGGTGCACTGCGAAGAAGGCGACAGCCGGCGCGAGGCCGAAAATGATGTCCGAATGCGTGATAATGCCGGCGATCGCAAGCGCGATCGTCATGGTCGTGACGCCGAGGAATGGGATGAAGCTGGATACGAAGGCGAAAGCGCCCCATAGCACTGGCACGCTCATGCCGCCGACATAGGCGATAAAGATCATTGCGAGGCCGATCCCGGCATAAATCAGCGAAGCAGTGGCGAAATAAAACCCCAGCACCCGCTCTACGGAATTGATGATGCGGATGGCATTCAGTCGAGACGTCCTGCTGGAAAAGGTCATGATGATCGTCTTGCGCAGGCTTACCCTCCCGGCAAGGAATAGAAGCAGGGCCGCAAAGAAGATCAGGATCTGCACGATGGCAGGTGTCAGACTGGTGGAGACGACATGCAGCACGTTGCCGCTGTTCTCCAGCAGAGTGCTGATCGACATCGAGCTGCCTTGAAAGGTTGTGGATGAAATGTGCAGCCATGGAAACCGGTCGAGATAGGGCATCAGCCGGTCGGATGTGCGCTGGAAGAAGTCGGGCGCCTGCTGTGCGAGCTTGGCGACCGGTCCGGCGAGCGCATTGATGATGAGAAAGATCACAAGCGCAACGCTGGATGAAAGAATGATGGCATTCAGAACGCGGGGAATGCCGAGCTTGCTGAGCCTTTCGGCCGCCAAGCCGAGAATCATCCCGACGACGACGGCAAGCGTCACCGGAATGAGGATCAGCGACATCATGTAAACGGCGGTGAAGGCCAGCATCAGGAAGATGCCGATCGTCGCCCACGAGGCAGCAATGTCGAGCTTGTCGCGTCCTCGCTGGTCTGAGAGACCGAAAATTTCCGTTTCGTCGTCTTGTGCACGAGATGCTTTGCGATCGATCCCCTGGCCGGCATCCTGCGACGCGGTTGCTGCATCCGATCGGCCGGCGGTGATTTTGTCGAATTCCATCCCCGGAAAGTTCCCCGAAGGCAGGATTGCCTCACCACTTCAACGCGAAAAAGCCCGCCGCGGTTCCGCAACGGGCTTGTCGAATGGCGGTTGAGTCGGAAAAGTCAAGCGATGAGATTAAGTCCGATACCCCATGGGTCGCGCAGCGATACGCCGCCGTCGCGCTTCTCCGTCCTGATTTCGTGCTGCTCCAGGGCGGCGACGGCCTTATCCAAGGCTGCCTTGTCGTTGAAGCGCAACGTATAGTCGGAAAGACCGGTCATATGTTCGCTGCGGACGCCGGCGCCGCGGCTGTTCCAGGTATTGGCGCCGAGATGATGGTGATAGCCGCCGGTCGCAAGGAAGGTCGCGCCAGGATAGCGCGCCGCCATGACCTTCATGCCGAGGACGTCTCGATAGAAGGCATTGGCTTCGGCGACATCGCCAACCTGCAGATGGATATGGCCGATGGCCGACCCTTCGGCCATACCATCCCAGCGATCCTGCGGCGCGCTTTCGTAGAGCTTCTGCAGATCAAGCCGGAGCGTCGCCATCTCGACCGTACCGTCATCGTGGAAGGTCCATTCCTCATGCGGGCGATCGGCGTAGATTTCGATGCCGTTGCCTTCGGGGTCGGACAGATAGATGGCCTCGCTGACGATATGGTCCGAAGCGCCTTCCAGCACCACATTTTCATGGGCGGCATGCCGGAGCCAGCGGGCAAGCTCGACACGGCTCGGCAGCAGGAAAGCAGTATGGAACAGACCGGCGGCCGTTGTCGGTGCACGCACAGCCGCCCGATCGGTCGTTAGCGTCAGAAGGGGAAGACCGGCCGCGCCCAGAACTTCGCCGCTTGCAGTCTTTTCAATGACCTTCAGACCAAGCATATCCTGATAGAAGCGGGACACGAGCGGCAGATCGGTAACGACGAGATGGGACTGGCCGACATAGGCGGGACGGGTCAGGGCGTAGGAGGGGGCAGTTTCGGTCATGGTGTTAGTTCCAAACTTGGGATGGAGTCTTGAAAAGGCAACCGGCGTCGGCGGCAAGGGCCGCCCGTGATGAACAGGAAGGTTTCGCCGGTTGATATGCCTTTTTGATCCCGTGGTCCGCTGTACTTGCATATTCATATGGCGGATTTCGATTGTTCACAGAAGACCATAAATTGCGGATTGAGCGTTCGCTTTCCATTGACAAGCGATAATCCAGCCCTGTGGCAAGCCGTTCACGAAGATTGATCGATGTGGGCGTTTGGCGCAGTTGTCTCCTTCCTCTTCTAGTGCAAGGATCGGTTTCCAACGAAAACGGAACCGGATGAAATGACCGAGTACAGAGGCATCCGCTGGGCCTATGATCGCTATGAGATCATCGCAGACGGCATCGTCAATGGTGTGGGCGTGGTCCTTGCGCTGATCGGTGCCACAGTATTGATCTTCTATGCGACGGTTTGGAGCTCCTACGGCGAAATTGCCGCCGCCTGGATTTATGGCGTCGGTCTGGTGCTGACGCTTGGAATGTCCTTCACCTACAATCTATGGCCGGTCTCCCGGACGAAGTGGTTTCTCCGCCGCTTCGATCACTCCTTCATCTATGTCCTGATCGCTGCTACCTACACGCCTTTTCTGCAGCGGGGGTCCCAAGATCCGCTGCTTTTGGCCGTGTTGATCGCCGTCTGGGTCTTTGCGGCCTTCGGGATCATCCTGAAGATTCTTTTTCCAGGACGCTTCGATCGGCTGGCGATCCTGCTCTACCTTGCGATGGGCTGGAGCGGCATCCTCGTCGCCAAGCCCGTTTCCATGCATATCCCGTTTGCCTCGATGCTGCTCATCATCATCGGCGGCGTCATCTATTCGCTCGGCGTGATCTTTCACGTGTGGGAAAAGCTGCGCTTCCAGAATGCCATCTGGCATGGCTTCGTCGTTGCTGCCGCCGCCGTACATTATTCGGCGGTGCTGACCTGCTTCAGCCTGTCGCCGGAAAACTTTTGACGATCTCGGCTGTGGGCGCGCATTTCTTCGTCGAACGCAGGCTGCGCACGAGGCGCATGACGATGGCATCGTAGCGCTGCATGTCCGCCTTCGAATAGTCCATTTGGAAGAAGGCGGCGCCACCGTTGCAGAGCGCAACTCCACGCACATAGACGATGCGCCCCTGCCTAGTGCCGGAAAAGCTGATGCCGCGCGAATTCGATTTCGAATAGGAAATTTTCCAGCCTTGGTCCCTGGCGAGTGCCACGCGCCCATTCGCTTCCGATGCAAAATCGCCATTGGCAACCATCGTGCCGAAGACCTGCAGCGAAGCTGAGCGATCTGCCGGCGACAGCGACAGCCGATCCGTATCCTCGGAAGAGGCGGCAAGGTGGAATTCCGAGGGCAGCTCGATCGCGTAGCCTAGACCCACATTGTCATAGGACCACCAGTCCGCGGCAAGAGCCGTGGCCGGGAAGAGGAGTAGGATGGCGATCAGGCGGGCGAGCATTGCGGTTTCCGGGAGGCAGGATCTGCAAACCGATCGAGATTAGCGCTTTTTTGAGCGCAATTTCCATAGCGGTTCAGAAAATACCGATAAATTAGTGCAAATTCATTACAACTTCATTGCGAGCCATGCAGGAATGGCAAGGAATTCTGCAATGCTCCAACGTTCAAACCGGCATCGTGGGCTTCCGGACGATCCCTTATGTCCTGCAACCTCTACGGTTGCAGGCAGCAAAAATCGATTTCAGTGGTTTACGTCCGGTTTTCCCTTGTCGGGGCTTGAGACGATGTGTCCTTTCGCCTATCCCTTCAAGACCGTTCCGGCTTTGCCGGATTCTGCATGAACGTTCAGTTAGGGGGGAGCATGGCCGCCGCCACCGCGGGCCTGACATTCCTGGCTTTATGCCTGCCCTTTCTCGGTGCGCTGATCGCGCCGGTTGTCGTTCGGCGTTTGGGCCATAATGCGGCGTGGCTCCTGGCACTGTTTCCCGCTCTCGCCTTTCTGCATTTTTCGCGCTTCCTTCCGGCCGTCGCAGCCGGCGGCGTGCAACTTGGCGGTTTCGATTGGGTGCCGAGCCTTGATCTTAGGTTTTCCTGGCTGATTGACGGCCTGTCGCTGACCTTTGCATTGCTCATCACCGGCATCGGCATGCTGATCGTCCTCTATGCCGGCGGCTATCTGAAGGGGCATGTGGATCTCGGCCGCTTCTTTTCCTTCATCTTTCTTTTCATGGGCTCGATGCTCGGCCTCGTCGTCTCGGATAGCTTCCTGACGCTCTTCGTCTTCTGGGAGCTGACCTCGATCACCTCCTTCCTGCTGATCGGCTTCGATCATCACCGGGAGGTTTCGCGGCGGGCCGCACTGCAGGCGCTGGTCGTGACCGGCGGCGGCGGGCTGCTGTTGCTGGCCGGCCTGCTGCTGATCTGGCAGATCACCGGCATCGGCGCGATGTCCGATCTCCTGAAGGCTGGCGATGTCCTGCGCGCAAGCCCGCTCTATTTGGCGGCCCTGATCCTTGTTCTTGGCGGCGCCTTCACCAAATCGGCGCAGTTCCCGTTTCACTTCTGGCTGCCGAATGCCATGGAGGCGCCGACCCCGGTCTCGGCCTATCTGCACTCGGCAACCATGGTGAAGGCCGGCGTCTATCTGCTGATGCGGCTCAATCCGGTCATGGGTGGGACAGCGGCCTGGCAGACGATCTTGCCGGTCTTCGGCGCGGCGACCCTGTTGGTCGGAACCCTGCTTGCCATCCGCCAGACCGACTTGAAGCTGAAGCTCGCCTATACGACGGTTTCCTCGCTCGGCCTGCTTGTGATGCTTACCGGCTTCGGCACCGATTATGCCGTCGAAGCCGCCGTCCTCTATCTGGTGGCGCATTCGCTATTCAAGGGCGCCCTGTTCATGATCGCCGGCATCGTCGATCATGAAACGGGGACGCGCGACATCACCCGACTGGGCGGCTTGCGCTCGGCCATGCCGCTGACCTTTGCTGCAGCCTTGGTCGCCGCCGTGTCGATGGGTGGTCTGCCGCCGGCCTTCGGCTTCCTTGCCAAGGAAGAGATTTATGCCGCACTGGCACAGGCATCGCCTGCCGCGATCATCCTCACCATCATCGCCGTAGCTGGCAATGCGCTGATGTTTGCCATCGCCTTTGCGGTGGCGTTGAAGCCCTTCATCGGCGCGGTCACGGAGACGCCTCATCAGCCGCATGAGGCGCCGCCATTGCTCTGGCTCGGGCCGGTCGCGCTCGCTCTTCTCGGCCTCTTGTCGGCATTGTTTTCGGGCCGGTGGCACGATTATGTCTCTTCGCCGATGGCAAGCGCCGTTGGCGGCAAGGGATTGGAGATTTCGGTCTCCTTGATCCCCCATATTGGCGTGCCTCTTGCGCTTTCGCTGGTCACCGTGCTGATCGGCGTCATCGTCTACTGGCAGCTCGATCGCGCTCGTTTCCTGATGTCCGTCGTCCTGCGTGCCCTTGGGCCGGGACCGGATCGCGGTTTCGATGGGTTCATCTCCGGCCTGGTGCGATTGTCGCATGCCGTGTCGCGGCTGTTGCAGCCCGGCCGACTGGAAATCTACGTCACCGTCACTTTCCTTTGCCTGGCGGCGATGTTGCTGATCCCTCTCGCTGCTCATAGCGAGCTGCCCGCCATGCCAGCCTGGCCGAATCTGCAATGGCATGAGGCGACGATCTTCTTGATCGCGGTCATCGGCGTTGTGGCGGTGGTGTTTGCGCGCGATCGGCTGACGGCGATCGTTTCGCTCGGCATCCAGGGCTTTGCCGTCGCCGTCATCTTCCTGCTGTTCGGCGCACCGGATCTCTCCTTCACGCAGTTCATGGTCGAGACGCTTGCGGTCGTGATTCTGGCGCTTGTCATGACGCGGCTGAGGCTTTCGCCTTCCGATCGCCGGCCGCCGCTCGCCAGGATCGCCCATGCCGTGCTTGCCATTGCCTGCGGCAGCGGCTTTGCACTCCTCCTGCTGAAGGCGACCGAAGCGCCGTTCGACCTGACGCTGACGGCCTTCTTCAATCAATATTCGAAGCTGATCGCGCACGGCGACAATGTCGTCAACGTCATCATCGTCGATTTCCGCGGCACGGATACGCTCGGCGAAATCGCTGTCGTCGCCATGACTGGGCTTGCGATCCTGGCACTGATCCGCATCCGCGCCGGCGGTGAGCACAAGCTTGCGGCCAACGACCCCGACCTTGAGGATAAGCCTGGTCTTGACCAGAGGATGGAGGCCGGACGCCCATGAATACGCTGATCTTCCGCACCGCCGCGCCGTTTCTGACGGCCCTGATGCTGCTCTTCTCCGTTTTCGTGCTGCTGCGTGGCCATAACGAGCCCGGTGGCGGCTTTATCGGCGGTCTGATAGCGGCTTCGGCGCTCGCGATCTATGGTATCGCCTGTGGTGTGACCGCAGTCCGCCGCGCGATTGTCTTCCATCCGCTGTCGATTGGCGGCTTCGGCCTAGCTGCGGCGACCATCGCAGGCATCGTGTCCATATTGGCCGGCGTGCCGTTCATGACGGGGCTGTGGATCTATCCGCATCTCTTCGGTGTCGAAGTGCCGCTCTCCACCGTCATGCTTTTCGACACCGGCGTTTATCTGGTCGTCGTCGGCGCCATCACCTCGATCGCACTCGCGCTCGAAGAGCGGGAGGTGGATTGATGGAGGCCGTTTTCGCCGTCGTCGTCGGCATCTTCTTCACCGCCGCGATCTATCTGATGCTGTCGACGTACTCGATCCGCATCATGCTCGGCATCGCGATCCTCGGCAACGCCGTCAACCTTCTGCTATTCACGGCCGGCCGGGTTACGCCCGAAGTGCCGCCCATCATTCAGAAAGGCAAGACCACGCTCGATCTTGCAGCCGCCAATCCGCTGCCACAGGCCTTGATCCTGACGGCGATCGTCATCTCCTTCTCGTTCCTGGCTTTCCTGCTTGTCCTGACCTATCGAGCCTATCAGGCCTTGAAGACCGACAACACGGGCGAGATGCGGCTCGCCGAACCGGAGGAGCGGCCGCTGCCGCCCTTGGGGTACTGACGCCATGGCCGGACCCACGGAGACAGCAGTCGATCTCTCCCATGCGCTGGTTGCCGCACCGATACCAATGGGACATTGGCTCGTCATTTCGCCGGTCGTCTTGTGCATCGGGCTCGGCGCACTTCTTCTGATGCTGCGCAATCGCACCGAATGGCATGCCGCGATCGCCATTCCAGGCCTTGTGCTGCTGGTGCTGATCGATGCCGCCTTGCTCTATAGGGTCGTCAGCGATGGCGCCGTGACCATGGTCATGGGGCGATGGCTGCCGCCCTTCGGCATTGCCTTCACCGTCGATATTTTCGGCGCGCTCATGGCCTTGACGGCGGCGGTCGTCGCGCTCGCGGCAAGTTTCTATTCGCTTGGCGAAATCACGGTGAGCGGTCGGCGGTATGGCTTCTTTCCATTCCTGATGCTGCTACTCGCCGGCGTTAGCGGTGCCTTCCTGACGGGCGATGTCTTCAATCTCTACGTCTGGTTCGAGGTGCTGCTGATCTCGTCCTTCGGCCTGCTGATCCTCGGCTCGGAGCCGGAGCAGATCGACGGTGCGCTGAAATATGCCGTCCTTAACCTGATCGCCACCACGCTCTTTCTCGTCTCCGTCGGCTATCTCTACGCCGTCTTCGGCACGCTCAACATGGCCGATATCGCGATGAAGGCGAGGGCAGGTGACAGCAGCGCACCGCTGATGACACTGGCCGGCCTGTTCCTGCTGGCCTTCGGCATGAAGGCCGCCGCCTTTCCGGTCAATTTCTGGCTCCCGGCCTCCTACCACACGCCACGCATCACCGTTTCGGCTATTTTTGCCGGCTTGCTGACCAAGGTCGGCGTCTATGCGCTGATCCGGGTTCTGGTCATGCTGCTGCCTGTCGAGCGGGCAGGACTTGGTCCGCTCGTCACGGTCGTCGCAATTGCCACCATGCTTGTTGGCGTCGTCGGCGCGCTCGGGGCAAACGACGTCAGGCGCATGCTTGGCTATATTGTCATCTCGGGCATCGGCACGATGCTGGCCGGCGTCGCCCTCGGCAATGCCGACGGCCTCAGCGGGGCGATCTTCTATGCACTGCATTCGATGGTGCTGATGACGGCACTTTACCTGCTCGCAGGGCAGGCGGCGCGGCTCGGCGGCAGCTTTTCCTTGAGCGCCCTCGGCGGTCTCTATCGCCGCAGCGGCTGGTTTGCCGGCATCTCGCTGGTGCTCTTTTTCGCCATCAGCGGCCTGCCGCCCTTTTCCGGCTTCTGGCCCAAGGTCGTGCTCGTGAAGGCGGCGCTCGCGACGGGCGCATGGGGGCTTGCGGCAACAATCCTTTTGGCCGGTTTCCTGACGACGATCGTCTTCGGGCGGGTATTTCTTCTAGCCTATTGGCGCCCGGCGGCGGCAGGTGAGATCGCAGCGGAGCCGATTGCATGGCAGGCAGCGCTGCCGCTCCTTGCTCTTTCTCTGCTCGTTGTCGGCTTCGGCCTGTTTCCGGAATGGCTCCTACACCTGACGCAGGCCGCCGCTGCCGGCCTTGAGCAACCATCGGCCTATCTGCGCTCGGTCTTCCCCGCGGCAGGGGGCGCGCAATGATCCTGTTCGTCTTCAACCTTTTGCTCGCCATCGTCTGGGCCGCCATCACCGGCAGCGCGTCCTTCATCAATCTGGTGTTCGGATTCGTTCTTGCGGCAATTGCGCTGGCGATCGTCCGCTCGTCCTATGGCGGCGTGCTTTATCTCGGGCGTGTGCACCGCATTTTGGCATTGCTGTTGCTGTTCATACGAGAGCTCGCCAAGTCGGTCTGGGCGGTCGCCATCGCCGTCATGAGCCCCAGGATGGATGTGAAACCCGGCATCTTCGCCTTTTCCCTTACGGTCGATCGTGATTTCGAAATCACCCTGCTTGCCAATCTCATCACCCTGACGCCTGGCACGCTCTCCGTCGACGTCTCCGATGATCGCAAAACGCTCTACGTCCATGCGCTCGACTGCTCCGATCCGGAAACGATCCGGGGCAGCATCGCCGACGGCTTCGAACGCCGGATCATGGAGGCTTTCCGATGATGGCCGCATCCGTCGTCTCAGCCGCCGCGATGGTGGCGCTCGGCATTCTGAGCATTGCCTTCCTGTTGACCGTGTATCGCGTGGTGGCCGGCCCAACCTTGCCGGACCGGGTCCTGGCGCTCGATATGCTGGTGGCGATCGCCATCGGCTTCATCGCCGTTATCGCCATCAAGACGGGTTTCACGCTTTATATCGATATTGCCATCTCGCTCGGTCTCGTCGGCTTTCTCGCGACCGTTGCCTTCGCACGGTTCATCCTGACACAGGGGCAATCCGATGCCGTGCAACAGGCCGGCGCAGGACGAGAGAGTATTGCTGCCGAAGGCAAAAGGCCGCGTAAGCACCGCGGGCGGAAGAAGGGAGGGCGATAGTGGATTTGCTTTGGGCCGTCATAGTAACTGCGCTTCTACTTTCGGGCGCGCTTTTCTCGCTTATCGCTGCGATTGGCATCGTGCGTCTTCCCGATCTCTACAGTCGCATGCATGCGGCGTCGAAGGCGGGTACGGTCGGCTCCGGCCTACTGCTACTTGCAGTCGGTATCCATTCGCAGGACATATCCGTTCTGGCAAGAGCATTGGCCGGCTTCGTCTTTTTCGTGCTGACGGCACCGATTGCGGCACATCTTCTCGCGCGTGCGGCACACAAGGCTGGACATCGCCTGACGCCGCCCTCCGTGCGGGATGAACTGCTGACGAGGGAGCAGATCACCAAAGGCGCGTATAGAAAGAAGGGCTAACAAACGTGTAAATTGTTCAGGAAGGAATAGCTGTTCGCGTTATTAGTTACCTGTTTTTTAGTAGATGAATTTTTTGCGAAGAAATGTAGGGATTAAAAACTGGACATTTGGATAAAGAGTGCTAATTCAGATTCAAGTAGAGTTCTGATGTTGAGTTAGTCTCGACCGGGTTTAAGCTCTCAATGCTTTTATCTTTCTTTGATGAAAAGCTGAGCAAAACTTTCTTCCGGTAAGCGATTAAAGATCGCTATCGCGGTCGCTAATTCTGATATCAGGCGGCAAGGGGCGGTTTTCTCTCTCGTGAGGTCTAGGGGTGGATTTCATGTGGAAAGAAATTTGGTTTTATCCACCGTTTTCTTGCTGGTGACTGCTACGAATACGAGCAATGCGTTTGCGCTGATTGCTCGGCGCTGGGACATATCGAAATCAACAGATTTCCGTAGCCAAGCGCAAATTATATAGCAACGTTGTGCCCTGCGTGCTCTCCGGAGGCGCGGACGCAGCAGGCAAGCCGATGAACAGGAGAACACAATGACAGATGCGGCCCTTGGCAACGGGCAGGAGTTACTGGTTGAACTGACTGCCGACATTGTTGCGGCCTATGTCAGCAACCATGTCGTACCGGTCAGCGACCTTCCGAATTTGATTTCCGACGTACATTCCGCCTTGAGCAGCACCTCGGCTCCGGCACCTGCCGTAACCGTGGTCGAAAAGCAGAAGCCGGCCGTATCCGTTCGCAAATCCGTGCAGGATGATCAGATCACCTGCCTCGAATGTGGCGGCAGCTTCAAGTCTTTGAAGCGCCATCTGATGACTCATCATGGTCTTTCGCCGGAAGAGTATCGCGAAAAGTGGGATCTCGCTGCCGATTATCCGATGGTTGCGCCAGCCTATGCGGAAGCCCGTTCGCGCCTGGCAAAGGAAATGGGCCTCGGTCAGCGTCGCAAGCGCGGCCGCTGAGGGTTCCATAAAGAGCTTGAAGATAACCCGGCTTTTGGGCCGGGTTATCCCCATTTTGGCTGCAGGGTGGCCTATGCCGCGGCCCTGACACGAGCCTCTTCGCGAATGCGTTTGATCATCGAGCGCAATCCGTTGGCGCGCTGCGAGGACAGATGCTCCACCAGCCCGATCTTTCCGAAGACGTCGAGAGCATCGAGGGCCGCGATTTCCGAAGCTGGCTTGCCGGAATAGGTGGCAAGCACGATTGCCACCAGCCCGCGCACGATATGTGCGTCTGAATCGCCTTCAAAGGTCAATATCGGATTGTCCGGATCGCCAGATGCATGCGTGACGAGCCAGACCTGGCTCGCACAGCCCTGCACCTTGTTTTCCAGCGTCCGCTTTTCCTCCGGCAGATCGGGCAGTGCCTTGCCGAGCTCGATCACAAAGCGGTAGCGATCCTCCCATTCGTCCAGGAAGGAAAAGTCTTCGATGATCTTCTCAAGCGGTGTCATTGCAGCAGTCCAGATTGTCCATTGTCTTGGATATAGGCGAAACGATGCCCGATTTGAACCCGGGACGACAAAGAACGCCACCGACCATAGGGTCGGCGGCGCTGAAGTTGGGGCCAATGGAAGAAATGTCAGATATGTGGGCGCGGCATCGGCAGCGGAATGGAGGACGGTAGTTTGACCGTGCCGGTAACGACGACGTCGGCAGTGTCGGTGCCACTGATGCGTTTGGCCGGCATCGGCTGCGCCATGGCAGCGACCTGATCGGTATTAGCGTGAGGTGCCGCGACATTGGCTTCGGCGGCAGACTGCTGATCCTTGAAGTGACGGCCGAGCATGTCGTAGGCGACGCGAGCGCCATCGCCGACCTGATAGCCGAGCGCCGTCAGCGTTTCGCCGCCCTTGGCACAGACATCCGGCTTCTCGTTGCACATGGCGCCGACATATTGAACGACGCCCGATGCAGCCGAAATCGCATCGGAAACCTGTACCGTCGGCTCGCCGCCTGGCGGAGGCCCGCCTTCGGGTTTTGCAAAGATCGGCAGGAACATGAGAACCAGCGAAAACCAGAACCCTGCTCTAATCAGAAACCACATCGCCTAGCCCATCCTCTCTGTCGCTCGGCTCGAGCGCCGATTCGGACTTGCCCGTCCGATCTGGTTCGAACCCTATCTGGCAGAGGACAACAGCGCTTTTCAAAACTCGGCAGTATTTTCTGCAATTTTGATTCAAATTTTAGCTTTCCGGCTTTGAACAGCATTTGGTTCAAATTGTAGCGATTGCTGTTAAGCATGTCTCGCCCTATCCGCCTGATATGCAGGGGTTTGCGGATGCAAGCCTCGCCACAAAAGTTAACGCGCGGCGGAAATACGAATAAAATCCGTTGCTTACCCGCTGTTAACCACAAAAAACAAAGGTCCCTCATTCTGCGTCAAAACGGGATTTTGCGCCCTTTTCGGCCGTCCTGCGCGTTCCTTCTTTATTCTTTCCTTAAGCCGGCGGGGCCTATTGTGCAGTCCGATAAGTGACCGTTTTGACGGGTTGTAGTGTGCGCGTATTGAGTGACATTTCTGTCGGGGCCGTAGCCTTCGTGAACCGGGTAGGCCGAAGCTGGCTCTCCCGGACGAGCGGGGATGGCGAAGTCCGTGGGCAGGAGCTGGCGATCCTGCGCCGGCTTGCGCTCGTCTCTTCCGTGGCGCTGTTTGCCGTTCCGGCTGGTCTTTCCCTCGTCACCAGCCCGGCCGTGGCGCTGCCTGCCGGTGTGGCCACGGTCTGTGCCGCTTTCCTCTTTTCGGCCGTCGGCAGCATCGCGCTGTCGCGCCAGCGGCCTGCCCTCCACCCGGCGGAGGCCGTCGTCGTCGAGCACCGCGATCTGATGCTGGAGTCGGCCTTCGGCCTCGTCCTGCTGCTCGATCCCCAGGGCAATGTGACCACAGTCGGTGGTCGCGATCGCGCGGAATTTCTGAGCTGGATGCGCGACCCAACCGGGCGTGGCTTCATCGAGCAGATCCACGTCTCGGACAGAATCGTCTTCCTGCAGGCGATCGACGTGCTGCGCCAGGGTAGGGATGCCCATAGCGCCGATCTGCGCCTGGAACGTTCGGCTGTTGTCGGCGGTGATGACCAGTTCGTCCATGTTCGCATGGAGCTGACCGCTCGCCGCGATGGCGAGGGGCGCCTGGCGGCAATCGTCAGCCAGCTGCGCGATATCTCCCAGGACCAGCAGCTTCGCGAGGATGCGGCACGCAAGGCGGCCGAGGCGGAATCGGCCAATGACGCCAAGTCGCGCTTCCTCGCTGCCGTCAGCCATGAGCTGCGTACCCCGCTCAACGCGATCCTGGGCTTTTCCGATATTCTGAGCGGCGAATATTTCGGCAAGCTGGAAAATGACCGCCAGCGCGAATATGTCGGCCTGATCCGTCAGTCAGGCGCGCACCTGCTATCGGTCGTCAACACCATGCTCGATATGAGCAAGATCGAGGCCGGCCGCTACGAACTGCTGCTCGAATCCTTCGCGATCGAAGACACCATTGCGACATGCGAAGCCATGCTGGGACTGCAGGCGAAGGAAAAGGGACTGACGCTCACAAGCCGCATCCAACGGGGTCTCGGCGAGATCGTCGCCGACCAGCGGGCGATCCAGCAAATCCTCATCAACCTCGTCGGCAATGCCATCAAGTTCACCGATGCGGGCGGCGCGATCACCATCGATGCGGCTTTGGCTGACGGCATGTTGAAGCTGTCGATCGGCGATACGGGCATCGGCATTGCCAGCGAACGGCTGGCATCGCTCGGCCAGCCCTTCGTGCAGATCCAGAACGACTACACCCGCCGCTATGCCGGCACCGGCCTCGGGCTCTCACTGGTCAAGGGCCTCGTCGGCCTGCATGGCGGAAACTTCTCGATTGCCAGCGCGCCGGGCGAAGGCACGGTCATTACCATCCTCATTCCGTTCGACGGCTCCGGTGCCGTGACGATGCAGCAGCCTGTGGATGTTAATCGCCCTGTCGATTTTCCGCCGCGCCTGAAACATACTGTGGAGATAGATGAAGGGCGAAACAAGGAACTGATGAATGGCCCCGCAAAAGCGAAAATCGCCTAAGGGAAGAGGAAGGGGCAAGCGCAAGCAGCCCGGCCTGGCTTCCCGTGGTGCGGTTGCCCTTGGCAGCCTGAGCCTGCGCGGCAGCACCGCGCTGGGCGGCCTTGGCCTTCGCGGTGCGGGCGCGCTCGCCGCCGTGATCGGCAGTGCAGTCGGCCGTCATCCCGCCATTGCCGGCGGCGTCGCGCTCTTCTTCGGGGTTTTCGGTTTCGTCACCGCCAACGCACTCTGGTATCAGACAGGCGCGCATCCATCGCCCATATTGCGCACACGCGATCCCGCGTCTCCCTACCAGATCCCTGGCCGCAAATCCTTCCTGCACGCGCAGCAGGCCGATGCCGGCAACGTCACCACCTTTCGGATAGAACGGCAGGATTCGGCCTCCGATCCTGCCACGCCACCCTCAACAGGGCAGGCCGCAAGCGCAGCCGCAGCACAGTCGTCCAACGCGCCATCGAAACTGATTGCCGATGTACAGGCCGAGCTCATCCGTCATGGCCTCTACGATGGCGCAACGGATGGAAAGCCGGGATCGCGCACGACATCGGCCATCCTCTTCTTCCAGGAGGCGTCCGGTCTTCCGCAGACCGGCACGCCGACACCGGAGCTTCTGGCCACCCTCAAGGCCAGCAATGCCGCCGCTGCACAGTCGGCCGGCAGCCGAGCGAATGTGGCGGCTGCCGTCCCCACCGAGCGCCCCGTCAACGTTTCCGCCACGGCGGATGCGATCGACCCTGTCGCTGCCGCCATCCAGAATGCCGAGAAGAACATCCGGACCGGTGCTGTCGTTGCCAAGGCAACGCCGAGCGATGCGGTCAACAAGGTCAATATGGTCATGCAGATCCAGAAGGGTCTAAGCAACATCGCCTATAGCAATGTCAGCATCGACGGCGTTGCCGGCGAGCAGACGAAGGCAGCTATCCGCCGCTTCCAGAAGCACTATCGCCTGCCGGAGACCGGGGAGCCGAACATGGCGGTCCTCAAGAAGCTGCAGGATATCGGCGCGCTCTGAAGCCCGCCGTACAAACCTCTGCCGCAAAGCTGGTACGACTACGCGCTGTAGGCGGCTTCAATTGCCTTGGCGGGCCTGCACCGCTATAGCTCGGGCATGAGATTGCGCAGCGACATCTTTGTTTCCGCTCTTGTCCGCCGCTTGTTTGCGCGTGGCGATTTTGCCGCTGTCGAACACAAGGGCGAGGAGCAGGCCGGCGCGATCTTCTTCCGCCAGCGCTTCCGCGATGGATCGGAAACCCTCTATGCGCCGGCACCGCAGAGCCTGTTCGATGAGGAGGAGAGCGGGACGCGGCTCTTCGAGATCCGCATCGAGCGGAAGGAACCGCAGGAAATCCGCGAAACCCTTGATCGGGAGCTGAAATTCGATCCTGATTTATGGATCGTCGAACTGGAAACGGACGATATCGGCGATATCGTCCCCTTAGCCGGTTTCCGCGCCAATCCGCTGGATTGAGCCGTCCTTATCGACGGTTTGCGACACGCAACGCGCGGATGGATCCCGAATTCGGCCCGAACAGCGGTGCGGCAGGACGCTGCGCCGGCTTTTCCTGCGGCAGATAGGTATAGCTGTCGGCGCGACGCCACGCCTCGACGCGCGCCTGGCTCTCTTCCGAGTCGATATCATCGAGCACCAGCCATGCGCGGCTGACGCTGCCATGCCGTTCGGCCAGATGCGGATAGAAGCGCTCGAGCGAATAGACGGCATCGGCGATGCCCATGCCGAGGCTGACGAGCGTGACGGCAAGTTGTTGCCCCGAAGTGTCGAGCAGGATGCGTTCAGCAAGCCAGTAGCTGGAGGAGAGGGCATCGGCGAGCGTCGTTGCGAATTGCACTGCATCGCGCTCGCGGGCAAAACGGACGAGCAGCGCCTCGTGCGTCTCGCTGAGGCTGCGCAGACCGAGCCGGTCGCTGTCGTCGCGGGTCAGATGACGCGCAGCCTGTTTGATCTGCTGGCGTAAGATTTCTTCGCGCGACTGCCGTTCGGTTTCCGCCGTCTCGGCTTGGGATGAAGCCGCGGCCGCCGGCTGCTCCGGCACTGTCATGCCACGGTCCGGTTCGGCCTGATGCAGGCCGACGAGCGCGTCGATGACCTTGGGAGAGAGCGACGAGCGGCGGACGATTGCCCGCGCGTGGGCGGCCCCTTGCGTGCGGGCGATAGTGATGAGTGTATCGTCGTCGATCGCCTGCGAACTCGTGAGGAACGGAGCGGCAATGGCGATCGGCTGACAGCCGATGAACAGGGCAACGGCCTGGGGCACGGTTTCACATTGGGAGAGGGCGGCAACCGCCTGCCGCTTCGCCTCGTTCGAAGATGCCTGGAAAACGGGGGTGAAAAGCTCTGCGAACTGGCGAAGTTCCGATTTGGACGGATGGCCCATACCTTCGAAGCTGGTGATCGTCGCCATCAGAACCACGTCCTTCTTGCGGACAGTCGCAGGTTCTTCAAGGTCTCTAAACCGATCACGCACGCCAACACCCATACTGATACGCCGAACAAAAAAGCAGGGAGCCCGAAGGTCGACCATGGCTTCCGCTTTGCTTCACTCCAGTCGGACGGAACGACTCTTTCGATAAAGAGGGCGTCCTCGATGATGACTGTCGAAACGGGTATGGACACGGTCGTCCTTATGTGGCTTTCGCCAAAGACTAAGGCCGGCAGGGTTAATGGTTCGTGAAAACTTTATTAAAATCCGAATAAAAATTGCGCGTTAAGCTTGCGCGAGGTGCGCAGCCGCATTTTGTCCGCATGGACGGCAGTCGGGAAGAAAGCGAGCCTGTGGAAAACCTTTCAGCGCATAGACGCCCGCAGGCAAATTCAACCTATGAGTGCTTCGGCTGCGGAGATAGTCAAAAGCAACGCTACCCGCTGCAAAGCGGAGATCCAGTCTCTTCATGCAGATAGGATTCTTCAGATGCCCTTGTGCTCGCGCAAGGCTGCGAGCAGCTTTTCCGAGGTGTTGTAGCCGGATTGAAAAAGGCCTATTGCGGCCGTAGCCGCGAACTGGGCTTCCGTGCTTTTAATATCGATCCGCTTTTCCAGGCACCATCCATCCAGCGCATCGCGCAGGACGGTGACATCCTCCGGTGAAAAGACGGAGCTGCCCGTCGCATACATTGATTGCCCTCGAATTACGACCTTACATTACGTTAATTTTTTGTGAGCGCAAATAATATTTGTATGACGCTTTTCTGCAACGTTGCATTCACGCTTTCTATGTGCCCGCTAGGTCATCTGGGTAGGTAAGGTCATGATATTGCTCGATTTCAGGGCAGAAACGCGTCCCGCAATTTTTCAACGGCCGATGAAACCAAAGCCGCCGTCGCGGCGTTAATAGAGCATAACAAGTGATGCCGAGAATGACGGACGACGAGAATTAGCATTCTGTTAACTGCGATATGTCTGAATTCCGATTGAAAGCAGCCATTGGCAGAATGTGATTGATGTAAAGGCAGCATGAAAGCCGAAAATCGGTGCTCATGCCACGGTGTAAGGGAAAGGCCGTGAGAAGGCGCGAATGCCTCCATTGAAGCCCAGAGACAAAGGCTGGAATGGAGGGGAGCGCTAGCCCGCTTCAGTGGCGGGCAGGGTGAAATCAAGTCGCAGGTTCATCCGTCTCGAGACATTAATGGAGACGAGAATGGCAAAGATCATATCTCTTACGGATTGGCGATTGCGCCTGCCGCCGCGCGCCCAGAAAGAGCCGGTGGAGGCAAAGATACTGTTGTTCACCGGCGTGCGTTACGAGCATCTTGACACACCAACGCATCGTCCCGGGACGGGGCCGAAGCGGGCAAAGGGAAAGTAAGCGCTTCAATATATGCAAGCCAAGGGCGAGTTCGCGCCGGCCTGTCATTTGCCGCCGCAAAGATTTCAGCCAACAAAAGATATCAACCCCCAAAGATATCAACCATTGTCGAATTCGTCGCAGCCGGCCTGAGAGAGGAATTCTTGCGCCGCATCATCGAAACTTCCCTGCGGCGCCATGGTGCGCAGCACCGCATAGCCTTGAGCCCGCGGCACTTCCACCAGGATCGATTGGGCAAGGGTGGATGGGAGCGCCTTGCGTATGCCAGTCAGCTGGACAGGCGATGCAAGTAGCAAATCGAGCGCTCCGCCGACCGATGTGCGATCGCTCATGCTGAACACTTCATTGGATGCCGCGTCATAGATGGCAAGCGACCAGAACGGCACCTTGCCCTTCGCGGTCAAATGAACGGGCGTATCCTCGATGTCGAAAGCGCAGACGGCCGTGCGGATATAAGGATCGGTGTTGGAAAGCCCAGCATCGTCATCCTTGTCGTCGAGCATGTAGAAATGGTTCTCGTCGCCCTCATCCGAAACGCGCGTATAGGCATCCCGATCGGAGAAGTGCGGCAGCGACAGAATGATGATGATATGCAGCAGTACCGCACCGAATAGGCCGGTCAGAATCGCGAAGACGAATCTAAACATTGCCGCACCCGATCTTCTCGAGTTTCGGCATGCCAAGATCGATCAGGCCGGAATTGCTGGCCGCCGGCGAATCCAGGAGCGTCCATACCAGGCGGAAATTGCCAGATGAGGGCAAGGCGAGCCAATTGCCCGCCTGGGCTGAGGATGAAACGGTGATGTTGAAGGTCGAATCCGGCTTGCGCAGCACCACCCAGGAATTGATGGTGGAAGGGCGACCGGCAGCATCTTCGATCGGCCGGCCGTCATTGCCGGCGATGAAGAGGGTCCACAGCCTTGCCGGCGGCGTCTGGCCGCTGATGCGGTAGCTGCAGCTCGCCGTCAATCTCGCGCCGGCATCGTCATCGGAAGCGGTGAATACCAGCCCTTCGGCAGTACCGTAAAGCAGCCGCCCCGCACGAGCTCTATGCGATTTCGCATAAGGGTCCGCATCCGCCGTCTGCATTTCGGGGAAGGCCTGCCAGGCGCCAAGCTTGATCGCGCCAAAGCCTGATGTGGCATCCAGCGCCAGAAGCGTGAACACGATACCGCCGCCAAAGGCGATGACAAGCGAAAGCGCAACAAGAAGGGGAACTCGGAACACCCTAGGATCGTCCTCGTGACAAATCAGTGTCGATTTATTCCTGATTCTGGCGGTAGGGGAAAGGGCAAGCCACTATTTACGGCTATCTTGAGAACAATGACGAAGATCGGGAACGGCAGCGGGTATCCAAAACATGGGCTTCCGTCCTGAGGTCCGACGGCAGGTTTGCCGCCATCATCTGCGTTGCGCCGCGGCGCATTTTCTGGGGGAGTTGGTCACTCAGGCGCCGTCGTGCTGCGATGCTCAGCCGTCGCCACCTTCTGTGCCCCGAGCGGTGTCGCGGCCTTCAGCCTTTCGCCGATATCGCGCAGGATGTTTGTGGAGTCCACCGAAAGCGAGCGTGGGCGCACCAGCGGGGGCAGGCCACCACTGGCGGGGTCGCCGGGCTTCTTGGCGGCAACGGTTTGCGGCTTCTGTACAGGGAAGGGGTTGGTGATTCCCGGGATCGGCTTCAGTACGATGCCCTGATTGGCGTAATCCATGATCTTCTTGAAGGTCATGGCCGGCAGGGTGCCGCCCGTCATGTTGTTCGTGGAGGTATAGTCGTCATTCCCGAACCAGACGGCGCAGGTGTAATTGCCGGTAAAGCCGATGAACCAGGCGTCGCGATAGGCCTGCGTCGTGCCGGTCTTGCCGCCGACCACGATGCCATTGTCGAGGGCTGCCTTGCGGCCGGTACCGATCACCGGAACCTGCGTCAGCATCTGGTTCATATAGGATGTGGCTTTTTCGCTGAGGACCCGCTTGGCCGGCTGTTCATCGTGACTGAAATCGTAGAGCACCTTGCCGTCATAGCCGGTGATCTGTTCGATGCCGTGACGCCGCGACTGCATGCCGTTGGCCGGGAAGACCGCATAGGCCGTCGCCTGGTCGAGGATGGTCACTTCCGATGTGCCGATCGGAATGGTCTTGTCGTTACGGATCGGTGTCTCGACGCCCATGGCCTTGGCCATGTTGCGGATCGGCTGAATGCCGAATTTCTCCTTGGCGAGCCGCACGGGGATGGTGTTGATCGATTGCGTCAGCGCCTGGGTGAGCGTCACCTTGCCTTCGTAGCGGTTTTCGTAATTATGCGGGCTCCAGTTGCCCCAGCTGATCGGCGCATCGACGATGGTGGACGTCGGCGTCATGCCGTTTTCCATCGCGACCGAGTACGTATAGATCTTGAAGGATGAACCCGGCTGGCGCAGCGCCTTGGTCGCGCGGTTGAACTGGCTTTCGCCGTAGTCGCTGCCGCCGACCATCGCGCGCACCGCGCCGCCGTTTTCGATGACGACGGAAGCGCCTTGTTTGGCCTTATAGCGCTCGCCGAACTCCATTAGACTGGATTGAACCGAATCCTCCGCCGCCTTCTGCAGCCCCATATCGATGGTGGTGCGCACGATCAGCGAGCGTTCGGGGAAGCGGGTAGCAAGCCGCTGCACCTCATCAAAGGCCCAATCGAGGAAATAGTCCGGGGATTCGATCTGGGCGCGGTCGACCACCGAAGCCGGGTTGCGCCGTGCGGCGACGACCTGTCCCTCGGTCATCAGCCCGCTCTGCACGAGATTGGACAGTACGTCGTTGGCGCGCGCACGCGCCGCCGGCAAGTTGACATGCGGCGCATATTTCGCCGGCGCCTTGAAGAGGCCGGCAAGCATCGCGGCTTCGGCCAGATTGACGTCGGTAATGCTCTTGCCGAAATAGAACTGCGCTGCTGCCGCTGCGCCGAAGGTGCCGCCGCCCATATAGGTGCGGTCGAGATAGAGGCTCAGGATCTCCTTCTTGGAGAGATTGGCCTCCAGCCAGATCGCCAGGAAGGCTTCCTTGACCTTGCGTTCGATGGAGCGCTCATTGCTGAGAAAGATGTTCTTGGCAAGCTGCTGCGTCAGCGTCGAGCCACCCTGGACGACGCCGCCGGCCTGCGCATTGACGGTGACTGCGCGGAACAGGCCGATGACGTCGATGCCGAAATGGTCGAAGAAGCGCCGATCCTCGGTCGCCAGCACCGCCTTGATGAAATAATCCGGCAGCTGGTCGACCGGCACGGAATTCTCGTGAATGATGCCGCGATGGCCGATGACATTGCCGTAGCGGTCGAGGAAGGTGACGGCGAAATTGCCGCGGTTGCGCCAGTCGCCCTGTGTGGCCTCGAAGGCCGGCATGGCGAGCATCAGCATGACGACGGAGCCGGCCGTCCCCAGCGTCAGGCCTTCACCGAGCAGTTCGAAAAGAATGCGTTTCCAGCCGCGAACGCGGAAACGGCGGAAGAAGATTGTGATCTCCTCCCATGCTTCGGCGAGACCGAAACCGGCATTCCATAAAGTGGAATCGATCCATGAATCGAGGCGTAAAAAGAAATAGCGCTTCCGACGCCGCGGCTTTTCGGCCCCGTTATCCCTAGGCGTCTCGGGCTCCATCTTCGGCCCGTTTTCTGGATTGGATGGGTCTTCCACGCTCTACTTCCCGACCACATTACTGCCGCGTGTCTCCTTGTGACACACGCAAAGCCCATTATCTCATAGAACGGCTAATTGAATAATTGGTTGATTTAGAGAAAAGAACAAGAGACATGCATGCCGCAGCCCGAATTCCCTCTTTGGCGGGTGGCGAGGACGACGATGATGACAGATGAGATACCCTTCTGGAAAAGCAAGACCCTGGCGGAGATGAGCCCGTCGGAATGGGAGAGCATTTGCGACGGCTGTGGTCTCTGTTGTCTCAACAAGCTGGAGGAGTGGGATAGCGGCGACGTCTATTTCACCTCGATCCGCTGCAAGCTGATGGATGGCGAAAGCTGTCGCTGCACAAGCTATCCGAACCGCTGGGATTTCGTGCCCGACTGCGTGCAGCTGACGCCGGAGAAAGTGCCGGAGCTGGAATGGCTGCCGCCCACCTGCGCCTACCGCCTCGTCAATGAGGGCCATGATCTCTATTGGTGGCATCCGCTGATCTCGGGTGATCCGGAAACGGTGCATATCGCTGGTGTTTCCGCCAGAGGGCGCACCGTCAGCGAGAAGGATGTCGATCTTGACGATTTCGAAGATTATGTCGTCGACTGGCCGCTGACCGTCGAGGACGACATGATGCCTAATCCTCCGGCACAGTCATAGATTTCGGCGCTGCATTCCGCCAGGCCTGGCGCATCAGTCTTTTGACCTCTTCGTTTCCGGCATCGCGATGAAAAAGTCGTGTCCACCCCTTCAGGCCCCAACCGCCTGGTACGGCGGCGACATGTTCAGGCATGATGGTCGAAGCCATCTGCTGCTGGTCCGGCGTCAGCTTGACGACGCAGAAATCCGGTCCCCGGAGTGTCATGAAGATCTTGCCCCGAACACGAAAGTCGCGGGTTCCGAAGTGTGAGCTTTCTGTAGCCTCCGGCAGGCCAAGGGCAAGGGATATAAGGTCCTCGTCGGTCATGGTCGCGATGATAGCATGCCGCGCCGCCACGCGGTAAATGCCACCTGCATGACCTGCGACGAGATGGTCCAGGAAGCGAAGGGACGGTTTGTTGAATTGCTCCCACACGCATGGTATCGCGCGATGCCCTCGCATATGCACAAGGAGCCGCCTCGTGGTCCGTCATATCGTCTTCTTTACCGTCCCCGATCGTGCCAAGCTTGAGGAGGTCCGTTCCGGCCTCTCGATCCTCACGGCCATTCCGCATGCGCGGCTTTTGGAGATCGGCACGAACGTCAAGACCGATCAGCTTGGAACCGAAGTCGATCTGGTAGTCTACGGCGAATTCGACGACGAGGCGGCATTGGCGGCTTACAAGGCTCATCCGAATTACCAGCGCTCCATCGAGCGCGTTCGTCCGCTGCGCGAAATGCGCATTGCGGCAGACTATGAGACGGCGACGGCCGTCCGTAAACCTTTCTGAACGTCTGGCCCGGGGCAGCCTTTTCAATGGATTGAGCACACCAGCGGAATCGGATTGTTGGCAAGCGGATTTTCGGCTTGAGGTTCTTCAATCAACTTTTGAAGCCCCGGCCTCAACTTGAGAGGAAATCGTGGCAAGCGATTCAAAGGACTCAAGGAAATCGCCACGCCTTATGCCGATAAGGCGTCTTCAGGCCGGTTGCATCGGCCACGAGGGGGCACTGTCATCTCGCCCACATGAACCGATGATAAGCGAGAATGATTAAAAATGGCTAAGCCTGCGGCTCCGGATGTGGTGCCCGCGAACGCGGACATGCATCGATTCACGCATATCGCCGATAGATTGTATTGGGGCCGCGCTCTGGAGCGACAAACGGTTGCCGTTGTCACGTTGCAGTGGATTCACATTCAATAATTTCAAAGACTTAACGCATCAGCCCGGCGCCCCTTGCGCCCGATGGATCGAAAATTACAGCCCATTCATTTGCCATTCAGACGTGTTTGGGTAAATAATCGACCAAGTTCATATCCCTGTGGGAAGTCCGAAGCATGGCCTCATTTTCAAGCATGGCAGCAGCGGCCCTCGTCCTGGCTGGCTCGTCTGTTCTGCCGGCGCCAGCGCCGACGTCGACCCTGGTCGCGCGCGCTAACAGCGATTGCAGTGAGGCAGCCGAGGAGGTCGTCGCCAAGACAGGTGGCCAGCTTCTTTCGGCACAACCTTCCGGCGACAGCTGTATCATCACCGTTCTCGTCCAGGGCAACGGCCAGCGCCCGCGCAAGGTGACGATGAAGGTGCCGATGTGATCCCCGCGCTTTTGGTGCCAACCTAAAGCCTTGAATCTTACACGAAATCTTATTGTTTCCGTGATTCCACTGCACCACAATTTGCGGTACTGTTTCTCGAACCGGGGAAATTGGATTTAGAGATGCGCATTCTCATAGTCGAAGACGATATCAACTTGAACCGTCAGCTTGCCGAGGCCTTGAAGGAGGCAGGCTATGTGGTCGATACGGCCTTTGATGGCGAGGAAGGGCATTTCCTCGGCGATACCGAGCCTTACGACGCGATCATCCTCGATATCGGCTTGCCTGAAATGGATGGCATCACAGTGCTTGAGAAATGGCGCGGCGCCGGGCGCACCGTGCCGGTGCTCCTCTTGACCGCCCGTGATCGCTGGAGCGACAAGGTGGCGGGCATCGATGCCGGTGCGGACGATTACGTCGCCAAGCCTTTCCATGTCGAGGAAGTGCTCGCCCGCATCCGCGCGCTCATCCGCCGCGCCGCGGGCCATGCCTCCTCGGAAATCGTCTGCGGTCCGGTGCGTCTCGACACCAAGAGCTCGAAGGCGACCGTCGACGGCAAGCCGCTCAAGCTTACGTCTCATGAATACCGGCTGCTTGCCTATCTCATGCATCACAAGGGCGAGGTCGTCTCCCGCACCGAGCTGGTCGAGCATATGTATGATCAGGATTTCGATCGGGATTCCAATACGATTGAAGTGTTTGTCGGGCGCCTTCGCAAGAAGATGGGTGTCGACCTGATCGAAACGGTTCGCGGCCTTGGTTACAGAATCCAAGCTCCAACCAATGCGAATTAAGTCTCTCACCGCTCGCGTCCTGCTGCTGACCACGCTTTGGTCTGCTGTGGCGCTGGTGGTGATCGGCCTTGTCATCTCCGATATCTACCGCAAGAACGCCGAGCGCGGCTTTCAGGACCTATTGCGCGCCCAGCTCTATAACGTCATCAATTCCGTGACGATCGGTGATCAGGGTGCGCTGTCAGGCAGTCCGCAGCTTGGAGACCTCCGTTTCTCACAGCCGAAAACCGGCTGGTATTGGATAGTCGAGCCGCTCGGCACATATACGTCAACCCCCTTAGTTTCGTCGTCGCTCGGCGCGTCGAACCTGCCGGTTCTATCCGTCCTGGAAGCGCCTTTCGATAAGAATTACGAGCGCTATTATATCGTCACCGACGCCTTCGGAAATCGCGTGCAGGTGGCGGAAACGGAAATCCAGTTCGATACGGACCATGCGGCTCGGTTTCGCGTCACCGGCAATGTCGCCGTGGTCGAGGATGATGTCCGCAATTTCTCCCACAGCCTCTACTTCGCACTCGTCGGCTTCGGCGTCGGCAGCTTGATCGTCAATGCGCTCGCCATTCTTTATGGCTTGAAGCCGCTCGATAAGGCGCGTGCGGCGCTGGAGCGTATCCGCGCCGGTGAAAGCGAGCGTCTGCAAGGTGACTTTCCGCGCGAGATCCTGCCGCTTGCCAATGAGATCAATGCGCTGATCGATAGTAACCGGCGTATCGTCGAGCGCGCCCGCATGCAGGTCGGCAATCTCGCACACTCGCTAAAAACGCCGATTGCGGTTCTTCTGAATGAATCCCGTGTCTTGGAGCGCTCGCATGGCGATCTGGTAAAGAACCAGGCCGAGGCGATGCAGGGTCAGGTGCAATCCTATCTCAATCGTGCCCGCATCGCCGCGCAGCGCGAATCCGTGCTGGCGCGCACTGAAGCCGAGCCGGCGCTGGAGCGGCTCGTCCGTGTCATGCGTCGGCTGAACGCCGACAAGGAGTTCGAACTCTCCGTCTCGCCCAATCTGGCGCTCGCCATGGAGCAGCAGGATCTTGAGGAGACGGTCGGCAATCTCCTTGAAAATGCCGCCCGCTTTGCCGAACACAAGGTGCGTCTGGTTGCAAGCGAGGCGCCGGCCGAGGTCAAGGGCATCGATCCGGCGCGTCGCCATTGGGTGGAACTGGTGGTTGAGGACGATGGTCCCGGGCTAGAGCCGGATCAGATCCGCGAAGCCCTAAAGCGCGGGCGTAGACTGGATGAGAGCAAGCCCGGCACCGGTCTCGGCCTATCGATCGTCAGCGAGATTACGAATGAATATCAAGGCCGTTTCGAGCTCTCCCGGGGCAGCTGGGGCGGGCTTCGCGCGAGCCTAATTTTGCCGGGCTTGACGAAGGATGTTGCGTGAGGAACGGCATGATGCCAAAAAGGCGTTGTGGGTCATGATGATGCCGCAGCGCAGTACCTATGGTTTTGCTTTTTGATACTGGTTCGGTTGTATGAAGCTTCGTACCTTTTTTCTAATTGTCCCCTCTCTTTTCACCGCGGTTGCGCTTTCAGGTTGCTCGACGACAAGTAGCCTGGGAGGCGGCAAGAGCCTGTTTTCGTCTGCGAAGCCTCCGGCTTCCGCAACCTTCATCAATGCTCTTGATGGTGGCATCGTCGAGCGCACCGGCATCAAACTCAGCGACAGCGACAAGCAGCGGGCGCTGGAAGCCGAATATCGGGCGCTTGAGACCTCGCCGCTTGGCCAACCCGTGGCATGGAAGGGCAGGAATGCGAGTGGCGAGGTTGTCCCCGCTGCGCCCTATCAGGTCGGTTCCCAGAATTGCCGGCAATATACTCATATAGTCACGGTCGACGGCAAGCCGACGACGGCAAGGGGTGCGGCCTGCCGCAACGACGACGGCACTTGGACGCCGCTTGAATAGGCGTCTGCACTGAAGGGCGCGGCCAAACGCCTCAAATCTTCGTCAGATAGCCTTTCCCGGTTGGAATAAGCGCCCCGTTAAAGTATTGGGCGTCTATGCTGTTCTGGATTCTCGTGGCCGTTCTTACGGCGGTTGTTGGCGCTGTGCTGCTCTATCCTCTTCTGCGTGGTGCGAAGGAGGCGGAGGAGCGTCGTTCCGGAGAGGCCGAGGTTTATCGCGATCAGCTTCGTGAATTGGAGCGCGATCTTGCCGGCGGCCTCATCTCCGCACAGGAGGCCGGCTATGCCCGCGCCGAAATCGGACGGCGCCTCATCGCTGCTGCCAAGGATGAAAAGACGACAGTGAAATCGCCTGCGCATGGCAGCTATCGTCTTGCCCAGGCCTTCATCATCGTCCTTCTTCCGGCCGTTGGTCTCTGTCTCTATCTTTTCAATGGCGATCCCGGCCTGCCGGCGCAGCCGCTGGAAGCGCGGCTCGAAAAGCCAGGAAGCGATCTCGCCATTTCGATCGTCAAGATCGAGCAGCATCTGGCCAAAAACCCGGATGATGCCAAGGGATGGGAGGTCCTGGCGCCGATCTATTTCAAGACCAACCGTATCGGCGATGCGGAGCTTGCCTATCGCAACGTCATCCGCCTGCTGGGGCCGAACGCAACTCGGCTTGGCGATCTGGGCGAGGTGCTGGTCGTCAAGGCCAATGGCATAGTAACGGCGGAGGCGCGCGGCGTGCTGCAGCAATCCCTAGCGCTCGATGCCGCCAATCCGCGCACGCTTTTCTATCTGGCGCTCGCGCTGGAGCAGGAGGGCAAAGCTGAAGATGCAAAGACCGCCTTCGAGGCTCTCGCCAAGCAATCGCCGCCTGATGCGCCCTGGCTTGCTGTCGTTGACCAACACGTCGTCAAGAATGGTGGCCAGCCGACGGCATCGGCGAACGACAAGGCACCCGGCAATCCGACCGCGGAGGATATCGCTGCGGCCAATGCGCTGAGCAGCGGCGACCGCCAGCAGATGATCCGCGGTATGGTCGACAGCCTCGATGCTAAGCTCAAGCAAGATCCGAAGAATTTCGAGGGCTGGATGCGGTTGATCCGCTCCTATGCGGTGTTGAATGATCGGGAACGCGCAGCGGATGCGTTGAAGCGCGGTCTCGCGGCCTTTCCGGCCAATGGAGGGGAGGGCCAGCAGCTTTTGGCGCTGGCGAAGGAATTGGGATTGCCGACGGAGGAGACGCAGCAATGACCCGCAAGCAGAAACGACTGGCTGTGATCGCCGGCGGCATGGGTTTCATCGCTGTTGCCGTGCTGCTCGTCCTCTTCGCCTTCAGCCAGTCGGTCGCCTATTTCTACATGCCGGCCGATCTCGCCAAAACGCCAGTCAATGCCGGCACGCTGATCCGCCTGGGCGGGCTTGTCAGGGAGGGCTCGATCGTGCGCGGTCAGGGAACGCAGGTTCAATTCTCGGTCACCGACGGCGCCGATACGATCAAGGTCAAATATGACGGCATCCTGCCGGATCTGTTCCGCGAAGGACAGGGTGTCGTCACCGAAGGCAAGTTTGAGCCGGGCAGCGACGTTTTCGTTGCCGACAGCGTACTCGCCAAGCATGATGAGCGCTACATGCCGAAGCAGGTCGCCGACAAGCTGAAGGCTGATGGCGTGTGGAAAGGCGAGGAGGCCAGCCAATGATCATCGAGCTCGGACACTATGCCCTGGTGCTGGCGCTCGCGACCGCGCTGATCGTCTCCATCCTGCCTGTTATCGGCGCCCGGCGCGGTGACGTGTCGATGATGAATATCGCCCCGGTCGGCGCGATCGTCATGTTTCTGCTGGTCGCCTTCTCCTTCGGCGTGCTGACCTATGCCTATGTTGCTTCCGATTTCTCCGTTCTCAACGTCTGGGCCAATTCCCACTCGCTGATGCCGCTGATCTTCAAGATCTCCGGCGTCTGGGGCAATCACGAGGGATCGATGATGCTTTGGCTGTTGATCCTGGCGCTGTTCAGTGCGCTCGTTGCGCTATACGGGCGCAATCTGCCCGACGTGCTGCGCGCCAACGTGCTCGCCGTGCAGTCGTGGATCTCGTCGGCCTTTCTGGTCTTCATTCTACTTACCTCGAATCCGTTCCTTCGGCTCAACCCGGCCCCGGCCGAGGGCAAGGATCTTAATCCCGTGCTCCAGGATATCGGCCTGGCGATCCATCCACCCTTGCTCTATCTCGGCTATGTCGGCTTTTCCGTCTGCTTCTCCTTCGCCGTCGCCGCACTTCTGGAAGGGCGTATCGATGCCGCCTGGGCGCGGTGGGTTCGCCCCTGGACGCTCGCTGCCTGGAGTTTCCTGACGCTCGGCATCGCCATGGGTTCTTATTGGGCCTATTACGAGCTCGGCTGGGGCGGCTGGTGGTTTTGGGATCCGGTGGAAAATGCCTCCTTCATGCCCTGGCTTGCCGGCACGGCGCTACTGCATTCGGCTGTCGTCATGGAAAAGCGCGACGCCCTAAAGATCTGGACGGTGCTGCTGGCGATCCTCACCTTCTCGCTGTCGCTGCTTGGTACCTTCCTCGTTCGCTCCGGCGTGCTGACTTCGGTCCATTCCTTCGCCAGCGATCCGACGCGCGGTATCTTCATCCTCTGCATATTGCTGATCTTCATCGGTGGTGCCCTGTCGCTGTTTGCCCTGCGCGCCCCGAAGCTTGCCGCCGGCGGATTGTTCGCGCCAATCTCGCGCGAGGGCGCCCTGGTGCTGAACAACCTGATCCTGACCGTCGCCTGCGGCACGGTTTTGACCGGCACGCTCTATCCGCTGGCGCTCGAAACACTGACCGGTGACAAGATTTCCGTCGGCCCGCCCTTCTTCAACATGACGTTCGGACTGTTGATGACGCCGATCCTCGTTGCCGTGCCGTTCGGCCCGCTGCTCGCCTGGAAGCGCGGCGATCTGCTCGGTGCGCTGCAGAGGCTTTATGTCGTTGCGAGCCTGGCCTTCCTGGTCGGCCTTATCCTGTTCTATGTCGAGCATGGTGGGCCGGTACTTGCTGCTCTCGGCCTCGCCGCCGGTTTTTTCCTGGTCTTCGGCGCCTTGGCCGATCTCTGGTATCGCGCCGGCGTCGGCAAGGTGGCGGCGGGTGTCGCCTGGCGGCGCTTGAGTGGGCTGCCGCGCTCAGCCTTCGGCACCGCTCTTGCCCATGCGGGTCTCGGCATCACCGTACTCGGCATTGTTGCGGTGACCACCTTCGAGGGGGAACACATCACCAGCATGAAGCCGGGTGAGACAGCCGAGCTCGGCGGCTACAGCCTGCGCTTTGACGGCGTGCAGCCGGGTGTCGGCCCCAATTTCACAGAAGATCGCGCTCACTTCACCGTTAGCCGTGGAGGGGTTGCCTTTGCGGAAATGTCCTCCGCCAAGCGTGTCTTCACGGCAAGCCGCACGGCGACTACCGAATCCGGCATCCTCACGCTCGGCCTCAACCAGCTCTATGTGTCGGTCGGCGATGCCGGCAAGGATGGCGGCATGGTCGTGCGCATCTGGTGGAAGCCGTTCATTCTTTGCATCTGGCTGGGAGCGCTGATCATGGCGATCGGCGGCTTCGTATCGCTCAGCGACCGTCGTCTGCGCGTCGGCGCCCCGAGCCGTAAGGCGAAACCGGCTCGTCCGACCCTGGAGCCGGCTGAATGATAGGTTTGATTGTCACACCCCCATCGGCCCCTCGGAGAGAAGGTGCCCGAAGGGCGAATGAGGGGGGATTCCCCATCAAGAATAGAGGGGCTGGAAAGAAGGCAGGGGTGTTCGTCGGCCTGCTTATGCTGCTGGCATTGCTCTTTGCCGCGGCACCCGCCTTTGCCGTCAATCCCGATGAAGTTCTGCCCGATCCGGCCTTGGAGGCGCGGGCGCGCACCATCTCGGCCGAATTGCGCTGCATGGTCTGCCAGAACCAATCCATCGATGATTCCAATGCCGATCTCGCGCGTGACCTGCGCTTGCTGGTGCGCAAGCGCCTGACCGATGGCGACACCGATCAGCAGGTGCTTGATTACATCGTCTCCCGCTATGGCGAGTTCGTGCTGCTCAAGCCGCGCCTGAGCGCGAAGACCTATATTCTCTGGGGCGCACCGATCGCGCTTTTCTTAGCAGGTGGACTAGCCCTTGCCGTCTATGCGCGTCGTCGTACCGGCAAGCCCACCGGCAACCCCCTGAGTGCCGATGAAGAGGCGCAGTTGAAAGACATCCTGGGGAAGTGACGCGGCTTCATCTTCCGTCGTCACATTGCAACGATTTCCTTACATTACAAATTTTTCATGGGGCGGACAGTTCGTTGTAAGGTGCCGTGCCCTATATCTCCATCATGATGAACCATAGCCGGTTCTCCCGGCGCAAATCCGACGAGAAGAGAGAAGGTAATTCGCATATGTTCAGGAATATCAAGGACACCTTGTCCCGCAGCACTGCTATGAAGGCTTCCGTCGTCGCCGGCCTCGCTGTCGCTGCCCTGACAACGGGTGTTCCGGCCGTAGTCACCGGTGCCTATGCCGATGCCGTCAACGTTCAGGCGCCGCAGGTTCCGAGCTTCGCCAATGTGGTGGACGCCGTATCGCCGGCTGTCGTGTCCGTTCGCGTCGAATCTCGCGTCAACTCGGTTGCCGACGAGGATGATTCTTTCGGTCTTGGCCGCGGCTTCGATGACCTTCCGGACGATCACCCGTTGAAGAAGTTCTTCCGCCAGTTCGAGCAGCAGCAGGGTCGCGGCCAGCAGCATGGCCAGAACCAGCAGAAGAATTCCGATGACAAGGGCCGCCTGCGCCCGGTCGCTCAAGGATCCGGTTTCTTCGTCTCCGAAGACGGCTACATCGTCACCAACAATCACGTCGTTTCCGATGGTGCCGCTTTCGTCGTCGTCCTCAATGACGGCACCGAACTCGACGCCAAGCTCGTCGGCAAGGATAGCCGCACCGATCTTGCTGTCCTGAAGGTCGATCCCAAGGGCAAGAAGTTCACCTATGTCGGCTGGGCCGATGACTCCAAGGTCCGCGTTGGCGATTGGGTCGTTGCCGTCGGCAATCCGTTCGGCCTTGGCGGCACGGTCACGGCCGGTATCGTCTCGGCTCGCGGCCGCGACATTCATTCCGGCCCCTATGACGATTACATCCAGATCGACGCGCCGGTGAACAAGGGCAACTCGGGTGGCCCGACTTTCAACCTCAACGGCCAAGTGGTCGGCATCAACACCGCCATCTTCTCGCAGTCGGGCGGCAGCGTCGGCATCGCCTTCGCAATTCCGGCCACGACCGCCAAGGATGTCGTAACCGACCTGATCAAGACCGGCACGGTTTCGCGCGGCTGGCTCGGCGTTCAGATCCAGCCCGTCACCAAGGACATCGCCGAATCCCTCGGCCTGTCCGAAGCAAGCGGTGCTCTGGTCGTCTCCCCGCAGGATGGCTCGCCTGGCCAGAAGGCCGGCATCAAGAATGGCGACGTCGTGACGGCGGTCAATGGCGATCCGGTGAAGGATCCGCGTGATCTCGCTCGTCGCATCGGCGCCATGCAGCCGGGCTCCAAGGTCGATGTTTCGATCTGGCGTGCTGGCAAATCGCAGTCGGTCACGGTCGAACTCGGCACGCTTCCCGCCGATCAGAACCAGGCCTCCAATGACGACTCGCAGCCGGATCAGCAGCCGCAGCAGCCGTCCTCCGAGAAGGCGCTGGCTGACCTCGGCCTCACCGTCGGCCCTTCCGACGATGGCAAGGGTGTCGCGATCACCGCTGTCGATCCCGACTCCGATGCCGCCGACAAGGGCGTGAAGGAGGGCGAGAAGATCACCTCGGTCAACAACCAGCAGGTCTCGAACGCCGGCGACATCGCCAAGGTCATCGAGCAGGCGAAGAAGGATGGCCGCACGCGCGCCCTATTCCAGATTCAGTCCGGCAATGGCAGCCGCTTCGTCGCTCTCCCGATCAATGCCGGTTGATCCTTTAAGCGAATGAAATGAATCAGGAAGCCGCGCAGGCCACGGCTTGCGCGGCTTCCTTTTTACAACATATCAAAGATGACTGGCTCCAAGGCAGGTGAAAGATGACAACCGCTAGCCAACATGCCGTGAATTCTCCTGATTCTGGTTGTGCCGAGGCTGCGTCGGCAGGTAATGTCGCTCATATGAAGATTCTGATCATCGAAGACGATCTCGAAGCGGCGGCTTACCTCACCAAGGCGTTTCGCGAGGCCGGCATTATTGCCGATCACGCGAGCGACGGCGAGAGCGGTCTCTTCATGGCCACTGAAAACACCTATGATGTTGCCATTATCGACCGCATGCTGCCGCGCCGCGATGGCCTCTCCGTTATCAGCGAACTGCGCCGTAAGGGCGTTCATACGCCGGTTCTGATCCTTTCCGCACTCGGCCAGGTCGATGACCGCGTCACCGGCTTGCGCGCCGGCGGCGACGATTACCTGCCGAAGCCCTATGCCTTCAGCGAGCTTTTGGCGCGCGTCGAAGTGCTCGGCCGTCGCAAGGGCACGCCGGAGCAGGATGTTCTTTATCGCGTCGGCGATCTGGAACTGGACCGCCTCTCGCATGAGGTGCGCCGCGGCGGCAAGGAAATACTGCTGCAGCCGCGCGAATTCCGCCTGCTGGAATATCTGATGAAGAATGCTGGCCAGGTCGTGACCCGCACCATGCTGCTGGAAAATGTCTGGGATTATCATTTCGATCCCCAGACGAACGTCATCGACGTCCACGTTTCGCGTCTGCGCTCCAAGATCGAGAAGGATTTCAGCCAGCCGTTGCTGAAGACGATCCGCGGCGCCGGCTACATGATCAAGGACGAGGGATGAGTCGCTTCCGCGTCCTCTTCAAGTCCACCGCAGTCCAACTTTCAGCCCTCTACATCCTTCTTTTCTCGCTTTGTGCCGCGACGCTGGTCTTCTATGTCACGGCCATGTCCGAACGGCTGCTGACGGGACAGATCCGCGATGCCGTCCAGCAGGAGGTCAGCCAGGTCAAGCGTGCCTACGACATTGGCGGTCTGAACCTGCTTCTGCGCACCATGGAGCGCCGCGCCCGCCAGCCGGGTGCCAATCTCTATGTTATTGCGGGACCTTCCGGCGACATCCTGGCTGGCAACGTCGCATCCGTACAGCCCGGTGTGCTTGGCGCGGCCGGCTGGACCGAGCTGCCTTTCTCCTACGAGCGCTACACCGACGCTTCCAACGATCCGGAGCGCCGGCACCTGGCAATTGCCAACATTTTCATTCTCGACAATGGCTTGCGCATCCTGATCGGCCGCGACCTCGGCGAGCCGGAGCGCTTCCGCGTGCTGGTGCGCCAGGCGCTGATGCTGGCGCTGGCGATCATGGGTCTCGGCGCATTGGTCATCTGGTTCGGCATCGGCCGCAACGCATTGAAGCGCATCGACCGGATGACGGATGCCAGCCGCAAGATCATGGCGGGCGATCTCTCGCAACGACTGCCGGTCGGCGGTTCTGGCGATGAGTTCGACCGCATGTCCGCTTCGCTGAATGCGATGCTCGAGCGCATCGAGAAGCTGAACGAAGGGCTGCGGCAGGTCTCCGACAATATCGCTCATGATCTCAAGACGCCGCTGACGCGCCTGCGCAACAAGGCCGCCGATGCGCTCGACAGCGCCGACAGCGAGGGTCGTCGTGTCGCCCTTGAAGGCATTATCGGCGAATCCGATCAGCTGATCCGCACCTTCAATGCTCTCCTGATGATTTCCCGTGTCGAGGCGGGGTCGGTGGCGGCCGAAATGACTGAAGTCGATCTCTCTTCCATCGTCGCTGACACAGCCGAACTTTACGAGCCGGTCGCGGAAGAGGCGGGTCTGACACTGACGGCAGATATCGAGCCGAATGTCGAAATTCAGGGCAATCGCGAGCTGATTGGTCAGGCACTCTTCAATCTCATCGACAACGCCCTCAAATATGCGACGGGCTGCAATGGCGAGCAGAAGATCATTTTCAAGCTGGCGCGCACGAACGACGCGGTGACGCTCGCGGTCGCCGATCATGGGCCGGGCATTCCGGCCCATCAACGTGCCGATGTGGTCAAGCGTTTCTTCCGTCTGGACGAAAGCCGCTCCAAGCCGGGAACCGGCCTCGGCCTTGCGCTGGTGGAGGCTGTCATGGAGCTGCATGGCGGTCGGCTCGAGCTTTCCGATACGATACCCGACAGTCCTGATGCCAAGGGATTAACGGTCACCATGATCTTCCCCATGCAGAAACAATAGGTTAATCCTGCACTAGAGCAGTTCCAGCAAAAGTGCAGAGCGGTTTTGCGTCCGGAACTGCGTAAAAACCAGAAGATGGAGCGTTTTCGCGATTCGAAGAAAAGCGGAAATGCTCTAGAGCCGGATGATTTTAGGTCGAAACGACCTAAAATCTGAATCCGCTCTAGCGTCAAAGACGTAGAGCATGATGTTGTCCGAAAACCGCTCACACTTTTCGGCATCATGCTCTATCCGCTTGCTGTTGGGGAGAACTGCATGACGACGACGCAAAGCGATTTGCTGCGGGATGTTCCGGCCGGGCGGTTGCGGCCGCTGAACCAGACGGAGACGAAATCTGCGCTTGCCGATCTCAAGCAGATCGCCGGAACGGAGCCGGTCGCCGCCGACCTCCTCGCAGGCGAGAGCGCATTGCGGGATTTCATCGTCGCGGCTCTGACCTTGTCCCCTCATTTGCGCGAAATCGCCAATCTCGAACCGTCGCTCCTCGTTGCCGCGATCGAGAAGCCGCTGTCGCCGCAGATCGAGGCTTTGGTAGAAGAGGCTCGCCGCGCCTGGCTGCCGGCGAGCGGCGAAGGAGCTTCTCCTACGGAATCCGAGGTGATGAGCCGCCTGCGCATCGCCAAGCGCCGCGCAGCCTTCCTCGTTGCCCTTGCCGATCTCGCGCGCATCTATGACGGCAGGGTGACGACACGCTGGTTGAGCAGGCTTGCGGAGGCCTCGATCTCAGCGGCGATCGATCACCTGTTGCTGTCGTCGCACGAGGCCGGCAAGATCGTGGTTCCCGATCCCGCCGCCCCGAGCCGGAAATCCGGGTTGATCGTCCTTGGCATGGGCAAGCTTGGCGCCGAAGAGCTGAACTATTCCTCCGACATCGATCTGGTCGTCTTCTTTGACGAGACTGCGGGCATCGTGCCCGATCCAGACGATGCCATCGACATCTTCCCGCGGCTGATGCGGCGGCTGGTGCGCATCCTTCAGGAGCGCACGGCGGATGGCTATGTCTTCCGCACCGATCTTCGCCTGCGCCCCGATCCCGGCTCGACGCCGCTTGCGATTCCGGTCGAGGCGGCCATGATCTATTATGAGGGCAGGGGACAGAACTGGGAGCGCGCCGCCTTCATCAAAGCGCGGCCCGTCGGTGGCGATATCGCCGCCGGTCAGGCCTTCCTCCGCGATCTCGTGCCCTTCGTCTTCCGTAAATATCTGGACTATGCCGCGATATCAGACATTCACTCTATCAAGCGCCAAATCCATGCGCATAAGGGACACGGCGCGATCGCGGTCAAGGGCCATAACGTCAAGCTTGGCCGCGGCGGCATTCGCGAGATCGAGTTTTTCGTGCAGACGCAACAGCTCATTGCCGGCGGCCGCATGCCGTCTCTGCGCAGCCGGTCGACGGAGGAAACGCTTTCCGAACTGACCGAGGCGAAGTGGATCGATGCGGAAACGCGCGACGAGCTGATATCGGCCTATTGGTTCCTGCGCGATGTCGAGCATCGCATCCAGATGGTGCGGGACGAGCAGACGCATCTGCTGCCGGAAACCGATGCCGAACTCCGGCGCATCGCCTACATGATGGGCTTTGCGGACGTGTCGGCTTTTTCCGAAGCGCTGGTGACGACGTTGAAAACCGTCGAGCGTCGCTATGCGCGCCTGTTCGAGCAGGAGACCAAGCTGTCGAGCGAGACCGGCAATCTGGTCTTTACCGGCCAGGGTGACGATCCCGATACCCTGGAGACGCTACGTCGTCTGGGCTTCGAACGGCCATCGGACATCGCCAATGTCATCCGCACCTGGCACTACGGACGATATCGCGCCACCCAATCGGTGGAAGCGCGCGAACGGTTGACGGAACTGACGCCGGAGTTGCTGCGCGTCTTCGGCGAAAGCAAGCGTGCAGACAAGGCATTGCTGCGCTTCGACAGCTTCATTTCCGGTCTGCCGGCGGGCATCCAGCTCTTCTCGCTGCTGGGGACCAATCCGGCGCTTCTCTCGCTCATCGTCAACATCATGTCGTCGGCGCCGCGGCTTGCCGAGATCATCGCGGCCAAGCCGCATGTCTTTGACGGCATGCTGGATCCAAGGCTGATGGCCGAGCTGCCGACGCGCGATTATCTGGCCGAGCGCCTCCAGAGCTTCCTTGCTCCGGCAGGGCATTATGAAGAGACGCTCGACCTGCTGCGGATCTTTGCCTCCGAACAGCGCTTCCTGATCGGCATTCGCCTGTTGACGGGCGCGATCGGCGGGGTCATGGCGGCCCGTGCCTTCACCTACCTTGCCGATCTGATCGTCGAGGCGGCGCTGGACGCCGTCATGAAGGAAATCCGGGCGGCGCATGGGGAATATCCCGGCGGCCGTGTCGCGGTCGTCGGAATGGGCAAGCTCGGCAGTTTCGAGCTCTCTGCCGGTTCCGACATCGATATCATCCTGCTTTACGATTACGACGATGCGGCCGGCGAATCCGATGGTCCGAAGCCGCTCGATGCCACGCGCTATTTCACGCGCATCACGCAGCGTCTGATCGCGGCCCTCTCTGCGCCGACGGCTGAAGGTGTGCTCTACGAGGTTGACATGCGCTTGCGTCCTTCCGGCAACAAGGGGCCGGTCGCCACGCGCATCAATTCCTTCGAGAAGTACCAGCGCGAGGAAGCCTGGACCTGGGAGCATATGGCGCTGTCCCGATCTCGCTTGATCTGTGGCGACGAGGACTTGGTGAATGATGCGGAGCGCATCATCGGCGAGGTTCTTTCGACAAAGAGAGATGTCGCCAAGATCGCCAGGGATGTTCGCGAGATGCGCGCCTTGATCGAACAGGAAAAGCCGCCGGAAAGCATCTGGGATCTGAAGCTGATATCAGGCGGCCTGATCGATATCGAATTCATCGCGCAATATCTGCGGCTGGTCGCGTCGGTCCGCGGCGTTGGCATCGATGCAAACGGCCTCAGCACGGCCGAAGCGTTGAAGCTGCTCGGCGGCAGCCTGATGGATCGCAACGATCTCGACGTTTGCCTGGAGGCCCTGCAGCTCTATACGGAAGTGTCGCAGCTGATCCGTCTTTGCATCGACGGCACGTTCGATCCGAAAAATACGCCGTCCGGCCTGATCGAACTGGTCTGCCGTGCGGGCGATTGCCCCGATATCCGCACGCTGGAAGCTGAGTTGAAGCGCCTGTCGAAGGCGGTGCGGAAGGTATTCCAGGCGACGGTCGCAAGCTGATCAGCTCTGATCCGGGATGCGGATCGCGATCACCGTGCCGGTGCCCTCGCGGGAGCGGATGCGCATGCGGCCGTGATGCAACGCGGTCAGCGATCTGGAAATGGCAAGCCCCAGGCCCGAGCCTCCCTTGCTCTTCGCATATTGGCTCTGCACCTGTTCGAAGGGCTGGCCGATCTTGCTGAGCGCCGATTTCGGAATGCCGATGCCGGTATCGGCGATGACGAGCATGACGGCATCGTCGACCCTGCGGGTACGAACTGCGATGCGGCCGCCATCATTGGTGAATTTCACCGCGTTGGAGAGCAGGTTGAGTACGATCTGCTTCATCGCCCGCCGGTCGGCATTGAGCTTGATCTCGGAGGAAATGTCCTGCTCGACGAGAATATTCTTCTGCGCAGCCGGAATGTGGGTGAAGCGCAGGCATTCCTCGATGAGCGGTGCGAGATTGATCCGCTCGCAGCTGAGCTTCATATGCCCCGCTTCGATCTTGGACATGTCGAGAATGTCGTTGATGACATTGAGCAGATGCTTGCCGCTGTCGTGAATGTCCTTGGCATATTCGTTGTAGCGCGCCGAGCCGAGCGGACCGAACATCTGGTCCTGCAGGATTTCGGAGAAACCGAGGATAGCGTTGAGCGGCGTGCGCAGCTCGTGCGACATGTTGGCGAGGAATTCCGATTTGGCCCTGTTGGCGGCTTCGGCGCGTTCCTTTTCGGCGAGATAGTTGGCGTTGGCAGTCGAAAGCTCCGCCTTCTGCTTCTCAAGGATCTGCCGCGATGCGGAGAGATCATTGATCGTCGCCATCAGCCGGCGCTCGGACTCGCGAAGGCGCTCCTGGTTGCGCTTGAGCTGGGTGATGTCTGTGCCGACGGAGACAAGGCCGCCGTCGCGGGTGCGCCGTTCGTTGATCTGCAGCCAGCGCTCGTCGGCGAGCTGCACTTCCGTCGTCTGCGAATGATTGGAGCGGCCGGGATCGACGATGCGGCGCTCGATGACCGGTCGCGCCGCAGCGGCATTGACCACGGCCCGCTCGGTGCCCGGCACGAGCACATTGTCGGGCAGACCATAGGCCTGCTGGAAATGCGCGTTGCACATGACCAGGCGATCGTTCTTGTCCCACAGCACGAAAGCTTCGGAGGTACATTCGATAGCATCGGCCAGGCGCTGGTCGGCCTCGGCATAGCGCTGCGCAAGCCGGTGCTGTTCGGTTACATCCATGGCGATGCCGATCATATGGACGCGGCCGGAATTGGTGCGGATCACCTGGGCGCGGGCGCGCATCCAGACATAATGTCCCTTGGCGTGGCGGATGCGCAGGATTTGGTCCACCTGGCCGGCATTGCCGCGGGTGACGGTGCGAGCGAGCATATGCAGGCTGTTGTCGTCCGGATGCATCAGCCGCGCCGCATCGGTAAAGGCGAGTGGTTTGTCGGCGACCGGCAGCCCGAGCATGTCGTACATCGACCGTGACCAGAAAAACTGGCGGCTGGTGAAATCGAAATCCCAGAGGCCACAGCGCCCGCGCGACAGTGCGGTCTCGACCCGCAGGTTGGATTCGAGGAAGATTTCGTCCGCGTCCCGGGCGCGTTTCACCTGCGTATAATAGGCATAGAGGATGACAAGCAGGATGGAGGATATGCCGGCAAACAGCGTGACATTGAGCGTCAGCTCATCGCGCCAGAGCTTCTCGATCTGATCCATCGAGGCGGCAGACAGAATGAAATCGCCCTTGTCGCCGATCAGGGAAATCGCCGCATAATAGGGCTCGCCGCCGATCATGGTCTCGATCACGTCGGCATGGTCGCCAAAACTGCGGATGGCCGACACTTCCGGAAAGAAATCGGAGACAAGCATGCCGATATAGCCGGAGCCGGCGGCCGACGAGCCGAACACCCGGCCGCTTGCCTGAACCAACAGAACGAAAGCGCCGGTGTCCAGCCGATCCTGCGGCAGATAGGAGGCCAGTTTCCGTTCTGCGCCGCTGCGGTCCCCGGCCTGAAACAGGCTCGCGTCATTCGAAAAGGCTGCGGCTGCGGCTGCGATGGAAAGCGAGGTTGCGCGGCGGGCCGATGCCGCCATCCGGCTATGTTCCGTAATCATGCCGAAGAAATGCGAGGCGGCAACGACCATCAGGAAGGAAACGATGAGAACGGGAATGATGCGCTTGAGAATATGTTCCGTCTGCGGAAAACGACGTGAAATCGTTTCCATCCGCACTCCGGTTCGATCGGTAACGCCGCTATGCCAGGATTTCAGACCGTCGAAATTAACACGCAGCCGTCCATCGGCCGCGGTTGCCCGCCGCACGTCCACCATCGCTTTAGCCTTGTCCCTCGTGTGATTCGCTGCGCCGCTCGCCCGAATCTGCCTTAATGAATCATTCGTGATTCGGCTTGTCCAGAGGGTGCGGTAAAACTTTCTTAACCCTCTGCGATTTCAGCATATTTTACACACGCAGCGGTAAGTTGCGCGCGGCCGGGACTCGCTGAAGCTGAAAAGGCCGATGCAAATCAGCCTTTGAAATCGGCATGTTGAGCGATCGAAATCACTCTTTGAGGATACGCTCAACGATGTCGCGCACGTCCGTCGAAAGACCGCCTGCACGCTCGATCCGCATCAGTGCCGAGCGTGCATGGTCGGCCCGCACTGGCTCCAGCAGGCGCCAGGAGCGCATCGAAGTCAGGATGCGGGCCGCAAGCTGCGGGTTGCGTTGATCGATCTCGAGAATCTGGTCGGCCAGGAAATTGTATCCTGCACCATCTACGCGGCCGAAGCCGGTGGGGTTGGCGAAGGCAAAGGTGCCGACCAGCGCACGCACGCGGTTCGGATTGGTGTGCTTGAACAGCGGTGTCCCCATGAGCAGTCGAATGCGTTCCAACGCCCCGGCGCCGGGAATCGCTGCCTGAATGGCGAGCCACTTGTCGATGACGAGCGCATTGTCGGCGAAGCGGTCGCGGAAATGCGCAAGCGCCGCCGCCGTCTCGGCAGTATCAGGGAACCGCTGGGCCAGAATGGTCAGCGCCGCACTGAGATCGGTCATGTTGTTCGCGACATCATAGGCCGCTTTGGCTCGTGCTGGCGTCTCGTCCGATTGCGACAGGTAGCTCAAAGCCGCATTGCGCAGGGCGCGACGCCCGGCGCTTGCAGCATCCGGGCTGAAGTGACCCGGCGTTTGCATGCCGTCATAGAGCGCGGCGAACACATCCTGTCCAGCTACAGCGATCCGCTTGATGATTGTCTGGCGTGCGGCATGAATGGCATCCGGGTCGTTATTGCCGCCGAGTTCGCGGGCAATATCGGATTCGCTCGGCAAGGTTAGGACCTGAGCGCGGAACGCCGGCTCCAGACTTTCGTCGGCGGCAGCTGCAAGCAGCGCGTCGGTGAAGGCCGGATCACAGGTGATCTCGACGCCCTGGCGTGCATCGCGGGCGGCTTGCAGGAGGTTCGGCAGGCCGAGGTCGATCAGCGCCTGCCAGCGGGCGAAATGATCGGTCTCGTGACGGGCGATCAGAGCGAGATCGCCGGCGCTCTGGCTGAACTGCAGATTGATTGGCGTCGAGAAGCTGCGATTGAGCGACAGGACCGGCCGTCGCGGAATACCGTGGAACGTCACCGTCTGCGTCTGCTTCGTCAGGTGCAATACGTCGCCGGTCAGCTCGGCTCCTGTAACGGATGTCGGTGTGATGATGGTGCCGTCTTCGGCAAGCAAGCCCATGCGCAACGGAATATGCATCGGCTTTTTGACGGCCTGGCCAGGCGTTGCCGGTACCATCTGTTCGAGCGACAGCGTGAATGTCTTGGCATGGGGATCATAGGCGCCGGATGCGGTGACGAGGGGCGTGCCGGCCTGATGGTACCATAGCGAGAACTGCGTGAGATCGCGGCCGCTGACATCTTCGAAGCATCTGACGAAATCTTCGATCGTCACGGCCTGTCCGTCATGCCGATCGAAATAGAGGTCCATGCCCTTCTTGAAGAGATCGCGGCCGAGCAGCGTCTCGATCATGCGTGTGACCTCGCTGCCCTTCTCATAGACCGTGGTCGTATAGAAGTTGTTGATTTCGCGGTATGTCGTCGGCCGCACCGGATGGGCAAGCGGCCCGCTATCCTCCGGAAACTGCTCCGATTTCAGATGTCGAACTTCGGCGATGCGCTTGACGGGGCGCGAACGCTGGTCGGCGGAAAACTCATGATCGCGATAGACAGTCAGGCCTTCCTTGAGGCAGAGCTGGAACCAGTCGCGGCAGGTGATGCGGTTGCCCGTCCAGTTATGGAAATATTCGTGGGCGATGATGGCTTCGATATTGGCATAATCGGCATCGGTCGCGGTCTCTGGATCGGCCAGAACGTACTTGTCGTTGAAGACGTTGAGGCCTTTGTTTTCCATTGCTCCCATGTTGAAGTCCGAGACGGCGACAATCATGAAGATATCGAGATCGTATTCGCGGCCGAACCGCTCTTCGTCCCACTTCATCGAGCGCTTCAGCGCATCCATGGCGTAGGTCGCGCGCGGCTCCTTGCCGTGCTCGACGTAGATCTTCAGTGCGACCTCACGGCCGGACATTGTGGTGAATGTGTCCTCAACGACGCCGAGGTCGCCGGCAACGAGCGCGAAGAGATAGCTCGGCTTCGGATGCGGATCGAACCAGGCGGCGAAATGCCTGCCTTCGCCATAGCCGGCGCCGCCAAGGAAATTGCCGTTCGACAGCAGCAGCGGATTGGCGGCCTTGTCGGCGATGATGTTGACCGTATAGGGGGCGAGAACGTCCGGCCGGTCGGGGAAATAAGTGATGCGGCGGAAGCCTTCGGCTTCGCACTGCGTGCAATAAATGCCGCCGGTGCGGTAGAGGCCCATCAGCTGCGTATTGGCTTCCGGGTTGATGACGGTCGTGATCGTTAGCTCGAAAGGCGTGCTTTCCGGCAGATCGCGAACCGTGAGGCTCTCGGGCGTGGCGTCATATTGCGCGGCAGGCAGTTCCGCCTGATCGAGCAACAGGCCGGAGAGCACGAGCTCGTCGCCATCGAGCAGCAGGGGCGCCTTGGGATCGATACCTTCCCGGCGATGGAAGATCAGCCGTGCCTCCACTTTGGTCTCGGTCGGATGCAGATCGAAGGTCAGGTCCACGCGTTCCAGAACGAAGTCGGTGGGACGATAGTCTGCCAGATTGACGATCTGGCCGGTGTCTGTGCGCATGGTCTATCCTGATCAGGCTATGCTGTGGCGGGTACAGTCCGAAGCCTTTCTCCGGACTGAAAGTGCCGCATCATTACACCGAAATCTGAACCAAAGTTAAAGTCATATCGCAATGGCAATATGTTTTGTTATGGCACAATAAGTATTCGCTCGCCGGGCAGTTCTCAATTCAGCTATCCGAATGAAAAGTGGCAGCTTTGCGCCTGCATTTGCAGACTGGCGGTACAATTGCTACGATAACACTGAGGTGGATCATCATGACTGCATTGCTGTTAGATGCGGGCCGTTACGGTCGGGAAACAATAATTTAAAGTAAATTGTTTGTTTAACCCCTTGCGATATAAAGGTGCTTGCATAACTATAGCATGCTATTAAACGTCGGAATTATGATCGATTCCGATTATTTCGTTCACAAAAATGAAACATCCACTTTCTGTTGCTTTTTAAGAAGGGCACCCCAGGAGGCCCGATTGAGTTTTTCCATCGAGCAACTTGCTCGTCACCCCAAGTTCGTAGCATCCTTGAGCTTTCTCTCCGAGACATTGCGTAACCGCTATGACAACGCCCCCAGGGTTGCCCGCATGCTCGCCTCACATCAGCGCTGGCTTCTGACCCAGGCCGCTTATGCGCTTCATCTTGAATATGATCCGGGGATTCCGGGCTCGGGACTGACCGTCGTTGCCCTGCGCAATCTCATCACGCATTACCGCATCGCCAGTCGCAACACGGTCCTGAGTTTTGTCGAGGAATTGCTGACCTACCGCTTTCTGGAGTTGGCTCCAGGACCTGCCCGCCGTCCCCGCCGCTACGTGCCGACGGAAATCAGCTACACGGGGATGTTCGGCTGGTATCTCGCCAATCTGGCCGCGCTCGATCTCCTTGACAATGGCAGCCGAGCAGCTGCGCTGGTCGCTTCGCCGATGCTGATGGATCTGGCACAGCCGCGCATGACCCGCAATTGTCTGGCGGCCGACATCTGGCGCGAACCGCCGGAAAGCGTCGGCCTATTTCTTTGGACGGAATCCGGCGGTCTTGTCGTCGATCATATCGTGTCCAGGCTGGATCTCAATGGACAAGTCGGCGATCAAATCGATATCGGCCATGTCGACGCCCGCGCTCTGGCGGCACATTTCATGATATCGCGCACCCATTTGCAGCGTCTTCTGCGCAAATCTGCCGATCGCGGAGACATCGGCTGGCATGACGAACCCAAGAAGACGCGTATGTGGATATCGCGCAATTTTCTCGATCAGTATTGCGAATGGCAGGCCGTAAAATTGGCGGCGGTCGATGAGGCCTTCGCTTGGGCGCGGTCCGCCTAGAGGGCAGGGGTCTTTCGGATCTGTCCGTTCGGCTCGACCCGATGATCAGGCAGTGTAATTCCGTCCGTAAAATCTCAAAGCGGAATGCTGGTCGCGATGATCCGGGCAGCACTTGTGCTGCGGCATTCGTCCTTGTGAAAATTGCGCGCGCGCTCGAATTCCTCCGCCGCCCGCACCGCCGAGCCGATATGGCCGACGGAATCGAACAGAGCGATGAATGAACGCAAACCCGAAGACATGATGGAAATCCTGATACTTGAACGTTACGCTGTATCGCCCGGCAATTCGCGCCCGCAGGTCAGCAGGCGCGGAAATCGGCGAAAATGGCCGTCGGGCGGCTGATGCGAGCCGAGATGCCGGTGCCTCGTGCGGTCATCTGCTCATTCGCGGCGATGCCGAGGTTGCGATGGCCGTTTATGGCGCGCACGGGCTCAATGGCGCGGCGCAGGGTATCAAACCCGCAGTGAATAGGGCGAAAACGTGCAGTCATTGCCTTGGTTCCTTTCGAATTCCTCCCAAGACAATCTTTATATTGCAGTGCAACATAGATTCTGCAATGCGCAGCGGAAGAAGACTGCCATGTCAAAAATGCATGGCTAGTGTCATTCTCCGTTAATACCTGTTGAAATTAGCCTAATATTTCAGCGGCGATATAATTTTTGAAAGCCAGAAGATCGCTCCAGGCCAGGCGTTTATTGATCGGCGCGGTCAGCAATTCCTGCGGATGCAGGCTGGCGATAGCGGGGATGGTTCGGCCGAGAATGCTGATTTCCCGCCATTGTCCGCGCAATCCATGGATGGTTTCGCCACCGCCGAAAAAGTGGCGAGCCGTGAAATTGCCGAGCAGCAGCATAGCCTTCGGCTCGGCAAGCGCAATCTGCCGTTCTATGAACGGACGACATATCTCGATTTCCGCCGGAGACGGGGCGCGGTTACCCGGCGGCCGCCACGGAATGACGTTGGTGAGCAGGATCGAATCGCGCTGCAGGCCGATAGCAGCGAGCATCCTGTCGAGCAACTGTCCTGCGCGGCCGGCAAACGGTGCCCCCTCGCGATCATCGTCGGCGCCCGGCATCGGCCCGATCATCATGATGCGGCCCTCCGGCGTACCGCTTGCAAAGATCGTCGAACGGGCGCTGTTCTTGAGATTGCAGCCATTGAAGGCTTCGATCGCCGTCTTCAACTCACTGAGAGAACGCGCGCTTTCGGCCGCGAATCGGGCCTGCTCCACGGCTTGCTCGTCGGGAATGGCAGGCGTCGCGCGCGGCGCTGCTGCAGCGCGAGGTGTCGCAGGTTTTGCAGCTTGGCGGCGCTCGGGTTGCGACCGTGTGGCGGGTGCTGGCGCTTCGGCCCGTGGCTGCGTTCCGCGCGAGCCTTGCCGCGCCGCGCGCATCGCCTCGAATTCGGCAAACCGATCCACCGGCTCATCTTCCAGCAGCCAGTCGACGCCGGCATCCGCATGGAAATGCAGAAGGGCGGCAAGCTCGGCCGGTGTGAGGTCGCTGGCGGAAATCATGCGCGAACTCTATCCAAAGCGGCGCAGGAACGAAAGGGCCGGGAACGGCGCGATCTCACGCAGTCCACTGGGCGATATCGTCGCGCTCGCCGATCAGGGCCAGACCATGGGCGATGGACAGCAATTCGCCGCCCGTCTCGATCCGCTCCCGGCCGAAGCGTTCCGTAAAGATGCGCCGTACTGCGGGAACGAAGGAGGTGCCGCCCGTCAGGAATACCTTGTCGATCGCATCGGGCGATGTGTTCGTCGTTGTCAGCACGTCATCCAGCGCCCCTTCGATGCGGACGAGGTCTTCTGCAATCCACGTCTCGAAATCGGCGCGGCGCACATGCTTGCGGCCGGCCTTGCCGAGCGGCGGGAAATTGAATTCGGCCTCTTCCTGGCTCGAAAGCGCCATCTTCGTCGCCGATACGGCCTGATAGAGCGGATAGCCCTCGTCATGCTCGACGAGTTCGATGAAGGTTTCCAGCTTCTCCGGCTCCAGGCTGCTGCGCACCAGCGTCTTCAGGTCGGCATATTCGCGCGAGGTCTTGAAGATCGAAAGCTGGTTCCAGCGGCCGAAATTGGCGTAATAGGAGGTCGGTACTTCCAGCAGCTTGTCGAAGCTCTTGAAGAAGCTGCCCTTGCCGATGGCCGGCGAGACGATGTTGTCGATCATCCGGAAATCGAAATGATCGCCGGCGATGCCGACACCGGAATGGCCGATCGGCGTCGCCGTCAGTTTGCCGCCGTGAGTCTCGAAACGGATGAGCGAATAATCGGTTGTGCCGCCGCCGAAGTCGGCCACCAGCACGGTCGCATCCTTCTTCAGGTGCTGCGCGAAATAAAATGCGGCTGCGACCGGCTCGTAGACATAATGGATTTCCGGAAAGCCGAACCGTGCAAGAGCAGCATTGTAGCGCTCGGTCGCAAGGGCAGGGTTCGGATTGGCGCCGGCAAAATGCACCGGTCGACCGGTGACGATGCGCGAAACATTCTCCGGCCATCCCTCTCCGGCGTAGGCGCGCAGACGGCGCACGAAGATCTCCATCAGATCCTCGAAGCTGTGGCGCTTGGCGTAGATCAGCGTGCCCTGGAAGAGCGCGCTTGCCGCAAAGGTCTTGATCGACTGCAGGAAGCGACAGTCGCCGGGATTGTCGATGAACTGCCGGATGGCCGCGTGCCCGGCCTCGACCTTGAGTGCGGCCGCGCCCAGCCCCGGATCCTTCATGAAGGAGAGAGCCGTGCGCATGCTGTCGGCGGTGCCGGCAGCACTGTTGAAGGCGACCGATTGTGTCGCCGGTCCGTCGGCCATCGCCAGAACCGTGTTCGTCGTGCCGAAGTCGAAACCAAGCGCCCGAGCCATGCCCGCACTCCTTTCCGTCGAAATTGTCTGGATTGGGGCCAAGCCCCTGATGGGACGCATGACGCGCCCTGTCGCAAAGAGGGCGCGTCATGACATGGCTGGACGTCAAGTTCAAGACGTGAAGGTGCTTTTATTTTTGCCACGCCGTGGCATCCGACGACAGTATTTCACCGGCGATGCGTTTCGCTTTGTGGGAAAAGGAATGGGCGCCTTTCGGCGCCCGTTTTGTCATTCCGCGGCGATCGCCGACGGGGGTTCCTTCTGGTGCGGCTCGCCGTCCTTGCGCCGGCCGAAACGACCGAGGAAGTCGCTCAAGCGGTTCATCTCAAGGAAGATGACCGGCGTGATGAACAGGGTCAGAAGCTGCGAAACCACCAGGCCGCCAACCACGGCGATACCGAGCGGCTGGCGCAGCTCGGAGCTTGCGCCGCTGCCGACCGCGATCGGTAGGGCGCCGAGCAGGGCGCAGAAGGTGGTCATCATGATCGGGCGGAAACGGCGTACGCAGGCTTCGTGGATCGCTTCCGCCGGCGACATGCCAGCACTCGAGCGCAGCGTTTCCAGCGCCACGTCGATCATCATGATCGCGTTTTTCTTGACGATACCGATCAGCATCAGCAAGCCGATGAGCGCGATGACCGACAAGTCGAAGCCAAAGATTTTCAGCGCAAGCAGCGCGCCGAGAGCGGCGGCCGGCAGACCGGACAGAATGGTCAGCGGGTGGATGAAGCTCTCGTAGAGAACGCCGAGAACCACATAGATCGTCAGCACCGCAGCCAGGATCAGATAGGGCGTGCTGCCCTGCGACTGCTGGAAGATCTGCGCCGTGCCGCCGTAGGACGTGAAGATGTCCGCCGGCATGTTGATGTCCTTCTTGATCTGTTCGATCTGCGCCGTAGCGTCGCCGAGCGCTTCGCCGGCCGGCAGGTTGAAGGATACGGTGGTCGAGACGAGCTGACCGGTCTGGTTGATGGTCACCGGACCGGTATTGCGCTCGATGTGCGCGAAGGCCGACAATGGAACCTGCTGGCCGCTCGAGGATGTAACATGGATACGCGACAGTTTCTGGTCGTCCCAAGGCTGGTTTGCATCATATTCGATGATCACGTCGTAGCTGTCGCCGGTGGACTGGATCTGTGCGGCGGCGTAGTCGCTGAAGGCCTCTTCAAGCGTGGTGCGCAGCAGGTTGTTGTTGATGCCATAGGCGGCGGCTTTCTCGGTATCGACCACGATATTGGCCTGCAGCGCATTGTATTGCGCGTCGGTGGTCACGTCGGTGAAGCGTGGATCCTTTCGCATCTCCTGCAGCATCTTGTTGGCCCACTGGTTCGTCAGATCAGCGTTGAGTGCTTGGATGACGAGCTGATATTGGCTGGCGGTCTGGCGTCCGCCGAAGCGAAGGCTTTGCTGAGGATTGATGAAGACCTGAATGCCCGGGATTTTGGCGACGGCGGCGCGCATTTCGCGCAAAGTCTGGTCGAGCGGCGGACGATCCTTCTTATCCTTCAGCTGAGCGTAGATCGTACCGTTGTTGAGTGTCTGACGCGCGCTGGCACCGACCACCGACATCACGTGCTCAACGGCGGGATTCGCCTTGATCGCCGCAGCGGCCTGGTTCTGTAGGTCACGCATCGCCGGATAGGAAATATCCTGGCGGGCGCGCGTTGAAATCTGCAGCCGGCCGATGTCTTCCTGCGGGAAGAAGCTGGCAGGCAGCGTCAGGAAGAGGTAGGCCGAGAGCGCGACCGAAGCAAGGAAGCTTCCAAGCACGATGTAACGATGGCGAATACACCATTCCACGCCCTTGCCGTAGTTGACCTCGGTCCAGTTGAAGCCCTTGTTGAAGAGGCGCACCGGCAGGGGAGGATGGTTGTGGGCGTTGGAAAGACGCGAACCGAGCATCGGCGTGACGGTCAGCGAGACCACCGCGGACGACACGATGGCGATTGCCACGACCATCCCGAACTCGTTGAAAATACGGCCAACGACGCCGCCCATCAGCAGGATAGGGATGAACACGGCGATGAGCGAGACCGACATGGAGATAATCGTATAGCTGACTTCGGCCGCGCCCTGGATGGCCGCCTGCCGCACAGGCATGCCTTCTTCCATGTGCCGTAGAATGTTCTCCAGCATGACGATGGCGTCGTCCACCACGAGGCCCACAGCGATCGTCAACCCGAGCAGCGAGATATTGTCGACGCTATAGCCGAGCACATACATCATGCCGAAAGTTGATATCAGCGAAAGAGGCACGGCGAGGCCGGGGATAATCGTTGCCGTCACGTGGCCCGTGAACAGGTAGATGACGAGAACGACGAGGCCGATGGTCAGCAGCAAGGTAAATTTGACGTCCGAGATGGCCTCGCGGATTGGCTGGGCCGAGTCGTTCATAACGGTCATTTTCACGGAAGCCGGCATTTCGGCCTGCAGCTTCGGCAGTGTCTTGCTGACGGCATCGACGACGTCGACGGTGTTGGCATCGGGCTGGCGCTGAATAGCCAGAATGATCGCTCGCTGGCCATCATACCAGCTACCGATATTCTGGTTTTGGACGCTGTCCTGGACGTCGGCGACGTCGCCTAGGTGAATTGGCTTGCCGTTGGGATTGGCAATCACAAGCGTGCGAAACTCGTCGGCGTTGACGCGCTGCGTATCCGCATTGATCGTCATGCTTTGCGCCGAGTCTTGCAACGTGCCGACCGGGACCTGGTTGTTGGCGTTGACAACGGCTGTGTTGACCGTGTCGATACCGATGCCGCGATCCAGAAGCTTGTTCGGATCGACGTCGATACGCACCGCGTAGGTCTGCGCCCCGTTTACGGTCACTTCAGCGACGCCAGGCAGTGTCGAGATCGATGGAGAGATGATGTTCTCGGCGATATCGTCGAGCTTGCTGCGCTGCAAGGTATCGCTTTGTACGGCGATCAGCATGACAGGCGCGTCGGCCGGATTGGTCTTCCTGTAGCTTGGCGGGGTGGTCAGGTTGTTGGGAAGTTTTCTTTGCGCGGTCGAAATCGCTGCCTGCACGTCACCGGCGGCGGCGTCGATGTTGCGGTCGAGATTGAACTGCAGCACGATGCTGGTATTGCCAAGCGAGTTTGTCGAAGAAATTTCGCTGATGCCGGGGATCGTCTCGAACTGCTTGATCAGCGGCGTGGCGACCGATGTCGCCATTGTCTGTGGTGAGGCGCCCGTCAGCTGGGCCGAGACGTTGATCGTCGGGAAATCCACCTGCGGCACTGCTGCGACGGGGATGAGCTGATAGCCGGCGAGACCGGCAAGCACCACGCCGATCGCGAGGAGCGTGGTCGCGACCGGACGCTGGATACAGAAGGTCGGGATCATTGTTGCGCTCCAACTGCGATGGTTTCGGTTTTTCCATCATCGGCCGAAGCGACCTTCTCGTTTGGATTGTCGCTGAACTGTTCCTTGACTTCGGTGCCGTTGTTCAGTTGCGACTGGCCTTCGACAACGACATGATCGCCGACCGAAAGGCCTGTGGCGACAGCTGTGCGACCGCCATTGGCGCGAGCAATTGTCACCGGCGTGATCTTGACCTTGTTGTCCTTCACCACAAAGGCGATATAGCCGTCCGGCCCCGGGCTGACGGCAACCGTCGGCACGACGATCAGCTGCTCGTTGTCGGAGAAGTGAACCATGACATTCGCGGAGCGTCCCGGCCACAAGGCACCATTGGCGTTTTCGAAGGTTGCCTTCACGGCAATGGTTCCGGAAGCCTGGTCGACTGTGTTGTCGTAAAAGGTGATCGTCCCGGTGCGAGGCTTGCCCTGTGCGGAACGGGGAACGGTGGTGACGTGGACAGGACCCGCGGCCAGCTGTTCCTGCAGTTCGCGCAGATTGTTTTCCTGCATGGTAAACTTGATATATGCCGGATCATATTTGCTGATCGTCACGATCGGCGTGCCGGCGCTGACATAAGCCCCCAGGCTTAATTGAACATCGCCAAGGCGGCCATCATAGGGTGCCCGTATGTCGGTATTTCCGAGCAGGACCTGATCCGAGGCAAGCTGTGCCTGGTCCGCGCTGAGCGTGGCAATGGCGGAGTCGCGGGTCGCACGTGCTTCATCGGCAGTCGCCTGAGTGCCGGCGCTGCTCGTAAGCAAGCTATTGGCACGGGTCAGCGCGGTCTCCGCTTGGGCAAGGTTTGCCTGGTCTTTCGTAATGTTCGCCTGGTCTTTGTTGACGGCAGCCTGTGCCGTGCGCGGATCAAGCTTTGCGATCAGGTCGCCAGCTTTGACCGTCGCGCCATCTTTTACCGCGATCTGCGTGATCAGCCCGGCTTCCTGTGCGGCGATCGTCGTTGAATCGATCGGCACGACCCAGCCGGTCGCGGGAACGTCCATGGGGAGCGAAGTTTTGACGGCGGCAACGGTCTTCACCGCGATTGGGCCGGCCTGACGCTTGCCGCCGGCCTGCGCCGCCTTGCCGGTATCTTTGGTTTCTGCTGAGGCTTGATCGACAAATGCGGAAAGGAAAGGAATACGGTCGCGATAGCCCCATGCGGCAAGGGCTGCGACGACAAGAAGGCCGAGGGGAAGCCAGAATTTTTTCATACTTAAAGAACCGGTCGGGGCTTGTTGCAGGAAGCGCAGTGACGTTGAAGTGTATTTATTGCGTCGCACAACAAAAACGAGCTTCGCCGCAATTCATCACATCGCCGTCGCCGCTAACGTTCGGTAATTCTGTCCCTTTAACGCGAATTCATGAACGTTGATGCCGTGCAATCTACCACAGTTCCGGACGACGAAAAATTAAAGCTTGGAAAGCTTTCGAATTGTTTCTGTTTGTGCGGTGCAACAAACAGCCAAATGACTATTTTTTGATTGCCGCTATGTAATAATCGGTCGGCAAAAACAGCTTTAGGCGGTATTTATAGTGTGGAGATGTGCTGCAGCGTGCATAGAAGCGTTGCTTCAGCTCACGGAATTGTGTTGTCAGGCCCTATTGCAAGGGCCCCGCACTCTATTCGCCGGTGGCGATCTCAAAGAGAGCGAGCAGCTCCCCCATCGCAGCGGACCATGATGCCTGTCACGTAGCTCGCCGGTTCGCTGCAAAGAAAGGCGGCGGTGGCGGCGAATTCCTCGACGCGGCCATACCGACCGGCGGGAATGCGCTGTTGACGCTCGGCGCTGACATCTTCGAGGCTCCTGCCTCCGCGCTTGGCTGTGGCGGTATCGAGCTCGGCTAGCCGATCTGTCGCAATGCTGCCCGGCAGCAGCATGTTGACCGTGATGCCATGCGCAGCCACTTCGCTGGCCAGCGTCTTGCTCCAGCCGGCAAGCGCCGGGCGCAGCGTGTTGGAAAGCGCGAGATTGGGAATGGGCTCGACGACACCGGAGGAGGCGACGGTGAGAATACGTCCCCAGCCTTGTGCCTTCATGCCTGGTAAGAGCGCAGTGGTCAGGGTGATGATCCGGGACACCATGGAGATGAAATAGGTCTCCAGCCGGTCGGCGGTCATATCTTCCGTCGTGCCGGGCGTCGGTCCGCCGCTGTTGTTGACGAGAATATCGATGCCGCCAAGCTTCTCTATGGCTGCCTTGGTGACCACATCCACGAAGTTCTCGTCATTGAGGTCCGCCCAGATCCAATCCGCCCGACCCTTGCCCTCGGCATTGATGGCCTTGCAATTGTTCTCGAGCCTTTCGCCGCTGCGGCCGCAGAGCAAGACATTCGCGCCCTCGCGGGCGAGCGCCACTGCGATGCCATGGCCCAGCCCCTTCGACGACGCGAGCACCAGCGCGCGCTTTCCGCCAATACCAAGATCCATCTTGATCACCCTTCTTGCTATTCGGATTGTCTGATCGGCATTTATAGAGCCATCGGAGGACTATGGAAGGCGCACTTCGCAGGTGGTCGCAAATACCATCGGAATATTGACGTTAACGTAAGAGTAATTTAACTTGTTTTACGTGTTGGGCAAATTGGGGGATTGCCTGTCGCTTCCCGGCTCGACAATCCCTTCCCATTTTGACAAGAGATAACAGAAATGGGGAAGACGCCCAAAGGGGATGAGGCCGTGGTCCAAGATCATCGGGCGCCGGCCAAGCGGAGAAGATGAATGACTGACGCCAGCGAGTTGCCGGAACGCGAGAGCATGGAATTCGACGTCGTGATTGTCGGCGCAGGTCCAGCGGGCCTGTCGGCTGCGATCCGGCTGAAGCAGATCAATCCGGATCTGACCGTCGTCGTGCTCGAGAAGGGAGCCGAAGTCGGCGCGCATATCCTGTCAGGCGCCGTCGTCGATCCGATCGGCATCGACCGGCTGCTGCCCGGCTGGCGCGAAGAGGAGGGGCATCCCTTCAAGACCGAGGTGACGGATGATCATTTCCTGTTCCTGGGGCCGGCTGGCTCCATCCGCCTGCCGAATTTCCTGATGCCGCCGCTGATGAGCAATCACGGCAACTATATCGTCTCGCTCGGCAACGTCTGTCGCTGGCTGGCCGAAAAGGCCGAAGCCCTCGGCGTCGAGATCTATCCCGGCTTTGCCGCGACCGAAGTGCTCTATAATGACGAGGGCGCCGTCATCGGTGTCGCGACCGGCGACATGGGCATCGAGAAGAACGGCGAACCCGGCCCGAACTATACGCGCGGCATGGCGTTGCTCGGCAAATATGTGCTGATCGGTGAGGGTGTGCGCGGCTCGCTTGCCAAGCAGCTGATTGCCAAGTTCGATCTCGCGCGCAACAGCGATGTGCCGAAGTTCGGCATCGGCATCAAGGAACTCTGGGAGGTCAAGCCGGAGAACCACAGACAAGGCCTAGTGCAGCACTCCTTCGGCTGGCCGCTCGGCATGAAGACCGGCGGTGGTTCCTTCCTCTATCATCTGGAGGACAATCTGGTCGCCGTCGGCTTCGTCGTGCACCTGAACTACAAAAACCCCTATCTGTACCCTTTCGAGGAATTCCAGCGCTTCAAGACGCATCCGGCCATCCGCGGCACCTTCGAGGGCGGCAAGCGCATCTCCTACGGCGCGCGTGCCATCACCGAGGGCGGCTGGCAATCGGTGCCGAAGCTCACATTCCCGGGTGGCGCGCTGATCGGCTGTTCGGCCGGCTTCGTCAACGTTCCCCGCATCAAGGGCAGCCACAATGCGGTGCTGTCGGGCATGCTCGCGGCCGACAGGATCGCCGCGGCGATCGCGGCCGGTCGCGGCAATGACGAAGTGATCGAGATCGAGAATGAATGGCGCACCTCCGACATCGGCAAGGATCTGAAGCGCGTCCGGAACGTCAAACCGCTGTGGTCGAAGTTCGGCACGGCGATCGGCGTGGCGCTCGGCGGCCTCGACATGTGGACGAACCAGCTGTTCGGCTTCTCCTTCTTCGGCACGCTGAAGCACGGCAAGACGGACGCGCAGAGCCTAGAGCCCGCAGCCCAGCACCAGAAGATCGACTATCCGAAGCCGGATGGCGTGCTGACCTTCGACCGCCTCTCCTCGGTGTTCCTGTCGAACACCAACCACGAGGAAGATCAGCCGGTGCATCTGCAGGTCAAGGATATGGCACTGCAGAAGAATTCGGAGCATGACGTTTATGCCGGTCCATCGACGCGCTACTGTCCGGCCGGCGTCTACGAATGGGTGGAGAAGGACGGCAAGGATACCTTCGTCATCAACGCCCAGAACTGCGTCCACTGTAAGACCTGCGACATCAAGGACCCCAACCAGAACATCAACTGGGTGCCGCCGCAGGGCGGCGAAGGACCGGTCTATCCGAATATGTGAGATGCGATGACGGAGATCGAACTGGGCGTCTGGACGATCCGTTCGGCCAGGGCCGACGAACTGCATCTGCTCGCCGCCATCGAGATCGATGCCTTCTGGGCTCTGCATGAGGCCGGCGCGGTCGCTTGCGAGCCGACGTCGCTGCCGCTTGACGTGTTGGAGCAATCCCTTGCGAAAGGCTTGCTGTTCGTTGCCGTCGACGGCATGGATCAGCCATTCGGTTTCGTGGCCGGCCTTCTCAAAGATGGCTCGGTCCATATCGCCGAACTCGATGTGGTCAGGCGTTGGCAGAAGCGAGGCGTCGGGCGCCGGCTGATGGAGACTGCGATTGAAACGGCCCGAGCTCAAGGTGCTGCGGGCGTCACTCTGACCACAGACCGGCAGGTGGCCTTCAACGCGCCGTTCTATGCCTCAATGGGATTTCGCGTTCTGGATGACGAGGAAAGGCCAGCCGTTCTCACGCAGATCCTGGAGAATGAGGCTGCCCACGGTGCCGATCCGATCAGGCGCGTCGCCATGGCGCTTCGATTTTGATCCTTGCTCGATGAATTGCATCGGCAAACAGAAAGAGCGGCTCAGCATTTCGCTGAACCCCTCCATATCTCCACAAGATGCGAACTAGTGCTGGACGGCCTTCCGGGCCAGTACCCCGGTCGAAAGCGCCACTCCTAGTCCCGTAACAATCGCTGCGGCAATGCCGGCCATTCCGATTTCTTCACCGAGCAGAAAGCCGCCGCCGATGGTGGCGAGAACCGGCGTAATCGCGGTGAAGGCTGCGGCCTGCGTGCCGCCGAGAGCCTGGACGGCAAGACCATAGGCCAGTGTGGCGGCAAGGCCTGACAGCAGCCCCTGACTGACGATCTGCAGGCCGATTTCCGGCAGCGGCACCGAGGCAAGCGAGCTGCCGAAGATGGCGGCCAGTGCGACATGGATCAGGAACGACCAGACGGCGATGATGGCGCTCGACTGCACGGCGTTCAGCCCGGAGCGGCGGAAGGCGTGGGTATAGGTCGCCCAGAGCAGGGCGGCAAGCGGCAGCAGCGTAAAGCCCTCCCAGAAGATCTGGACGCCATAGAGGCTGCGGGCAAGCAGGATGACGACGCCCGCCACGATGCCGCCAAGACCGAGCCAACGGGTGATATCGAGCCGCTCGCGAAACAGCAGCACGCCGATCAGGGCGGCAGCTAACGGCATGGAGCCGCCGAGCAGAATGCCGGCCGACGATGCCGGCGTGAACTGGATGGCGAAGGTGGTGAGCTGGAAGAAGAGGGCGCCGGAGCCGCAGACCATCAGCGCCAGCAACTTCAAAGGCACGCTCTTCGGCAGTAGGCCTGTCCGCCACCAGACGGGAGCAAGCACCAGAGCAGGAACGCCGTAGCGGATCAGGCCGAGATCGATGGTGCCCATCTGCGTTTCGGCTGTATGACGTGTGGCAAGAATCCAGTTTGCCCAGATCAAGACGGTCACGATGGCACCGGCATAGCCGACCATGGTGGGGGTTGCCTTGCGGGTGGAGAGAGACAAAGCGGTCATCGACATATCCTTTCCAACGATCCGGTTCTCTTTCGAATGAGGAAAATATAGCGCCGAAGGCCGAGGCATGTCCTTGCTAGTTCTGGCTCAGAAATCATGCTATGAGCAATGATCTGCCAATATGAGAGATCAAGTTTCCCGGATATGCCAAAACTGGATAAGTTCGATATTGCGATCCTCAACTGTCTGCAGGAGGATGCGCGCGCCACCAATGTCGAGATCGCCGAGCGGGTAAATCTCTCGCCGTCTCCCTGCCTGAGGCGCATCCGAAATCTGGAAAAATCCGGACTCTTGCGCGGCTACCGCGCAGATATCGACCGCAAGCAGGCCGGCCTCGGTCTGACGGTCTTTGTGGAACTCAAGGTCGGTCATCATTCAAAGGAGAATTCCGAGACGCAGCAGGCAGCATTGCTCGCCATTCCGGAAGTCGTCGCCTGCCATCTGATTTCGGGTACGGCCGATTTCCTGGCGGAGGTCGTGGTGGAGGATCTTGCTGCCTATGAGAAGGTGATGTCGGAAAAACTTCTGGTGCTTCCCGGCGTGGTCGATCTGCGTTCGAACTTCGCCATCCGCACCATCAAGACCAATGGTGCTCTGAAACTGCCGCAGCCTGAATGAAGCAGCCGGAGTGAAAACACAGAAGGGGCCATTGCTGGCCCCTTTCGATGAGAATCTGATTGTCCTCAGAGCATCGTTCCGCTGAGGATCAGCAGCGCGACCGAGAAATAGATGACAAGGCCGGTGACATCGACCAGCGTCGCGACGAAGGGCGCCGACGCGCTAGCCGGATCGAGGCGCAGCTTCTGCAAGACGAATGGCAGCATCGAGCCGGCGAGCGAGCCGAAGGTGACGATGCCGATGAGGGCAGCGAAAACCGTAAGTGCGACCAGCTGCCAGTGCGGGCCATAATCGAAGAGGCCGATGTTCTGCCAGAGCACGATGCGGGCGAAGCCGACGAGGCCGAGGATTGCGCCGAGCACGATTCCCGTCGGCAACTCGCGGAAGGCCACGCGCCACCAGTCCGAGAGCTTGAGTTCGCCGAGCGCCAGCGCCCGGATGATGAGCGAGGTTGCCTGCGAGCCGGAATTGCCGCCCGAGCTCATGATCAGCGGGATGAAGAGCGTCAGTACGACAGCCTTCTCCAGCTCTCCTTCGAAATGCTGCATGGCGCTTGCGGTCAGCATTTCGCCCAGGAAGAGGGCTGCAAGCCAGCCGGCGCGCTTGCGGATCATGCCCGCAAAGCTGATCTTCATATAGGGCTGGCCGAGGGCTTCCATACCGCCGAACTTCTGGGCGTCCTCGGTCGTATCGGCGATCATCGTGTCGATGACGTCGTCGACCGTGACGATGCCGAGCATGTGGCCCTTGTCGTCGACAACAGGAAGTGCCAGCAGATCGTGGCGGCGGATCAGGCGCGCGACGTCCTCCTGCTTCATCAGCGGCGGTGCCGTGACGGGCACACCCTTCTGGGCCACGGTCAGGATGCAGGCATCCGGCTCGCCGGTGATGAGACGGCGCAGCGTCACGACATGCAGCAGCACATGCGTCTCGTCATCGAGCACATAGATGGCATAGACGGTTTCGCGGGAGCGCTCGACCTGGCGAACGTGATCGAGCGTCTGGGCAACGGTCCAGCTCGCGAAAACGCTGACGAATTCCGTCGTCATGATGCCGCCGGCGGTGCGCGGCGGATAGCCCATCAGGCTCTGGATCGCCTGCCTTGCATGGTCATCGAAGGTGGCGAAGAGACGGGCGCGCGTGTCGACATCCATTTCGAGCAGCACGTCGGCGACGCGGTCGTTCGACATGCCATGCAGCAGGCGCGCGGCATCCGCATTGCCCATGACTTCGAGAATGGCGGGTGCGTTGCGCAGTTCCGGCCGGTCGAGAATGCGCACGGCGCGCTCTTCCGGCATTTTGGCGAGGATGCGGGCAGCCTCCGCTACGTCTGTTGCGTTCAGAGCCTCGACGCGTTCCGCAATGGTGACGGCGCGATTATTATTGATGAATGCACGAGCGGCATTGCCGGCCCGCGCGGGAAAGCTGTTGATGTTCATTATAGCTCGCCTTTCCGGTCGATCCGCCGTCGTAGCGGATCGTGGCGAGCCGACAGGAGTCGGTTAGTGCACGAATGCTACTGACGGCAAAGGCAATCGACTACTACTGTCGCTAGGCATCGAAAGATGGCTCCGGTTAATCGGTATGGAAAACGCTGTTCCCCACGTGCGGACAAGTCGCGCCGAAGGCATGAAAAGTCAAGAGGCGGAGATGCCTAAACGCTCGATCCTGCGATAAAAATTTGTTTAGGCGGCTGCAAATTTTTGCAATGCAACAAAACCCGGTGCAAATGCGTTAAAACAATGCGGCCGGACGACATTCGCCCGGCCTGATCTGTCGCGAATATCGGTCGCTCAGAAGCCCACCAGAACGACCTTTCCCTTCATCTTGCCGGTCTCGACGAGGGCATGCGCCTTCTTGAGATTGGCGGCATTGATCGTGCCCGCGGTCTCGCTCAGCGTCGACCTGATCTTGCCGGCATCCACCAGCTCGGCGATCTTCGTCAATAGCTTGTGCTGTTCGATCATGTCGGCCGTGTGGTAGAGGGGGCGAGTGAACATCATCTCCCAATGGATCGATATCGCCTTCCACTTGAAGGGCACGACATCGAGCGTCTTCGGATCGTCGATGAGGGCGAACCGGCCCTGGGGCGCGATGGCCTCGGCGATCGAGGCGATATGATCCGACGTGTTGGTGGTCGAGAAGACGAATGCGGGGGCGCCGATACCAAGCGCCTCGATCTGTGGCGCAAGCGGCTTCGAATGATCGATGACGTGATGGGCGCCCAATTCCTTCACCCAGGCCTGCGTTTCCGGGCGGGATGCCGTCGCAATGATAGTGAGATCGGTCAGCGCGCGGGCGATTTGGATGGCGATCGATCCGACGCCGCCGGCGCCGCCGATGATGAGAATGGCATTGGCCGCGCCGGGAACCGGATCCTGCACCTTCAGCCGGTCGAACAGCGTTTCATAGGCGGTGATCGAAGTCAGCGGCAGTGCGGCAGCCGCTGGAAAATCGAGGCTCTTGGGCTTGGCGCCGACGATGCGATCGTCGACGAGGTGGAATTCGGCATTCGAACCGTCGCGATTGATGGCACCCGCATAGAAGACTTCGTCTCCCGGCTTGAACATGGTGACGTCGGGCCCGACCGCCTTGACGATGCCGGCAGCATCCCAGCCGATGATCTTATATTCGCCTTCGGGTGGGGTGACATTGGCGCGGACCTTGACGTCGACCGGATTGACGGAAACGGCCTTCACTTCGACCAGCAGATCATGGCCCTTTGCCTCGGGCGTCGGCAGCTCGATGTCGATCAGCGATGTCTCTGCGGAAATGGGTTGTGGTTGTTTATAGGCGACTGCGCGCATGGAAGAAGCTCCTGGGTTGGTTGCACAGAGGCTAGATGCGCATTATCCTTAAAAGGCGCAAGAATGCACAATTTCTGTACGTAGGTACAAAAAGGATACTGTCGATGTCGGTTCCCCGCTCCAAGCTCGTCGGAAATTTTCCTGGTTGCCCGGTCGAGGCGACGCTGAGCGTGCTCGATGGCAAATGGAAAGGCGTGATCCTGTTTCACCTGATGGAAGGAACGCTGCGCTTCAACGAAATCCGCCGCAAACTGCCGTCGGTGACGCAGCGCATGCTGACCAAGCAATTGCGCGAACTGGAAGAATCCGGGTTGCTGTCACGCACCGTCTTTCCGGTGGTGCCGCCGCGCGTCGAGTATGCGCTGACGCCGCTTGGCGCCAGCCTGGGGCCGATCATCAAGGCGATGGCCGCCTGGGGCGAGGAGAATGTATTTTGCCGCGATGGGCGCCAGCAGCTGGGTGCCCCAGGCATGTCATGCGCGCCCGGTGCGGCGCTCCAAGCCAACTGAAACGGCGAAGACTGCAAGGCCTGCCACGGAGAGCACCGCACCGACATAGCCGGTCGCGGCAGCCGTGAAGCCCCAGGAGATCACCAAACCGCCCAGCCAGGCGCCGAGCGCATTGGCGATGTTGAAGGCGGAGTGATTGGACGCAGCAGCTAGGGTCTGCGCATCCGCGGCCACATCCATCAGCCGCGTCTGCACGGCCGGGCAGGCGGCAAAGCCGCAGCCGATGAGGAAGACGCAGATGCAGAGCATGATCGGGTTAGCCGCTGTCAGCGAGAAGAGCGTCATAATGATGATATTGAAGATCATCATGCCGCCGATCGTTCCCTTGATGGAGATATCGCCAAGGCGCGAGCCGACGATGTTGCCGACATTCATGCCGATGCCGAAGAGAGCCAGCACGACCGGCACCATGGCGGAGCCAAGGCCGGCGACTTCGGTCGTCGTCGTGGCGACATAGCTGAAGATCGAAAACATGCCGCCGAAGCCGACGGCAGCGACGCCGAGAGAAAGCCAGACCTGGATGCGCTTCAGCGCACCGAGTTCACGGGCGATGCTGGCGCCTTCCTCGACCCTGTCCTTGGGGAGGAAAAGGGCGATCAGCAGCATGGTGGCGAGGCCGATGGCGCCGACCATCATGAAGGCTGCGCGCCAATTCAGAAGCTGCCCGAGGAAAGTCGCGATCGGCGTACCGATCAGCGTCGCGATCGTGAGGCCGAGCATGACCTGGCCGACGGCGCGCACGCGGCGGTGTACCGGCACCATCGAGGCAGCAACGAGGGCGGCAACCCCAAAATAGGCGCCATGTGGCAGGCCGGTGATGAAACGCAGCGCCGTGAAGCTTTCGAAAGTCGGTGCGAAAGCGCTGGAAATATTGCCCGCGGCAAAGATCGCCATCATCAGCAGGAGCAGCGTGCGACGCGCCATCTTGGCGGCGAGCACGGCGATGATTGGTGCACCGACGACGACGCCGAGCGCATAGGCGCTGATCACATGACCTGCTTCCGGAGTGGTGACGCCGAAGGTGTCGGCAACATTGGGCAGAAGTCCCATGATGACGAATTCACCCGTGCCGATACCGAAGCTGCCGACGGCCAGCGCCAAAGTCACCAGCGCTATGGCGGTGCGAGACGGCGCTTCGACGATGGTCTGGCTATCGAGGGCCTCGACGGAAATATCGCTCACGGAAACTCCTTGGGCGGCACACCAAATTCAAGCGCCGCGAATGATGCGGCAAATCCCGGCATTCGGCGCTCAGTGCATCAAAATGGAATAAGGGACACGGGGGCATGGACACACCCTTGTTGATACTATCAATGAGGGCAATGTTTCTGTCGCGTGCATTTTTTGCAGTGCAGCATGGCGGATCATGCATAAGTGCGCTGCAGCCGATCTCGGCGAAACGGCTACAGCGCTTGAAATCGTTCTCTCCAAAACCATCTGAGAAGAAGCGCACGGGCCTTTGCCCCTGATACAATTTGCGGAACGACCGAGAGCCCCCGATGAAGTTGATCGGCTTTTTCAATCGCGATGGCGGAACGTTCCGCACGACTGACATGGCTGCCTATGAAAAGAGAGCGGAGCAGGTCTTCCGTGACGCCGGTCACGATTTCGAAGCTGTTGTCGTGGAGGGGCGCAACGTCGTCTCGGCGATGGAGCGTGCTGCACGCCGCGACGACATTGACGGGATCGTTGCGGGCGGCGGCGATGGCACGATTTCGGCTGCTGCGGCCATCGCCTGGAAAAACGGCGTCGCCCTCGGTGTCATTCCGGCCGGCACCATGAACCTCTTTGCCCGTTCTCTGCGCCTGCCGCTCGACATATGGCAGACGCTGAACGTGCTCGCGACGGGTGAGGTCGACAATGTCGATATCGGCAGCGCCAACGGTCGCGCTTTCATTCACCAGTTTTCAGCGGGCTTGCATGCGCGCATGGTCCGTTATCGCAATGGCTACACTTATCGCTCGCGCATTGGAAAAATGTCCGCAAGCACCCGCGCCGCCTTCGGCGTTATTGCCAATCCACCGGAATTCGACGTCGACTTCGAGGCCGGTGGCATCCGCGAGCGCCGGCATGTTTCGGCGATCTCGGTCTCCAACAATCCCTTCGGCGCCAATGCGCTGCTCTATGCCGATAGCCTGCGCAGCGGCGAGCTGGGCTTCTACACGGCAAAGCCGCTGCGACCGCTCGGTGTCGCACGACTTGCCATCGACATGCTGCGCGGCCGGGTTCGCGAAAATGCCGATGTCATGGTCATGCACGCACCGGAGGTGCATCTGCATTTCCCGAAACTGCGCCAGCTTGCCAACTGTGTGATGGATGGCGAGTTGCTGCCTCTCGAGCGCGACGTGACGCTCAAGGTGCACCCAGGCGAACTCAAGGTGATGGTGCGAGAGGGGACCGCCGCCAGCGGTGCCCGTGAGGGCGCCATCGACAGCGTCGCTATTTGACGGATTCAGAGGCGGGGTAGGTAGGTGCGATAATCGAAATCGGAGACGGTTCGCAGATGGCAGGTCGCTTCCTTGTGCTTGGTATCGCCATAGAGCCTTTGATATCGCTCGCCGAAGACATCGGCGATGAAGGCGGAGGCGCGAAAGCGCTCCACCGCGGTCAGGAAATCATGCGTCAGCTTGGGCGCATCGGCCGGCACGTAAGCCGGCGTCGTCTCCTCACCCGGATCGAGGTCGTTCTTAAGGCCCAGCAACATACCGCCGAGAATTGCCGCCAGCATCAGATAGGGATTGGCATCGGCGCCCGCGACGCGGTGCTCAATGCGCGCGCCCGGCCCGTCCTTTTCCGGGATGCGCACGGCCGTGCCGCGATGGCCGAAGCCCCAGGTGAGATCGACGGGGGCAAATGAGCCCGGCTGGAAGCGGCGGTATGAGTTGGCATAAGGCGCAAACACCAGCTGCGCATCCTGCAAGGTCTGCAGGAGGCCCGCGCAGATCGACTTCAGCCTCTTCGGCTCGCCGCCGGCCGCATCGAGGACATTGCGCCCCTGAGCGTCGATGATGCTGGCATGCACGTGCAGTCCCGAGCCGGCATGGTCGGTATAGGGCTTTGCCATGCAGGTCGATTTCAGGCCATGCTTGCGCGCCGCCTGCTCGGCCACGCGCTTCAGCATGATGCAATCATCGGCAGCGGCCAGCGCATCCGGGCGGTGCAGCAGGTTGACCTCGAACTGACCGGGGCCGAACTCCGCCGTCATTGCATCCGCCGGCAATCCCTGCGCCCGCGCGTAAGCGCGCAGCGTTTCGAGATAATCGTCAAGAAGATCGACGGCATCCATGTCGTAGAGCTGAAAGCCGTTGGGCTCACCCTGATAGGTTAGGGCAGGCGGCGGCGACGGGACGCCTCTGTCGCGCCAGTCTCCGGCCAGAAGGTAGAATTCCAGCTCGGTCGCGATGACGGGCGTCAAGCCGAGCGCCTTGTAGCGATCGACAACGGCCGAAAGAATAGCGCGCGGATCCTGGAAGCTCGGGCTGCCGTCGAGCTCGTGCATGGTGCCGAGCACCTGCTTCGATCCCGCCGGCGCCCAGGGCATGTCGGCGAGCGTGCGCTTGTCGGCGACACAGGTCCCGTCCGGATCTCCGATCGCCAGCGACAGGCCGGTAATATCGTCATTGTCATCGCCCCAGATATCGAGCGATTGCGTCGAGGTCGGCAGCCGCACGGCGCCGGACCAGACCTTCTTTTCGGCTGAAATTGGGATTTGCTTGCCGCGCAGCCGGCCGTTCATGTCCGAGATCAGCACCTCGATGCGCGCGTTACCTTCGGTTGCGTTGTCGGCCGCCATGCTCTTGTAAATCCTCGATGCTCACGGCATGGTCGTAAACCAAGATGGCTTGCAGTCAAGTCCGGCTGCGTCGCGGCGTCGGTGGACTTGCCTGACAAATGCCAATTCAAAGAGGGTTCGAATAAGCCATGTCCGACACACCAAGCCGCTCCAATCTCGCCGCCCTTGATGCCGCCCATCACCTCCATCCGTTTGCCGATATGCGCAAGCTTAATGCCGAGGGTGCCCGCGTCATCCAGCGCGGCGAGGGTGTCTATATTTTCGATGCGGAAGGACGGAAGTATCTGGATGGATTTGCCGGCCTCTGGTGCGTGAACATCGGTTATGGTCGCACCGAAATCGCCGACGCCGTTGCCAGACAGATGAACGAACTGCCCTATTACAACACCTTCTTCGGCACCACGACTACGCCTGCCACGCTTCTTGCCGAGAAGGTCTGCGCCCATGCCGGACCGCAGTTCAACCATGTCTTCTTCACCAATTCCGGCTCGGAGGCCAATGATAGCTGGTTCCGCATGGCGAGGGTCTATTGGGGCGCTGTGGGCAAGCCGACGAAGAAGACCATCATCGCCCGCAAGAACGGTTATCACGGCTCGACGGTCGCCGGTGCCAGCATGGGTGGCATGAAATACATGCACGAGCAGGGCGACCTGCCGATCCCTGGCGTCGTCCATATCGGCCAGCCCTATTGGTATGCCGAGGGTGGCGATCTCTCGCCGGAGGAATTTGGTCTCAAGGTCGCTCGCGAACTCGAAGCCAAGATCGACGAACTGGGTGAAGACAATGTCGCAGCCTTCGTCGCCGAGCCGGTCCAGGGCGCCGGCGGTGTCATCATTCCGCCATCGACCTATTGGCCCGAGATCGCACGCATCTGCAAGACAAGGAACATCCTGCTCGTCTGCGACGAGGTGATCTGCGGCTTCGGCCGCCTCGGCGCCTGGTTCGGCCATCAGCACTTCGGCGTCGAGCCGGATCTCGCACCGATCGCTAAAGGACTGTCGTCGGGCTACCTGCCGATTGGCGGCTTGCTCGTCAGCGACCGCATCGCCGATGTGCTCATCAATGAAGTCGGCGAATTCAATCACGGCTTCACCTATTCCGGCCATCCAGTCTGTGCGGCAGCGGCGCTGGAAAATCTGCGGATCATCGAGGAGGAAAGGCTGGTCGAGCGCGTGTGCGACGATATCGGCCCTTACTTCGCCAAGGCTTGGGGCAGCCTTGCCGATCACGACATGGTCGGCGAAGCCGTCAGCATCGGCTTGATGGGCGGCCTGCAGCTCGCCGCCGATAAAGCGACGCGTCGCCGTTTCGAAAAGCCTGACGCTATAGGTTCCGCCGTCCGCAACCAGGCCCTGGCGAACGGCCTGATCCTGCGCGCCACCGGAGACCGCATGCTGGCCTCGCCGCCGCTCATTATCACCCATGAGGAAGTAGATGCCATGGTGCGGATCGCGCGTGGCGCGCTCGATGCCGTGTGGGCGGAGAGGAAATCGTAGTCAGGGCTTGGGTTTCGGCACGTCCCACTTGCCCGCCTTGTGAAGGGCAAGGGTCAGCGCCGCAACATGGATGACCTGGATCATCTTGCCTTCCAGCGCCAGCTCGATTGCTTGGCGGATCGGCATGCGGATCAACCGGATGCGCTCGGTCGGGTCGTCCGCCGGCTTGCTTGCAAGTTCGACATTGCGGGCAATAACGATATGCGAGTGGTTTGTATGCGTGGCAGGATTTGGTGCAAGCTTGCCGACGTAATCCCATTCGGTGGATGAAAGCCCGGTTTCCTCGCGCAGCTCGCGCGCGGCCGCCTCGACCGGGCTCGCGTCGCTCGCATCCACGGCTCCGCCAGGGAGCTCGAGCGCCACGACGCCGAGGCCGTGACGATACTGCTGAACGAGGTAGATATGATCCTCGGCATCGAGCGCAATGATCTCGACCCAATCGGGATATTCCAGCACGTAATAGGGCGCGATCTCCACGCCCTCCGCCGTCACGCAGTTATCCGCACGAACCTTCAGCCAGCGATCATGAACAAGGCGCGTCGAGCTTGTTGTCCGCCATGGTGGCAGGTCTGCCGCGTCCGATAGCTGGCTGTTGATATCGTCTTTCGAGCTCATGCGCGGCTCAGCTCCTGTTGCGGATAGGCGCGGACCTAAACGCGATAGGGCCTAGGCGTCCTGATGATCGCGATCGAAGATCTTGCGCACGATATAGTTCGGCGAGAGATCGTCGCGATAATAGATGCGGGCGATCATTTCGGCGAGGATGCCTGTCGTGATCATCTGTACCGACGACAGGAGCAGCACGACGCCGACCATCAGCAGCGGACGGCTGCCGATATCGTCGCCGAAGATGAACTTGTCGATGAAGAGCCAGAGCAGGATGATGCCGGCAAGCGCGCCGAGGCCGAGACCGAGCGAGCCGAAGAAGTGTCCCGGCCGCGCCTTGTAGCGCATGAAGAACATCACCGACAGGAGATCGAGAATGACGCGGAAGGTGCGCGAAATCCCGTATTTCGACGTGCCGTGCTGGCGGGCATGGTGGGTGACCGGGACTTCGCCGATCCGCGAGCTCGGCACGACGCCGGCGACCCAGGCGGGGATGAAGCGGTGCATTTCGCCCATCAGCTTCACCTGCTTGATGATGGAGGAGCGGTAGATTTTCAGGCTGCAGCCATAATCGTGCAGCTTGACGCCCGTGATGCGGCCGATCAGGTAGTTGGCGCACCAGGAGGGAATCTTGCGCAGCAGAAGCCCGTCCTGACGGTTCTTGCGCCAGCCGACGAGCAGATCGAGCTGCCGCCGCTCCAGTTCCTCGACCATCGAAGGAATATCCTTCGGGTCGTTCTGCAGATCGCCGTCCATGGTGGCGATCAGGCGGCCGTTCGCCGCATCGATGCCGGCCTGCATGGCTGCCGTCTGGCCGAAATTGCGCTGAAGCTCGACGATGCGCAGCGTCAAGCCTTCCTGCGAAAGTGACCGGCGGGCATTGACGAGCGTGGCGTCCGTGCTGCCGTCATCGACCAGGATCAGCTCCCAGGACTTGTCAAATCCACGCATGGCGGCACAGATGCGCTCGATGAGTGGTCCGACGCTTTCTTCCTCGTTGAAGACAGGCACGACCAGCGAAAGCTCGAGAGGGCTTGCCGGATCGGCCTGGGGGAGGGTCGACTCTGCCGTTGTCTGCAACACTTCTTTCTCCTAAAAGACCGGCAGTACGTGCCGGACGAAACGAGCGAAAAGTCCGGTTTCAGCCTTCCGCTCGCATTTGGGTGCCCTAACTACATGAAGACTCCGACGGTTGCCAGCCGACAGAATTGGTTTATTCGCAACCGAATGACGCTGCTGACGCTCGCGGTCGTCCTTGCCTATGCCGCCTTCATCGAATGGTTCTGGGGCTGGGCCTCGATCCTGGCCCAATGGGGCAAGGTCGGCGCCTTGCCGATCCTTCTGGCGCTGGCGCTCCTGACAAGCACCTATTTCCTGCGCACCTGGCGCATCTACGATTACTTCCCGAAGGAAACTTCGGGCCATTTCGCGGCACTGTTCCGCGTCACGCAGGTTCATAATCTGCTGAATATCATGATGCCGTTCCGAACGGGCGAGACCAGCTTCCCGGTGCTGATGCGCTCCGAATTCGGCATTCCGCTGGCGCGGGGAACCTCCGCGCTGTTCGTCATGCGGCTGTTCGACCTGCATGCGCTGCTGGCCGCAGCCGGCGTCGGCCTTGCGCTTGCTTCGCCCTATCATGTCCTGGCCTGGATCGTATGGGCAGCCTTTCTGCTGCTGCCGGTCGTAGGCTTCGCCTCTCGTCGGCCCCTGATCCGCCTTGCCGCCCGCGCCCTGCCAAAGAAGGCGCAAGGGCTGGTGCATGAGCTGGAGCGCGGTCTGCCGGTTGATGCCAGCGCCTTTGCGCGCGCCTGGCTGACGACGATCGTCAACTGGCTCGTCAAGGTCGTGGTACTCGCCTGGGCGCTCGGCCTCATGAACGTCACGCCGCTTTCAGCAAGCTTCGGCGGTGCTCTCGGCGGCGAATTATCATCAGTCCTGCCCGTGCATGCGCCCGGAGGCGTCGGCACCTATCCGGCCGGCATCACCGCCGGCGCCATGGCTTTTGGTGCTTCGAGCGCCAAGGAGGCAATCGAAAATCTCGCACAGGCGAGCATCAACGCTCACCTGCTGATCGTGGTTTCTGCCTTGACGGGGACGGCGATCGGATTGCTGATCTCACGCAAACGCGTAGCTGCGCCCTAAAAGATCGCGCCGCGCTTTAATGCCGCGTCGTCTTGTCGTCAAGCTCGGCCAATCGCCTGCGCAGAAAAGCCTGCTCCGGCGCCTGCTGGCATAGCGAAAGCGCCCTTTGATAGGATTGCCGCGCCTCATCCATCCGGCCAAGCTGGCGCAGGAAATCGGCTTTTGCGGCGTGGGCGAGGTGATATCGCGCCATCCGTTCCTCTTGTAGCAGCCCATCGACGATGGAAAGCGCTGCCACCGGACCATCGCACATGGAGACTGCGACCGCCCGATTAAGCTCGATCACCGGGGAGGGGCTCGCCATCAATAGCAGGTCGTAGAGCGTCACCAGCTTTTGCCAATCGGTATCCTCTGCGGTCACGGCGCGGGCATGTTCCGCGGCGATCGCTGCCTGCAGTGCATAACTGCCGACGCTATCTGCCGCCATCGCTCTTGCCGACAGCGCCAAACCTTCGCGGACCTGACCATGATCCCACAGCGCACGATCCTGATCGACAAGCAGAACGAGATCGCCGGATGCGCCGGTGCGCGCATGCCGCCGTGAATCTTGTAGCAGCATGATTGCCAGCAGCCCCTCGACTTCCGGATCCGGCAATAGCTGCAGCAGGAGCCTGCCAAGCCGAATGGCCTCCGCGGCAAGATCGGCGCGCACGATCGCAGAGCCGGAGGATGCCGAATAGCCTTCGTTGAAGACGAGGTAGATGACGTGCAGCACCTGCGCCAGCCGCTCCGGCAGTTCGGTCTTGCTGGGGACCTCATAGGGAATATGGTCGGTGCGAATGCGGTTCTTGGCGCGGACGATGCGCTGCGCGACTGTCGGCGGCGGGATCAGGAAGGCATGAGCGATCTCTTCCGTGGTCAGGCCGCAGACCTCCCGCAAGGCCATCGCCAACCGCGCCTCGGCGGGAATAAGCGGGTGACAGCAGGTGAAGATCAGTCGCAGCATGTCGTCCTCGATCTCCTCGCTTTGCGATGTCTCCATTATCTCGCCCTCCGGATAGAGGCTGTCGGCAATGTCGGCCTTGGCAGCGTCGAAACGCGTGCGCCGCCTTATATTGTCGATGGCGCGAAAACGTCCGGCGGAGACGAGCCAGGCATAGGGATTGGCCGGGATGGTCTCCTCCGTCCATTGCTGCGCCGCTGCTGCAAAGGCATCATGAAGGGCTTCCTCCGCTCGGTCGAAATCGCCAAGCAGACGGATCAGCGTTGCCAGCACACGGCGTGAATGGCTGCGATAGATGCCGTCGATGGTCTGGTTCAGCGACACGGCGTCAGCCTTCCTCCACTAGGTCTCCCCGAAGGGTGAGGATACGAACCGGACGGATTTCGACGGCGCCGTAACGCGCCGAGGGGATGCGCTTGGCGATATCGACAGCTCCATCGAGGTCAGGGGCTTCGATGAGATAGAAGCCGGCCAGGTGCTCCTTGGTCTCTGCGAATGGGCCGTCCGTGACTGAAAATCCGTCGCCGCCGTTCGGCCGGATGACGATCGATTTGTCTCGGAGCGCCAGTGCATCGGAAACGATCATGGTGCCGTCCCGCCGCAAGCCCTCGTCGAAGACGAAGTGCTCGCCGATCAGATGATTCATCTCGTTCGGCGACAATCGTCCGTCGACATCCACGGATGTGTAGATCAGGCATAGAAACCGCATGTCTTCTCCTCTCGCTGCTATTCATTCGGAAAGCGGATGTCGAAGGCGGCGCGAACCTCGATCATGCCGTATCGGGCGACAGGGAAGGTGGCGGCGATTGCCGTCGCTTCCTCCATGTCCCGGGCCTCGATCAGCACGAAGCCGCCGAGATGTTCCTTGATCTCCGCGAACGGGCCGTCGGTAACGGCGGTTTCGCCCCTGCGCACGCGAACTGTTTTCGCAGTCTCCGGTTCGCGCAGGGCATTGGCGACGATGAGGTGGCCGCTCTCGCGCAGCCGGTTGTCATTATCGACCGAATCCTGCGTCAGCTTTCGTCCTTCCTCTTCGGAAATCTTGGCGATCTCGGATGTCTCGAACCAGACCTGACAAAGAAATTTCATGGTAACCTCCTCAAGCGTCCGGGCCGAAATTATAGATCGGCCGTACCTCGATGGCGCCGAGCTTGGCGAGCGGAATGCCGGCGGCAATCCGGATCGCATCGTTCAGGTCTTTTGCCTCGATCAGGATGAAGCCGCCGAGATATTCCTTGGTTTCGATGAAAGGCCCATCCGTCACCGACGTCTCACCATTGCGGACCCGCACCGTCACCGCAGATCTCGGCGATTGCAGCGCTTCGGCATGGATCATATTGCCGCTCGCCATCAGATCGCGGTCATAGCCGAGCGAATCCGAATCGAGCTTGCGCTTTTCATCCTTGGTCATGACGTCGAGCTTCGCGCCATCGAACCAGACCTGGCAGAGATATTTCATTGCAGCGTCTCCTCTTCAATTTGCTGACAGCCCTAGACGAGTGGCTGCCAAGCAAATCGACATCCCAATCCGCAGCATGACAAAAATTTTTGATGCTGTCGAAAAAGCCTGAGCCCGGTCGACCAGTTCCGTCAAAACCATAAGGAGAGACGGAAATGTACAGTCTGGAAGCCGCAATCGTGCATTACTGGCAAAAGAAGACGCTGTCGGAAGAGGAGCTGCTCGACGCAGCCGATGTCGGCAGGGTCGTGTTCCGCACCTGGGTCGGCTTGGCGGGCTTTGCCCTGCTGATCCTGTGCCTGAGCTGGGGTGCGCAGCCAAACGACGAACGGCCGCAAGTCGCGGCCGCTGCTAATGTATATTCTGTGCCCGTGGATGGGCAGTAGCAAGCAAGCGCTGTCGTTTACTGAAATGCCGTTTCGAAGAAGCTGCGCAGCTTACGCGAATGCAGCGCTTCCGGCGGCATGGCGGCCAGTTTCTGAATGGCGCGGATACCGATCTGCAGATGCTGGTTCACCTGGGTGCGATAGAATGCCGTCGCCATGCCCGGCAGCTTCAGTTCGCCATGCAGAGGCTTGTCCGAAACGCAGAGCAGCGTGCCGTAGGGAACGCGGAAGCGGAAGCCGTTGGCGGCGATCGTCGCCGATTCCATATCGAGCGCAACGGCGCGGGCTTGCGACAGCCGCTTGACCGGGCCTGCCTGATCGCGCAGTTCCCAGTTGCGGTTGTCGATGGTGCCGACCGTGCCCGTGCGCATGATGCGCTTCAGCTCGAAGCCTTCATAACCGGTGATTTCGGCAACGGCGGCCTCCAGCGCCACCTGCACTTCGGCGAGTGCCGGGATCGGCACCCAGACCGGCAGGTCGTCGTCGAGAACGTGATCCTCGCGCATATAGGCATGGGCGAGCACATAGTCGCCGAGCCGCTGGCTGTTGCGCAGGCCGGCGCAATGGCCGAGCATCAGCCATGCATGCGGACGCAGCACGGCGACGTGGTCGGTGATCGTCTTGGCGTTGGATGGGCCGACGCCGATATTGATCATGGTGATGCCGGCATGGCCCTTCTTCTTCAGATGGTAGGCCGGCATCTGCGGCAGCCGCGGCGCGGTCACATCGCCCTCGGGCTGGCTGGAACCAGCCTTCGTGATGATGTTGCCCGGTTCGACGAATTCGGTATAGCCGTCGCCGCCGCTCGCCATCAGGTCGCGCGCCCATTTGCAGAACTCGTCGATATAGAACTGATAGTTCGTGAACAGCACGAAATTCTGGAAATGCGCCGCACTGGTCGCCGTGTAGTGGACGAGGCGGGCCAGCGAGTAATCGATGCGCTGTGCTGTAAACGGCGCAAGCGGCGAGGGCTCGCCCGGCGGCGGGATATATTCGCCGTTGGCGATTTCGTCGTCCGTGGTGTTCAAGTCCGGCGTGTCGAAGAGGTCGCGCAGCGGAATGTCTTCGAAAACGGTGGCGGTTGCTTCCACATGAGCGCCTTCGCCGAAGGCGAAATGGATCGGGATAGGTGTCGTCGATTCCGACACCACCACCGGAACATTATGGCTGCGCATCAGGAGCGTCAGCTGCTCCTTGAGATAATGCTTGAAGAGCTGCGGACGGGTGATCGTCGTCGTGTAGACGCCGGGCGCGGTGACATGACCGTAGGAGAGGCGTGAATCGACGTGGCCGAAGCTGGTGGTCTCGATGCTGACCTGCGGATAGAAGGCGCGGTAGCGCGCTGTGATCGGCGCACCTTTGGCAAGCTTGGTGAAATTGTCGATCAGGAACGCCGTATTGCGATCGTAAAGTTCCGTCAGCGCTTCCACGGCCTTGCCCGGATCATCGAAGGTCCGCGGCTGGTACGGGCTGGGGGAGGAGATGTCGAGGGGTGAAAAGGGAGAGATTCTGTTGCTCATGCGCCATTATAGAGTGTCGTCGGTTACAAGCAAACGACGTTGCAACAGGCGGCCTGGATTCTCGCAGCTATTTTTAGAGCCGCCCACGGGCCTGCGCGAGGATTACTCGCAGGCGTTCGTTATTGCACCGCCGTGCAGTAAGGCGCGCCGGTCTGCAGGCAGGTGAAGCTTGCGCCGAAGTGCGATTGTGCGCCGCTGCGACCGCCATGCTCGACCGCAACCGAGAAGCTGAATGCGAAGATGGCGGCAAACAGCATGATAACAACGAAGCGCCGCGCGATGATGATCGAGTCCATATTCCTGGCCTACCCGTGCCCTATACTGGACACTGTTTTGCCATGGTCAGGCTGAACAGGTGCTGAGATACCGGTTCATCCGGCGTTCATAAATATTACCAGCTTCGAAAGGGCGCCTGCATCTTCCGCAGCCAAATAAAAAAAGCCTGCCAGCCGAGAGCGTGCAGGCACGTTAAATGCTTACTGGAATAGGCAGATGCTGCTTTAGAGCTTCGTCCAGGTCTGCGACTTGCAGAATACCTTCAGCACGCAGCCTTGCATCTTGATCTTGTTGCCGCTGACCGTGCCGGAACCGCTATAGGTCTTGTCTTCCGAGGGGTCGGTAAGCTCGCCCGTATAGTTGTTGCCCGAGCCCTGCATCTTGCCGATCTGCTTGCCGGCATATTTGCCTGTCTTCAGGGTCACGCAATAGCTGTCGCCGCAGGGAGCGATGGCAGCCGTGTCGCCAGCAACCGTTTTCCAATTGCCGACGATCGGCTCTTCGGCAAGAGCGGCACTCGCGCTCATCAGCAATGCCATCGCAAGAACGGTAGTGCGGATCATGGTGTCATTCCTCCCCCAAGGCGCATCCGGTTCTGTGACCGGGAATGCAGTGAGATTATCTAACGCGAACGTAAAGGTAAATATGGTTTTCAGAGCTCAAATACCCGTTTGGGCGGGTATCCGCGCGCCGTCGAAACACGACATCGAATTCAACTGCGCTCTTTTTGTGGTGAAGAAAGAGTTTAAATCCAAATCCTAACGAAAGGTAAAGCCTGCCCGAAAATCCTTAATTTGCAAGGGAAGCGATGTTTAACAAAATCCCAAGTTTACCAAGCATTTGCACTTTGTTTGCATCGAATTAATCATGCATTTTAGGCGTTTTTTGAAAGCCGTCTGCGATAGTGAAGCCATCAAACGAGCGGGGCAAACCCGCCGGCCGGAAGAACCGGAAGCCGCGTATGACGGCAAGGTTCGGATGGAAAACAGGGCAGATACGAACAGAAGTCAAACAGGGATAATAGCAATGGCACGCTTCGAAACGCCGATGTCTGGAAATGCCATGATGGGTGGTAACAGCGCCGATGCCCTTTGCGAACTGGGCGTGAACTATGCGACCGGCAGGGGCTGTAATGCGGACCTCGTTGCCGCCCACAAATGGTTGAATATCGCCGCCATCCGTGGCAGCGAGCGCGCCGCCGAGCTTCGCGCCGACGTGGCCGCGACTTTGACCAAGATGCAGCTCGCAGCAGCGCTGCGCGCCGCCCGCGAATGGATGACCACGCACTAGAGCCGGATGATTTTAGGTCTGTTCGACCTAAAATCTGAATCCGCTCTAGAATCAAAGAAATAGAGCGTGAAGTCGTCCGAAAACCGCCTGCACTTTTCGGCATCACGCTCTAAGGCGTGCCGTAAGCGATAAGACTTCCTGACTTCGAAAGAGGGGATGTCGGCGGCCGAGGGAGATGCCAGCCGAATGATGAAAACCGCGACCGGCCGGAACAAGGCTGGCGCGGTTTCGTCGTTTAAGACTTAGCCGATTGCCTTCAATACCTTGGGCAGCGCCTCGGCCAATAGATCGAGATCATGCTTTGGCCCGACGCTGACGCGGATGCAGCGATTGAGCGGCGCAACCCCCGGCATGCGGATGAAGACGCCGTGCTGGATCAGCCCGTCGACGATGGCGCGGGCATAGGTGCCGTCGCGGCCGCAATCGATCGCGACGAAATTGGTGGCGGAGGCGAGCGGCAGCAGCCCATTGTCGCGGGCGATCGTGCCGATCTCCTCGCGCGCGGCCCGGATCTTGCCGACTACTTCGGCAAGATAGGCCTGATCCTTCAGGGCGGCGAGCGCCGCCACAGTCGCGAGCCTGTTCATGCCGAAATGATTGCGGATCTTGTCGAAGGCCAGTACGGTCTCCGGCGCGCCGATAACATAGCCGACGCGGGCGCCGGCAAGGCCATAGGCCTTGGAGAAGGTACGGGTGCGCAAGACATTCGGCAGGTCGATCAGAGCCGAGATATCGGGAAGCGAGCTGGCAGGCCCGGTCTCGCTATAGGCTTCGTCGAGGATCAGCAGGCAGTTTTCCGGCAGCGCCCGGGCAAAGGCGATGATCTTGTCGGCACCCCACCAGCTACCCATCGGATTGTCGGGATTGGCGAAATAGACGAGCGGCGCATTCTCTCGCTTCACCGCGTGGAGCAGCCCATCGAGATCCTCGCGATCATCGACATAGGGCACGGTGACGAGGCGGCCGCCGAAGCCGGCGACATGGAAATTGAAGGTGGGATAGCCGCCAAGCGAGGTGACGACGGGCGTACCCGGCTCGATGACCATACGCGCGATCAGGCCAAGCAGGCTGTCGATCCCTTCGCCGACGGCGATATTGGCGGATTGAACGCCGAGATGGGCCGCAAGCGCCTGCTTCAGCTCGTAATTTTCCGGATCGTTATACATCCAGATATCGCCGGCCCGCTCACGCATGGCCGCGATGACGGATGGCGCTGGCCCAAAGCCGTTCTCATTGGCGCCGATACGGGCCTTGACCGTCAGCCCGCGCTGACGCTCCAACGCTTCTGGGCCGACGAAAGGAACGGTGGAGGGAAGGGCGCTGATCAGCGGCGTGAAGCGCAAGAAGGCGGACATGCTGGCATTGTTCCCGAATTCGGTTGCTGGGTGCGGCAGAATAGGCGCTTGGCGGTTGGTTGCAAGGGTGGAAAACGCGGCCTTCGGATTGCGTCGTCGCAATCATTGAAAATCCTTGTCAGGTGCCATTTAAAGGGAGTTTCGGTCATCGCGATAGCATCGATCAACGAGGTCCCTGACGGATAAGCTCGCAATAGCGTTCCTTGCATCAAACAATGGAACCTCATTTCGGACGGTCAACGAGGCCATTCGAGCGAACACAATGAATGCTGCCGCCGTCGTGCTGGTTAGCAATAGGGCCTCGTCCGCAGCACTAGCCTATGCTGAGGCCAACGGTATTCCATCGTTTCATATTCCGACGAAGGACAGGGAAGCTGATGCGGATAAACAGCTTCGCGACATTCTAATCGCCTATGGCGCTGAAATCGTGGTTCTATCTGGCTATCTCAAGAAACTTGGCCCGCTTACGCTAGCCGCGTTTGATGGGCGAATATTGAATGTTCATCCGGGGTTGCTACCCAAATACGGCGGCTTGGGAATGTACGGGCGAAGAGTTCACCAAGCCGTGCTCGACAATCGGGAAACGGAAACAGGCGCAACAATCCACCTCGTGGACGGAGAGTATGACCACGGAAGAACTGTGGCCACAACGACTGTTCAAATCCATTCCGACGACAGCGTAGTTTCGCTGGAACAACGGGTCATGGCTGCAGAATGCGATCTTTTCACCGATCTCATACGCCGCATATCAATAGGCAGACTGCGCCTGCCACTATGAAATGAGACGTTCGCAAAAGGCCGAACGCAGCCGCCGGCCCGCGCTCCCGGGGCCGACGGCTGCGTGTTCTCTCTAATGCACGGTCGAGTCGGAACGGCAGCAGCTTTTGGGCTGCACCGATTGCGGTTACAAATCTGCCTCAGCCATCCAGAGTTCAGCATCCGCACCGCCCGGAATTCGCAGCGGGGCGGATGGATCGGTGGCTGCCCGCCACACTGCCTTCGCTACGTCGGGAGCATAGGTGACGGGGCCGGTGTCGTCCTGCACATTCTTGATGAATTGCTGAATGAGCGGAGCATAATCCGCATCGTCCAGACCACGCAAATGTGGACGCGCATTCTCCCCAAAGCGAGTTTCCGGCGACCGGCCTGGCAGGACAATATGCACCCGCACGCCAAATGGCTCCATCTCCACCGACAAGGACTCGGTGAAGGCGTTCACCGCTGCCTTGCTCGCCCGGTAGATTCCAATCACCGGCAGAGTCTTGACCGTCACCGTAGAGGTGACGTTAACGATGACTCCGGCCCGACGTTGACGCATCTGAGGCAATACGGCCTGAACCATCGCCAATGTGCCGATCGTATTTGTCTGGAACAGCGACTGCACCGTCTCCGGCGCAGTCAGCTCGATCGGTGAGGGCGCTCCGAAACCGGCATTGTTGACCAATACGTCTATCGGGCCGGCAGCCTTCACAGCTTGCGCGATACTTGCCGGATTGGTGACGTCGAGCGCGAGAATACGCAGGCATTCGGAAACCGGTAGTAGCTCGGGTTTGGGCGTGCGCATTGTCGCGATGACATCCCACCCTCGTTCAAAAAACAGTTTCGCAGTCTCCAGGCCGAAGCCAGACGAGCAACCGGTGATCAATATCGTAGACATAAGCTTCTCCAAACCAAAGGAATGATGCCATGGTAGTGACCTAGCGCGAGACTTTATATATGCTACAGTCTCCATTTCTTTAGCGTTAGTCCTGATTATGACCGTCGATCCCCTTGCCGAAATCGTCACGCTGCTACAGCCGGCCGCACGCTTTTCGAAGCTGGTGGAATGCGCCGGCGCCTGGCGAATTCATCGCGAGGCCACAGGCGAGCCATTCTACTGCGCAATCCTTGAGGGGCGTTGCCGCGTAACGTTTGGAGGACATCAACCTTTCATCCTCCGAGCCGGCGATTTCGTGCTCGTGCCGGCCATGCGCGACCTCATCAACGAGAGTGTCGACGCACCGGCCGGTCTGTCCGCCATGGTTCCGACGCAGTTGAGTGGCGGTCATTTCCGGGTCGGCCGCCTCGAAGGGCCGGCGGATATGCGCATGCGCATAGGGCATTGCAGCTTTGGCGCGCCGGATGCGGCCTTGCTCGTTTCCCTATTGCCTGATGTCGTTATCGTTCGTGACGAGCCCCGACTCGCGACGCTGATGCAATTGGTCGGTGAGGAAACGCGCGAGCGCCGGCCGGCGCGCGAACTCGTGTTGGAACGGCTGCTGGAGGTGTTGTTGATCGAGGCATTGCGATCCGGCACGGAAACAACCGTCACGTCGAGCTTGAGTCGCGGCCTTGCCGATGAACGCCTAGCCGCAGCACTTCACGCGATGCATGCGCGTCCTGCCCATCCTTGGACTGTCGCGGATCTTGCGACCGAAGCGGCCCTGTCCCGATCGGCTTTCTTTGCGCGTTTCAGCCGCGTCGTTGGCCTGCCGCCAATGGAATATCTATTGGCTTGGCGCATGGCCCTCGCAAAGCAGCTATTGCGCAGCCGCGAATTGGGGATGGATCAGGTAGCTGAACGCGTTGGCTACGGATCGGCAAGCACCTTCAGCGTCGCCTTTGCGCGATACGCAGGCATGCCGCCTGCACGATATGCCCGCGGGGACGTGCCAAGCGATTGAGGACGTGAAGCCGAATTTATACCGGCCGCCGCCTGCCGCGTGCCGCCAGCGCTTCGACATTGCCGATCATGAAATCGGCGCGCACGACGCGGCGGAGGGTTTCCGGCTCGATCAGGTTGATGAAGCGGACATGGACGCGGTTGCCGTTGCGGCTCGTTTCAGCGCAGGCGATGCGGTAGGCGAGGCCGAGGATGTTTAGATAGTAATGGGTCGGCAGCCCGACGGTCGTGGCGACCGTGAAGCTGGCGCCGCCGCGCGAGATGTCGGTAATCTCGGCGCTGCGCACCGAAATGCCTGTCAGACAGGGACGAACAGCCACGAGACGCGCCGGCCTCTGGACGTAGAACCGTTCCCAGCTGCGTTCGTAGACTTCGGATTTGACTTTCGCCAGATGGGTTGCGCGAAGCATTGTCATTCCCTATTGAAGAACAGACCGAATTCATCTCGGTTACTCCATGAACCTTGCACGGAGGTTTTGCGGAAGCGTCAATTGCATTGGTAGAATTTTAACGGGTTCGTCTTTTGTACCGATTTGGGCGCATCTTGACAGGCGCATCGGCTTCGCTCATACGAACGAGCGGTTCGAGGCGCCTGCCGCTCGCGGATGAAAATCCAGGGTGAAGTCCTCGCTGTTTATAGGTCACAGCCATTCAGGGCATGCTGACTTACGGTAATGCGAGCTCCGTTTCACGGTCGTAATTGCGTGCCCTAGCAAAGGCTGATCCTATGACGACGTATCCGTCCATAGATGAATTGAAGGCTCAGGCCCGGCGTCTGCGTCAGGCGATGGCCGAGCGCGGAGACGACATGAGCCACTCGACGGCACTGGAACTCATCGCCAAGCAACACGGGCTGCGCGACTGGAATACGCTGTCGGCGCTTGCCGCAAAACCCAACGATGGGCCGGATGCGCTCTTCGATGTCGGCTCCGCCGTGCGCGGGCGCTATCTGAACAAGCCCTTCACGGGCAAGGTTCTGGCGATGTCGGCGAAGTCTGGCGGGCTCTACAAGATAACGATCCATTTCGACGAACCGGTCGATGTGGTTGAATTCGAGAGCTTCTCGGCCTTCCGCCAGCGCATCAACGCTCAGGTCGATGCCGACGGAATTTCGCCGCGCCGGACATCGAACGGCCTGCCCCATCTGGTTCTCGACATCTAATCTTCATCCTTTATCGATAGGTCCCTATCTTCGCCTATAGCGAGAGATTCCGTCCGGATACCACCATGACGCACGCACTCGAAAACAACATGTTCCTCACCGGCTGGCTGCCTGGCGTCTTCGTCAAGACCGCGGCGCCGATCGTCGTTATCACGACAGTCAGCGGTCTCTTTGCCGTCGTCGACGCCTATTTCCTTGGCGTCTATGTCGGCGCCGACGCGCTCTCCGCCGTCAGCCTCATCTTTCCGGCGCTGATGCTGCTGATCGCGCTGCAGACGCTGGTTTCCAACGGCATGGCGAGTATTCTCGCCCGTCGCCTCGGCGCCGGCGATCGTGACGGCGCGAAGTCCGTGTTTACCGGCGCCCATACGCTGGCGCTTGCCGTCGTGGTGGCGATCAACCTCGTCTACTGGCTCGCAGGCCGCCAGTTCATTGCCGTGGCAGCGGCGGGAAACGCCGATGTTGCCCGCAGCGCCGAGGCCTTCATGGGCGTCATGGTCGCCTTCGCGCCGATCAGCTTCTTTCTTTCGATCCATCTCGACGGGCTGCGTTGCGAAGGGAAGCTCGGCTTCATGACGCTGGTGACGCTTGCCTCGACGCTGCTCAACATTCTGGCAAACTGGCTGCTGATGGCCGTTGCGCACTGGGGCGTGGTCGGCTCCGCCGGCGGCTCGGTGCTGGCGCAATTCATCTGCCTGATGATCGTCATCATCTATCGCCTGCGTCGGCCGAATGGCCTTTGGGTCGACATGGCGCTGCATGTTCGCGAGTGGCGCGGCATCTTCGCCTTCGGCGCTCCGATGAGCCTCGGTTTCATCGGCATTTCGCTAAGCTCGGCGGCGATCCTCTTCAACGTGTCGATCTGGCATGAGGGGGATTATGTCGCGACCGTCGGCGCCTACGGCATTGTCACCCGGGTAATGACCTTCGCCTATCTGCCGCTGTTGGGCTTGAGCATCGCGTTGCAGACCATATCAGGCCATAATCATGGCGCCGCCCTTCCAACCCGCGTCGGTCATAGCGTCTTGATCGCCCTGATTTCGGCTCTCGTCTATTGCGCAGCCGTCGAACTCATCGTCGAGTTGCTGGCGGGGCATATGGGTTCGATTTTCGTAGGCGATCCTGTGATCGTCACGGAAGTCGGCCGCATCCTGCCCTGGACGATCGGCGCCTATTTCCTCTTTGGTCAGGCGATCATTCTGTCGTCCTATTTCCAGTCCATCGGTGATGCGAAGCGTGGTGCGATCTTGGGTCTGTCGCGGTCCTATCTGTTCACCTTGCCGCTGACATTCCTCCTGCCGCTCGTCTTCGGCGAACGTGGGATCTGGATGACGCCGATCTTTGCAGAAATGGGGATGATCCTGCTGACCTGGCTGGTGTTGTCGCGGAATGCCAGGGATCGGAAATGGCGTTACGGCCTGTTGCCGGCGTAGGAATGGAAAAGGCCGCACTTTCGGGCGCGGCCTTTTTTACTGGGAAGCTTGTGGCCAACCTCGCCCTTCGAGGCTTCGCTCCTCAGGGTGAGGATGGAGTGGACATCGTCGCGTAAACCGGCTCTCTACCGCATGAGGCGAGTTCAACGGGTAGCCTCGTGCAGGAGAGGAGACTAGCCCTCATGGTGAGGAGGCCCAAAGGGCCGTCTCGAACCACGAGGGCGCGTCGTTGAGGACCTGAAGCTTCTTCAGGACTTCAGCAGCCACTCGTGCTCCGTGGCATTGTGGAATTTCCAGATACGCTTCGGGCCGGCCATGACATTCAAATAATAGAGATCGTAGCCGTGGCAGGCGGCGCAGGGGTGATATCCCCTAGGCACCAGCGTCACATCGCCATCCTCCAGCACCATGACTTCGTCCAGCGAGCGATCGTCCGTATAGACGCGCTGGAAGCCGAAGCCTTGCGGCGGGTTGAGGCGGTGGTAATAGGTCTCCTCCAGGAAGCTCTCGTTAGGGAGATTGTCCTGATCGTGTTTGTGCGGAGGGTAGGAGGAGGTGTGTCCGCCGGGCGTGATCACTTCCACGACGAGCAGCGAATGCGCCGCGCCATCGTCTTCCGGCATGATGTTGTTGACGTGGCGGACATTGGTGCCCTTGCCGCGCGTCAACGCCGGATGCGTGCCCGGCGGAATGGCGCGAGCTTCATAGGAGCCGCCGCCCGGGGCCGAGCAGACGGCCAGTTCCAGATCGGTCTCGGCGGTCACCGACCAGCTCGAGCCCGCTGGAATATAGAGCGCGTGGGGCGCTCCCTCGAAGGGACTCATGCGCCCGCCGAGCGAGCCGAAATCCTTTGCACCCGCCTTGGCGCTTCCCTTGCCACTGACCCAGACGAGGCAGACTTCGCGATCGCCGGTTTCGGCCGAAGCGGTTTCGCCCGGTTTCAGACGATGTAGGTCGAAGCCGACATAGGTCCAGCCGGCGCTTTCTGGCGTGACATGGGTGACACGGCCATGCGAGCCGCTAGGTTTGACCTTCAGATTGGGCATGGTCTTGCTCCATTGCTTGGAGAGTGCCCCTCGCCAACCTGTGACGGAGGAGAGGGGTGCTCGTCTTCCGTTATCCCTTGGGAAAGCCTTCGGTTTCAACCGTGTAGCCTGCGGCCGTCATCACGCGCATCAGCTCGGCATGGCCGATCTCGGCCATCTTTTGCGGCGGCGCCTTGCGCGGATCCTGTTCGGCTTCGACCACGAACCAGCCTTCATAGCCGTAATCGGCGAAGCGCTTGACGATCGCGCCGAAATCGAGCGAGCCATCGCCCGGCACCGTGAATGCGCCAAGCGCGACGGCATCGAGGAAGGACTGCTTGCTGCGATCCAGCCCGTCGACGACCGACTTGCGGATATCCTTGACGTGGACATGGTTGATGCGGGCGTGGTGGTTGTCGATGGCGCGCAGTACGTCGCCGCCGGCAAAGGCGAGGTGACCGGCATCGAGCAGCAGCGGAATGCCTTCGCCGGAATTGCGCATGAAGGCATCGAGTTCCGGCTCGGTTTCGACCGCGGCTGCCATATGATGGTGATACGAGAGCGGCATGCCTTGGTCGGCACACCATTCGCCGAACTCGGTGACGCGGCGGGCGTAGGCCTTCATCTCGTCATCCGAAAGGCGCGGCTTGGTGGCGAGCGGCTTGGAGCGGTCGCCCTGGATGGAGCGGCCGACTTCGCCATAGACGATGCAAGGCGCGTTGACCGCCTTGAACAGTTCGATCATCGGCGCGATGCGATCCTTGTTGGCGGCAAGCGCCTCGTTGACGAGGGTGCCGGAGAACCAGCCGCCGCAAAGCGTCACGTCGGCGGCACGCAGGATCGGCAGCATCTCATCAGGGTTGCTAGGGAAGCGCCGGCCCTGTTCCATGCCGGTGAAGCCCGCGCCGCGCGACTGGCGCAGGCATTCTTCCAGAGATACGTCGTCGCTGAGCTCAGGAAGATCGTCGTTCCACCAGGCGATGGGCGACATGCCGAGTTTGGCCTTCATCAATGGTCTCCTTGAAAAAGCTGTCGGAGGAGCCGAAAGCTCCTCCAGAAACAGGACGGAAATGGATCAGCCGATGCGCTGGGCGGCGCGGGCTTGTTCGTAAGCCGCGCGGGCCTTGTTGACCTCGGCGCGAGGGCTGACTTCGGGAACGGCGACATCCCACCAGTGGCCGCCTTCATCCGTGGTGATCAGCGGGTCGGTGTCGATGACGATGACCGAGCTGCGGTCGTTCTTCTTCGATGCTTCGATGGCCTGTTCCAACTCGGCGATGGAGGAAACCTTGACCGCAATCGCACCCATGCTCGCCGCATGCGCTCGGAAGTCGATCTCCGGCATCACTTCGAAGCGCGAGTCCTTCAAGAGGTTGTTGAAGTTCGCGCCACCGGTCGCCATCTGCAGGCGGTTGATGCAGCCATAGCCGCGGTTGTCGAGGAGAACGACCGTGATCTTCAGGCCGAGCATGACAGAGGTCGCCAGTTCGGAATTCAGCATCATGTAGGAGCCGTCGCCGACCATGACGACGACATCCTTCTCCGGCCGCGCCATCTTGACGCCAAGCCCGCCGGCAATCTCATAGCCCATGCAGGAGAAGCCGTATTCCATGTGGTAGCTGCCCGGCGCCGTCGCCGGCCAAAGCTTGTGCAACTCGCCGGGCAGGCCGCCGGCAGCACAGACGAGGATGCTGTCCTTGCCGCCTAGCGTGCGGGTAACGGCGCCAATGACCTGGGCGTCGGAGGGCAGGGCGGCATTGGTCGTCGCCATCGCCTTGGCGGCAGCTTCCATCCAGATCTTCTTTTCCCGTGTCGCCTTTTCGGCGAGCGATGCCGGCGCGCGCCAGCCCGTCAGGCCGGCGGAAAGCGCCTTCAGCCCTTCGCGCGCATCTGTCACCAGTGGGTGACTGTTGTGTTTCAGCGCGTCATAGGCCGCAATATTGAGGCCGATCATGGCCAGCTTTTCGTTCTTAAACAGCGCCCAGGAGCCGGTGGTGAAGTCCTGGCAGCGGGTTCCCACAGCAATCACCAGATCGGTATCCTCGGCAATGGCATTGGCCGCCGAGGTGCCCGTCACGCCAACAGAGCCGAGCGCGAGGGGATGCGTCTCGTCGATGGCCGATTTGCCGGCCTGCGTGACAACGACGGGAATATCATGGGCTTCGGCGAAAGCGGCGAGTTCCTTCGTCGCCTGCGAATAGAGCACGCCGCCGCCGGCGAGAATGACGGGCTTTTCCGAACGACGGATCAGCGAGATGGCGCTGGCGAGTTCGTCGGCATCCGGCTGCGGTCGGCGCTGGGTCCAGACATGCTCTTCGAAAAAGCTTTCGGGATAATCATAGGCTTCGGCCTGTACGTCCTGGCAGAGCGAGAGGGTCACCGGGCCGCAATCGAGGGGATCGGTCAGCACCTGCATGGCGCGCTTCAGCGCCGATATGATCTGTTCCGGGCGGGTGATGCGGTCGAAATAGCGGGAGACCGGGCGGAAGGCGTCATTGGCCGACACGGTGCCGTCACCGAAATCCTCGATCTGCTGCAGTACCGGATCGGGGGCGCGATTGGCAAAGACGTCGCCGGGCAGGAAGAGGACCGGAATACGGTTGACGTGGGCGACGCCGGCGGCTGTCACCATATTCAGTGCGCCGGGGCCGATGGAGGTCGTGCAGGCCATGAAACGCTGACGAAAGCTCGCCTTGGCATAGGCGATGGCGGCATGGGCCATGCCCTGCTCATTGTGGGCGCGGAAGGTCGGCAGCTCCTCGCGCACCTGATAGAGTGCCTCACCGATACCGGCGACATTGCCGTGACCGAAGATAGCCCAAACGCCACCGAAGATCGGCTGCTTTTGCCCGTCGATGATGGTCATCTGCTTCTTGAGGAAATGCGTGACGGCCTGCGCCATCGTCAATCGGATCGTCTTGCCCATCGGGCGCCTCCCAAATGCTTGTTACTTACACGCCGCGGGTTTTAAGCCACGCTTGCGTCAGTTGCCGGAAGCGGCCGGCCATATCGGCAATCGCTTCCTCGTCGTTCATGCCGCCCGACAGCCATGCGCGGGCCGCATCGGAGAAGATGGTTCGCCCGACGGCGAAGCCCTTGACTGAAGGGGCTGCCAGCGTCGCCTCGAAACTGCGGATCAATTCCTCCGCCGGCGCCTCCAGGCCGAGCAGCACGATACCGCGGCACCATGGATCATTTTTGGCGATCACGGCATCGATTTTTTTCCAGGCTGATGCCGATTCCTGCGGCTCCAGCTTCCACCAGTCCGGCTTGATGCCGAGAGCGTAGAGCTCTTCCATGGCAGTCGGGATCGTGTCGTCGGTTAGTGGTCCATTCTTGCCAGCGATGATCTCGACGAGCAGTTCGCGGCCGACCTTGCGCGCGGCTTCGAACAGCGTCCGCAGCTTCTCCTGCTGCTCCGCCTTCAGCTCCTTTGGATCGTCCGGATGGTAGAAGCAAAGGCATTTGATGCAATGATTAAGCGGCCATTCGACAAGCTGCGAGCCGATATCCTGGCTGAATTCGAATTTCAGCGGTTTCGATCCCGGCAACTCCACAGGGCGGCCGATCCAGGAGAAATTCTTGGTTGCCGCATCGAAGAAGGCGTCGCGCCCGAAGCGTTCATCGATCAGCATGCCATAGCCAGGGCGGCCGTCGGCCACACGCGCCGCAGCCTCGACCGCGAGCCGCTTGAAGGCGACGATCCTGTCGTAACCGACGCTTAGCTCGTCGCAGACGCTGACGAGCTGCGAACGGTGGTCGATCGCAAGCGCCATCAGCAGCGGGATTTCGTCGCTGCGGCGCGTCGTTGCCCAGTGGATGTGGTTGATCGCCTCATCCTTGCGCAGCGCCCGGTGCTTGCTGCCCGTCCTCAGGAAGAAATCGAGCTCAGCCCACGTCGGATATTCCGGCGAGCAGAGCAGGCGGGAAACGGCGAAGGCGCCGCATGCATTCGCCCAGGTGGCGCAGGTCTTCAAGGGCTCGCCGCGGAGATAACCGCGCAGGAAGCCGGACATGAAGGCGTCGCCCGCGCCGAGAACGTTGAAGACCTCGATCGGGAAACCCTGGCCGACGATACCGGCTTCGAGATCGTCGGAGATCGGACCGTCGTAGACGATGCAGCCCATGGCGCCGCGCTTCAGTACGATGACGGCGGACGAGAGGCGGCGGATTTCCTTGAGCGCGCCGAGCACGTCGTCGGCACCGGAGGCGATCATGATCTCTTCTTCGGTGCCGACGATCAGGTCGCAATCCGGCAGCGTCTCCTTCATTTTGGAGGACACGCGTTCCGACTTCACATAGCGCTCGAAACCTTCGGCGTGGCCGGCGAGGCCCCAAAGGTTCGGCCGGTAATCGATGTCGAAGATCACCTTGCGGCCGTGCGCCTTGGCGATGCGGATCGCCTTGCGCTGTGCCGCCTCGGTATTGGGCTTGGAGAAATGCGTGCCGGAGACCAGAACGGCGCCCGAGGACTTGATGAAGCCTTCGTCGATATCGTCTTCATTCAGCGCCATGTCGGCGCAGTCTGAGCGATAGAAGATCATCGGCGAGACGCCCTCGGCCTCGACCGCCAACAGCACCAGTGCTGTCAGCCGCTCCTTGTCCGTCGCGATCCCATCGACGGCCACGCCCTCGCGTGCCGCCTGTTCGCGGATGAAGCGGCCCATCTGCTCGTCGCCGACACGGGTGATGAGGCCGGATTTCAGGCCGAGCCGCGCGGTGCCAATGGCGATATTGGCCGGGCAGCCGCCAACCGACTTGGCAAAAGAGGCTATGTCTTCCAGGCGCGAGCCGATCTGCTGGCCGTAAAGGTCGACGGAGGATCGGCCGATAGTGATCACATCGAGTTTTGTCTCCGGCTGACCGCCCGGATTGTCGTGTGCCATAATGTCCTCCCGTCGGGGCATGACCTCTTCTGCTTTTCAGCCCGCGCCGAGATCATGCGTTATTGAAAGTGCCGGTGCTCGTTTCGTCCCGGCTGCTATGGATCTAGCGGCCATCTCCCGCGGCCGTGATCTTGGTTGTAGTGAAACATTGGTTCCGAGATTTTGTCAATTCGGAATGTTTATTCCATTTTCGTTTTATCGGCTTTTGTTGCAGCTTTTCGCCGGCGCTCGGCAATGGCAACCGGAAAGGCCATGATCAGCGCCATCGATGCCGACAACGAGCGGAAACCGGCAAAATCGGCTTCCGCCACTTCAAACCAGTAGTCCGCGCAAGCGGTAAGCGGCGAAAAAGCCGAATCGGTAATGGCGATGACCGGCACGTCGCGCGAGGCGAGATCCTGTGCCTGCGCCAGGCTATCGGCTGCATAGGGCGAAAAGCTCGCGGCGATCGCGGCATCCTTCTCCGTGGCGAAGCGGGTTATCTCGCCGTCAATGCCGTTCGGCGAGGCGACGATCTGGTGACGTATGTTGAGCTTGGAAAAGGCATAGGTCATATGTGCCGTCAGCGGATAGGAGCGGCGCTTGGCGATCAGATAGATCGTCTCGGCCGCTGCAAGCACGTCGACGGCTTTGGCGAAGGTGTCGGTCTCGATGGTTGCGGCGAGCTTGCTGACGGATTGGCTCGCCGCAGAGAGGAAGCCGGAGAGAATGCTGGCTTCTTCGTTCTCTACGCCGGAGCGTTCTAGCGTTACCAGCCGCTCCTCATAGCTCAGCGTCCGGTCGCGCAGCCGTTCGCGAAAGATACTCTGAAGATCGGAAAAGCCCTCATAGCCGAGGTGACGGGCAAGGCGCACCAGCGTGGAGGGTTGAACTTCGGCGGCCGCGGCAATGCTGGCTGTCGTGCCGAAGGCGATCTCATCGGGATTGCCGAGCGCAAAGGCGGCAACCTGGGCCAATCGCTTGGGCATGGCATTCTTGCGCTCTATGATGGTGCTGCGCAGGCTTTCGAAGTCGCGTGGTACCTTGGTCTGCGTCTCGATATTGTTGTCCATGCACCGTCCTTCAGTTCCCCCAATGCCCGTAATGAAACAAACGTTCCATATTTCCAACGATACCGGATTTTGAATCGTTCGGCACGAATAATTTTAAGTTTATGATTTTAAATAGATAAATATGGATTCTTGCGTGCGGAAGAGATGCTGAAGCCATGAGTGTGCTTGTCAAAACGGTCTAAATATTCCAAAAATCGCGCAACTTCGGGAGCGGATTTGAGGAGGAAGGGCAAATGAAGCCGTTGGGCGTTGGATTGATCGGCACCGGTTATATGGGAAAATGCCACGCGCTGGCCTGGAATGCGGTGAAGACCGTATTCGGTGACGTCGCGCGGCCGCGCCTGGTGCATCTCGCCGAAGCCAATGCCGATCTGGCAAAGGCGCGCGGTGACGAATTCGGCTTCGAAAAGGCAACGGCCGATTGGCGCGAGCTGATCGCAGACCCGGATGTCGACGTCGTCTCGATCACTACCCCCAACCAGTTCCACCCGGAAATGGCGATCGCAGCCCTTGAAGCTGGCAAGCACGTCTGGTGCGAGAAGCCGATGGCGCCCGCTTATGGCGATGCCGAACGCATGCTGGCTGCAGCCAAGGCCTCGGGCAAAGTCGCCATCCTCGGTTACAATTATATCCAGAACCCGGTGATGCGGCATATCAAGTCGCTGATCGCAGAAGGGGCGATCGGCACGGTCAATCACGTTCGCGTCGAGATGGATGAAGATTTCATGGCCGATCCGAACGGTCTCTTCTATTGGAAGAGCGAACTTGCTTCCGGTTACGGCGCTTTGGATGATTTCGCCGTGCATCCGCTTTCGCTTCTTTGGTTCCTGTTGGGCCATGTCGAGGCCGTGATCACCGACATGGTGAAGCCCTATGCCGAACGGCCGTTGAAGGATGGCGGCAGCCGCGCCGTTGAAAACCACGATCTTGCCAATGTGCTAATGCGCCTCGACGGCGGCATTTCCGCCGTGCTGATGGCCAATCGCTCGGCCTGGGGCCGCAAGGGCCGGATCGCGCTGCAGATCTTCGGCTCCAAGGGCTCGATCTCCTATGACCAGGAGCGCATGAACGAATTCGAGCTCTATCAGGCCGAGGGCAGGGACAGCGAACAGGGCTTCCGCAAGGTGCTGGCCGCACCGGCGCACAAGCCCTATGACCGTTTCATCCCGGCGCCCGGTCATGGTCTCGGCTTCAACGATCTGAAGATCATCGAGTGCCGGGAGCTGATCCGCGCCATATCAGGCGAGGCTGCGTCAGTCGTCGCTTTCAAAGACGGCCTGCGCATCGAAAAATCGGTGCACGCCATGGCCCAATCCTTCCACGAACGCCGCTGGGTCGAAATATCAAGCTGAACGTTTGGCCTAATTTTCTCCCGATCCGGGGCGCAGGGTCAGCCGCGATTGACGCTTGCGGATGCAGGCGTTACCCCTGAAGTCCATAGGCAGCCTTCCGCGCAGCGCGGAAGGAGCGCCATAATAACAATGGAGTACGGATCGTGACGGGCAGATTGGTCATTGTTGGGGCCGGGCAGGCGGGTTTCGCGCTCGCTGCCAAATTGCGCGGGTTGGGTGATTCGCGGCCGATCACCATCGTCGGTGCCGAAGAGAACCTTCCCTATCAGCGACCGCCACTGACCAAGAAGTATCTGCTGGGCGAGATGACTTTCGATCGTCTGCTGTTCCGGCCTGAACATTGGTATGCCGATAATAATGTCGAGATCCGCCTGTCCACCTGGGTCGAGCAGATCGATCGCGCCGCAAAGCAGATCGTCATGCAGGACGGCTCCAGGCTGGATTACGAGACGCTGGCGCTTGCGACGGGCTCGACGCCCCGCCGCCTGCCGCCCTCCGTCGGCGGCGCGCTCGAAGGTGTCTATCTCGCCCGTGACAAGCGCGATGCCGATCTTCTTGCCGGCGAAATGCGCCCTGGGCGCCGGGTGCTCATCATCGGCGGCGGCTATATCGGGCTCGAAGCGGCCGCAGTGGCGCGCCATCGCGGCCTCGAAGTGACCCTCATCGAGATGGGCGACAGGATACTGCAGCGTGTCGCCGCCAAGGAAACCGCCGACATTTTCAGGGCCATTCATCAAAAGCACGATGTCATCATTCGCGAAAAGATCGGCCTGAAGCAGCTCATCGGTCGCAACGATCATGTCACCGCTGCCGAATTGTCCGACGGGTCTACCATCGATGTCGATTTCGTCGTGGTTGGCATCGGCGTCGCTCCCAATGACAGACTTGCCAAGGAGGCCGGCCTTGAGGTCGGCAACGGCATCGTCGTCGATTCGTTCGCCCGCACCTCCGATCCCGCAATCTTGGCCATGGGTGATTGCGTGGAGCTGCCATGGGAGGGCGGCCGTATCAGGCTCGAATCCGTGCAGAATGCCGTCGACCAGGCGGAAGCCGCGGCGGGAATCATAGCTGGCAACGAAAAGGCCTATGACCCGAAGCCGTGGTTCTGGTCGGATCAATACGATGTGAAGCTGCAGATCGCCGGTTTCAATCTTGGTTACGACGAGACATTGCTGCGGCCGGGTGCTCGCGAGGGCGCGGCCTCCGTCTGGTATTTCAAGCAGGGTCGTTTCATCGCGGTCGACGCCATAAACGATGCAAAGGCCTATGTTACCGGCAAGAAGCTGCTGGAAAGCGGCGCCAATCCATCCAGGGAGATCCTTGCCGACCCCGCCGCGGATTTGAAGCAGCTGCTGGCTTGATGTGAATTTTCGAGCCGGCCGGACCATGCTTCGGCCGGCAATTGCCTGTTGCTGAATCACGGAAAGAACGTACACAAGCGCGAAAAAGCGCTTGCGTCGATAAATGAATGGCCCTATCAGGGCCGCACCGGAGAGGTGGCCGAGTGGTCGAAGGCGCTCCCCTGCTAAGGGAGTATACCAGAAATGGTATCGTGGGTTCGAATCCCATCTTCTCCGCCATTTTGACTCAATTGTCATCATCAGCAGACGGCCCGCGATGCCGGTTCCGCCAAATACAGCAAAACCGGATATTATAGAGAATCGCGGCCTGCAAAGCCTTCGTAGCGTTTCAGATGTGCTATGAGCGCGCGCAGCTTGGGAGCCATGTTCCGTCGGTTGGGATAGTAGAGGTAGAAGCCCGGGAAATAGGGGCAATATTCCTCGAGGATCGGCACCAGCTCGTTTCTGCCGATGAAGGTGCGGAAGCTTTCTTCCATCCCGAATGTGATTCCCGCTCCGGCGATAGCCAGCCTGATCATCACGCTCATGTCATTCGTCGTCACCTCCGGCGCGACCTCCACGCGGAATTCCTTGCCTTCTTCGGCAAACTCCCAGCGATAGGGGACAGCCTTTGGCGAGGGGCGCCAGCCTATGCATCGATGCATGGAGAGCTCTTTCGGATGCCGGGGGATTCCGAATCGATCGCGATAGACAGGCGAGCAGACGGCCAATTGCCGCTCCTTACCGGCGACGGGTACGGCAATCATGTCCTGCTCGATGACTTCGCCAAGCCGGACGCCCGCGTCATAGCCTTCTGACACGATGTCGAATTCCTCGTCCGTGACAGTAATATCGAGTTGGATTTCGGGGTTGGCGGCCGCGAAGCCCGCGAGAAAATCGCCGGAGAGAAATCGCTCCGCGATCGACGAGACGGCAAGCCGTAATTGACCGCGGGGCCGCGTCCGCAAAGTGTCCGTCTTTTCCATCGCGGTGCGTATGTCAGAGACTGCCGGCTCCACCTCCGCGTAGAGCCGTTCGCCGGCCTCCGTCAGGCTGACGCTGCGGGTTGTGCGCTGTAGCAGCGCGATACCCAGGCTCTCCTCCAATCGCCGGATGGTCTGGCTGACTGCCGAGCGGGTGACGCCGAGCCTATCGGCCGCGGCGCGAAAATTGCGCTCCTGAGCGACAAGGATGAAGACGGCGAGAGCATTGAGATCGGGCCACATTGGTAACTACTACTTTCCAAGCTGTCACTGAATGGATGGCTTATCACGACAATGAGGCTCTGTATCCTCCCTATAGCCGGTTCCAGGAGAGAACCGTTCACATAGCAAGGAGTGATCGCATGCCTATCGATAAAGTCGTTCTCATTACGGGTGCCTCCAGCGGCATCGGTGCGGGCATCGCCCGCGAACTCGCTTCCGCCGGCGCAAAGGTCATGCTCGGCGCCAGGCGTATCGACAGATTGGAAGCATTGGCAGCCGAGATTCGGGAAATGGGCGGCACGGTTATGACCCGCCGGCTCGATGTCACCGATAGGGCTGACGTTGCCGCCTTTGCAGAGGCGGCACGCGCGGCTTGGGGAAGCGTTGATGTGATCGTCAACAATGCCGGCATCATGCCGCTTTCCCTGATGGCTTCGATGAAAGTCGAGGAATGGGACAGAATGGTCGACGTCAACATCAAGGGCGTGCTTCATGGCATTGCGGCGGTCCTGCCGGAAATGACGGCGCGCGGCTCCGGCCACATCATCAACATCGCTTCGATCGGGGCTTTGGCCGTCTCTCCGACCGCCGCCGTCTATTGCGCGACCAAGTATGCCGTTCGGGCGATCTCCGATGGGCTGCGCCAGGAATGCCGCGATATCCGGGTCACCTGCATCCATCCGGGCGTCGTCGAGAGCGAGCTGGCCGATACGATCACCGATCCGGTAGCAGTCGAAGCGATGAAATCCTATCGAGCCGTGGCGCTGGCGCCCGATGCCATCGGTCGGGCGGTGCGTTTCGCCGTCGAGCAGCCCGATGATGTCGATGTCAATGAGATCGTCGTTCGCCCGACGCGGGCGACACATTGATTCGCGGTCTCTTTGCTCTCACCCTGGCCGGCCCGCGTCGTATTCGCGCCGCCTGCGCTTTCCGAGGATCGAATTGAAATGAAGAAACCGATACATGCTTACGTCGGCATGTGGACGACTGCCGACAATCATATCCGTCATGAACTCCTGCCACACGGCCGATATATCGAAGCGCGGGGAAGCCGTGAGCGTGCCTATCAGGGGCGCTACGCGGTGACGGGCGATCATATCGACTATTGGGACGATACAGGTTTCACCGCCGATGGCGATTTCATCGATGGCGTGCTCCATCACGCCGGAATGATCCTCTATCGAAGGAAATGACGTGTAGAGCGATATCTGGTCGCTGGCGGTTTGGCCTTTGCTCGATGCCTGCACGTCGCAGTCGAATCGGCCATTTCAGGGAATCACCCGCGTCCTTGCGTCGTTTTGGGACGCGGGCCGGGCCTAACAGTGGTTGTCGATACCGGGAAGGCCGGCGAAGAAGCGTCATACAGAGCTTACCAAACCCAGCAAAATCCGCCGGTTAGCCATGGAAAGGCCATTCGAGTGCCTTTTTCCAATTAGCGGCGACCGTTTTCACTGCGCACGTAAGTGCCGGTAGATTAAGGAGTTTCTTAATGAAGTCTAAATAATTGCGGCCGCCGTGTTGCTGACTTGTGTCCTTTCGGCAACAGGGCTTGCGGAAGGCTTACGCAAATCCCCCGTTCCGCGAAAATGTCGATTGCGTGACAGTGCACGTCTTGTATTTTCACTCTCGGAAGCGAGGGCGATTGATCGTCCACTTCTTGAAACACGAGGATGGGACAGGGAATACCTTCGGGTAGTTCTCATTCTCGATATAAAACTTTGACTGGAGGTCAATATGAACATCAAGAGCCTTCTTCTCGGCTCCGCTGCCGCGCTCGTGGCAGTTTCCGGTGCTCACGCGGCTGACGCTATCGTCGCTGCTGAGCCGGAGCCGCTCGAATACGTCCGCATTTGCGACGCATACGGTGCTGGTTACTTCTTCATCCCGGGCACGGAAACCTGCCTCAAGATCGGCGGTAAGGTTCGTACCGAAGGTCAGTGGTATGACGCTTACAATCCTGACAGCCACCTGGGCACGCTGTGGCACACTCGTGCTGAGCTCCGCCTGCAGACGGCAACCGATACCGAATACGGCCCGCTGAAGACCAACACCGAAATTCGTTGGGACTGGAACGACGGCAACGCCACCAAGACGAACCTGCTGCACGCCAGCATCAGCCTCGGCGGTTTCACCGTTGGTAAGGAAGACTCGGAGTTCAACGTCTTCACCGGTTATGCCGGCGACGTCATCAACGACGACGTGGTCTATGACGGCCCGTACGAACTGAACCAGATCACCTACAACTATGATGCCGGCAACGGTTTCACGGCTGTGATCTCGCTCGAAGACAGCAACTCCGGCACGGGCGCGACCGGTGCAAACGGCGAAGACAGCACGAACCACTACCTGCCTGACGTTGTTGCAGGTGCCGGCTTCAAGTCTGGTGCATGGGGCTTCAAGGTCGTTGGCGGTTACGACTCGATCGTCGAAGAAGGCGCTATCAAGGCTCGTGTCGATGCTGACTTCGGTGCGTTCTCGGCTTTCTTGATGGGCGGCTGGAACACCGATGGCGACAAGCTGAACAAGTACGCCGGTGCAAACGGCGCTGGTCCGGCTTCCAACATCGGCTGGGGTGATTGGGCTGTCTGGGGCGGCGTTGGCGTTCCGGTCAACGAAAAGCTGAAGTGGAACCTCCAGCTCGCCTACACCGACTCCAAGATCTTTGCCGCCACGACGAACGTCAAGTGGAACCCGGTCAAGAACCTGCTCATCGAGCCGGAAGTCTCCTACACCAACTGGGACTCCATCAATCAGGACCAGTGGGCTGGTATCCTCCGCTTCGAGCGCTCGTTCTAATCTGATTTGACTTCGGTCATTTGAGATTTCTCACTACGGTGATGGAAAGCCCGGCCAATGGCCGGGCTTTCTTAATTTGAGAATATCGACAAATTAGAATGCAGTCTTGAGAGTGCTCTATACTCTTTTTCGACGCGATCGACCCGTGGTCGCGTGTATTTTTAGCGTAATCTTAAGTAACTGTGAGCTGGGACGTGTCGGCAATATGACAGTTTTGCGACGTGATTTTTGTGCAACGCACTCGTTTGAAACCGCCGTCACAATTGTTCATAGTTTATCTCTGATATTGCTCTGAAAAAAACGATCTGTAGGTTCCAAATCGGAAACGAGACTTAGTGTCTTGGTTCTCCCAGATCAGGGGTCAACTTTTAAAACCAGGTGGGTAGGGCGCGTCGATTTTCTCGGCGTGAATTGTCATACCTGATCGATATTGGAACTGGAGTTACTATGAACATCAAGAGCCTTCTTCTCGGCTCCGCTGCTGCGCTGGCAGCAGTATCCGGTGCTCATGCTGCTGACGCGATTGTCGCTGCTGAGCCGGAGCCGCTGGAATACGTCCGCATCTGCGATGCATATGGCGCTGGCTACTTCTTCATCCCGGGCACCGAAACCTGCCTCAAGATCGGCGGCCGTGTCCGTACCGAAGGCGGCTGGTACAACGCCTACAAGGCTGGCCAGGACGCTGGTGGCCGCGGTACCTATTGGCATACCCGCGCTGAACTCTCTCTCGACACTGCCACCGACACCGAATACGGCCCGCTGAAGACCAATACCGTTGTTCGTTGGGACTGGAATGACGGCAATGCGACCACGACCAAGCTGCTTTGGGCCAACATCAGCCTGGGCGGTTTCCTCGTCGGTAAGGCCGATTCGGTCTACTCGACCTTCCTCGGCTACGCCGGCGACGTCATCAACGACGACGTGATCGAATACGGCATCAACGGCACCGACGAACTGAACCAGTTGACCTACAAGTATGACGCCGGCAACGGCTTCACGGCTGTGATCTCGCTGGAAGATTCCAATTCCGGCACGGGCGCGACCGGTGCAAACGGCGAAGATAGCACGAACCACTACCTGCCTGACGTCGTTGCCGGTGTTGGCTACAAGGCCGGTGCCTGGCAGTTCCGCGTTGTCGGCGGCTACGACTCCATCGTCGAGGAAGGCGCCGTCAAGGCTCGCGTCGATGCCGATTTCGGCGTTCTCACCGCTTTCGTTATGGGCGGCTGGAACACGGATGGCGACAAGCTCAACAAGTATGCCGGTGCCGGCGGTGCTGGTCTCGGCTGGGGTGACTGGGCTGTTTGGGGCGGTGTTGGCGTTCCGATCAACGAAAAGCTGAAGTGGAACCTGCAGCTTTCCTACGATGACCTGAAGACTTTCGCCGCGACCACGAACGTCAAGTTCAACCCCGTCAAGGACCTGCTGATCGAGCCGGAAGTGACCTACGTCAACTACGACGCCGTCAACAAGGACACCTGGGCTGGTATCCTGCGCTTCCAGCGTGTGTTCTAATTCGGTTCGCCGAACAAGTTTGACAAATCTTCTGGTCAGACCTCCGATCAGAAGAGGAAAGGCCCGGTTTCCCAACCGGGCCTTTTGCTTTGGGCAGGTGTCGAACAGTGCGCGGGTGCCTGTTGTCAAAACTCCGAGATGAAATGTCGGATCGCATCCGGGACATCGCCCAAATGTAAAATCGGGGCATGTCCTTGCCCTCTCGCGATCTTAATGACCATCTCCGGATGGCGCCTTGCCATCTCGTCCGTTGTGATCTGTGTCAGAAGCTTCGAATTCTCGCCACGAATCACCATCAGCGGAATATCTTGAAACGCTTGGAATTGCGGCCACAGGTCTGGAATCGGCGCTTCCAGGTCGAGTGCCTGCATCTGCGCTGCGATGGCAGGATCGTAATCGGCAACCGGCTTGCCGTCGCGAAAGGCATAGATTGCCCGTGCCATGTCCTGCCAATCCTCTTCGTCAAGCGCGCCAAAGGCGCCGCCATGATTCTCCCGTAGGATCTCGATCGCCTCGTCCCAATTGGCGGGTTTCTTGTCCCGATTGAGATAACCGCGGATATCCGCCAATCCGATCTTCTCAAGGACTGGACCGATATCGTTAAGAATTACCGCCTTCAGGATATCCCGCCGGCTGGCTGCGAGCATGTGCAGAACCAATCCGCCGCGCGACGTGCCGATGAAGATCGCCTGATGAATCCCGAGCGCAGCGCAGACCGTGAGGACATCTTGCCCTTCCACGATGAGATTGTAGCGGGATTTGTCCTTATCCCATTCGGATGCCCCGCGTCCGCGGGCATCGAGCGTGATTACCCTGCGCGGGGCTGCCGGGTCCTGGGACAGAAGCAGCGCCAGTTGATGAAAGTCCCGAGAGTTGCGCGTCAGGCCGGGCAGGCAGAAGACGGGTGTTCTGGCCTTCGTGATCGTCTCATCGCCGGCATAGTCCCGCACATGGAGCTTCAGGCCATCTTCCGCTGCGATCGTTCTGGCAAGAAAACCGCTTTCGTCGTCGCTGCGCATGCGCCATCCCTCGTACCTTGGCTGTCACGAGGGATGTAACGTCATTTCCGCAGCCTACACAACTACGGTTGTTGGCTGAAGCATATCGCGCAAGGCCGGGCGGCACCTTCGCGATAGTGATCGGCCTTAGCCGCGGCCGTCGACCAGATCGTGTACGATATCGGTCTTCTGTCCCAGCCGGGCCTTGTAGACCTGATAGTTTTCCATCACGCGCTGCACGTAGTTGCGGGTCTCGGGGAAGGGGATGCGCTCGATCCAGTCGATCACATCGTCGAGCGACTTGCCGCGCGGATCGCCATAGCGGCTGATCCATTCCGGCACCTTGTTCGGCCCTGCATTGTAAGCGATGAAGGTCAGGATGTAGGAGCCGCCGAAGGTGTCGATCTGCTCGCCGAGATAATGGGCGCCGAGCGTGGCGTTGTAGCCGGCATCCTGCGTCAGCTTGTCGGCGGAATAGGTTATGCCGTGCCGGCCGGCAACGGCCTTTGCCGTCTTCGGCAGCAACTGCAGCAGGCCGCGGGCATTGGCAGAGGAGATTGCGGCCGGATTGAAGGCGCTCTCTTGCCGGGCAATGGCATAGGCGAGCGCCTTGCCGGAGCCGGAAATATTGGCATTGTCCGGAATGACGCCGATCGGGAAGGCGAGGGCTGCGACCTCGATGCCGCGCCCATAGGCAATCTTGCCGATCTGCAGCGAAAGCTGATGATTGCCGGAACGTTCGGCACGGGCGGCCAGCATGGCGACTTCGCCGGGGCTATCCAGCTGTTTGGCGAGAGCGCGATAGAGCGCGTCGGCACGCCATCCGTGTCCTGCGGCCTCAAGCCGCGAAATCGCCTGTACCGCCTCGCGTCCCTGGAAGCGCTGACGATCCGTAGCCGAGGGCGAGGGATAGGTGACGTTAAGGGTGCGGCGGCCAAGTTTCTCGGCAGCAAGCTGGCCGTAGAAGGTGCTCGGATAGGAAGCGGCCTTCGTGTAAAAATCGGCCGCCTTGCCCGGTCCGCCAGCTTCGGCGGCGCGGCCGAGCCAATACCAGCCGCGCGATTGCGAGATCGGTCCGTTCGAGACCTGCAGGATCTTGCGGAAATGGGCTGACGCGTTTGTGCCGTCCTGCAGCCCGCGCAGAGCGTACCAGCCGGCATGGAATTCGGCCTCGCCGACATCCTGCGGGCTTTCCGCGACGCTGGCGTCGACGACGCGATAGGCGGCCTTGAATTCACCTTGATCCACCAGGCCGCGGCTGACGATGCGCTGTTCGGCCCACCATGCGCCGGGGCTGACGAGCACATTCGGGTCACGCGGCATTTGCGCCAGAAGATTGGCGGCATCGTCATATTTGTTCTGGCGACGCAGGTTTTCGATCCGCATGAAGAGATAGGCGGGGTCCCTGCGCCATTGCGCGTCGATGGACGCAATCAGTGCATCAGCCTTCGGCGAGCGATCATTGACCGCCGCCCATGCCTTGTAGAGCGATTGCGCCCTGCCGAGGTCGCCGAAGCGTTTGGCCTGCGCGGTCCGGTCGCGATAAAGCAGATAATCCATGCGCGCCTTGTGATCGGCAGGCGAAAGCAGGCTGGGGAATTCCGCAAGGATCTTGTCTTCGAGAGCCTTGTCCAATGGCTCATCGCGCCAGATCTTGCGGATCAGCTTTGCGGCCTGCGCCGACGCGCCGCGTGCCATAAGGGCACGCGAGAGGATGATGCTGCCCTCCACGGTCTCCGGCTGCGAGTTGCCGAAGGCGGCAAGGACTTGATCCGTTGCCGGGTTTTCTGTGTAGAGCGCCCGCTCGGAATTGGCACGCAGGCTGCCGAGGCCCGGCCAGCCCTGAAGCTCGCGGGCGGCGGCGGCAATCTCGCCGGAGGGAATGCCCGGTTGGCCCGAAGTCGCGATTGCCCAGGTCAGGATATGGCGATCGAGCGTGCCTTCGTCCATGCCGTTGCGGATGGCGAGCGCCTGCATCGGGTTCTTGTTGGAAAGGGCATCGAGGCCTGCTTTCAGGTCGCCGCTGACGGGGGCGATAGCCCCGCTGCGCGGGATCGCGGCCGTGCTCATGGGGTCCGGCGCCATGGCGACATAGGCATTGGCGCTCGTCGGTATCTGCTGGCCGGGAAGTTGCGAGGCAACCGCGCCCCAGGCGACCGCCAAGCCCACGGCGGTCCAGATCATGACAGGTCTCTTCATCCGGCTACTCACAAAACAAAAGGCCCCTTCCATTTGCCAAATGCAATATTAACGAAACCTTACCGGTGGCCCGAATTTCAATCAATTATGATATCGGAAACTGCCCTTAACCATTCAAAGCGTGCTTGTCGCCGTCAAGCCGGCGCTTTATGGTGCGCGGATTCATAACCATGGATTGCGGCTGAAGCATGAATGCCGCGCCGCTAGGAGACTTGCATGTTCCAGGGATCCATTCCCGCTCTCGTGACGCCCTTTACTGACGCCGGCAAGGTGGACGAGGCTTCCTTCGTCTCGCATGTCGATTGGCAGATAAAAGAGGGCAGCAAGGGACTGGTGCCCGTGGGTACGACGGGTGAATCTCCCACCCTCTCGCATGATGAACACAAGCGCGTCGTCGAGCTCTGCATCGAGATCGCCAACAAGCGCGTCCCGGTGATGGCAGGCGCTGGTTCGAACAACACACGTGAGGCGATCGAGCTGGCGCAGCACGCCGAAAAGGTCGGGGCTGATGCGGTGCTGGTTGTGACGCCCTATTATAACAAGCCGACGCAGAAGGGCCTCTACGCCCATTTCGCCGCAATCGCGGAAGCCGTGAAGCTGCCGATCTACATCTACAACATTCCCGGCCGCTCGGTCGTCGACATGACGCCGGAGACCATGGGCGCGCTTGCCAAGGCCTACGCCAATATCGTCGGTGTGAAGGATGCGACCGGCAAGATCGAGCGCGTGTCCGAGCAGCGCATCACCTGCGGCCGCGATTTCCGCCAGCTTTCCGGTGAGGATGCGACGGCGCTCGGCTTCAACGCCCATGGCGGTGTCGGCTGCATCTCGGTCACGGCCAACGTGGCGCCGCGTCTATGCGCGGAGTTCCAGGCGGCCACACTTGCTGGTGACTATGCCAAGGCTCTCGAATATCAGGATCGATTGATGCCGCTGCACAAGGCGATCTTTCTCGAGCCTGGCCTCTGCGGTGCCAAATACGGTCTCTCCCGCCTTGGCCGCATGAGCCGCAATGTGCGCTCGCCGCTGCTGTCGACCCTGGAGCCGGGCACGGAGGCGGCGATCGACGCGGCCTTGCGCCACGCCGGCCTCTTGAACTGAGACTTCACAAGCCTGCTACCGAAACTCTGCAGGGCCGCTCTCTTCACAAGGAGGGCGGTCTCGCTTATTTAGGGTGCAGGAACCTGGCGCGCCCTTAGCCGCTGCCGGAATGACGCAAGAAAAGAAGAAGAATCATGGCACCCAAAGGCAGCCAGCGCGTGGTGAATAAGGTCGTGGCGGAAAACCGCAAGGCTCGCTTCAACTACGAGATCATCGATACCTATGAGGCAGGGCTCGTGCTGATGGGCACGGAGGTGAAGTCGCTGCGTGAGGGCAAGGCCAATATCGCCGAATCCTACGCTTCGGACGAAGGCGACGAGATCTGGCTGATTAACTCCTATCTGCCGGAGTACCTGCAGGCGAACCGCTTCAACCACGAGCCGCGCCGCCGCCGTAAGCTATTGCTTTCCAGCCGCGAAATCGGCCGGCTGCGTTCGGCGATCAATCGTGAGGGCATGACCCTGGTACCGTTGAAAATCTATTTCAACGACCGTGGCCGCGCCAAGCTGGAACTGGCCCTTGCCAAGGGCAAGAAGCTGCATGACAAACGCGAATCCGAGAAGGAACGCGATTGGAACAGGCAGAAGAGCCGCCTGCTCAAGGACAATGGGTGAGGGTGAGGAGCGATCGGGCAAAGCCCGAGCAATCGATCCAGTGAATCGATTGCAGCGACGAACGCCCTGAGCCCTAGCGAAGGGCCGGCTGCTGCGGCAAACGCGAACGCTTCCGCCATGCACAGCTATCCCTGGGCAACTATAGCTGCACGTGAATCGATTGCAGCGACGAACGCCCCTTCGGCAGGCTCAGGATGCCCTAGCGAAGGGCCGGCTGCCGCGGCAAAGACGAAACGCTTCCGCCGCGCAACTAGTCTTCGGTAAACAACGCACCTATCTGATGCAGCCAGTCCCAATTATTCTTCGACATCCGAAGCGGCTGGTGTCGGTTCGGCGGGACGTTGTGGGCGCTCCGAAGCCTCACGGCCGATTTCCGCCTTCAGTGATACGAGATCGATGAAATGATCGGCCTGGCGGCGCAGGTCGTCGGCGATCATCGGCGGCTGGGTCGACATGGTCGAGATAACCGACACCTTGCGTCCACGGCGCTGGAGAGCTTCCACGAGGGTCGTGAAATCGCCGTCGCCGGAAAAGATCACCAGATGGTCGACGGTTTCGGATTGCTCCATGGCGTCGATCGCCAGCTCGATGTCCATGTTGCCCTTGATCTTCCGGCGGCCCATGGAATCGGTGAATTCCTTGGCCGGCTTGGTGATGACCTTATAGCCGTTATAATCGAGCCAATCGATCAGCGGGCGGATCGAGGAATATTCCTGATCTTCGATAAGTGCGGTGTAATAATAGGCGCGCAGGAGATATCCGCGTTTTTGAAATGCTTTCAGGAGCTTACGGTAATCAATATCGAAACCGAGGCTCTTGGATGCAGCGTAAAGATTGGCGCCGTCGATAAAGAGTGCAATTTTTTCGCGTGGGTCAAACATCGCTTACATATCCACTGTTATAAAAACGTAATCACTTCATTTAAAAGCAGCTAAAACAAGGCCTTGTAAGGCATTGCAGAATAATTCGTATTACTTTATGAATTATTCATATAATCGAGATTTAGGGCACGAAATGCGATATTCCAAGCAACCTCAGGTGGAAAACGCCGTTTGTCTAGGGGAATTTTAGCACTTTCCCAGAGGGTGCAAAGGCGCTGAAACAGGAAAAACTTGAATTTGCCATCGTTTGCTTGTATCGGCGTGCTACTCCGAGACATGATGACGACATCACGACCGCAAAGGACAGGCAATGGCCCGTGTCACAGTAGAAGATTGCATTGATAAAGTAGAGAACCGGTTCGAGCTCGTGCTGCTCGCCAGCCATCGCGCCCGCCTGATTTCGCAGGGCTCGTCGATCACCATCGATCGCGACAACGACAAGAACCCGGTCGTTGCTCTGCGCGAAATCGCCGACGAGACGCTGTCGCCGGACGATCTCAAGGAAGATCTCATCCATTCGCTGCAGAAGCATGTCGAAGTGGATGAGCCCGAGCCCGATCCTGCAAGCCTGCTCGCCGCCGGCGCTTCCGCCTCCAGCGACGAGGAAGAAGATCTGCCGGAAACCGTTACGTTCGATCAGATGTCGGAAGAAGAACTTCTGGCCGGTATCGAAGGTCTGGTTCCGCCGGAAAAAAGCGACGATTACTGATCGTCGACCTTGATGCTCCGGGCAGGAGCGATATGATGTGGAAATGCGTGCGCCGGTCATATGACTGGCGCGCTTTTGTTTTTGCTGGAGTAGCTTTGGAATGATGCGGCAATACGAGCTTGTCGAGCGCGTGCAGAAATACAAGCCCGATGCCAACGAAGCTCTCCTCAACAAAGCCTATGTTTATGCGATGCAGAAGCATGGCCAGCAGAAACGTGCCAGCGGCGACCCCTATATTTCCCATCCTCTGGAAGTTGCTGCCATCCTGACGGATATGCGCCTGGATGAATCGACCATCGCGGTCGCTCTTCTCCACGACACGATCGAGGATACGACGGCGACGCGTGCCGAAATCGACGAGATGTTCGGCGAGGACATCGGCCGTCTGGTCGAGGGCCTGACGAAGATCAAGAAGCTGGATCTCGTCACCAAGAAGGCCAAGCAGGCCGAAAACCTGCGCAAGCTGTTGCTCGCCATTTCCGACGACGTGCGCGTGCTTCTGGTGAAGCTTGCCGACCGCCTGCACAATATGCGCACGCTCGATCACATGTCGCCGGAAAAGCGCGCTCGCATCTCCGAAGAGACGATGGAAATCTATGCGCCACTTGCCGGCCGCATGGGTATGCAGGACATGCGCGAGGAGCTGGAGGAGCTTTCCTTCCGCCATATCAATCCGGAAGCGCATGACACCGTCACCAAGCGCCTGGAAGAGCTTTCGCGGCGCAACGAGGGCCTAGTCAAGAAGATCGAGACCGAACTGCGTGATCTGCTTGTTGCCAACGGCCTTGCCAACGCCATGGTCAAGGGCCGGCTGAAGAAGCCCTATTCGGTCTTTCGCAAGATGCAGTCGAAGTCGCTCTCCTTCGAGCAGCTTTCCGATGTCTACGGCTTCCGCCTTCTCGTCGACGATATCCCGTCCTGTTACCGTGCGCTCGGCATCGTGCATACCCGCTGGCGAGTCGTTCCCGGACGGTTCAAGGACTATATCTCAACGCCGAAGCAGAATGATTATCGCTCGCTGCATACAACGATCGTCGGGCCCTCCAGCCAACGCATCGAGCTGCAGATCCGCACGAAGCGTATGCATGAGATCGCCGAATTCGGTATTGCCGCCCACACGCTCTATAAGGATGGTACAAATAGCAACGGCAACGGTGCGGATGGTGAGCTCCTGTCGCGGGAAAGCAATGCCTATTCCTGGCTGCGCCACACGATCGAAGCGCTGGCCGAAGGCGACAGCCCGGAAGAATTCCTCGAGCACACGAAGCTCGAGCTGTTCCAGGACCAGGTCTTCTGCTTCACGCCCAAAGGCAAGCTGATCGCCCTGCCGCGCGGCGCGACGCCGATCGACTTTGCCTATGCTGTCCACACCAATATCGGCGACACCACAGTCGGCGCCAAGATCAACGGCCGCATCATGCCGCTGGTGACGCGGCTGAACAACGGCGATGAAGTCGAGATCATCCGCTCCGGCGTGCAGGTGCCGCCGGCCGCCTGGGAAGAGATTGTCGTGACAGGCAAGGCGCGCGCCGCGATTCGCCGCGCCACCCGGCTTGCCATCCGCAAGCAATATGCCGGCCTCGGCCACCGCATTCTGGAGCGCACCTTCGAGCGCGCCGGCAAAGTCTTCTCGCGCGATGCCCTGAAGCCGGCCCTACACCGCCTTGGCCAGAAGGACGTCGAGGATGCGATCGCTGCTGTCGGGCGAGGGGAGATGTCGTCGCTCGACGTTTTGCGCGCCGTCTATCCCGATCATCAGGATGAACGCGTGACCGTGAAGCCCGCCGGCGACGAGGGCTGGTTCAACGTCCGCAGCGCCTCGGGCATGATTTTCAAGATCCCGGGCAAGAACAAGGCCGAGATTTCCGACGGCGGCGATCTCGATGCGCCGCCGATCCGCGGCATCTCCTCGAATGTCGAGGTGCATTTCGCGCCGACCGGCGCCGTTCCTGGCGACCGTATCGTCGGCATCATGGAGAAGGGCAAGGGTATCACCATATATCCGATCCAGTCGCCGGTCCTGCAGCGGTTCGATGATGAGCCGGAACGCTGGATCGATGTGCGCTGGGATCTGGACGAAGCCAACAAGTCCCGCTTCGCCGCCCGCATTCTGATCAATGCCCTCAATGAGCCGGGCACCCTGGCAAAGGTGGCGCAGACCGTGGCGGATGTGGACGTCAATATCCGCGTGCTCAACACCGTTCGGGTTGCGGCCGATTTCACCGAAATGGCTCTCGACGTCGAAGTATGGGATCTGCGTCAGCTCAACCAGCTTCTGGTGCAGCTCAAGGAACTCGACTGTATTGCCACCGTCAAGCGCCTTTACGAGTGAGATCTGCCGGATTGCTGTCGGTCTGAGGCAGGCTGCATATTTTGTGATCATTTTATGACCAAATTCGAGCGTCTTTTCGGATAGATATGCAGTCTATGCATGGCTGTGTATATTTTAGAGCGGTGGTAATTAACCTTTGTCGCGCCTATCTTCTGGTCATCGAAGAAACGAAACTGAGATGAGAGAAGACAATGTTTAGCCCGATCAAGAAAATCGCCCGTGCCCTGCGTGTTCCGAGTGTTGAAGAGCGCGAAATGGCTTACCTGAATGGCTCGCATGACCGTTTTGACCTTGAGTATCGTCAGCGTCAGGTCGACCGCGGTCTGTTCCGCACGCGTTAATCGCTGCTAATACTTGAAAGACCAAGAGGGGCGCGTCGTTATTGCGCCCTTGGAGCATCCCGATCTTGCGGGATTGCTTCCGGTAAATGAAGAGAGCGCCCATTTTCTGCGCGTCGCGCAGATGACGTTCCAAAAAGAGCCGCACTTTCGGTTCTTAATCGGTGCATGATACGTTCGGTCGCTCTTGTCACGACGGCCCCCATTGCACTAGATAAGCCGCATGCTGTTTCGTCGCCGAAAACCACTGACATTCAAGGAAAAGTTGCGGGAGCACCTTTGGCCGCGCAAGGGTTTTGTCCGCTCGTTCCAATATTTCGGTAAACGCCTCGTTCGCCTTGCCGCTTCACCGCATTCGGTTGCAGCCGGCTTTGCAGCTGGTATCGTCGTGTCTTGGACACCGTTCATCGGTGTGCATTTCGTCATGGCGATCATCATAGCCTATCTCGTCGGCGGCAATGTTATTGCCTCCGCGCTCGGCTGTCTGGCTGCCGGCAATCCGATCACCTATCCCTTCATCTGGGCTTTGACCTGGGAAATCGGTCATCTGATCCTGGCGCGTGACAGCGGCGGCCAGGGCGGCAGCATCGATTTGCCGGCGCTGTGGCACAAGGGCGATCTCACGCAAATCTGGGATCCGGTTTTGAAGCCGATGCTGATCGGCGGCATTCCGCCCGCCATCGTGACGGGTGTGATCGTCTATGCGCTGACCTATTATGGTGTGAAGACATTCAAGACGCGCCGCAAGGAGCGCCTGATGGAACGTGCCCGCGAGCGGCTGGCGCTCGCCGAAAACGCATCGAGCGTCTGACGTGCCTGACCTCGTTCGGACCGCCAGGAGGGCCTTCCCATGATCATCGGCATAGGCAGCGATCTTATCGACATCCGCCGGGTCGAGAAGACGATCGAGCGTTTCGGCGCCCGGTTCACCGAGCGCTGCTTTACCGATATCGAGCGCGCCAAGTCCGAGCGCCGCAAAAACAAGGCGGCGTCCTATGCCAAGCGTTTTGCCGCCAAGGAAGCCTGCTCCAAGGCTTTAGGCACGGGATTGGCCCAGGGCGTCTTCTGGCGCGATATGGGTGTCGTCAATCTGCCAAGCGGTAAGCCGACCATGCAATTGACCGGCGGTGCCGCCGAAAGAGTGGCGGCCATGCTGCCACCAAATCATCGTGCCGCCATTCATTTGACGATAACGGATGATTTTCCTCTTGCTCAGGCCTTTGTGATCATCGAAGCGCTGCCGATGGATGCCTGAATCACGGCTGCATGTCGCTTTTGATCTCCGCGCCATTGCCGCGATGATGTGAAGCGAGTAGACAGTGCCTGAATATAAGTGCGCCGGTGGGGTGCGAAAAAGGAATAAGACTGCGTGTCCGAGAAAGCCGTAAAACAGCAGAACGCCCTGTGGGAGAACATCAAGGTCATCGTTCAGGCGCTTGTCCTAGCCATGATCATCCGCACATTTCTCTTTCAGCCATTCACCATCCCGTCAGGCTCGATGATGCCGACGCTTCTTGTCGGCGATTACATCTTCGTCAACAAGTTCGCCTACGGCTATTCCAAGTATTCAATGCCGTTCTCGCCGGATCTGTTCAGCGGCCGCATCTTGGGCAGCGAGCCAAAGCGTGGCGACGTCGTGGTTTTCCGCTTCCCGCCAAATCCTGATGTCGACTACATCAAGCGCGTGATCGGTCTGCCGGGCGACCGCATCCAGGTCAAGAACGACATCCTCTACATCAACGGTCAGGCCGTTCCGCGCGAGCCGCACGGCACCTTCTCGTCGGACTATAGCCAAGAGCCGGGCGACAACATCGCCGTCTATAGCGAGCGTCTGCCGGATACCGGCAAGGTCTTTGACACGCTGGATCTCTCGCCGAATTCGCGTGGCGACAACACTCAGGAATATGTCGTTCCGCCGGGCCATTATTTCATGATGGGCGACAATCGCGACAATTCCGACGACAGCCGTTTCGATGTCGGCTATGTCCCTGCCGAGAACCTGATCGGCCGCGCCAGCATCATCTTCTTCTCGCTGGGTCACGATACCTCGTTCCGTGAAATCTGGAAATGGCCGACCAACATGCGTTGGGACCGTATTTTCAAGGTTGTCGAATGACGAAGGCGCAGACGCTCTCCCAGGCGGATCGTGCCAGGCTTGAGGTCGTTATCGGCCACGAATTCGCCGAAAAGGAGCGTCTCGACCGCGCGCTGACCCATGCCAGCGCGCGGACGCACAAGACGGGCAACTATGAACGGCTGGAATTTCTCGGCGACCGTGTTCTTGGCCTCTGTATCGCAGAATTGCTTTTCAAGACCTTCGGTGCGGCGACGGAAGGCGAACTTTCGGTGCGTCTCAACCAGCTGGTGAGTGCAGAGACCTGCGCCGAAGTCGCCGATGAGATGGAGCTGCATCTTTACATCCGCACTGGCGCCGACGTGAAGAAACTGACGGGCAAGCGCATGCTGAACGTGCGCGCCGATGTCGTCGAAAGCCTGATTGCCGCGCTCTATCTGGATGGCGGGCTCGAAGTCGCCCGCGCGTTCATCCTGCGTTTCTGGGAGCGCCGCGCTATTCGGCCGGAAGGCGCAAGGCGCGACGCGAAGACGGAATTGCAGGAATGGGCGCATGCGAAATTCGGCGTCACCCCGGTCTACAGGGTTGATGATCGTAGCGGACCGGATCATGATCCACGCTTCACTGTGACGGTAGAAGTGAAGGGAACAGCGCCTGAAACGGGAATAGAACGGTCCAAGCGTGCGGCCGAACAGATGGCGGCGACACGGATCCTGGAACGCGAAGGTATATGGCAGCCTCAGTTGACTGAGAAGTGACTGCCGGAGAATAGTGGAAAATGACCAATCAGCAGGACACGCCCGCCGAAGACGGCGCGGTTGAACATATTGGCCCAACGCATTCGGGCTTCGTCGCTCTTATCGGCCCCACTAATGCCGGTAAGTCGACGTTGGTCAATCGGCTCGTGGGCGCAAAGGTCTCGATCGTCAGCCACAAGGTGCAGACGACGCGCGCCATCGTGCGCGGCATTGCCATTCACAACAACGCGCAGATCGTCTTCATGGACACGCCCGGCATCTTCAAGCCGCGCCGCCGGCTTGATCGCGCCATGGTGACGTCCGCTTGGGGCGGAGCCAAGGATGCCGACCTCATCATGCTGTTGATCGACAGCGAACGTGGTCTGCGCGGCGATGCTGAGGCCATCCTGGAAGGACTGAAGGACGTTTCCCAGCCGAAGATCCTGGTCTTGAACAAAATCGACCGCGTCCGCCGCGAGGACCTGCTGGCGCTTGCTGCCGCCGCCAACGAGAAGATCGCTTTCGAGCAGACCTTCATGATCTCGGCGGAGAACGGCTCTGGCTGCGACGACGTGATGGACTATCTGGCAAAGACCCTACCGGAAGGTCCCTGGTATTATCCTGAGGATCAGATTTCGGACCTGCCGATGCGCCAGCTCGCCGCCGAAATTACCCGGGAAAAGCTTTTTCTGCGCCTGCACCAGGAGCTTCCCTATTCCTCGCATGTCGAGACCGAGAAATGGGAAGAGCGCAAGGATGGCTCGGTTCGCATCGAACAGGTGATCTATGTCGAGCGCGATAGCCAGAAGAAGATTGCGCTCGGCAAAGGTGGCGAGACGATCAAGGCGATTTCGACCGCGTCGCGCAAGGAACTCTCCGAAATTCTGGAGCAGCCCGTGCACCTCTTCCTCTTCATCAAGGTCCGTGAAAACTGGGGCGATGACCCCGAGCGCTTCCGAGAAATGGGCCTCGACTTCCCGCATTGATCTGCGCTTGCGTTCCTCGAACGCTTTATATTACAGTGGCTTATAGGGGCATATTCTGTTTGCCGCTGTAATTTGAGGGGTTGTATCATGGCGAAGGCAGCCGGGACGGTCCATGGACGGCGCACGCCTTGCCAGCAATGTCCGCTGAGATCCCTGCCTCATTTCCGAGAGTTCGAGCGTGACGAGCTGAATTTCATCAGCGGCTTCAAGAAGGGTGAGCTTCTTGTCGATGCCGGTGCCACGATCTTCCTCGAAGGCGCGCATAGCGCTCACCTTTTCACCATCCTCTCCGGCTGGGGCTTCCGGTACAAGACACTGGAAGACGGCCGCCGCCAGATCCTGAACTACGTAATGCCCGGCGATCTCATCGGATTGCAGGGGTCGATCATGGGCGAGATGCAGCATTCGACGGAAGCGCTCTCGCCAATATCGCTCTGTGTTTTCGAGCGCACGGAACTGATGACGCTCTATAATTCTCATGCCTCGCTGGCCTATGATCTGACCTGGATCGCATCGCGCGAGGAGCGGATTCTCGATGAGCATCTGCTGAGCATCGGCCGCCGCTCCGCGATGGAGCGGGCAGCCTATCTCATCGCATATCTGCACCAGCGCGCCAGCACTCTGCGCCTTTTCAACGGCAGCAAGGTCATCCCCATCACGCAGCAGCATGTCGCCGATACGCTCGGCCTTTCGGTCGTCCATACCAATAAGACCTTGAAAAAACTGGCGGCCCGAGGGTTGCTCCTTTGGCAGGAGAGGGGCTGCGAGGTTCTGGATGGGAAGGGGCTTGCAGAACTTGCGGGCTGGGACGGTTTTGATTCGGGCAAGCGCCCCTTCATCTGAGTTCGGTCTTTTGACAGACGGCATGTCTTTTTTAAATGCCGACAAGAACTGTATCAGCATAGACTATCGTCATCGTCACTTTTCTACCAGTTTCACCTTTTACTAACCCCGGCTGAAGAAGCGATTGGAGCATGGTGACGAGCCCATAGTACCGCAGTGCAAAAAGTGCGAAGCGGGTTGGAGGCAAAGTCATGCCACAAGAGACTGAGCCAAGACGGATGGAGCAAACCATCCATTCAATACGGGCCGATGATTGGCGCCGGAGGGATAGATGCGGGACTTTTTACGGGCGGCGCCGGTGGGCGTATGCGTACAAGGATGGCGCTGATATGACGTTTCAGCGCGTGCTTATACTGGAAGACAATCTCATTATTGCAATGGAGACCGAGGAAATCCTTCGTCTTGTAGGCATTCAGCAGATTGAGATTGCTTCGAATCTGGAACAGGCGGTCAACGCGATCCATTCCGAACATTATGATTTTGCGATGCTTGACGTGAATCTCGGGGAGTCGACGAGTTTCGGCTTTGCCCGATTGCTGATAGAACGCGGCATTTCCTTCGGCTTCGTCAGCGGTTATTCCGATACGCTCGATTTTCCGGCCGATCTGCGGCATGTGCCGCTTTTGAACAAGCCTTTCGATGAGCAATCCATGCGCCTCTTCGTCGAGACGCTGGCCGGCAACTCTCCGCTCGCCATGTGACAGCGGCAGCCATTTGTCCTAAACTCGAATCGCAGAAATTTTTCGGGGCAGCCGGCCAATGCAATGGCAGGACCATGCGATCATTCTGGGTGTCAAACGTCTCGGCGAGACCAGCGTCGTCGCCGAGGTGATGACGCGTGCCCGTGGTCGCCATATGGGACTGGTGCGGTCCGGCCGCTCGCGTGCCATGCAGCCGGTACTGCAGGCCGGCAATCTCGTCGAAGTCACCTGGCGGGCGAGACTGCATGAGCATCTCGGCGAATTTCGCATGGAGCCGGTGACACTGAGGGCTGCACGGCTGATGGAGACAGCAACCGCCGTCTATGGCGTGCAGGCGATGGCCGCTTTGCTGCGGCTGCTGCCGGAGCGTGATCCGCATCCACATCTCTACGATGCGCTCGATGTCATCCTTGAAAACCTGCAGAATCCCGCAGATGCCGGCGAACTCTTCGTGCGCTTCGAGCTTGCCGTGCTGAACGATCTTGGTTTCGGCCTCGATTTGACGGAATGTGCGGCAACCGGCGTGCGCGAGGATCTGGCTTTCGTCTCGCCGAAGTCCGGCCGCGCCGTTTGCCGGGCGGCCGGCATGCCCTGGGCGGACAAGATGTTGGCATTGCCGCCGTTTTTGACGACCGGAGCCATGATAGCCGCGGATCGGGAAAGCCTTTCCGCCGCCTTCCGGCTGACCGGCTACTTTCTGCATCGCCACGTCTACGAGCCGCGTGGCATCGAGATCGCCGCGGCGCGCGACGGTTTCATGCAGGCCGCCTTGAAGGCGGTTGCTGTCGCTTCGCTGAACGAGGGCATCGCATCGCTGGGCCTTGTCGCCAAAGGCTGAGCTGGAAAAGACCTGCACATAGGATCAGTTTTAGCGCCGCTTGAGCGCCCAGCCCTCCGGCCGCTCTTCGAGCACCGTCACCGCATCGCCGATCTTCACCGAGCCTTCGCCGCGCGGTACGGCGTTCCAGCCGAAGAGCGGGCCGGGGACACGCCGGTCGGCGGACATGCGGACGCGGCCCATGGCGGGCATGGGGTTCGGTACGTCACGCGAGCCCGTCTGCTGATCCTGCGTCGTCATGATGCAGCGCGAGCAAGGCTTGACAAGATCGAGACGGATGCCGCCGATTTCGATGGCGGCCCAGCGATCCTCCGGCCACTCCTCGTCGATATCGATGACGATGTTGGGCCGGAAGCGTTCCATGCCGACCGCGCCTTCGCCGTGAGCGGCGAGATCGGCGTTGAGCGCCTTCAGCGAGCCGGTGGTGGTGACCAGAATCTGATAGCCATCGACAAAAGTGACGGGCGTATCCTCGCCCGCCCATTCCGGGTTGGCGATGCGGTTGGCAAGCCTGTCGAAGAAGACCATTTTGACTTCGCGGCCCATCCATGTCGATAAAGCCTTGTTGGTGTCCTCGTCGGCAACGGATGCGTTGACGGCCGATTTCCAGACGATGATGTTCATGCGGTTGTCGGGGTGTGGCGGCGGCACGATGATGTCGGATTTGCCCTCCATCTTCAGACGCAGATGGGAAGGCGCCGACTGGATATCGATCCGCGCCAATGCCTGCAATTCGCGCTGGGTAATGAAGTTGCCCGAGGGATCGACCAGCATGGCGCGGCGATCACCCGCAAGACCGAAAGCATCGATGGCCGCCGACGGAATGGCGATGCCGCGGGCGCTCTTAAGAGGATAAATGAAAAGATCGCTGACGCGCATGGGTGGCCCTCAGATTTCGTCGATGAACATTGCCAGCACGGTCTTCAGCCGGTCATGCCGTGAACCGGCAAACCTGGCTCCGGTCTCTGTCTGGAATCCATCCGCCAGTTTGAACAGCTTTGTCTCGAAATGGTCAATGGCGAAGCGCTTGTCGTCAAGCGGCCGCTCTGTCGCAAGCGGATCGAAGGGGTCGTAAAGGCCGGAGCCGAGACGGCCTGCAATGTAGAAGCAACGTGCCGCACCGACCATGCCGATCGCATCCAGCCGGTCGGCATCCTGCAGGGTCTTCGCTTCCAGTGTTTCCGGCGGCAGGTTGGCGGAGAAACTATGCGTGGTGATCGCATGCGCGGCGGCCGCGATATCTTCTTCCGACCAGCCGAGCTGTCGCAGGATGCCCGAAGCTTTCTCGGCCGCAAGCCGCGAGGCCTGCGCGCGATGCGGCGAATTCTTTTCGACGGCGACGCAATCATGCAGCAGCACGGCTGCGGCGAGAATGCGCGCATTGCCGCCTTCTTCGGCCTGGATGGCCATGGCATTGCGGAAGACGCGCAGGATATGGGCAATATCATGCGAACCATCATCACCATCCGCTGCGTAGGGGATGAGATCCGCAGCCAGCGCTTCGAACGGGGCAAAGGCCCGCGCCATCTTGTCAGTATCCATTGTTGCGCTTGCTCCGGAATGATCAGTCGGCAGGTTCTTTCTTCCTACCGGGCGAATGGATTCGCCGCAATCACTCCGTCGCCTTCTTGCGCGTCAGGATCCTCTGGTAGAATAGGCCGATACCGATCAGCACGGCGCCGAGGCCGATGAACGACAGCGCCCGCAGGAAGCCTTCAAGGTTCGCCATGTCGATCAGGAAGGCCTTGACGACGGCAATGAAGACCAGCACCGCCGAGGCGATGCGCAGGCTCCGTGCCTCGAAGCGGGCGCCGAGCCCGAGAAGCGCGATGCCGATCAGCAGCCAGACGACGGAATAGGAATAGAGTTCGCCCTGAATGAAGCCGTTCCAGAAGGGAATGTACTCACCCTGCCAGAAGCGGCGCACTGACAAGGTTGCCCATGCGAAGGCCATCACGGCCGCCGCGACCGCCAGCATGCCGACATAGGGCAGAGGACGACGGTTGCGGGCAAAGAGCGCCAGGCCGCCATAAGCGATACCAGGCAGGAGATAGGCGAGCAGCAACAGGTTGAAGAGCGGGATACGACCCGTGCTCTCGCCCGTCATGAATGGGTTCAGACCTAGCAGATGCAGGGTGAGGATCATGAAGACCGAAGCGACGCCGAGGGCCATGCCGCCATAGCGGAAGACAGGGTTTGCGGCGCTGAGATCGAGCGCCATCAGCGTCGCCGAGGCACCGATTGCCAGCAGCGTATAGATCGACTGTTCCCCGAGCGTTGGAGCCGCATCGTTCAGAACGCCGCCGTTCATGGCGTGGCGCACGAGGATGGCGATCGTCAACAACACGAGGAAGCAGGCGAGCGCCTGTAAAGCGTTGCGCAGCCGCAGGCTCGGCGAATCACGCGTGATGAACGCCGCAAGGACGGCAAGGGCGGCCGGAATGCCGTAACCGGCAAGCAGCATGTTGAAGACCGGCGTCGTCCCAAGTTCCGACGGATCGACGATCGTCGGCTGCCAGGCGATGCGCCCCATGGCGATGACGAGCGCGGCAACCATGGTCCAGGGCAGAACGAGCCAATTGCGCAAGCGCCCCGCCAAAAAATAGGCGATACCGAGAATCGGCAGCAGGATCGTCGCGGTGGCATGATGCGCAAGCGTATGCAGGGCGAAGACGGCCGCGGCAAACGAGCCGGCCGCGAGGATGTTCGTCGGCAGGTTCAGCTCTTCGCGGTCGCGGCGATCCTGCCATTCGGCAAGCCCGATGAGAACTAGTGCCAGTCCGATTCCGTAGAGCCCATGCAGCCAGTCGAGCGTCCAGTTGCCGAAATTGACGAAGCTGATCGTGGCGATCGCCAGCGGCGTAGCGGCCATCACAAGGCTCCAAAGCGCAGCATAGGGTTTCTCATGCGCGGCAAAGCGTCGGAGGAAGAAGGCGCCGATCAATACGAAGAGGGCGCCGAGGCCGAGCACTTCATAGAGCACCGTGCTCTGCAGGCTGGCGGTGCCGTCCGTAGCCGTGGATTCGAACCCGGCAATCCAGTTGGTCAGAATGCCGGACGCGCCGACGACGGCAACAAGCGCGGACAGGATCGTTGCCCAGGCCGCGTGCAGGCGACCGGCACCGAAGGCCGCAACCGCCGCAACGATCGCTGCGAACATGAACGTGGCGTCGACAATAGGATATCCCTGTTGAAGGCTGTAGGTGATGAGGCAGAGAGATACCGTGAGCGCACCGATCGCGGCCGTCAGCGTCATGCCGAGGGGCTGTCGGGCGAGAAATGCCGCCCATTCCATGCCGGCGCTTACTCGCTGGGGCATATCTTCGGCCGGTGTCGTTGTTGCGTCTTCTTTCTCCGCTTCTGAGATCGGATAGCGCCCCGGCCAAAGGAAGATGGTACCGCCGATCATGGCCAGCATGGTAAGCGTAACCGGCGTCAGATCAACGGCGGTGCTGAAGGTGATGTAGAGCAGGGGCCAGAGGCTCAGTAGCCCATTCGCGAGGGATGGGACAATCACCCAGCGGCGCAGGCGGGACGCCAAGAGGGTCGCAAGCCAGGTCAGAACGAGATAACTGAAGAGGATCCACGGCCTTGGCGCGTTCGAAGCGATCAGGGCGGGAGTTGCCATCGACGCCAGCAGGCCGAGGCCGGCAAGCGCCTGTCCATGCAACAGCGATAGGCCGAGCGTGGCAAGCGAGATCAACGCGAGAAGAATGAAGGCGGTCGGGGGGCTGATGAACTCGTAGATGGCATGTGACGCATAGGTGGAGCCGAACAGGGCGACGACGCCGGCTGCCGTGAGCACGCCGGGGATCATCGCATTCTGGAAGGCATTGTTCAGAACCGGCGCGGCGCGGCGACGGATCACTTCGCCGGCGGCAATCAGGACGAGACCGAAGAGCGCGGCAAGAACAAGCCGGATACCAGGGCTGAGAAGACCACTCTCGATCGAATATTTGACCATGAAGATGCCGCCGAACGCCAGCGCAATGCCGCCGACCCAGACGGCCCAGCGTGCACCGATCGTGCTCTCCAGGCTTTCCTTGGTCTGCACGGATGTCTGGGCGGCAAGAGGGTCGGCCTCTTCCTCGACCGCATCCGCGACATTGTTTGCGGCGAGGACCGGCTGCTCGATATCAGGCGTGGAAGTGGCTTCGATCGCTGCTTTCGGCTCCCCTTCGACAGGCTGCGTCGCAGCAAGAGCCGCCGAATCCGCCGAGGGGATCGATTCGCCCGTTTCCGCCGTCAGCACCTTGCCCGTGAGAGCATTTTGCAGCTCCTGAACGCGCGCTTCCAGCTGCTTTATCCTTAGGTTGTGGCCTCGCAGTACCAGGATGCCGACGACCAGGATGACGAGCGGTAACAATTCCATCATGCCTTCTCCATGGGCGATCATCCGTAGCATATACGAAACCGCCCGCCGGGTAAGGTCGGATAGTCAGATTCCCCTATGATTCCAGTGGATTATACCGGATTATCTTATAACGGATTGCAAAGGAAACATTAGGAGATTCAGATTTACCACTTGGGACCTATGGTTAATACTCATTAACAATTTGTCTTTACCGGCAGCGCGAAGCAGCTTAAAAGCGAGTTCATAGTCCAACTCTGAATGTATTGCGTACAAACGACGTCGCATGAGGCGGCTCCTACCCTAGGAGGTTTGTATGTCCCATGTTTCTTCCGTATCCAACAACTCTTACCCGTATCGTGGCACGCTTTCGCGCCTCGATTCGAATGGCGATGGCCTTTTGAGCCAAGAGGAACGCGCGGTGGACGAGCGCCCCGGCATCCTCGAGGCTAACAATACCGACGCTGCTGGCGATGGTTCGAGCGGTGCATTGAGCGGCCTGATTGCCAAGCTCATGCAATTGCCGAGCGCCGATACCGCCTCTACGGTCAAGTCACCGGAATCCAGTGTCAATTTCGACCTGGATCTGCTGTCGCCGATGGAGGCCTACAACAGCACATACGGCCAGTATGACGTCGACAGCATGGCGGCCTGACAAGCACGTCCATCCGATGTAGGGCGACCTGCCGGAATGCCGGCAAGTCGCCTTATCTTTTTGATTAGGGCCATTTTTTCCATTCGCCGGAACCCTCATGCCCGCCGCGCGTTGGGCAATTGCCACGCAGAACAGGGAGGGTGTTCCATGAAGCGGATGACGATCGTTGCAATTCTTGCCCTTGCTGCAGCCGCGCCCGCGGCAGCGCAAACTCAAAGTCAAAACACCGCCACTGCTGATTTCGTCGGCATCGACGGTAAACAAGCCGGCCGAGCGACGTTGACCGAGGGCAAAAAGGGCGTGTTGATCGAGATGGAAGTGTCCGGCATGCCCGCCAATCGCTGGGTCGCCTTCCACATCCATGAAAATAGCCGTTGCGACCATACGCACGGCTTCGAGTCAGCCGGTGGTCATTTCAATCCCACCAAGGCGGAACATGGCTTTCTCGCCGCCAACGGCCCGCATGCCGGCGATATGCCCAACCAATATGTCGATCAGGATGGCAAGCTGCGCGCCCAGGTCTTCAATGGCATGGTGTCGCTGAACGGCAAGAACGGCATCCGCGGCCGCACGCTGATGATCCATGCCGACTCGGACGACTACCGCAGCCAGCCCGTCGGCGGCGCCGGCAAGCGCCTGGCATGTGCGGTCATTCAATAGGAAGCCGGTCGATACGAAAGCGAAGATGATTCGCGCCACTGAAGCGGCGAATGCCAAGCAGCGGTTGTTCTCGCTGCGTAGGCGCCCACCGGCGATATGATTCCATGTCTGTCAATTATGGTTAATCGTGAACTAACACCGATCTTCAACCGGCAGGGCAAACAGATCTATTCTCTCTGCAGATGACTAAGCGTGCCGGGGTCTATCAAACACGCGATGGCATTTGCCGTAGGAGATTTGGATGAGCGGGGTTTCTTCAATTGGAAGCAGCATGACGGCTGCCTCGTACAGTCCCCTGGATAAGAATCAGGATGGCGTCGTCGATGCTCAGGAGCTGCAGGAGGCGGCCCAGTCCGGGCTTCTGTCGGCGAGCATTCTCAGCGATGAGGATAGTAACGGCAGCAGCGATCCCAGCGCGACGAATGTCTTTTCCGGCAATCTGGCCTCGATGCTGTTACAGATGCAGCAGAACAGCCAGTCGAGCGGTTCTACGTCGGCCGAGGGCTCTTCCGGCGAATCGCCTATGGACCAGCTGTTTGCCAGCCTGGACACTGACAAGGACGGCAAAGTCTCGCAGGACGCGTTCGTTGCTGGCCGTCCGAAGGATATGCGCGCGAGCGATGCTGAAAACCTGTTCAAGAGCCTTGATACACAAAACGCCGGCTCCCTGACGAAAGATCAGTTCGCCGAGGGCCTCGATGCCCTGAAATCGTCGGATGCTTCAGCCGCCGATATGCTGTCGCTGGAGCCCGATACGAGCGACAGTAGTCCAGCGGATGCTGCGACGTTTACCAAGGATCAGGCGCTGAGTGTCTTGCTGAACGACATGCAGGATCCGTCGTCGCTTTATCAGAATACTTATGGTCAGTATGACCCGGATCAAACGGGTGGCGTCGCCGCGTAATCGCGGCGGTTCATTGTTGTGAAACGAGCGGAGATTGCGAAACGCGTCTCCGTTTCAAGTGCCAGTGCTCAAGTCGGCCAAGGGCAGCATGAAAGGCGCGTTGCCGTCAGTGCCTGCACCACGCCCGATCTCTTTGACTGCAGCAACCAGACGCCCGCGGCGTCCAAGCATGTCGTCGCCGATGGCGACCAGTCGGGCATTCGGCGTGGCGAATGGCGAGCTCGCGCGCAGGCGGCGTACCAGCACTAGATCGTCTTCTTCCGGGTGAACGGACAGAGCCGCGATCAGTGCTGCCGCGGGCGACCGCGAGACGCCCATCCAGCAATGGATGAGCAAGGGCGCGCTACGATCCCAGCCAGTCGCGAAATCGATGATGGCGCGAACATGCGTTTCCTGCGGGGCGACGAGATCGCCGGTTCCGGCAAAGCTGATGTCGTTCATATTGAGCAGCAGATGCCGGTCCGCCTGGATGACCGCGGGACGGTGAAAGCTGTGCTCCTTGGCCATCAGGCTGATCATCTCGCGCGCGCCATGGCGCACGGCTATTTCGGCGATGCGCGCAAGCGGCGATATGACGATCGCGGTCACGCTCCAACCCTCATGGTAGCGCGCTCTGCCTCGATCGCTTCGAAGCGCTTGAGAAACAACCGCTGCGCCTCGACTGCCGGCATAGGGTCGATCGGCAGCATCTCGCGCGTGATGTCGCGCGGCTGGCCGAAGAATTTGCGGGCTTCATCGGGCGTGAAGCCGGCGAGCAGTGTCGCCTCGAAATAGGCAGAGATCGTATCGGCCTTCTTGATCTTTTCCTTGAGTTTCGGCGCGCAATGCGGAGGCAGGGCGAAGCGCCGGTAGATGGCTGCTTCGAGCCGCTTCTCCACGAGCTTGTAATCACCGCCGACGACGGACTTGAACGGTGAGATCATGTCGCCGATCACATATTCCGGTGCGTCATGCAGCAAGGCGGCAAGCAGTTCGTCAGGCGTTGCCGGATTGAGATGGCGAAAGATCGCCTCCACCACAAGGCTGTGTTGCGCCACCGAAAAGGCATGCTCGCCGGAGGTCTGGCCGTTCCAGCGTGCGACACGGGCAAGTCCATGCGCGATGTCGCTGATCTCGACATCGAGCGGCGAGGGGTCGAGCAGGTCGAGCCTGCGTCCGGATAACATGCGCTGCCAGGCGCGCGCGGCCGTCGCCGATGTCATGCCGACGCCTCGTCGGCGCGGGTGGGGAAGGAGAGGCCGGACCAGACCGGAAGAGACGCGGTGACGTCGACCTCGCCAGCCTTTATCGGAACCTCTTCGGCGATGGCTTCGCCGGCCCGGTCTATGCGGACGATGGCAAGGCCCATATTGCCGGCGGTCGAGCCGAGCGTTCCGATCGGCTTGCTGCCGACAATCAATTCCGTACCGGGAGGCGGCAACTCGGCGCTGCCGTTGACGATGACGACACGCCTGCGCGCCGTTCCGCGATGGTGCATGCGGGAAACCACTTCCTGACCGATATAGCAGCCCTTGCGGAAGCCTAGCCCGCCGTTCAGATCCATCAGCACATCATGCGGGAACGCGTCCTGCAATGCGAAATCGCGGCCGGAAACGGCGATGCCGTTGGCGATCCGCAGCGCATCATAAAGTGCCTCGGGGTCGCTGCCGTGCTCGCCGGGCGTCCGGGTCAGCACAATTTCCGCCTTGGCGAAGCGGCTGTCCTTCGGTCCATGCGTTGCGTCATCTCCCCACGCGACCGTAACGCCCTGGGTATCCTCCGCGACGAAATCGACCTTGGCGCGCAGGCGATACATGGTGAGACGCTTCAGCAGAGCCTCCCGCTGTGCCGTGTCAGTTTCGAGTAGAAATCCTGTGCCATCTCGCCAGATCATGAAGTCGAACAGGATCTTGCCCTGCGGGGTCAGCAGCGCGCCCGGGCGCGCCTCGTCGGTGCCGAGCGAGGCAAGATCGGTGGTGATGAGATTGTGCAGGAACGTCTCCGCCTCCGCGCCGGCAATGCGGATGAAGGAGCGCTCTCTCAGGAATACGGCTGACATGATGGTTCCGCTGATTTGACCTAAAGCACGTTGCGATCTTTCAGATCGCTTCCTGCGCTTCAGGTCTTTGATCTTGCGCATGTCGTTGCCGCAAAACCGTTGCGCACTTTTGCGCGACATGCTTCATCACGCAGAGGTAGGGCCTTCGGCGGGGAACCGCAAGTTCCCCCTTCGGATCATTCGCCCGAGGTGAAGAATTTCCAGCGGCCGTCCGGCGTGATGCCGACGCGATAAAAATTATAACCGCCGAATTCCAGCATGTCGGCATAATCGCCGGCCGTCACGATGCGCATCAGATCGACCTTCTCCGGCGTGGAGAGCGTTTTGATGTCCTTCTCGGCGAAATAAGGCCAGACATAGACCTCATCAGGGGTTCCCTGGCCGACATGGGCGAAGCCCGTCGACATGATATCGAGGAGGATGGACAGGATCTCGATGCCGTCTGGATCGCCTGAAAGGTCATGCAGCGTCTTGATCGGATCTTCGCCGGGGTCGTCGGCGGTAACCTGCGTCTGCTTCAGGCCCGCCCCGATATTCATCAGCGGGCGCAGGCGTTCTAAATCACCGGAAGCGGCGGCCTCGACGATCGCCGCGCGCAGCTTCTTTACCGGCTCCGGCGCCTTGTCGATATCGTAGAGGAATTCGACCGATTTGCCGGTACTGGAAGCGCCACTACTGCTCTGGGCGGCCTGCTTGTTGATCAATGGATCGGGCGCCGGCAGCGCATTGTTGGCGGGTGCTTCCAACGCCTGCTCGATCGGCTTCTCGTTCTTCTGCTGTACGGACTGTGCTGTATCTTTCGCCTGGGGGGCTGGCGGATTGAGCTGAGAAAAGGCGCTGGCCGGTAGCGGCAGGACCGTGCTGCCCAAAAACAGGGTTACGGCAGCGAAGGAGGCAATGGAACAGGTGAGCGCATTGCCTGAAAAGATACGCATTAGCAATCTCTGGTTGTTATTGCAGGGTGCGGTTCGGAGAGAATTCGCCAGCGAGCATGCGTTCACGCAGTGATTCGAGCAAGGCTTCAGCGCCCTGTTCCCCTTGAATCCGGATCGTCTCGCGAATCGCGTGTGCGATGGCTGCGTCGGCGATGATTTCGGGCTCGATGCCATCTGCCATGCCATCGGCCCAAGCTTCATTCTGGTATTCCAGCGCTGCCTGCATCTTTTCATGAACGATCATGTCGTCGATTTCGTTCAGGCTGGTTTCCATTGTTTCTTTCCTCGAGACGTTCATGTCCTTACCACTTGCTTAATAACTCTATCAGCCTTTTCCCAAAACGACACGGCTCGCTATGAAAAGAGGTTAATAAATCGTCAATTTCCAAAGCGTGCGGTGATTTCTGTCGCCAGTGTTGCACCTTCGTTACGGTATCGCTCTTCCGCGGTGCGGGCCTGCGGCGTGCAATTCGTGTAAACCGATGCAAAGGACCGATATCCACGGTTGAAGGCCGCAGTGAGCCTTTCCTTTCGTTTCGGCTCGCTTTTGGTCTCCGTGTCGAGCAAGTGCTGCATGTCGCCGCGCCATCCGTCTTCCCGCGTCGGGCTGCATAGATTGCGCAGATAGTCGATCGAGCCGAGAATTTCGGAGAGCCGGGAGAGCTGCTCATCATAGGGCGCAGGCTGCTCGGCATTCGCATTATCGGCCGCCTGTGCCGGTGGTGCGCTTGCTGCCGGCTGTGCCGCAGCCGGGAAGGCTGCGGCAAGCGCGATGCAGATCAGAAGCGGTCGGCCAAGGCTGTTATGAATCATGTAACCATGTTGACCGGACAAGCATGACGGGAACAAGGCGCGGCAGGTGGTTTCCACGCCGATATTGCTCAGCATCGTTAATTTCGGCGCCGAGCTATGCGTTTTTTGCAGCAAGTCGTTCCACACATTCGAGCACACTGGCCGGAACGGGCAGGGTGCGCAACTCCTCCAGCGTGTACCAGCCGATGGCAGCCGCATCGTCGGCGGCTTCGGCGACCGCATCCTCATCGGCGTCCACAAGGAAGACCGAAAGCAGGAAATGGCTCGTCAGCGTTCCGTCTGCCGCATGGGAGCGCAGGTCGTAAGTCTCGAACAGGCGAGGATTGCGCGCAGATATGCCCGTCTCCTCCTTGAATTCGCGCAGCGCCGCCTCGGCCGGTGTCTCTCCTTCTTCGGCCCGCCCTCCCGGAAAGGCGTACATATCGGCGGACGGCGGGTTGCTGCGCAACACCAAGAGGAAGCGACCATTGCGTTCGAGAATGGCAGAGGACGCGGGGCGAGGATTGGAGGTCATGGATCGCTTTACATTCGGATAGGAAAATTGATGCGCGATGGCGATGAGCCATCTGCGGCCATTTCTACAGGAAACGGCACTTGCTGTCCCACGGGAAAGCCCCTTAACTCGCTCCCGGCCGAAGCGACGATTCTCAATGCGCCGAATATAAGGACGATCGGGGATGATCTACGGGCTATATGCTTTGGCGGCTCTCGCCGAAATAGCGGGCTGCTTTGCCTTCTGGGCGTGGTTGCGTCTGTCGAAGCCCGTCTGGTGGCTCGCACCCGGCCTCGTCTCGCTGGCGCTCTTTGCCTGGCTGCTTGCACTGGTGCCGAGCGAGGCGGCCGGGCGCACCTTTGCTGCCTATGGCGGCGTCTATATCGTTGCCTCCATTCTCTGGCTCTGGCTCGCCGAAGGGCGGCTGCCGGACCGGTGGGATATTTCTGGAGCCGCCATCTGCCTTGCCGGCGCGGGGATCATTCTCTTCGGTCCACGCGGCTGACCTTGGGCTTGACCCGCCGCTTCTCGGATGCAAAACAGACCCAATGTGCGGACGTTTCGCTTTGACATCGACGGCAGACCAGGTGGGCGAAGCGCTCGGCGTCCTGCTGAACGAGGCTTTTCCCGCGCGCTATAATATCGCGCCGACGCAGCCGATCCTCGTTGTTATCTCTGGCGACAGGCAGCGGCCGGGCAGCAACCTGCCGGATCGCCGAGCCTTACTCGTGCGCTGGGGCTTTATGCCCGACTGGGTGAAGGATCCCAAGGAATTCCCGCTGCTGATCAACGCGCGGGCGGAAACGGCCATCGGCAAGGCATCCTTTCGCGCGGCCATGCGCCATCGCCGCATCCTCGTTCCGGCGTCCGGCTTCTACGAATGGCATCGACCGCCGAAGGAAAGCGGTGAAAAGCCGCAAGCCTACTGGATTCGGCCCCGCAGTGGCGGCGTCATCGCCTTTGCCGGGCTGATGGAAACCTGGTCGTCCGCGGACGGTTCGGAAGTCGATACGGGTGCGATCCTGACGACGGCGGCAAACAGCGCTATTCGATCCATTCATGACCGAATGCCCGTCGTCATCAAGCCGGAGGATTTCGCCCGCTGGCTCGATTGCAAGACGCAAGAGCCTCGCGATGTCCTTGATCTGATGAAGCCGGTCCAGGAGGATTTTTTCGAGGCGATCCCCGTTTCGGATCGCGTCAACAAGGTTGCCAATATGGGGCCGGATGTGCAGAAACCCGTGACGCTCGATCCGGTCAGGAAGCCGCCGAAGAAGGCGGATCCGGATAATGGCCAGCTAAGCCTTCTCTGAGCGGCCGCCATTCGGCGGCCAGTGACCGGAAATGCTGCCTGCCGATATTGGTCGGCGGCGGCCAGAACCATAGTCTCAGGCGATCTTCTTCTTGAGCGGCTTCGTCTTCAGCATCAGATGCGCCGCAAGAACGGCCTTCAGGCCCAGCGGACGATAGTGCTTGCTGGGATCGATCTTTGCCTGCGGTTGTGCCGGCTGGTCTTTCTTCTGCGTCATGTTTCACTCCTCACCATGCTCCCCCGGAGCATTTTTCGATTCACAGTCGAGTAGTGCTTTTTGTCGTAAATCATGACAAATCGAAGGCGTTTTCCAATCAGCTTTTGTAAACAACGACCATATTTCGAGAGATTAGCGTCGAAACCTCGTGTAGAATCCGCACTGCCGCAATGTTTGAATCTGAGGAAATATCCCGCCGAGCCGGCTTCCCATTGCGCCGATCAGCGATCGTCATGTCTCTGATTGATAAGGGAGACTTACAGACTAGCGGTTGCAGCGCTGCGGTGCCGCCAGAGGACTGTTGTGCAGCGGTTTGATATGCCGGCGCTAGATATGCCGGCCGATATCGTCGTTGGAATCGTCGACATTGGGATCGGCGGGGCCATTGATGGTGTAGGTGCCGTATTTCTTCGCCCAGGAGCGTGCGCCGAAGGGCAGGGACAGCAAATAGATGACGACGGTCACGACCATGACATGCCACGTATAGCTCATCAGCAACGCGACATAGACGACAAGGCCGAGCATGATCGGCAGCACCAGATCGCGCCTTACGCCATTGCCTTCCGATTTGCCGGACCATACGGGCAGGCGGCTGACCAGCAGGAAGCCGATGAGAACGGTGTAGGCGGCACCCCATAAGGCGAAGGTGCGGTCCGGCGTCAGGCCGAGAAAGCCGAGATAAACAGGCGCCAGCACCAGCATGGCGCCGGCAGGCGCGGGTACGCCGACGAAGTATTCTGATTGCCAAGACGCCTTATGCTCGCGCTCGGCCATGACGTTGAAGCGCGCAAGCCGCAGTCCGGCGGCGATCGTATAGATCAGCGCCGCGATCCAGCCGAGCGAGCGGGCCTGATCGAGGAGGAACACGTAGACGACGAGCGCCGGGGCAACGCCGAAGTTGACGATGTCGGCGAGCGAATCCATCTGCGCGCCGAATTTCGAGGTGGCCTTCATCAGTCGCGCGACGCGCCCGTCGATGCCGTCGAGGAAGGCAGCGACCAGCACGGCCACGACGGCGAGTTCGTAGCGATTTTCGAAAGCGAGGCGAATGCCCGTCAGACCCGAGCAGATTGCCAGCACGGTGATCATGTTCGGCACGATCAGCCGCAACGGAATTTCCCGGAGACGCGGTCCGCGCGCTTCGTCGTTGGGCCCGTGCGGCTCGAAAGGCGGAAAAGGCGTCTTCATCTCGCTCGTATTCCTACACTTCAGCTACGGCGGCTAATGGTTGCGCCTTTGTCCGAACCGAATTCGGCAATGACGGTTTCACCGGCGATCGCCCGCTGGCCGACGGCAACGCGCGGCGAAGCACCTTCCGGCAGGAAGACATCGAGGCGCGAGCCGAAGCGGATGAGACCGATGCGCTCGCCGGCATCCAGCGGCTCGTTCGGATGGACGAAGCAAAGAATGCGGCGGGCAACGAGGCCGGCAATCTGCACGACGCCGATTTCGCCATGCTTTGTTTCGATGACAAGGCCGTTGCGTTCATTCTGTTCGCTGGCCTTGTCGAGTTCGGCATTGAGGAAGCTGCCCTGGCGATAGGCGACGTTTGTGATGCGGCCGCGCATCGGCGAACGGTTCACATGGCAATCGAAGACGTTCATGAAGATCGAGATGCGCAGCATCGGCTGGCTGCCGAGGTTGAGCTCGGCCGGCGGCGTCACCATTTGCACGCTCGAAACCTTGCCGTCTGCCGGCGATATCGTCAGATCATCGTCCTGAGGTGTCATGCGTTCGGGATCGCGGAAGAAATAGGCGCACCACAGCGTCAGGATCAGGCCGATCCAGAAGAGCGGCTTGAAGATCCAACCGAGCACCAGCGACGCGACGAAGAAGCCTGCAACGAAGGGATAGCCCTCCTTGTGTACGGGAACGATGACATTGCGTACGCTGTTCATCAAGCTCATCTATGGCCTACTCCGTTAGGGCATTCCCGTCAGGAACCAACTTTCGGTCCTCGACAAGATCATGCCAGTCAAAAGAATGAGAACAAGATAAGCGGTCTTGCTCTGAATACCAGTCGAGCGTGACTACAGGCAAACTCTGTCATGGGCAATGGTTTCGCGCGCTCGTCCTCAACGCAATCCGCGTCGAGCAAGATGCCAACGTTCCCCTGACTTGAAAAGTGCGGCCTGTGGAAACCCGTTTGGGACGCAATGAAAAGGCCGCCGATGGCGGCGGCCTCCTGTGTACTGCGTCGGCCGATAGGAAATCAGAGGCCGAGAGCGGCGCGCAGTTCAGCCTTGGCGCCTTCGTACTCGGTCTTGTAGTCATCATGCGTCATGATGGTTTCGGCAATGACGGTGCCTGCGATGCGGCCTGCCTCGATATCGGAAGCATAATGGATGCCGCCGACGATGCGATTATGGCCATATTCCCAGGCGCGGGCCATGATGACGGCACGCTTTTCCGGCACCATGTTGGCAAGCACGATGCCCATCAGCGTGCCGACCGTGGTGTGGCCGGACGGATAGGAGCCGGACTTGGAGAGCGGTACGATCGGCTTGACGAGATCGCTGTAGAGATGCGGGCGCGGGCGCTTCCAGACATCCTTGGCCGGATCGACGACGGCGCCTTCGGTCTCGACGACGCGATCGAAGAAGGCCGAGAACTTCGGCAGGTTTTCCTTGGTGAATTTCGGATTGTCGATGACGTCTGAGAAGCGCCAGACGTTCTCTTCGGCGTCCGCCACGGCGCGAGCCGCCATTTCCGGCGTGCGGGTCACCTGGATCGTCAGGATTTCGCCGAGTTCCGCCTTCATCTGCGCGGAATCATTGGCGGGCGGCGGCGGCAGCAGATCAAGGAGGTTGATCTCCTTGGCATCGGCGAAAGGCTTGGCATCCTCGGCGAAAACCGGCGAGGCCAGGCCGACAACGAGCAACAGGCTTAAAGCTTTGGCAAAAGTACGCATTTAGGGGCTCCGTTGAAAAAGACCCTCGTACCTAGCAAGCTGTCATCTCAGTCTCGTGACAACAATCGGTGCATAACCGCCGCGTTCCCCCGCTTGCCATCGGGGCGCAGAATGCAACGTCTCTCGGGCTTTCTCACTTTGCCGGTGCCAGCCGGTCGATAACGCCCAGATCGTCACTCTCACGCACTTGCTTCAGATGCTCCTCGGCCTGCGTCGCCTCGCGCTGGCGGTTCCACATGGAGGCGTAGAGGCCGTTTCGCGCCAGAAGATCGGCATGTGTGCCACGCTCGGCGATGACGCCGCTTTTCAGCACGATGATCTCATCCGCGCCGATGACGGTCGACAGACGATGCGCGATGACAAGCGTCGTGCGGTTCTTGGAGACGACGTCGAGGGCGGCCTGTATTTCGCGCTCGGTCGTCGTATCGAGCGCCGAGGTCGCTTCGTCGAGGATCAGAACCGGCGGCGATTTGAGAACGGTGCGCGCGATCGCCACGCGCTGTTTCTCGCCGCCAGACAATTTGAGGCCGCGTTCGCCGACCTTGGTCTCGAAACCTTCGGGCAGCTGACGGATGAAATCGCCGATCTGGGCGATCTCCGCTGCTCCAGTCACTTCCGCTTCGCTCGCGCCCGGCCGGCCATAGCGGATGTTGTAGGCGATGGTGTCGTTGAAGAGCACGGTATCCTGCGGCACCATACCGATGACCTTGCGCAGGCTTTTCTGCGTGACGGTTCGCAAATCCTGGCCGTCAATGGTGATCGTGCCGCTCTGCACATCATAGAAACGATAGAGCAGGCGCGACAGCGTCGATTTCCCGGCGCCGGAAGGCCCGACGACGGCGACCGTCTTGCCGGCCGGCACCTCGAAGGAGATGCCCTTCAGGATGGGTCGCGCCGGATCATAGGCGAAATGCACGTCCTTGAACGCGATCGCGCCATTGCCGATGACGAGCTCCCTGGCGTCAGGCGCATCGACCACTTCCGGCTGGACTTCGAGCAGGTCGAACATTTCCTCGATATCGGTCAGGCCCTGGCGTATTTCGCGATAGACGAAGCCGATGAAGTTGAGCGGCACGGAGAGCTGCAGCAGCATGGCGTTGATGAAGACGAAATCGCCAACCGTGTGTTGGCCGTTGAGGACCGACCAGCCGGACATGACCATCATCACTGTCGTGCCGAGGCCAAAGATCAAGCCTTGGCCGAAGTTCAGCCAGCCAAGTGACGTCCAGACGCTGGTGGCTGCCTTTTCATATCGCTCCATCGATTGATCGAAGCGTCTGGCTTCCATCTCCTCATTGCCAAAATATTTGACTGTCTCGAAGTTCAGCAGCGAATCGATCGCCTTGGTGTTGGCGTCGGTGTCGCTGTTGTTCATCGTCCGGCGGATGGAGATGCGCCAGTCGCTCGCCTTGACGGTGAACCAGATGTAGAGCCAGACCGTGACGGCCGTGACCGCGAGATAGGAAAAACCATAACCGCGCCAGAAGATGATGGCCGTCAGCAGGAATTCGATGAAGGTCGGAAAGGTGTTGAGGATCGTGAAGCGGACGATCGTCTCGATGCCCTTGGTGCCGCGCTCGATGATGCGAGAGAGGCCGCCTGTCTTGCGCTCCAGATGAAAACGCAGCGAGAGCTCGTGCATGTGCACGAAGGTCCTGTAGGCGAGCTGGCGCACCGCATATTGGCCGACGCTTGCAAACAGCGCGTCGCGCAGCTGATTGAGGCCGAGCTGGATCAGGCGTGTCGCGTTCGTGGCGATGATCAAGGCGATGGCGCCGACGAGGAACGCAGGCAGTATGCCTTGCATGTCGAGCTTGCCGTTCAGCGCATCGACGGACCATTTGAAGAAGTAGGGGACCAGCAGTAGGAAGAATTTCGAGACCAGCAGGAAAACGGTCGCCCAGACCACCCGCATCTTCAAATCCATGCGCCCGCTCGGCCACATATAGGGCCAGAGATTGACGATCGTGTTCAATGGATTGCTGGAATCCGCCGATATGGTTTTCTTCTGGCCTGCCATGTCCGTCTCCGGCGAATGATTGGGCAGCCGGGCGTGACAGTCTTTGCACAGCCGACTGGCAAGCCTTCACAGCCAAGACATGGCCATTACGCGAAGGCTATGGGGGTCGGGCGACGCTTATACTATTTTCATACCGTATAAAAGCAGCGGCCAGTCGCTGATGAGCCTGGCCGCGGCCAATGTTCACGATGGACGGTCGTTGCCGCTAGAGATGCTCACCCGAAAGCCGCTTGCGATGAAGCTCCTCGGCATTCGGCAATGCGTCCTTTGGCAGGCCGAAGACCTGTCCCGGCAGGATCCGGTCCGGATTGTTGATCTGGTCCTCGTTGGCCAGATAGATGGTTGTATAGCGCACACCCGCACCGTAGATGCGGCGCGAGATCTGCCACAGCGTATCGCCGCGACGGATGATGACGGCATTGGTGTCCTGCGACAGCGGTGCCTGCTCGATCGTCTTCGGGCCGCTATCGTTGGATGAGACCTCTGTGTTCGGCTGTGCCGGTGCCGTCTGAACAGGCTCCGTGATAACAGCGATCATCTGTTCGAGCCCAGGCAGCGCCGCGCCGACCGATTTCGGATCTTTCGGCAAAGCCACCAAGGTGGCAAGCGCCCTGGAGGCCGCGCTTGAAGCGTCGGCCGCAGCCTTTTTCAGCATAGCACTGGCGCTGATGGTCGGCCGGAATTCCGACAGCGACTTGAGCGCTATTTCCGTGCCGGAGCGGGCGGCTGCGAGCTGTTCAGTATTCGGCTGCTTGCCGTCGGTAAAGAGGCCCTTGAGCAGCGCAAAAGCTTTGCCAGCGCCTTCCTTGAGCTTGGTAAGCTCGCCCTCGTCGAGCGGTACCATGTTTGCCATGGTCGCCTGCGCCTGACCATTGGCGGCGGCGGGTGTCTGCGCCGCGACCGTCACCTGATTGCCTTCGGGGCGCGTGAAGTTGACGCTGGTCCGCACCACCACTTTGCCGGCTCCATCGAGCACGTCGACGCGGATTTTGTGATCGCCGACAGCAAGAGGCATGGGTCCGTCTACGACGAAGTGACCGTCTGCACCCGCGACGTTCTCACCGATCAGCTTGTCGTCGGCATAGGCACGGACTTTTGCATTCGGCTTCGTGGTGCCGGCAACGAAGATATGGTTGTTTTCGATCTCCACCGCGTTGACCATGACGTCTTGATCCGCCTCCACCTTCGCTGCGGGCGGTGTTGCCGCGCCTGCCGCAGGATTGGCGGATGCGATCGCCGTACCATCCTGTTGCGGCTTGGCATCTGCCGTGGCTGCCGGCTTATCCGTCGCTTTGGCCTGTGCGTCGGCTGCCGACGCGTCCTGTTCGCCGGCGGTCACGCGGCCCTGCTTGGCGGAAGGCGCGGTGATGATGCGGCTTGCAGCGCCTGGCTTCGACACCATCGCGAGGACCTGGGTGGAATTGTCCTTCGGCACGGAGACGGTGGCGACTTCCTCGGAATTGACGGCCTTGCCGTCCTTGCCGGTGGCGCGCAGTACCAGTTCGTGATCGCCAGGCGGCAGCGGATTGTCGAGTACGGCGGCAAAGTCGCCGCTCGGGCCGACATTGATCGTCGTGACGACCTTTTCGCCGTCGACGATTTCCAGCTTGGCATTTGGCTCGGCCGAACCGGCGATAACCGTCGAGCCATCCGGCTCGACGCGCAACACGTCGAATGACGGTACGCGAGGATTGGCAGCCGCGTCGGTCTCGGGCGCCTGTTTGCCTGTCAACGCTGCGAAAGCCTTGTCGATCGCCACACTGGCTTCGGCGGGGTTTTCCGGAAGAGATTGGATGATGGCGAGCGCCTTGCCTGCACCGTCCTGCGCTTTCTTAACGAGTCCCGTCGTCGTTGCGTCGATCCCTTCGGGGAGCGCGAAGCCGACGATCGATTGCAGGGCGTTGGTTGCCTTCGTCTTTGCGGCCGTGAAGGTATCCTGGGACGGTACGTTGCCATCCTTGAACAGCGCCTTGAGATCGGCAAGCGAGGTGGTCGCCGCACCCGTAAGCTCGGTCAGCTTCTTGGTGAGGTCTGCGGTGTTGACGGCGGTCGATACGGCATTCTGCGTGGCCTTGGTCGCGTTCTCGGCGGTCTCGCCGGCCTTCTGTGTGTTTTGGTCGATCGTATTCTTCACCGCGTCGCCGGCTTGATTGACCACATTGCCGATCGGGGTCTTGTCGCCGTTGATGCGTGGCATCACGAAAAAGACCATCAACAAGGTCGCCACTGCCAATACCAACAGAGCCAGCCAACCGGCACGGTTCTTCATCATCATTCATCTCCACGCGGCGAAGTCGTCGCAACTCCTGAAATTGCTAGCGATTTCGCCTGCTTTTACAAGCTTTCTCAGCCATTTTCGCATGTCCCGACACAAGTTTTCCTTTGAAAAATCTTGACTGAGCATCTGCAGCATAGTTGTTTGCATTCATGACCGACGATTCCATGCCAATTCGAACCATTTGCGTCTATTGCGGCTCGCGGCCGGGGCGCGATCCCTCCCACATGGCTGCCGGCCGCGAACTGGGCAAAAGCATTGCCGAAAACGGCCTGCGTTTGATCTATGGCGGCGGAACGAAGGGCATCATGGGCGCTGTCGCGAGCGGCGTGCTGTCACACGGCGGTCAGGTCACCGGCATCATTCCGGAATTTCTGGTCGATATGGAAGCGACGCGCCATTCGCTCGGTCAACTCGACGAACTCATCATAACGCCTGATATGCATGCGCGCAAACACGGCATGTTCGAGCGCGCCGACGCCTTCGTGGCATTGCCGGGCGGCATCGGCACCTTGGAAGAGATCGTCGAGATCATGACCTGGGGTCAGCTCGGCCGTCACGAAAAGCCGATGGTCTTCGCCAATATCAACGGTTTCTGGGACCCGATGATGGAACTCATCCGCCATATGACGGAAGAGGGCTTCGTCCATACCGCCCACCGCGTCCAGCCATTGGTTATCGACAAGATCGCCGATATTATCCCGGCCATCCGCAAACACGCCGCCGAGACGCATGGCGACCGGGGCGGCGAAGAGGCCGTGATTTCCAAGCTTTGATTGGGGATCTGCTAACCAGGCCCGCTGGTTAGCCTCCTCTGCTCTGACGCAGCATCGACCAGCTGTAGAGCACGAGACCGGCCCAGATCAGCGAAAATGCAACGAGCTGCGTCGTGCCGAAGGGTTCCTTGAACAGAAAGACGGCGATCAGGAAGACCATGGTCGGCACGATATACTGCATAATGCCGATGGTCGACATTCTCAGAAGCTTCGCGCCATTGGCGAAGATCATCAGCGGAAGCGCCGTCACGAGTCCGCAGCCGAGCAGAAGCGCAGTATCCGAAATGCCGGTCTGGTAAAAGTGGCCTTCCCCGCGCGCTTCCAGATAGAGGATGTAAAATGCTGCCGGGATGCAGAGCAGCAGCACCTCGATGAAGAAGCCCTGATTGGCTCCCACAGGCAGGGTCTTGCGGAAAAAGGCATAGAAGCCCCAGGAGAAGGTCAGTGACAACGCGACCCAGGGCAGGGTGCCGGCTTTCACCGTCAGGATGATGACGGCGGCGGCTGCAAGGCAGATCGCGACGATCTGCGTCGGCGCAAGCTTTTCCTTGAGCAGGATGGCGCCGAGCGCAATGCTGAATAGCGGATTGATGAAGTAGCCGAGGGCAGCATCGAGCGAATGGCCGGCGCCGATCGCCCAGACATAGGTTCCCCAATTGATGGTGACGAGCGCTGCCGTCAGCGATGCCATGGCGATCGTGCGCGGATTACGAAACGCCGCCTTCACGTCACCCAGGCGACCGAGCGCCAGCAGCACGATGCCTGCGACGGGGACCGACCAGACGATGCGATGGGCAATGACCTCGAAAGCCGGGATATGCGCCAGCGCCTTCATATAGAGCGGCAGGATGCCCCAGAAGAGATAGGCCGTCATCGCAAAGCCGAAGCCGCGGATAGCGTCGTTGTTCTTGATTTCAGGTTCGACCGCGTCGGTGGCCATGAATTTTCCCGTCTTTCACAATTATTTGAGACGGGATTACTCCAATGCATACGGCATGGCTAATTCATTTCCTTGACGGCATCGTCAAGCTTTTTGATGGGCGGCGGATCACTCCGCCGCTATTCTGCCTGCCATATGGCGGTTTTTCATCAGCTTGTAGATGACGGAATCCATCAGCGCCTGGAACGATGCATCGATGATGTTCTCGGACACGCCGACCGTCCACCAGCGTACGCCGTCGCTATCGGTAGATTCGATCAGGACTCGGGTTATGGCCTCCGTACCGCCGTTGAGGATACGCACCTTGAAGTCCGCCAGTTCCAGGTCGTCGATCTCATGCTGGTATTTGCCGAAATTCTTGCGCAGCGCCAGGTCGAGCGCGTTGACCGGGCCATCGCCTTCGGCCACCGACATGATCGTCTCGCCATCGATGATGATCTTGACCACCGCTTCCGAGACGATTTTCACCCGGCCGTGGGAATCGAAGCGGCGTTCGACCATGACGCGGAAACCATCGATCGCGAAGAACTCCGGGATGGTGCCGAGCGTGCGCCGCGCCAGAAGCTCGAAGCTCGCGTCCGCGCCTTCGTAAGCATAGCCTGTCGCTTCACGCTCCTTGACGATCTGGATCAGCTGGTCGAGCTTGGGGTCGTCCTTGCCGACCTCGATGCCGCGCCGTTTTAGCGCATTGATGAAATTCGACTTGCCGCCCTGGTCGGAGACCATGACCTTGCGGAAGTTGCCCACGCTCTCCGGTGGCACGTGCTCATAGGTGCGCGGGTCCTTCAGCAGCGCCGAGGCGTGGATGCCGGCCTTGGTGGCAAAGGCGGATGCGCCGACATAGGGGGCCTGATGGTCCGGCGAGCGGTTCAGTAGCTCGTCGAAGGCATGCGAAAGGCCGGTTAGGCCCACGAGCCGCTCGGCGTCGATCGTCGTTTCGAAGCGTTCGCTATAGGCCCTTTTCAGTGCCAGCGTCGGGATCAGCGTGATCAGGTTGGCATTGCCGCAGCGCTCACCGATGCCGTTCAGCGTGCCCTGGATTTGCCGAACGCCGGCCTCGACCGCGGCAAGCGAATTGGCAACGGCCTGGCCGGTGTCATTATGGGCATGGATGCCAAGACAGTGCCCGGGAACGCCGCAGGCGATGACGGCTTCGACGATGGCGCGGACTTCCGGCGGCTGCGTACCGCCATTGGTGTCGCAGAGTACGACCCAGCGCGCTCCGGCATCATAGGCCGTCTTGGCGCAGGCAAGCGCGTAGGTCGGATTGGCCTTGTAACCGTCGAAGAAATGCTCGCAATCGACGAGAGCCTCCTTGCCGGCATTGACGGCTGCCTTGACGCTTTCTGCGATGCTTTCGAGGTTCTCCTCGTTGGTACAGCCAAGCGCCACCTTGACGTGATAGTCCCAGCTCTTGGCGACGAAACAGATCGCGTCGGACTTCGCCTGCAGCAGGCTCGCAAGGCCGGGATCATTGGAAGCGGAGATGCCGGAGCGCTTCGTCATGCCGAAGGCGACGAAGGTGGCCGATGTCGTGCGCTTCTCATCGAAGAAGGCCGTGTCGGTCGGATTGGCGCCGGGATAACCGCCTTCGATGTAGTCCAGGCCGAACTCATCCAGCATGGTGGCGATGGCAATCTTGTCCTCGACCGAGAAATCGATACCGGGCGTCTGCTGGCCGTCGCGGAGCGTCGTGTCGAAGAGATAGATTTTTTCGCGTGTCATACTGTTTCCTCCGGCGAACCGGTTCTTCTTGCTCAGTCGCTCCCTCTCCCCGTTAACGGGGAGAGGGCTGGGGTGAGGGGCGTTCCGAGATCAGATCTTCCCTGCAAACTTATCCGTCGCGCGGATCAGCCGATCGAGAATGCCAGGCTCCGACGAGGCATGGCCTGCGCCCTCGATCAGATGAAATTCCGCTTTCGGCCAGGCCTTGTGCAGCGCCCAGGCATATTTGGCGGGGCAGGGCATATCGTAACGGCCATGGACGATGACGCCGGGAATGTCCTTCAGCTTATAGGCGTCGCGCAGCAGCTGGCCCTCTTCGAGCCAGCCGGCATTGACGAAGAAATGGTTCTCGATGCGAGCGAAGGCATGTGCATATTCTGCATCCTCGAACTGGGCGCTGACCGCCGGCTCCGGCAGAAGCGTGATTGTCTCGCCTTCCCATATCGACCATGCCTTCGCGGCTTCCAGGCGGGCAGCCTTGTCCGGATGCGTCAGCAGCCGATGGTAAGCGGCCATCATCTCATGACGCTCTTCCGGTGGGATCGGGGCAATGAAGCGCTCCCATTTGTCGGGGAACATCTCGGAGACGCCGAACTGATAATACCAGTCGAGTTCGGCTTTCGTCAGCGTATAGATGCCGCGCACCACCAGCTCGGAAACGCGATCCGGATGCGTTTCGGAATAGGCAAGCGCCAGCGTCGAGCCCCAGGAGCCGCCGAATACAAGCCATTTCTCCACACCGGCCATTTTGCGCAGCCGCTCGATATCGTCGACCAGATGCCAAGTCGTATTGGCCTCAAGCCCGGCATGCGGCGTCGAGCGCCCGCAGCCGCGCTGGTCGAACAGGGTCACGTCGTAAAGCGTGGGATCGAATACGCGGCGATGGCTGGGCGAGATGCCGCCGCCCGGACCGCCATGCAGGAAGACCGCGGGCTTGGCGCCGGGCGTTCCCACCCGTTCCCAATAGATCACATGACCGTCGCCGACATCGAGGTGACCGGAAGCATAGGGTTCGATTTCCGGATAGAATGTGCGCAGGAGCTCGGTCATATTTTCAGCCCCTCGGCGGGCCAGACATCCGTATCGTGGTCGGGATGCTGGAAGGAAATGATCTGCTCCTGCCGCGAATAGAAATCCGGATCCTGATAGACGGGTTTTTCGAAGATTGTCTCCACCCAGGGCAGACGATAGGCATGGTTAACCTGGATCTGCGGGGCGAGATCATCGCGCTCGTCGAAGGCGCCGATGGCAATTTCGAGGCCGCCGGGATGACGGTATGTCAGCGGTGTGCCGCAGTTCTTGCAGAAGCCGCGGTCGATATTGACGGAGGACTGGAAATAGGTCGGCTCGCCGCGCGTCCATTCCACGCCATCTTCAGGTGCCGTAACGAGGGCGGAGAAGAAGTTGCCGAACTGCTTTTGGCACATGCGGCAATGGCAGATCGACGGACGGCCGAGCTCGCCGCGAATGCGAAACCGCACCGCGCCGCATTGGCATCCTCCGCTTCTGGTAGCTTCACTCATGGCTCTTCTCCTCTGGCCAGCTTGAGGTATCGTGATCGGGATGTTGATGATTGGAGAGCTTGATCGATATCGCACGATCCGAGCTATCCTCATCGGGTTCCATCGGCAGCGCATTGAGCGCCTGGAACCAGGACATCTTTCCCGCGGGGTTCGATTGCGCGATGGGTTGGATCGCCGCTGGCTCGTCCAGCGAGCCAAGTGTCACATTGATGGAATCCGTGCCTGGAACGTCATAGAACAATGGCGTACCGCAAGTGCCGCAAAAGCCACGGCGCACGAGATCGGACGAATGAAACCATGAGGGTTCGCCGCGCGTCAGTTCGAAATCGACACGCTTGGCATTCCCCAGCGGCAGGGCGTAATTGCCGGAGGCCTTCTGGCACATGCGGCAATGGCAAAGATGCGGATAGCCGAGCGCACCGGCGGTGCGATAACGAACCGCGCCGCATTGGCATCCGCCGCTATATCCCGCTGCCATTGTCATTTGCTACTCTCCAGTGGCCATGCCGCCGTATCGTGGTCGGGATGCTGATATGACACAAGTTCAAGCACGAAAGGCGCCTGCTCAGCGTCCTCTTCCGTCCGGTGTCCAGGCAGCAGATGCAGCCGATCGACGAAGCCGATCTTGGCTTCCGTGCCATATTGCACGACAGGCGGCAGTTGCGAGGGATCGTCGAACGTGCCGGCCGCGACTGCGATGCCATCGGGCGCCTCGTAGGTCAGTGGCGTGCCGCAATCTCCGCAGAAGCCGCGCTTCACATAGTTGGACGATTGAAATGCCTTCCGCTCCCCACGTGTCCATGTAAGCTCGGTGCCGCGCACCGAAACCAGCGGCGCATAATAGGCGCCGAAGGCCTTCTGGCACATGCGGCAGTGACAGATGGAGGCGTCCTTCAGCTCACCCCGCACCCGGAAGCGAACCGCGCCGCACTGACAGCCGCCGGTGAAGGTCGAGACGGTCATGCTTTATCCTTTCCGAGAATGATGAGGATATGCATGCAGACGTTCTCTATGTCCTTCAGAACGTCGTCCATTCCAGAAACGCACAACCGCCCAGCCGTCAGCTTCGAGACGACGGGTACGAACCTTTTCATAGGTCTGATCGTCGTCATTGCCATGTTGGGAGCCATCGACTTCGACGATGAGTTTTTCAGAAGGGCAGGCGAAATCGACGATATAGCCGGCGATGGGCAGCTGACGGCGAAAGCCGAGGCCCATGAGGCGGTGGGCGCGTAGTTCATTCCAGAGACGCGCCTCGGCATCCGTCATGACCTTGCGCATACGGCGGGCATTGCTTCGGATCTTCGGCGGGACTGGAGTATGCGGCAAGTTACCCCCCTCTGTCCCTGCCGGGACATCTCCCCCACAAGGGGGGAGATTGTTAACTCGTAGCACTCGCCCAGCACAAACGAAGATCGAATCCGTGGAGACTATCCTCCTTGGTTTTGAGAAGAGGCGCGGCAAACTCCCCCCAATCTCCCCCCTTGTGGGGGAGATGTCACGAAAGTGACAGAGGGGGGTAACCAGGTTCACCGCTTGATCTCCCAAGTCGTGATGCGCTCGCCCGTCGCCGCATCCTTCCCATCCTTGAGCTGAACACCTCTTGCCGTCAGCTCCTCGCGAAGCTTGTCGGCTTCGGCGAAGTTCTTTGCCTTCAGCAACTCCAGACGCTGGCGCACCTTGGCATCGATCTCTGCGACCACAGCTTCGTCGATCTCTGCCTTCTTCGGCAGCAGGCCGAGAAGATCGGCGCTGGCCGCGAAGACGGGCAGGAGGCTGGCATCGGCATTGGCGGCCTGTGCCAGGGCATGCAGTGCCTGGATGGCGGCGACGGTGTTGAGATCGTCGCCGAGTGCGGCAAGCACTGTTTCATCCGGCGCCGCTTGACCGGCATCCGCTGCCGGCCATTTGGCGATCAGCCTTTCCGCTTCCTCAAGACGCTTGACGGAAAAGTCGATCGGCTCGCGATAATGCGTCATCAGCATGGCAAGCCTTAGCACCTCGCCCGGCCAGGTTCGGCCGCCGAGCTTGTCCGTCTGCAGCAATTCGTGGATGGTGACGAAATTGCCTTCCGATTTCGACATCTTGCGGCCTTCGACCTGCACGAAGCCGTTATGCATCCAGACATTCGCCATGGCATGCGTGCCATGCGCGCAGCGCGACTGGGCGATTTCGTTTTCATGGTGCGGGAAGATCAGGTCGAGCCCGCCGCCGTGAATGTCGAAGACGTCGCCGAGATAGCGCCCGCTCATGGCCGAGCATTCGATATGCCAGCCCGGACGGCCGCGGCCCCAGGGGCTTTCCCAGCCCGGCTCGTTTTCATCCGACAGCTTCCAGAGCACGAAATCGCCAGGGCTCTTCTTGTGTTCGTCGACGGCGACGCGGGCGCCAGCCTGCTGCTCATCGAGATTGCGCTTCGAAAGCTGGCCGTAGTCGGCCATCGACTTGGTGTCGAACAGCACTTCACCGGCCGCGCGATAGGCGTGGCCCTTCTCGATCAGCGTTTCGATGATCGCGATCATTTGCGCGATATTGTCGGTCGCCCGCGGCTGTACCGACGGCTCCAGGCAGCCGAGCGCCGTCGTATCCTCACGGTACTGCCGCTCGGTCTTTTCCGTCACCAGGCGGATCGCATCATTCAGCGGCAGGCCGGGATGGTCGCGGAGCGCGCGCGCGTTGATCTTGTCATCGACGTCGGTGATGTTGCGGACATAGGTGACCTGGCTCTCGCCGTAGACATGCCGCAGCAGCCGGAACAGCACGTCGAAAACGATCGCCGGGCGGGCATTGCCGATATGGGCGAAATCATAGACCGTCGGGCCGCAGACATACATGCGGACGTTGTCGCGGTCGATCGGCTGGAAATCGACCTTTTCGCGCGTCAGCGTGTTGTAGAACTTCAATTGCGGCTCGGCGGCCATATCACTCTCCCAAGGCATAAATCCGAAAAAATACCGTCACCGGCAGGCCGGACGTTTGTCATCTTGGATTTTGGGAGACGAAAACGGCCAGGCCAGCGAAACGCTAGTGAATAATCTTCCGGCAGATAATGCAGATAACCGTTTTCATGGGCGGCTTTATCGCGCGCCGGATGAATTTGGTCAAGTAGGGATAAGGCGCCTCAGGTAAAGGCCTGGGCTGTTTTTATTCCGGCATCCGGTAGTCGACGAGCCTGTTCTCGCGCACGACGAAAAGCTTGCCGGTTTCAGTGACGTCCGGGCCGGTGAGCGGGACGATCGCCTGGGCGACCTCTCGCGGATGCGGCAGCGTATCCGGGTCTTCGCCGGGCATCGCCTGGGCGCGCATGGCGGTACGGGTAGCGCCCGGATCGACGCTGGTAATGCGCAGCGGCGTGCTCTGTGTTTCCCCGGCCCAGGTGCGGGCCAAAGCTTCGACAGCCGCCTTGGAGGCGGAATAGGGACCCCAGAACGGTCGGCAGCGATGGGCGGCGGCCGAGGAGAGGATGACGGCGCGGCCGGCATCGGAGCGCATCAGCAGTGGCTCGACGGAACGGATCAGCCGCCATGTGGCGGTGACATTGATCGTCATCACCTTCTCGAACACCTTGGCCTCGACATGGCCGATCGGCGAAATCACGCCGAGAACACCGGCATTGGCGACGAGGATGTCGAGTTTGCCCCAGCGCTCGAAGATGGAGGCGCCGAGCGCGTCGATGGCATTCATGTCGGCAAGGTCGAAGGGCACCAGAGTTGCCGAGCCGCCGACAGCCTTGATGGCATCGTCAAGCTCTTCAAGCCCGCCGACCGTGCGGGCGCAGGCGATCACATGCGCGCCGGCCTTGGCCAGTTCCAACGCCGTGAAATAGCCGATACCGCGCGATGCGCCGGTGACGAGGGCGATCTTGTCCTTGAGGTTGACGCTCATGCTGCCTGGATCCGGATATGTAAGGGAAGGGAAAGGGGCGAAATGCCCCTCTCGGCCGTTACTTGGGCGTGTCAGCCGTTGCTGGCGAGAACGGAAAGTTTGCGCACGTTGCTGGTGCTTTCCTTGTCGAGCAGGCGGGTCGGATAATCCCCGGTGAAATAATGATCGGTGAACTGCGGCTGCGCATTGTTGCGCGGCTCGCCGCCCACGGCACGGTAAAGCCCGTCGATCGACAGGAATTCCAGCGAATCCGCACCGATGAAATCGCACATGGCCTTCAGGCTGCTGTACTGGTTGGCGAGTAGCTTGTCGGCGTCCGGCGTGTCGATGCCGTAGAAGTCCGGATGGAAGATCATCGGGCTGGCGACGCGGATATGCACTTCGCTGGCGCCGGCATCGCGGATCATCTGTACGATCTTCACGGACGTCGTGCCGCGCACAATGGAATCGTCGACCAGCACGACGCGCTTGCCTTCGATGATGGCACGGTTGGCGGAATGCTTGAGCTTCACGCCGAAGGCGCGAATCTGCTGCGTCGGCTCGATGAAGGTACGGCCGACATAATGGTTGCGGATGATGCCGAGTTCGAAGGGAATGCCGCTTTCCTGCGCATAGCCGATGGCGGCCGGCGTGCCGCCATCCGGCACCGGCACGACAACGTCGGCTGCGACGGGCGCTTCCTTGGCGAGATTGATGCCCATGTTCTTGCGCGCAACATAGACGTTGCGGCCGCCGACAACGGAATCGGGACGGGCAAAATAGACATATTCGAACAGGCAGAGACGCTCGGGCTGCGAAACGTCCGGCTTGCGTGCGTCGATGGTGATCGAACCATCAGGCTGGATCTCGCAGATGATCACTTCACCGTTTTCAACGTCCCGAATGTATTTTGCGCCAATGATGTCGAGCGCGCAGGTTTCCGAACAGAAGATCGGCTTGCCGTCGAGTTCACCCATGACAAGCGGCCGGATGCCGATCGGGTCGCGCGCTGCGATCAGCTTCGTGCGCGTCATGGCGAGCATCGAATAGCCGCCTTCCATCTGCCTGATGGCATCGATGAAGCGGTCGGAAGAGGAAGCCTGCTTGGAACGGGCAATGAGGTGAAGAACGACTTCGGTATCCGAATTCGACTGACAGATGGCGCCATCGGCGATCAGCTGCCGCCGCATGGTCAGGCCGTTGGTGAAGTTGCCGTTATGAGCGATGGCGATGCCGCCGACTTCCAGTTCGGCGAATAGCGGCTGCACGTTGCGAAGCACGGCGTCGCCCGTCGTCGAATAACGCACATGGCCCATGGAGCGGTCGCCGGGCAGGCGGGCAAGAGTTGCGGGATCGGTGTAGTGATCGCCGACGAGACCCATCCGTCGCTCGGAATGGAAGCGCTGACCGTCGAATGAAACGATGCCGGCCGCCTCCTGGCCGCGATGCTGTAGGGCGTGCAGGCCGAGGGCCGTCAAGGCAGCCGCATCCGGATGTCCCAGAATGCCGAAGACGCCGCATTCTTCATGCAGCGTGTCGCCGTCGATATCGTCCTCGAAGGAAACGGAATGATTCATGGCTGCGGGCCTTTGCTCTCAACGTGGGCGGATCGGGGCGGCGTCACGAGTGACCATTAAAATAGCTCAAAATCCGGCCGGAAAAAATATCGGGCCGGATCTTCTAATGTCACGCCGCTCAAATGGCGATTCTCGGGCGGCAGGTCAAGCCTGTAAACGCACTGTCAATTATTTGTCTGCGGCGCAGGCGCGTCATCCGACGGTGCGGTATCGTTCGGCGTGGCGTTGTCGCCGCTTCCCTGCTGCTTCGGCGCAATCTTGTTGAGGATCTCGGCCGGCAGCCTTGCCTGAATGTCCTGCGGAAGCGCTGCCGTCAGCTTCTCGACCATCGAATCGAGGAATGGCTTCGATTTCGCGTTGTTGACCCAGTCCGGACGGGCGGCCGGTGCTACCAGCCAGTTCCAGAAGGCAACGACGACGACCATCAGGAGCAGGCCGCGCGCCGCACCGAAGAGGAAGCCAAGCGTGCGGTCGAGCGCACCGATGCGGCTGTCGATGATGAAATCGGCAATCCGGATGGTGATGAAGGAAATGATGATCAGCGCCAGCAGGAAGATGACGGCGGCAGACGCGATCGTCGCGATCTTGGTGTCGGCCTTGTATTGCAGGGCGTAGGGAACGAGCAGCGGATAAAGATAGTAGGCGGCGACTGCGGCGCCGCCCCAGCTCACGATCGAGAGAATTTCGCGCGAGAAGCCGCGAACCATGGCCAGAACGGCGGAGAAGAGAAGAACGCCGATAACAATACCGTCGAAAATCGTAATGGGCATCTATAATCCACTTCAAGACTTGCCGGACCTTTTTGGTCGGCATCGGCCTCAATCAGGAGCCTCTTCTTCGCCAAGAACGGCTGAAGTAAGGCTCAGTCTTCGTCTTCCGCGCGCTTGAGCGCACCTTTCGATCCGGCAATGCGCGCCACCAGATCCGGCAGGCTGTCGATCTCACTCCAGCGTCCGCCGTTGACCTTCGGTAGATCGGCGGAAGCTGCAGGCAAGACGGCCCCTGAAAATCCCAGCTTCTCGGCTTCCTTGAGGCGCTGGGCGGTGTGCGCGACCGGCCGGACGGCGCCCGACAGGCTGACTTCGCCGAAATAGACGCAATCGGCGGGCAGAGCAAGACCGGCTAGGGAGGAAACCAGTGCAGAAGCGACGGCAAGGTCCGCAGCCGGCTCGGAAATGCGGTAGCCGCCGGCAATATTGAGGTAAACATCGTGCTGGCCGAGCCTGACGCCGCAATGCGCTTCCAGAACGGCGAGAATCATCGAAAGGCGCGCCGAATCCCAGCCGACGATGGCGCGGCGCGGAGTGCCGAGCGATGTCGGCGCCACTAACGCCTGCACTTCGACCAGCACCGGACGTGTCCCCTCGATGCCGGCGAAGACGGCCGCACCTGGCGATTTTTCGTTGCGCTCGCCGAGAAAGAGCTCGGACGGATTGGGTACGTCGCGGAGCCCGGCGTCGGACATTTCGAACACGCCGATCTCGTCGGTGGGGCCGAAGCGGTTCTTCACCGTGCGCAGGATGCGGTAATGATGGCCGCGATCGCCTTCGAAATAGAGGACGGCATCGACCATATGCTCGACGACGCGCGGCCCTGCAATCTGGCCGTCCTTGGTGACGTGGCCGACCAGCACCATGGCCGTGCCAGTCTGCTTGGCGAAGCGGATCATCGCCTGCACGCCGGTACGCACTTGCGTCACCGTCCCGGGCGCGGATTCGGCAAGCTCGCTCCACAGCGTCTGGATGGAATCGATAATGACGAGATCCGGCCGCTTGCCCTCGGAAAGCGTCGCCAGGATGTCTTCGACATTGGTTTCGGCGGCGAGCAGCACTTCCGTGTCAGCCGCCTTCAACCGCTGCGCGCGCAGACGAACCTGTGCCACGGCCTCTTCGCCGGAGACATAGACGATCTTGTGGCCCTGGCGGGCGAGGGCTGCTGCCGCCTGCATCAGCAGCGTCGATTTGCCGATGCCGGGATCGCCGCCGACGAGAACAGCCGATCCCCGCACGAAACCGCCGCCAGTGGCGCGATCGAGTTCGGATATGCCGGTATGGATGCGCGGCGCTTCCTCGATTTCACCCGAAAGCGTGGTCAGCGCGACGGGCTTGCCCTTCTTCGGCGTCTTGGCCGGTCCGCCGCCGATCCCGCCCATCGGATCTTCCTCGACGATGGTGTTCCACGCGCCGCAGCTGTCGCACTTGCCGGCCCAGCGATTGTGGACCGTGCCGCAGTTCTGGCAGATGAATTGTGTGCGGGCTTTGGCCATCGGATGTTCTCAAACTTCGAATGCGTTGCTTTTCGCGACGAATCGCTCAGGCAGTCAGATAATGTCTTTCCCGGCCTATCAAAACTAATGATTTCCGTATCAACGGTGATCGTGTCAGCTTTTATGCCGGGTTTTATGGATGATGACCGATGTTTGACTATTCGCTTGCGCACTGGATGGGCTTTCTGACCGCTGCAATCCTCCTCAATCTGTCGCCGGGACCGGATATCGCCTTCATTCTCGGTCACACGATCAGAAGCGGCATGCGCTCCGGCTTTGCAGCGCTGTTCGGCATCTGGAGCGGCGCGTGCCTGCATGTGCTGATGGCGGCCGCCGGCCTCTCGGCGATTCTTGCCGCTTCCGCGCTGGCCTTTTCGACGGTCAAATGGATCGGCGCGGCCTATCTGATTTGGCTCGGCATTCAGGCGCTGCGCTCGAAGGGCGAGGGGGCATGGATCAAGGAGGCCGGTAGGGCCTTGTCCCTCAGCCGCATTTATCGGCAAGGCATCATGGTCTCGCTGCTCAACCCGAAGGTCGCGATCTTCTTCCTGGCTTTCCTGCCTCAATTCGTCGTCGAAGGCGCTGGCCCGGTCTGGGCGCAGCTTCTGCTGCATGGAAGCCTGATCATCGTAGTCGCCGCCTTCATCGAACCGCCGTTGATCCTCCTCGGTGGCCGATTGAGTGACGCGCTTCGGCGCAATCGGAGCCTGGGCCTGTGGCTCGATCGCGGTCTTGGCACGCTGTTCGTCGCCCTTGGCGTCCGGTTAGCGATCAGCGCTCGCTAAATATTTTGAGGAGTAGCCGGGCTATTCTTCGGTCTCTTCCGAGATATACCGGCGCTCGTGTCGCAGCCCCATGCTGGTCAGCATCTCGTAGCCGATCGTGCCCGCAGCCTTTGCAGCCTCATCCACGGGGATATTTTTGCCGAAAAGTTCGACGTAGTCACCGGCTCTGACCAGGTTTTCCGGCAGGTCGGTGACATCGAAGATGGTCAAGTCCATGGTGATGCGGCCGGCAACGGGCACCTTATGCCCGGCGATAAAGCCATGACCGCCTGGGATGCCGGTCTGGCGCAATGGCACGCCGGCGCTCGACTGGCTGCGCATATAGCCGTCAGCATAGCCTGCCGAGACGATCGCCAGCCGGCTGTCGCGGGTCAATTGCAGCGCGCGGCCGTATCCCACCGTTTCGCCTGCCTTGACCGATCGGGTCTGGATGATCCGCGCCTCGGCCGTCGCCACCGGGCGCATCGGATTGGCCATGCCGGGCACTGCCTCGCCGCCATAGGTGGCGATGCCGGGGCGGGTGAGATCGAAATGATAGTCGGCCCCAAGAAAGATGCCGGCCGAATTGGCAAAGCTCGCTTCGATGCCTTCGAAGGCGGCACTGACCTTTCGGAAGGCCTCGAGCTGCTGCCCGTTCATCGCATTGGAAGGATCGTCGCCGCAGGCGAGATGGCTCATCACGAGAACCGGCGCAAAGCTTGCGGGACGGGAAACGTCATCGGCAAGCGCGATCGCATCGTCCATCGGCAGGCCGAGCCGGTTGAAGCCGGTGTCGACCTGCAGCGCGCAGGGATAGTCGCCATAATCCGACAGAACCGACATCCAGAAGGTCAACTGTTCTTCCGAAGCAATGACCGGTACGAGGTCGTTTTCGAAGAACCGCCGCTCCATGCCCGGCCAGATGCCGCTGAGCACGAAGATGCGGGCCTCGGGGGCATAGAGCCGCAAGGTCGCGCCCTCATCCGCTGTCGCGACGAAGAAATCGCGCGCGCCGGCGCCATAAAGCGTTTCGCCGACATCCTCGATCCCGAGCCCGTACGCATCGGCCTTGACCACGGCCGACGTGCGGGCCTTTCCCGAGCGGCGCGCGAGGTCGCGCCAGTTTTCGACGAGCGCGCCGAGATCCACCGTCAGTCGCAGGCCGGCGGAAGCGAAAGCATCATCGTCATTGAAATTATCTGTCATGGGGCGCCCTGAATAAGGAAGTGGCCGGAGGTGATTTGGCTTGGATCAGGATACTGGCCGTCGATGAAAAGAAAAAGTGCTGCGAGGCATGTATGCGGAATTAGGCAGAAACTGCCGCCACACCAGAGGCTGCTTCGAGGCACGAATGAGCTGCAGGGCTGCCCTTCAGACACTCTGCGCGCATCATCCTGAAAGTAGGCTGTTGCGGCCTTTAGTTTCCGGGATGGTGGTTATTTCGGAATAGCGGCAACGGACAGTGCCCCGCGGGCGATCGCCGGATAGGACTCAGTCGTCACGCCTTCTCACCGCCCATGAGGCGGTATCGCGATCAGGGTGCTGGTTGTTGCTCGTCTTGATCGCCGCAGCCCATTCGGCACCGTTATTTTCAGTCACACCGGTATTTTCTAGGCCCGTAATCGTATCGAACCATCTAACCATGTTCTCGGTGCAGGTGTTGGCATGCGGCGGGAAGGCGTGCGGATCGTCCAGCGAACCTATCATCAGGTTGGTGCGGCCGTTTTCGAGGTGATGGAAGAACAATGGCGTGCCGCAATTGGCGCAGAAACCGCGCTCGACAAGCTCGGAACTCTTCCAGACGCTCGGTTTGCCGCGCGTCCAGGTGAGCGCATCATCGGGCGCGGCGACGAGCGCGGCAAAGATGTTGCCCGAGGCTTTCTGACACATGCGGCAATGGCAGAGATGCGAATTATCATGCATGGCAGTTGCGTGATAGCGCACGGCACCGCACTGGCAGCCGCCGCTCACCTTCATCTCGATGCGTTTCAATTTGTCTTCTCCTTCAAAGGCCTAACGCTTTTTAGGTTTTCATCTTTGGATCGTCCAGCAGAACGACGGATCCGATCACGCCTTCTCAAGAAAGCGCGGACAGGCGGATACCAGTCTTTCCCACACGCGATCACTTTTGTTCAAGACGCGCAGGAGCAGGGACGCTAATGTGCTGATATGCATAATGTTTCGCAGAAAGAGGCCGCTGACGCCATGCCGCTTGCCAAGGTGGAATCGACCCGCTTCTGGCGAGACGGTCGCTTTCGCGGCATGGAATGTCTAAGCGCAAGCTTCGTGACGCATGAATATGCGCCGCATGCGCATGACACGTTCAGCATCGGGACGATTGAAAGAGGCAGCCAGATCACCACACTACTCGGCAGGCGGGAAGAAGCCGGACCGGGCGATCTCTATCTCATCAATCCTGGCATAGTGCATGACGGCGCTCCGGGCGGCGAAGGCTATCGCTACCGAATGATCTACCCGGACACGAAGCTCTTCGTCGACATTCTGGAAGATGTCACCGGCAAAGCCTTCAACGCGACGCCATCTTTCGCCCGTTCGTTGTTGCGCGATCCTCAGCTTGCCAACGCCTTCCACAAGGCGCACCGCACACTCGAGAGCGGCGCCGGCGCGCTGGAATCCGATGAAGGCATGTTCTCGGTGCTGGCGGCGCTCTTTGCGCGCTACGGCAGCACGATCATTCTTCCCGTCGATACGAAGGAGCGTAGCGCCGTCGCGCGCGCCCGCGATTATCTCATGGAGAATTTCGACAGCGATATCGGATTGGAGGAGTTGGCCAAGGTTGCGGGGCTGAGCCGCGCGCACCTGATCCGCGCTTTCCGTAGGGAGTATCATATTACGCCCCATGCCTTTCTGACCGACCGGCGCGTCATCGTTGCCCGCCGATTGCTCAGGGAGGGCCGCATGCCGGCCGACGTCGCCATGGAATGCGGTTTCGCCGATCAGGCGCATTTCACGCGCCACTTCAAATCGCGCACCGGCGTTACCCCGGGCCAGTTCCGCGTTGGCTAGCGTATTTCCAGGAAAACTGCGCAGCGATTTTACGTCCGGAATGCGCTGGGAAATAAGAACATGGAGCATTTTCGCTTGTCTGCGGATATTGAAAACGCGTTGCGGATCTGGATGGAGCTCTAGTCACTTTCGTTCAATACAGCGCCGCTGCCGTCGGCTACCTCTCCGTCATTGTTGAAATGGGGGTTGCCAATGTTGCAGCAAAGCCGGCCGGCCGGCGAATTCAATGCCGGGATGCGTGCCATTTTTCCGCTGATCGTCGCCGTCCTGCCGATCGGCCTCGTGTTCGGCGCGGTTTCGGCGACCAAGGGGCTTTCGCCGCTGGAGACCACACTGATGAGCGCGCTCGTCTTCGCCGGTGGATCGCAATTCGTGGCGATGGATATCTGGACACATCCCGCAAGCTGGATTGGCGCCGGCTTCGCGGCCCTGCTCGTCAATGTCAGGCACTTGCTGATGAGCGCCTCGATCGGCACGAAGATGCAGTCTTTCGCCGGCATCAAACGCTATCTCGCCATGCTGTTTCTCGCCGATGAGATTTGGGCCATGGCGGAATTCCGCGCCGGCGCAACGCGCCTCTCACCTGCCTGGTATGCGGGCATCGTCACGCCCTTCTACTTGGCCTGGGTCGGCTCGTCGCTTGCGGGTGCTCTGCTTGGCGCCTTTCTCGGCGATCCCGCCGTCATCGGTCTCGACTTTGCCTTTCCGGCCGTCTTCATCGTGCTGGTCATGGGCTTCTGGAAAGGATCGGAAACCGGCGCGGTGCTTGCCGCAAGCGGAATTGCAGCCGTTGCTGTCCATCAGTTCGTGCCCGGTGTCTGGCATATTGCGGCCGGTGCGCTGGCGGGACTGGCAATGGCATTCTGGAAAGGCAGGGCGCGGGAGCAGGCGGCATGACGCTCGATCTCAACACTCTGCTCGCCATCCTAGCCATGGCTGCCGCAACGATCTTCACCCGTGTTGGCGGTCTCGTCCTGATTCACTACGCGAAGATTGACGAGCGCCGGCGAACCGCAATCGAAGCCATTCCGCCGGCCGTGCTGATGGCTGTCATTGCCCCGACGGCTTTTACTACCGGCTGGGCGGAGACGCTGGCCTGCGCCGCCACCGCAATCGCCTCCCGCCGCTTGCCGATGCTGGCAAGCGTTGTTGTCGGCGTTGCGACGGCGGGTTTGCTGCGGGCTGCGGGACTCTGAAGCGTATCCGGGAAAAGTGTGAAGCGGTTCTCCGGCCAGCGGGACATTGACGCGCCAAGCTTCGTGTCAATGTTCCTCATACTGCGTGAAAGACGGGTCGGCGAGGTCGGCAAATCGGGTGAATTCCGACTGGAAGGCCAGCTTCACCGTGCCGGTCGGTCCGTGACGCTGCTTGGCGATGATGACATCGGCCGTGCCCTTCACGCGATCGAACAGCGCTTCCCATTCCGCATATTTCGGGTCGTTCGGGTCGCGCGGCTCCTGGTTCTTCACATAATATTCCTCGCGGAACACGAAGAGCACCACGTCGGCGTCCTGCTCGATGGAGCCGGATTCGCGCAGGTCCGAAAGCTGCGGCCGCTTGTCGTCGCGGCTTTCGACCGCGCGCGAGAGCTGGGAGAGCGCGATGATCGGCACGTTCAATTCTTTGCCGAGCGCCTTCAAGCCGGTGGTGATCTGGGTGATTTCCTGGACGCGGTTCTCGTTCGATTTGCCGGAGCCGGTCATCAGCTGCACGTAGTCGACCACCAGAACGTCGAGGCCGCGTTGACGTTTCAGGCGTCGAGCACGCGCGGAAAGCTGGGCGATGGAGATGCCGCCGGTCTGGTCGATATAGAGTGGCACCTTCTGCATCATCATAGAGCAGGCAACGAGCTTTTCGAAATCGGCGTCATTGATATCGCCGCGTCGGATCTTCGACGAGGAGACTTCCGTCTGCTCGGAGATGATACGCGTGGCGAGCTGTTCGGACGACATTTCCAGCGAGTAGAAGCCGACGACGCCGCCGTTCTTCGCCTTCATCGAGCCATCCGCTTGGACTTCGCCCTCGTAAGCAGCGGCGATATTATAGGCGATGTTGGTCGCAAGCGAGGTCTTACCCATGCCGGGGCGGCCGGCAAGGACGATCAAGTCGGAGCGCTGCAGGCCGCCCATCTTGCTATCCAGCGAGTGGATGCCGGTGGAGATGCCGGAGAGTCCGCCGTCACGCTCCTTGGCGACGGCCGCCATGTCGATCGCAAGCGCCACGGCGTCGTTGAATGACTGGAAACCGCCGTCGTAGCGGCCATTCTCGGCAAGCTCGAACAGCCGGCGTTCGGTATCCTCGATCTGCGTTTGCGGCGGCATGTCGAGCGGCGCGTCATAGGCGATGTTGACCATGTCCTCGCCGATGGTGATCAGCGCGCGGCGGAGCGCCAGATCATAGATGGCGCGGCCATAGTCTTCCGCATTGATGATCGACACGGCTTCGACGGCAAGGCGCGCAAGATACTGCGCGACCGTCATGTCGCCGACCTTCTCATCCGCCGGCACGAAGCTCTTGATCGTCACCGGATTGGCTGTTTTGCCCATGCGGATGATGTCGCCGGCGACCTCGAAGATCTTGCGATGCAGCGGTTCGTAAAGATGGATCGGCTTCAGGAAGTCTGAGACGCGGTAATAAGCATCGTTATTGACGAGGATGGCACCGAGCAGAGCCTGTTCCGCCTCAATATTGTTGGGCGCTTCGCGATAATGCTGGTCGGCGGGAGCAATGGCGGCGAGCTTGCGCGCAGCTTCGTTCATTTTCCATCTCTTCATGCTTTAGGGTGTCGTCTGGTTTGCGATGTTCCGATGTCATGGTCAACCGTGCAAACGGATGGCCATACCGACCTATCAACGTTGTTCCACTCGTCCACAGGGACAAGTTTCCGCCACGTAAAAAATCCCTTGTGGCCACTTTGCAACGCAAAGACCGACACACGAATCACTTATGCAAATTATCCGTGGGGAACATTTTAGCCGGGTCTTTCGCTGCACGCATCAACTGTTGCAGCTATCCTGCTTGAAAAGCTGGGAAAATCCGGGTATTCCCCTTAAATTAGGGTAGGATGCTTATAGTATAAAGTTGCAATAATGCCAGGTGCGCCATCAAGACAAGAACTCTTCGACGACCTTTCCGCGTTCAATCGCAAGCTGAGGGCAGCGTTTGACGCCCTCGTTCGCGAACACGGCATGACCCTTTCCCGTGCAAGGGTTTTTCGCAAGCTCTCGCGCCGGGACGGAATAAACCAGAGGGAGCTCGCCGACGAACTGGAGCTGGAAACGCCGACGCTCGTGCGCATCCTCGATGCGATGGAGGCGCAGAATTTCATCGAACGTCGTGCCGCCGTATCCGATCGTCGCGCCAAACAGATCTTCATGACGGAATCCGGAAAAGTCGTCGCCGCCGAGGTCGAAGCTCTTGCCACCGGTGTGCGCGCGGATATCTTGGAAGGAATTTCGGACGAGGATGTCGGCATGGCGCTCAAGGTTATTCGCGCAATGACTGCCAATCTTCAGAATATTGGCAAATCATGAGGTAATGCATGAGCGGGGAACCGGGCCCGGTCGCCAATGCGCAAGCCAACGCCGTCCCGCCCGCTCCACCGCCTATGCCGGGCTGGAAAGTGCCGCTCTATATTGCGGCATCCGTCATGTTCTTTCTGACACAGGGCCTCGGTCTCAATCTCGCCTTCGCCAATCTGACCCAGATCCAGGGAACCATCGCGGCGACCACCACCGAATCGGCGTGGCTGTCTGCCGCTTATATGGCGCCCAATGTGAGCCTCGCCATCGCGCTGGTGAAGATCCGCCTTCAATATGGCGTGCGAAATTTCGCCGAGGTCAGCATTCTCGGCTTCGTGCTCGCCTCGCTGCTCAACCTCTTCGTCTCCGACCTGCATTCTGCGATCGTCGTCCGTTTCGTGAGCGGGATTGCTGCTGCGCCGCTCTCGACGCTAGGCTTCCTTTATATGCTGGAGGCCTTCGAGCCGGCGAAGAAGATGACGATCGGCGTCAGCCTGGCGATGATGAACACGCTGCTTGCTGCGCCCATCACCCGCCTCGTGTCGCCTTCGCTGCTGGATTATGGCGAATGGCGCGGCCTCTATACGCTGGAGATGGCATTGGCGCTGCTCGTCATGCCGATCATCTATCTGCTGCCGCTGACGCCGCCGCCGCGCGTCAAGGTCATCGTGCTGGGCGATATCTTCAGCTATCTTCTCGTGGCGATCGGTTTCGGCTGTCTGGCCGTCGCCCTGTCCGTCGGGCGCCTCTATTGGTGGCTGGAGGTACCATGGCTCGGGGTTGTGCTGGCGATTGCCGTCGCGTCCCTGACCGTTGCCATCGTCGTCGAACTGAGGCGGTCGACGCCTTTGATCGACGTTCGCTGGCTGCTTCGGCCGGAAATTCTGCATCTGACGGCGATCCTGCTGGTCTTCCGCATCATTGCCGCCGAGCAGACCTCCGTCATCATGACCTTTTATCAGAATGCCGTCGGGCTGCTCTACGATCAGCTCTCCATTCTGTACTGGATCATCCTGGCCTTCTCCATCATCGGGGGCCTCATCTGCACCGTGTTCATGAGTTATGGCTTCAGCTGGCAGATCCAGTTCGTCGCGCTCATCCTGATGGGCGCGGGCTCGCTGATGGATTCGCAGGTGACGAACCTGACCCGCCCCGAGCAGATGTATCTCAGCCAGGCGCTGGTGGCAGCGGGCGCTGCTCTCTTTCTGCCGCCATCCATGTCCGTAGGCTTCAAGGAGGCTATATCGAAGGGGCCGCCCTATCTGGTGACCTTCTTCGTCGTCTTCACCTTCACGCAAAGCATCGGCGGCCTTGTCGGCTCGGCCTTCTACGGCACGCTGATCACCATTCGCGAGAAGTTCCATTCGGCCGTTCTGACGGAGCGCGTGCTGCTGATGGATCCGCATGTGGCCGCACGCGTCAGCCAGCTTTCATCCTCCTATGGCAAGGTGATCGGGGATAGCGCGCTTCTGAAGGGGGAGGGGCTGGCGCTGCTCGGCGCACAGGTCAGCCGTGAGGCCAACATGCTTGCCTATGGAGATGCCTTCTTCACTGCCGCCGTAATCGCCTTCCTTTCGCTTGCCGGCCTAACCATTCATGTTCTCTTTCGCGTCGTCAGGGCTCGCCTGGCCGGCGATCGGGTAGAGGTCGCGACATCCAACCCATGAGGATATGAAATAGCTCCATGTCGAGGCTCGTTCGCTCCCCAATCGAAGTCATCGCCGTTCTCGCCGGCATCGGCGGCGTCATGCTGGTGCTCTATGCCTGGCATCTGCCGCCGTTCAAGACCGCGGTCGAGACCACGGACGACGCCTATGTCAAAGGCTATGTCACGACCATCAGCCCGCAGGTTAGCGGCTATATCACCGATGTGCCGATCAAGGACTACAAGCTCGTCAAGGAGGGCGATGTGCTCGCCCAGATCGATAACCGTATCTACAAGCAGAAGGTGGCGCAGGCACACGCCACGCTGGACGGACAAAAGGCCGCGCTTGCCAATTCGCAGCAGCAGGAACAGGCCGCCAAGGCCGGCATCGTCTCCAGCCAGGCGCAGATCGACAGCGCCAATGCAGCGCTGAAGCGTGCCCAGCTTGCCTTCGACCGCGTCACGACACTGGTTTCGAGAGGCGTCTCGACCACGAGCGATTCCGAACAGGCGCAGGCGACGCTGCAGCAGGCTCAGGCCTCGCTCAACCAGGCGAAAGCCGGTCTCGATGTCTCTCAGCAGAACCTGACGACGATTATCGTCAACCGCGCCTCGCTCGAGGCCGGCGTCAGCGGTGCCGAAGCGGCCGTGCAGCTTGCCGATATCGATCTGGACAATACGACCATCAGGGCGCCGCAGGATGGCCGCCTCGGGGAGGTCGGCGTACGCCTCGGCCAATATGTGACGCCTGGCACGCAACTGATGAACCTGGTGCCGAAAGACGTTTGGGTCATTGCCAATTTCAAGGAAACGCAGCTCGACGGGATGAAGCTCGATCAGCCCGCCACGATCTCCGTCGATGCGCTGGGGCATCGCGAGATCAAGGGGCGCATCCAGCGCTTTTCCCCGGCAGCAGGTTCCGAATTCGCCGTCATCAGGCCCGACAATGCCACAGGCAATTTCACGAAGGTCGCTCAGCGTATTGGCGTCAGGATCAAGATCGAGGATGGGCAGCCTCTGGCGGATCAGTTGGCACCCGGCATGTCCGTCGTCGTTTCGATCGATAAGGATTCGGCTCCATTGCCGGAGCCGAGGGCCGGCGACTGAAAATCACGCTTTGTCCTGCGCAAGGCAGCATAGCGCGCTCCATCCTCACCCCGAAGCGCCAAGCCTCGAAGGACGAGGAAGGCTCGTGCATTCCAACCAGCAAAAAAGCCTGGGCCGCAAGACCCAGGCTTTTTCATTCACATTACTGCGAAAACTTGAGGATCAAGCTTCTTCTTCGCCGTCGCGGTCAGCTTCCGGATCGAAGAAATCTTCCGGACGCAGCGCGTCTTCGTCAATGCCGTAGATGGCGTCGGCGGAGGTGAGGGTTTCGCCCTTGGCCTGACGTTCGGCTTCTTCGGCGGAACGGGCAACGTTGAGCTGAACGTGGATTTCGACTTCGGCATGAAGTGCGATGGCAACGTCGTGCAGGCCGATGGACTTGATCGGCGTGTTCAGGTGAACCTGGCTGCGGCCGATGTTGAAGCCTTCGGCAGCGAGGATTTCGACGACGTCACGTGCAGCGACCGAACCGTAGAGCTGTCCGGTTTCGCCAGCCGAGCGAACGACGATGAAGGACTTGCCGCCGAGAACGTCGGCAACCTTCTGGGCTTCGCTCTTGCGCTCAAGGTTGCGGGCTTCGAGCGTGGCGCGCTCGGCTTCGAAACGAGCCTTGTTGGCGGCGTTGGCGCGCAGCGCCTTGCCGAGCGGCAGCAGGTAGTTACGGGCAAAGCCGTCGCGAACCTTGACGGTTTCACCCATCTGGCCGAGCTTGGAGATGCGTTCGAGGAGAATGACTTCCATTTTCGTTGTTCCTTTCGATATCAGATTTTCGTGTCTTGTTTGGGTGTGTCGGCATTCTTGTTCGGGGTGAGCGATATCGCCTTACGGGTATCGTAAAGACCGAGAACAAGAACGATGAAGAGCGGCAGCGTCACAAAGAAGCATACCAGGTAGCAGATGATCAGAACCGGCAGACGCCAGTCCTTGCCCCGCGTCCGGTAGTGCAGCGAAGCAAAGCCGGAAACGATGAAGCCCGCGCCGAAGGCGCCAAGCACGGCGGCGGCGATGAGGCCGAGAACGCCACCGAAGAAGATAGCGACGATCGCCACGAGAAAGACGAAGATCGCATTGCGGTTCATGCGCAACGCCGAGGGAATGTCCTCGCGCGGACGCTGGCTGCGGCCAGAGGCGACAACAATACGCGTTGCAAAATAATAGGCTGCAAATACAGCAGAGACCCAGCACATGCCCCATACGAAGGGGACTGCGTAAAGCAGGATAGTCTTCAACTTTTCGATCGATGCAGCATCTAACGCCTGTTGCTGCTGATCATTCAGAAGTTCCAGATTGAAAGCGATCGTCTTGCCAATAAGATCTGGACCGTAGCCCATGAGAACGCCAGCGGCGACGATTGCGATGGAGGCAACTGCACAGAGATGCAGCATGATGTCCGAGAGCGGATACCACGCCATTAGATGATCCGGGCCACCAAGCTCAGATGCTGGGCGCGCCAGACTTGCAAGATGGCTGAGCCAAGCTGGGACGGCGGCGAGAACGATTGCGGTCAGTGCAAATGGCAGCGGACCGATAACGATGCCGAAAATACCGGCAGCAACAACTGCGGTTGCGACAGCGATATTTCCCCAGCCGAGACCCACGATCAAAATAGGAAGAGCTGAAGCACTGATGAACACGATAGCGAGAAATGGCTGACGTAGCGCGCCATACACGAGTAGGGCGGCGGTCAGACCGGCGAGCGCGCCGATGCCAAGCTCTTTTGCGTTCAACTTTTTCACGTCGCTGTCCTGCTTCGTATCGAGCAGTTAGAGGATGCCTTCGCCACTCGGGCGTGAAAGCTTATCCCCAACATGGGGTTTCAAGGTTCCGATCCGCGCCCATCGCGAAAGGGAGAAGGGAAGGCATCGCTGCCTTCCCTCTAATTCAGTCGGCGTCAGCTTATATTAAGCGACGACGTAGGGCAGCAGGCCGAGGAAACGGGCGCGCTTGATCGCCTGAGCGAGTTCGCGCTGCTTCTTCTGGGAAACGGCCGTGATGCGGGACGGAACGATCTTGCCGCGCTCGGAAATGTAGCGCTGCAGGAGACGAACGTCCTTGTAGTCGATGCGCGGCGCATTGGCGCCCGAGAACGGGCAGGTCTTGCGGCGGCGATGGAACGGACGGCGGACCGGTGCGGAGGAAACTTCAGACATTCTCAAATCTCCTTATACGCGGTCTTCGCGCGGACGGCGCGGACGGTCTTCGCGGTCACCACGATCCGGGCGCGGACCACGATCGCCGAAGCTGCGCTCGGGGCGGTCGCCATCGCGGCGCGGACGGTCGTCACGGTCGCGCTTCTGCATCATGGCAGACGGGCCATCTTCGTGCTTCTCGACAGCGATCGTCATGTAACGCAGGACGTCTTCGCTGATGCGCATCTGGCGTTCCATTTCCTGGATCGCAGCGGCCGGAGCATCGATGTCCATCAGGGCGTAGTGAGCCTTGCGGTTCTTCTTGATGCGGTAGGTGAGGGACTTGAGGCCCCAGTTCTCGATACGCCCGACTTTACCGCCGTGAGCTTCGATGACACCCTTGTACTGTTCTACGAGGGCGTCGACCTGCTGAGCGGAAATATCCTGCCGGGCAAGGAATACATGTTCGTAAAGAGCCATGGATAGCTTTGCCTTTCTTGCGTTGGTCTGAACCCGATATTCGGCGGCTAAGCCTCAACGACTGCTCCTGAGAGGGTAAACCCAAGCAAGAAAAGCGTTTCCGAGACGGTCGAGAGCGGAGACACGGGAGGCTGGAACGCTTCCGTTCCGAACGATTCCCCTTGCGGAAAACCGGCCCTCCGTTCAGCCACCAGCCAGAAGACCGGGTTGCGAACAGGGCGGCTTATACGGATTTTTCTCCGAAAGGCAAGGGTACGAGCGAAATTATGCCGTTTTGCCCGAGAGCGGCCTTGATGCTCGGGCCAAATCGCGAACTCCCGTCCGCCGCAGCGTTGCACCCGCCACACTCTCACATATGATGGGATGCGAATTGCAGCAACAGGGATGGTTCATGCGCATCTTTCTCGTTCGGCACGGCGAATCCCTCGGCAATATAGACGATCGGTCCTATCGGCAGTTCGGCGATCATAATGTGCCCTTGACGGAATGGGGCTATCGGCAGGTGCTGGAGGCGGGTGAGGCGATATCAGCCTATCTGAAGGCATTGCCATCAGCCGAATTACGCAAGCTGAGCGTCTGGTACTCGCCCTTCCTGAGGACGCGGCAGAGCAAGGATGCCTTGCTGGAGGTTCTGCCTGCCGAACTCATCGGGGATACCAGAGAGGATTATCTGCTGCGCGAGCAGGATTTCGGCCTCTTCACCGAAATCTACGATCACGCCGAACAGAAGCGGAAATTCCCTGATGAGTTCGAGAAATGGGCCAGGCTGCGCAACAACAACGGCAAATTCTACGCGCGTCCGCCGGATGGCGAAAGCCGCGCCGATGTCGCCCAGCGCGTCCGCCTGTTCCTGCAGACCGTCATGCACGACGCCGAAAACGGCAGAAACAATGTCATCATCGTCGGCCACGGCGTCACCAACAGGGCTTTCGAGATGAACTTCCTGCACCACCCGGTCGATTGGTTCGAGCGCTCCGACAATCCGGGAAATGCCGATGTCACTTTGATCGAAGGACGCAGTTCGGACGGCTATCGGTCGATCCTGCTTCACAAGTCTGCGGACCGTGTGCAAGGACAGGACGAGTTGCGCGGGGCCCATGGTTCCGAATTGGCGATTGCGCCGAAGGCGGAGTAATAGAGTATCTGTCGTGCAGGTTCGGCCCGGTACACCTTATGATGTTGAGGCGCCCTGAAACAGGGCGCTTTTCCAGCCTCACATCGGCATCGGATACTTGCGATGCACCTGCTCGATCTCGGCCAATGCCTCTTCCGGCAGTGTCACATAAGCGGCCGCCACATCGGTCTCGAGCTGCGCCATCGTCGTCGCGCCGATGATAACCGAGGTCATGAAGGGCTTGGTGAGGCAGTAGGCCAGCGCCAGTTTCGACGGGTCGATATCGTATTTGGCAGCGATTTCGAGATAGGCCTTTACCGGTGGCTCCTGCAGCGGCTGCAGGCGGCCACCGATATCGAGATTGATCGAGCCGCGCGAGCCGGCCGGACGGGCGCCGCCGACATATTTGCCGGTGAGGATACCGCCGGCGAGCGGCGAATAGGCGAGCAGCCCAACATCTTCGTGATGCGACAGTTCAGCCAGATCGAGGTCGAAATGGCGGTAGAGGAGGTTGTATTCGTTCTGGGTGGTGGCGACGCGCGGCAGGCCCTTCTGCTCGGCAATCGTCAGATATTTCTGGATGCCCCAGGTCGTCTCGTTCGAGAGGCCGACGGCGCGGATCTTGCCGGCTTTCACCAATTCACCCATCGTTTCCAGGATCTCGGTGATCTCGGCTATGACTTTCTCGCGATCCTGGTTGAAGGGGTTATAACGCCAGTTCTGTCGGAAATGGAAATGGCCGCGGCTCGGCCAGTGAACCTGATAGAGGTCGATATAGTCAGTCTTCAATCGCTTCAGGCTGGCGTCAACAGCTGCATTGATATTGGCGGCGTCCGGACCTTGCCCGCCGCGCAGATATTCGCGGCCCGGGCCGGCGACCTTGGTGGCGAGCACGACATCCTTGCGCTTGCCGCTCTTCTCGAACCAGGTGCCGATATATTCCTCGGTGCGGCCTTGCGTCTCCGGCCCCACAGGCGTTGTCGGATACATTTCGGCGGTATCGAAGAAATTAATGCCCTTCTGGACAGCATAATCCATCTGTTCATGGGCTTCGCCTTCGCTATTCTGTGTGCCCCAGGTCATCGTGCCCAGGCAGATCTGCGAAACGGAAATATCGGTGCGGCCTAATCTCTTATATTTCATGGGAAAACCTTGGGGATGGGAGAAGGTCAAAATGAATGAGGTCGCGCAAATTTAGGCCCGATCTGAGCGAGCGCAAGAAAAAAATCATTGCGCTTCGCAGGCGCAAAAGCCTGTGGCCGCGGGTCTTGCACTATTGACTCCGCTGGAAACAATGTCATTGGGAAGCAAAACGACCCCCAAAAGGACGCTTTATAATGACAGTTGCTTTCACATTTCCCGGCCAGGGCAGCCAAGCCGTCGGCATGGGCAAGGACCTTGCCGACAATTTCGCCGAGGCGCGTGCCGTCTTCGAGGAAGTCGATGAAGCGCTCGGTGAAAAGCTTTCCGACGTCATCTTCAACGGCCCGGAAGACAAGCTGACGCTGACGGCCAATGCGCAGCCTGCGCTGATGGCAGTGTCGATGGCAGTTATCCGTGTACTGCAGGCGCGTGGCCTCGATCTGAAGAGCAAGGTCGCCTATGTCGCCGGTCATTCGCTCGGCGAATATTCCGCTCTCTGTGCCGCCGGCACCTTTTCGCTTGCCGACACGGCGCGGCTTCTCCGTATCCGCGGCAACGCCATGCAGGCGGCCGTGCCCGTCGGCGTCGGCGCGATGGCTGCGATCATCGGCCTCGAACATGCCGATGTCATCGCGGTTTGCGAAGAAGCTTCCACGCTTGGCGCCTGCCAGATCGCCAATGACAATGGCGGCGGCCAGATCGTCATATCCGGCGAGAAGGCTCCGGTCGAAAAGGCTGCCGAGCTTGCGACCGCCAAGGGCGCCAAGCGCGCCATCCTGCTGCCCGTCTCCGCGCCTTTCCATTCCGCATTGATGGCGCCTGCTGCGGACGCCATGCGGGAAGCGCTTGCCGGCGTCGCCAAGACCAACCCGGTCGTGCCTGTTATCGCCAATGTGAAGGCGGCTCCGGTTACCGATGCTGATGAGATTGCGCGATTGCTCGTCGAGCAGGTTACCGGACAGGTGCGCTGGCGCGAGACGGTGGAATGGTTTGCCGCCAACAATGTGACGACATTGTATGAAATTGGCGCCGGCAAGGTGCTGACGGGTCTTGCCCGTCGCATCGACAAGACGGTCAACGGCATCGCCGTCAACAATGCTGCGGATATCGACACGGCGCTCGCCGCATTGCTCGGCTGATATATTCAAGGAACGAGGGACACACATGCTTGATTTGACCGGCCGGAAGGCCCTGGTAACCGGTGCATCCGGTGGCATCGGCGAAGAAATTGCCCGGCTCCTGCACAAGCAGGGCGCCATCGTCGGCCTGCACGGCACGCGCGTCGAAAAGCTCGAGACGCTGGCCTCCGAACTCGGCGATCGCGTCAAGATCTTCCCGGCCAACCTGTCTGACCGCGACGAAGTCAAGGCTCTCGGCGCCAAGGCGGAAGAGGAACTCGGCGGCGTCGATATTCTTGTCAACAATGCCGGCATCACCAAGGACGGCCTCTTCGTGCGCATGAGCGACGAGGACTGGGACGCCGTGCTGGAAGTCAATCTGACCGCCGTCTTCCGCCTGACGCGGGAACTCACCCATCCGATGATGCGCCGCCGCTATGGCCGCATCATCAACATCACCTCCGTCGTCGGTGTGACAGGCAATCCGGGTCAGGCGAACTATTGCGCCTCCAAGGCCGGCATGATCGGCTTCACCAAGTCGCTGGCGCAGGAAATCGCGACGCGTAACGTTACGGTCAACTGCGTTGCTCCCGGCTTCATCGAAAGCGCGATGACGGGCAAGCTGAACGACAAGCAGAAGGAAGCCATCATGGGGGCGATCCCCATGAAGCGCATGGGCACGGGTCAGGAAGTTGCTTCCGCCGTCGCTTATCTCGCTTCCTCGGAGGCGAGCTATGTCACGGGCCAGACGATCCATGTCAACGGCGGCATGGCGATGATCTAAAGGAATTGCTGTTGGGGGGAACTTTCCCGCCAATAGCATGTTGAGCAACCCGGAGCCGGCTATTTTCTGGCTTTGCGACGGACTTAAACCGTGTTAAGCGGGCCATGACTGTGAACAGTCGTCCGGAAAATTCAGGCGGACTGGGCCACATTCAAGGCGCTGGACCGGATCTCAATGCCGGGTTGAACGGGTTTGCCAGCGGCGTCGGAACAGATGCTGCAGGTTTGAATTAGGGTAGGGATGTCACAAGGCATTCTCATCAGGATATAAGGTCGAGGAAACCGACATGAGCGATATCGCAGAACGCGTAAAGAAAATTGTTGTTGATCATCTTGGCGTTGACGCCGACAAGGTTGTTGAAAGCGCAAGCTTTATCGACGATCTGGGTGCGGACTCGCTCGACACCGTCGAACTGGTCATGGCCTTCGAAGAAGAATTCGGCGTTGAAATCCCGGACGACGCTGCTGACTCGATCCTGACGGTCGGCGACGCGGTAAAGTTCATTGAGAAGGCCCAGGCCTAATCTTTCGCGCTTTTTGACGGGGCGGGCTGAAGAGTCCGCCCTATTTCGTCCGGCGCAGCCGGCGGAAACCTATTTATACGCATATCATCATAAAAAGACGGGGGTCTGCGGGCGATGAGACGTGTCGTTATCACGGGTACCGGCATGGTATCACCTTTGGGCTGTGGCACGGAGGTGTCCTGGACGCGTTTGCTTGCTGGGCACAACGGTGCACGCCTCGTGACTGAATTCGAAGTCGAAGACCTCGCGGCAAAGATTGCCTGCCGTATTCCTGTCGGCGATGGTACCGACGGCACGTTCAATGCTGACGATTGGATGGAGCCGAAGGAACAGCGCAAGGTCGATCCCTTCATCATCTACGGCATGGCGGCCGCCGATATGGCGCTGGCCGATGCCCACTGGCACCCGGAAACGGACGAGGATCAGATTGCCACGGGCGTCATGATCGGCTCGGGCATTGGCGGCCTCGAAGGCATCGTCGAAGCCGGCTATACGCTGCGCGACAAGGGGCCGCGCCGTATCTCGCCCTTCTTTATCCCCGGACGCCTCATCAATCTCGTTTCCGGTCAGGTCTCGATCCGCCACAAGCTGCGCGGCCCGAACCATGCGGTCGTCACCGCATGCTCCACCGGTGCGCATGCGATCGGCGATGCCGCCCGCCTGATCATGCTCGGCGATGCCGATGTCATGGTAGCAGGCGGTGCCGAAGCTCCGGTCTGCCGCATTTCGCTTGCGGGCTTTGCTGCGTGCAAGGCGCTGTCGACAGACTTCAACGATACGCCGCAGAAGGCCTCGCGCCCCTATGACCGCGACCGTGACGGCTTCGTCATGGGGGAGGGCGCCGGTGTCGTCGTTCTCGAAGAACTGGAGCACGCCAAGGCGCGCGGTGCCAAGATCTACGCCGAAGTCGTCGGCTACGGCCTCTCAGGCGACGCGCATCATATCACGGCTCCGTCCGAAGACGGCGAAGGCGCTTTCCGCTGCATGACATCGGCTCTGAAGCGCGCCGGCCTGACGCCTGATGATGTCGACTACATCAATGCCCATGGCACATCGACCATGGCCGATACGATCGAACTCGGCGCTGTCGAGCGGCTGGTCGGCAATGCCGCCTCACGGATTTCCATGTCGTCCACCAAGTCGGCGACGGGCCATCTTCTTGGGGCTGCCGGCGCTATCGAAGCGATCTTTGCCACGCTCGCCATTCGCGACAATGTCGCCCCGCCGACGCTCAATCTGGACAACCCGGAGCGCGAGACCGCCATCGATCTCGTTCCGCACAAGGCCCGCAAGCGTGAAATCAACGTCGCGCTGTCGAACTCCTTCGGCTTCGGTGGCACGAATGCGTCGCTTGTCCTGCGCCGTTATGAGGCTTAATAACAACGCGTAACTGTTGGGGTGAGGGTGCCTTGTGGCAATCTCGCCCGCATCCTTGATTGTTGCTGCGCCTTCGTCTTTCTCGGGAATGTGGTGCGGGAACGCCTGATCGGTCGAAGTCGGAGCCTGGAGTTCCGCCTTATCTTCTGAACCTGCTTTTTGCCGCATTGCTTGGCCAAAGAGCAGGCAATCACAAAAAGGAAGGGATTGCCGGTGAGCGATACGAACCAGAGCAACGGAACTCCGAATGGGCAGAAAGGGCCGATTATCCCGAAATCGGCGAATGAAGCCCTGCGTCCGGAGCGTGTTCCGGATCCGCCGAAGCGTTCGCGCAAAGCCCGCAGCCAAATGGTCATCTTCCTGAACTTTCTGATGACGCTTGCGGTTTTCGTCGCCGTTGTCGCCGTCGGCGGAGCCTATTATGCGTTTTCGATCTATCAGGGTCCCGGTCCTCTGACGACCAACACCAATTTCATCGTGCGCAATGGTGCTGGCCTTAGCGAGATCGCCAACCGTCTGGAATCCAATAACATCATCACGGATCAGCGCATCTTCCGCTGGCTGACGGCCAGCTATCTGCATGATGGTGAAACCCTTCGCGCCGGCGAATACGAGATCAAGGCCGGCGCTTCCATGAAGGACATCATGGAGTTGCTGAAGTCCGGCAAGTCGATCCTTTATTCGGTGACTTTGCCGGAAGGGCTTACGGTGCGGCAGATGTTCAACAAGCTGCAGGCCGATGTCGTGCTGGAGGGCGATCTGCCGTCGGCTCTGCCGCCGGAAGGCAGCCTGAGGCCGGACACCTATAAGTTCACACGCGGTACCAAGCGCACCGAAATCATTCAGCAGATGGCGGCGGCACAGGCCAAGCTGGTCGATCAGATCTGGGAAAAGCGCGATTCGAGCGTTCAGCTGGCGAACAAGCAGGATTTCATCACGCTGGCTTCCATCGTGGAGAAGGAAACCGGCCTGGCGGACGAGCGCGCCCATGTCGCTTCCGTCTTCCTGAACCGGTTGGGCAAGGGCATGCGCCTGCAGTCCGACCCAACGGTCATCTACGGCCTCTTCGGTGGTGAAGGAAAACCGTCCGATCGCCCCATCTATCAGTCCGACCTGAAGAAGGACACGCCTTATAATACCTATCTCATCAAGGGCTTGCCGCCGACGCCGATCGCAAATCCGGGCAAGGACGCTCTGGAGGCGGTCGCCAACCCCTGGAAGACGCAGGACCTGTATTTCGTGGCGGATGGCACCGGCGGACATGTCTTTGCCGCGACGCTGGACGAGCACAATGCCAATGTCAAACGCTGGCGCAAGCTGGTTGCCGAGAAGGGCGAAGACCCCAGTGCCATTGCCGTGGACGGTCAGCCGGACGATGCTGCCATAGCCCCCGGTTCGGGCGCGCAGCAGAAGAAGAAGACCAACTAATCCTCACCGCGCCGTAGTCTGCATAGAGCCCGGCGCGGATTCACTTTACATTGATCCGTAATCCGAAGATTTTCGATGGATTGGGGATAGGAACTATCGGAGGCTTGCATGGCATTGCAGTCCATGACCGGCTTTGCCCGGCGTGAGGGAACGAGTGGTCGTGGCCGCTGGGCATGGGAGCTGCGTTCCGTGAACGGCAAGGGATTGGACGTTCGTCTGCGCCTGCCGCCAGGCCTAGAGCGCCTAGAGGCTGATGTCCGCAAGTCGATCGCGGATCGGCTCACGCGCGGCAATCTGCAGGTCAGCCTATCTCTTTCCATCGAAGAGAGTCGCGTTGAGGTCGTCGTGAATCAGGATGCGCTGGCGGCCGTCCTGGCGCTACGCGATCAGCTAGCCGGCATCGTCGATCCCGCGCCGCTGCGGCTGGAAAGCCTGATGGCCGTGCGCGGTCTCGTGGAGTTCAAAGAGACCGAGGAAGACGAAGAGGTGGTTGCCGCGCGTGACGCCGATATCATGGCGGGCCTTGAGGCGGCGCTCGGTGATCTCCGCGATATGCGCCAGCGGGAAGGCGATGCACTCGGCAAGGTTCTGCTTGGTCATGTCGCGACGATCGAGACGCTGACATCGACGGTCGAGCGTGATCCCTCCCGTTCGCCGCAAGAAATTGCCGCGAGACTGGCGACGCAGGTTTCGATGCTTCTGGACGGCTCGTCCGGCCTCGACCGTGACCGGCTGCATGCAGAGGCCGCCCTTCTTGCCACCAAGGCCGATCTGCGCGAGGAAATCGATCGTCTGAAGGCGCATGTGGCGGCGGCGCGCGATCTGATATCCAAGGGCGGCCCCGTCGGCCGCAAGCTCGATTTTCTTGCACAGGAATTTAACCGGGAATCGAATACCATCTGTTCGAAATCGAATGCAGCGGCCGTGACCGCCGCCGGCATCGAGCTGAAAGTGGTAATCGACCAGTTCCGCGAACAGGTCCAGAATTTGGAGTAGGCCATGAAGCCGGCGACATCCACATCCATTCCGATCGCTCGCCGGGGGCTGATGCTTGCCATCTCCTCGCCCTCAGGCGCCGGCAAGTCGACGATCGCGCGCACATTGCTCGATAAGGACAAGCAAGTCAGCCTGTCGGTTAGTGTTACCACCCGGCAGCGTCGCCCGAGCGAGATCGAAGGCGTGCACTATCATTTCGTCTCGCAGCGCGAATTCGAGCGTCTACGCGATTCCGACTCCTTGCTCGAATGGGCCGAAGTGCACGGGAATTTCTACGGCACGCCGCGCGAGCCCGTTGAGACCGCGATGGCGGAAGGCCGCGACATGCTCTTCGACATCGATTGGCAGGGCGCCCAGCAGCTGCAGGAGAAGATGCCGGCTGATGTCGTTTCCATCTTCGTGCTGCCGCCGACCATGACAGAGCTGCAGTCGCGCCTGCATCGCCGCGCAGAGGATTCCGAAGAGGTCATCGCTATGCGTCTCGCCAACTCCCGGGCCGAGATCGCTCACTGGCGCGAATATGACTATGTCATCGTCAATGACGATCTGAACGTTGCTTTCGATGCCGTTCAGTCGATCGTCAAGGCCGAGCGCCTGCGCCGTGACCGTCGGCACGGCATGTTCGATTTCGTTCGGGACTTGCTGGAAGAGACGCCGAAGCTGTAAAGCGGGTTATAAGCAATTCGCCAGCCGGCAGAATTCTTCCACCGAAAGCGTTTCGGCGCGGCGCTGCGGGTCGATATCGGCCTTCAGCAAAAGCGCTTCGCCGCCAAGCGGCTTCAAGCTCTGGCGCAGCATCTTGCGGCGCTGGCCGAAGGCGGCCTGGGTCACCTTCTCCAGCTTGTCGACGGCGCAGGGAATAGGGTTTTCCTTCGGCGTCAGATGCACCACGGTTGAGGTCACCTTCGGCGGGGGCGTGAAGGCCTGCGGAGATATGTCGAACGCCATGTGAGCCAATGTCCGCCAGCCACAGAGCACGCCAAGCCGACCGTAGTGGTCGTCATCTTCCTGCGCCACGATCCGCTGGCCGACTTCCTTCTGGAACATCAGGGTCAGGGATTGCCAGAAGGGCGGCCACTGCGGCGGCAGAAGCCAGTTCACCAGCAGCTGTGTCCCGACATTATAAGGCAGATTGGCGATGATCTTGACTGGTCCTTGCGGGGCAAGGGCGGCGAAATCCGTCTTCAGCGCATCGCCTTCGATCACCTCGAGTCGGCCCGGATAGTGATCGGCGATTTCCGCCAGCGCCGGCAGGCAGCGCGCATCGCGTTCGACGGCGATGACCTTGGCCGCCCCGAGTGCCAGGATGGCGCGCGTGAGGCCGCCCGGTCCAGGCCCGACCTCGAAGACGGTGACGCCCTCGAGCGATCCGGCTGTACGCGCGACCTTCTGCGTGAGATTGAGGTCGAGAAGGAAGTTCTGCCCAAGCGCCTTGCGCGCGTCGAGGCCATGACGCTGGATTACATCGCGAAGGGGCGGTAAGCCATCGAGAGCGGCCATCAGGGATTGTTTCCGGTCTTGCTGCTGATTTCGCTGGCCAGCTTGAGCGCAGCGACAAGGCTGTCTTCCTCGGCAATACCCTTGCCGGCGATGCCGAAAGCCGTGCCGTGATCGGGAGACGTGCGGACAAAGGGTAAGCCGAGCGTGACATTGACGGAATCGTCGAAGCCGAGCGCCTTGGCCGGGATCAAGGCCTGATCGTGATACATGCAGATGGCGACGTCGTAACGTCGACGGGCGTCGTCATGGAACATGGTGTCGGCGGGCAGGGGGCCGAATGCGTCGATGCCCTCGGAGCGGAGCTTGTCGATCGCCGGCCGGACGATCTCGTCGTCCTCCTTGCCGAGTGCGCCATTCTCTCCGGCATGCGGATTAAGACCTGCCACGGCAAGGCGCGGCTTGGAGATGCCGAAACGGGCGCGGAGGTCGTGATCGGTAATCCGGCATGTCTCCGCGATCAGATCCGAGGTCAATGCTTCAGGCACTTCCTTCAGAGGAATATGGATGGTGACCGGGATGGCGCGAAGTTTCGGACCGGCAAGCAGCATGACCGGCATGACCGGCTTTCCGGTCGCACGCGTCGCGAGATCCGCCAGGAATTCCGTATGGCCGGGAAAGCCGAAACCGGCGTCATAGAGCACCGATTTGGCGATCGGATTGGTGACGACTGCGGATGTCTGGCCACTCATGCTGAGGGAAACGGCCTTTTCGATGGCGGCAATCGTGCCTTTTGCGGTCGCTACATGCGGCTCGCCGGCGATGACATCCATGCCAGCTTCGATGGGCAGGATCGGCAGCGCATCGGGAAAGATATCGCACGCATTCGCCGGATCGGCGGCCGCAAGCGGTACGGTCAGGCCGAGCTGAGAAGCCCGTGCCGCAAGCATGGCGGCATCGCCGAGAAACAGGAAGGGGGGCAGATCCAGCTCGCCGCGGCGAAGCCAGGCGGCGAGCGTGATATCGGGGCCTATGCCAGCCGGATCCCCCTGTGTGAGCGCAAGGGGGAAGGAAGCGCGCGGTGGCATCGTCAATCAGCGATAGACGATCTGCGCCTTGGAACGCAGTTCATCCATGTATTTCTTGTCATTGGCGCTCACACCCGTTGCCTTGTCCTTGCCGATATCCTCGGCACGGAATACGGCAGCGGCGGCAACGTCGTCATTGACCTGGCGCTGCGAGCAAATGGCAACATATTCGACGCCACGATCGGTCACGATTGGAGCGGTGGTGTTGCCGGATGCTTTTTCCAGCAGCGGCTTCCACATTTCCGGTACTTCCGGTGCGAGGACACGGCCAAGGTCCTGGACGGAGACGTCACGCATGGTCGCGGCAAAGACCTTTGCCTGGTCGCAGCCCGGGAACTTCGACCGCGACGCTTCGGCTTCTGCCTTGCGCTGGTTTAGAATGGCGTTCCGCTTCGCAGCCGGTACGACGAAGACGATCTGCTTCAGGAAATACTCGGTCGTAACGGGCTTCGTCTTGTTTTCCGTCATGCGGGTCACGAGATCGTCGTTCGACATCCGGCTTTTTGCGCCGAAGCGTGCATTGACGACCCGCGGCCAACTCATGGATACGGCGATATAGGACTTGAAATGATCAACGCCAACGCCGGCCTTTTCCAGAATCTGGCTGAGTTGCGCCGGTGTCATCTTGTTGCTGGAGGCGAAGCGCCCGAAGGCGGCATCGACGTCCGTCGTCGAAACGGACATGCGCAGGCGGGAGATCTCCGCACGCTTCAGCGTTTCGTCGACAAGCTGCTCCTTGGCTAGTTTGTTCAGATCGCCCTTCTGGCGCTGCAACTTGAGAAAGGCGACGCGCTTGGCGATATCGCCGGATGTGATCACCTGGCTATTGACGAGGACCTTCACTTCGCTTGCTGCGAAAGCAACATCGCTGCTCGGCACGGCGAAGCTTGCCATAACCAAGGCCGCGGCTCCGAACAACAGAGCGCGCATCGGTGTCTTTCCAGAAAACATCAATTACCCCTTCCCAAAGGTATTTCCCGCCAGCATTGCGCCGTTTTGCTATGCCTGTCGCGCAATACGGCAACTTTGCGCCACATGTCTACATCAAGCGCGATGAATTGCAAAATCCTTGCGGCGAAACAATGACACGACAGCGCCGCGCGTCACATGTGACGCGCAAAGGTCGTTGCAGTATTTTAAATCTGCCGCGTAATTCCTTAAATCGATCCAGATTTAAGGAATTACGCGGTAGGTAGCGGCCAACCGCATGCATGCAAAAGAGCCGGCGATGAAGCCGGCTCTCTGCAGTTTCGATTCAGATCAGAACGTTGCGTCCTGGACGCTGCCAAGGTTGACGTCGCCAAGCGTACGGAAGGTCAGGCGAGCGCCGATCGACCAATTGCTTGCCGAGCTGGCTGTGGAATCCTTCTTATCGAGAAATGACACGGTGAAGATCGTGCATTCGTCCTCGTAGGAAAGACCGACACCCTGGCGGGTGATCTCATTGCTGTTGAGATCATAGCTCATCGTGCCGAAGACGGACCAGTATTCCTTGAACTTGACCTGCGCGCGCGACTGGATTTCGTCCTGATTGCTGGTGAAGCCATATTGCGGCTGGGCCGCAATATGCGTGTAGATCAAGGATGTCTGGAACACATCGTTCGAGAAGCCGACCGCCGTATCCCCGCGACGGAAAGCGAAATCCTTCTCGTCGAAGCGATAGGACTGCGACAGCGAAATGCCTTGCGGCGTCGTCAAGCCGAACATGGTGACGTAGTCGGAACGGGTGGTTTCAAGTCCCGAATCCGAACCTGCTCCGACCAGATCGTCTGTTGCAAAGGAGTTGCGTCCCGCGAGCTGGTAGGACTGCCCGAAAATATGCTGCAGTTTGTAACCGCTGTCGAAGCTGGCGGTGTAGCGCCATCCGACATTGGCACGCGTGCCGCCTTCAATACGGTCGAAGCCCGAGAACTTGTCACGATCAAACAGGTTGGTCGCATCGAAGACAAAGCTCTGCGCGTCTTCATTCGGCAGCCGCCCGGCAAGCTGCTCGTCCGGGCGCACATAGATCTGCGCGATCGGCTCGAACACGTGCGTGCTGTTGCTTGTCGTGATGAGGAACGGATACTTGGCTTCGAGACCCACCGTCGCCATGCCACGCGCGGCATAGTCGCTGTTGTCATAATTGCCGGAGTAGGTGCCTGCCGCCGGCCCGTTCATGTCCAGGCCGTAGACGTCGCCGCGAAGTGCCGCCAGCGGCGTCAAAACCAGGCCCTGATCCGTGGTGAAGGTACGCTGCCACTGCAGCTCGGTGCTCAGGCGCGTATAATCTCCGGAAAGACCGAGGTAACGGTCATTCAGACTGGCGTCGTTAAGAGAGCTCGCGGCGTCAAGGAAGGATGTCTTGTCACGCGACAGATGCGTGAAATTCATCGTTGCCGACAGCTCGCCTCCGTAAACCGAGTTCGGGTCGACATAGTGATAGTCGACGCTCGGATAGACATATGCCTGCTGCTTCTGCGCCGTAGCGTTATTGTCTGTGTCCTGCACGTTATAGTAGAAGGCGCGCATATCGAAGAAATTGCGCTTTCCGATGCCTGTCAGATAGGCCTGGTTGGTATGGGTGCTCTGGTTGAGACCATCCAGGCCATAGGTGCGCGAGAAGTTATTATCGCTCTGCGCCATGACATCCCAGCCGAACGTCCAGCGAGGATTGATCCTGAAATCCGCCTTGGAGCTGATCATGCCGCGCGTCTTGTGCTCGGCATCGGTCGTACCGGCCGTGAAGGCGTCCGGATTCATCTGGCTGATGCCGGCGACACGCAGCGTGTGGGTTCCGTTCTCGAAGCGCTGGCGGAATTCACCCTCGAGCAACAATCCCTGATTGCTAAAACCCGTGGCGGTGACTGTCGCGTCCATGCTCGGCGAGATGACGTAATAGTACGGAACCCTTACGCCAACGCCGAGACGCTGCGAAACGCTCACGGACGGAAACAGGAAGCCGGACTTGCGCTTGACCGTGTTGTCGGGAACCGTGACCCACGGAACATAGGCGATCGGCAGGCCGAACAACTCGAAGCGAGCATGCTCGAGACGAATGGTATGGGTCACGCCATTCTGAACGACACGCTGGGCTTTGACCTGCCACAGCGGCGCACGGCCCTGTTCCGAGCAGGCCATGCAAGCCGTATAGACGCCCTTTGTGAGAATCAGTTGATTGCCGCCGACTCGCTCGCCCTTTTCGGCGACCATGCGGGTGTTGTCAGGCATTTCAATGCGAAGGGCGTTGACGAAGCCGTCGGAGAAGCTGTCGGTGACGTCCATTTTGTCACCGTACATGCGATTGCCGTCCGGGGTGATCAGCTCGACATTGCCGAGAGCCGTCATCCGCCCGGACTTCTGATTATATTCGACCTTCTGGGCGACCATCCTGTAGCCGCCATAGTTGATCTGGACCGCACCGCTCGCGGTGACGATCTGTGTATCCTTGTTGTAGACCAGTTCGTTGGACGAAAGGACTAGCTTTGCGCCTTCCGGCACCTTCACCTTGATAGGAGAGGTTGCAGCGCCGGCGCCGCCATTGTTGCTGTTGGCATTATTATTATTGACCTGGGCGTAAGCGACGACCGGGCTCAAAATATATGCACACGCGGCCGTGCCCGTAACGAGGGCAGCCACATACTTTCTGATACTCTTGCGGTTGCCTGCCGCCACTTAGCCGTCCTCCTGATGAAGCAGGATCGTTGCTCCGAATGCCAATGCGACGATCACGGGTATCCATGCCGCCACGTAGGGAGGAACCACTCCGCTGCTCCCGAATGCCTTTACAAGCACGGTGACAACATAAAGCACGAAGCCGGAGAGGATTCCACCCAGAATCACAGAGCGCGATTGATTGAATCTACTGAATTTTAGGGACACGGTTGCCGCAATCAGAGTCATTGCCACAAGAAGGAATGGCTGTGACAGCAGCGAATGAAACTGTGTCTCAAGTGCGTTGGTCGAGATGCCGAAGGAGCGTGCGACCTTTATTCGATTAGAAAGATCATAAAAAGCAATGGTTTCCGGTTGCGCCAAACGTTGTGAGACGAAATCCTGTTTCAGATTCGTACGGACCTGTATCGAATTTTTGTGATCCGGAATTTCGCCCGGCCGCCGTTCGACGACATTGTTAAGAAGCCAGTAACCATCTTCCAACTTTGCCGAGTCCGCATCCTGTCGCAGGACGATATTTCCCTGTGAATCGAAGTGGATAAATACGACGCCCGTCAGTGTCGTACCGTTGTTCAGAATGGCCTTTGCACCAATGATCGTGTCGTCTTTTCCGTTGGACTGGCGCAGCCACGGGATCGAAAGTGTATTGCGATAGGACGGGTCGCCGCGCAGATCGGCTTCGATCGCTTCGGCATGTCGCTGGCCCCATGCCGCTATCGGATTGAGGGCAAGCATGGTCAGAAGCCCGACGCTGAAAGCGCCCATCAGGAAGGGCGTCATGAACTGCCAGACGGAGATGCCGGCCGCGCGCGCGATAACCAGCTCGCGTCGGCGATTGAGCGCGATCAGTACGGTCATGCCCACGAAGAGCGCGATGAACGGTACCGTCTGCTGCAGGATGAATGGCAGTCTGACCGCCGTCATCAGCAAGCCGACGGAGACGGTATATCCGGGCAGACCGGCAAGCCGTCCGGCGGTCTCGCTGAAATCGACGAGATAAACGATCGAGAGGACGCCAAGGAAGAACCAGAACGTCGTCACGATGTAACGCGTGAAGAAGTAGCGCCCGAGCGTGCCGAAAATCATGCACCGCCCCCGTTCGAGCTGCCTGGTGCGGTCGGCATGCGGTCCTGAACTCTTTGCCGCCAGTTGCTGAGGCGGTTGCGGATCGAGACGGGCATCGTCATCTTCCGGTTCCGCAGCAAGAGGAGGATCGCGATAAGCGCCGCGATGATATTGATTCCGTAGAGAACACCGATGAATTTGGCTGAATGGTCGATCTGGTTGGCAGCGTAGAAATCTGCCCAGCGCAACGCGAAGGATAGGGTCAGCGCCGACACCATCGGATGTAGCCGCGCCTCGCGATGTGATCGCGCATCACCGGCGATGACAAGCGATATCAGCGCAAAGATTGCCGGCAGCGCCCAGTCGTTGAGGCGGCGATGCAATTCGGAGCGGTAATCGCCGGGTCTTTGCTTGTAGTCCGGATCGTTCGTATCCGGATTGAACAGGAAGCCAAGGCTGCGGTCGCTGGCACGGGCATTTGCTTGGCCGCGGCTTTGCGTCATATCCGACAGGTCGAAGGAATAGGAATCGAACTTGATGACCGAAACGCTGCCATCGGGCGTTTTGCGGTGCACCTCGCCATCCTTCATCAGCAGCGACGTGCCGCTCGGATCGACGGCACCTTCCTTCGCATAATAGATGAGATCAAAGGCCGGGTCCCGGGAATCGACCACGAACAACCCCTTCAGGATTCGTCCCGACAGGCGCTGCGAGATCTGCACATAGAGCCCATCCTCGATGCGCCGGAAGTTCTTCTCTTCGATCACGGTGGACAGAAGATCTGCATATGCCTCGGCCACCATCTGGCGGGCGGCGACACGCGCTCTCGGCTCGACGACATTGTCGACGAAAAAGGAGAATACGCTGATCGCAATGGCGAGAATCATGATCGGGCGGATGATGATGCTGCGCTTCGCGCCGGCAGCCTCCATGACCGTGAGCTCGGAATCGCTGTTCATCGCCGTCAGGGTCTGCGTGATGCCGATGACCAATGCGAAAGGCAGAACGATCGGGATGATCGTCGGCAGAATGAGCGTTGCGAGCTTTGCGAACGATCCCATCGACTGGCCGCTATCGGTCACGAGATTGATGCGTTGCAGGACCTGGGTGGTCCAAATAATGGCGAGCACCGGCAGCAGCGCTACCAGGAACATCATACCGACACGCCGTACGATATATGTCTCGAATAACTTCATGCCGGCCCTTAAACGCAACAGCTGCCGAACGAGCCGACAGAGATTCACCCTCCTCTACGCTGTTTACGTTTTTTTGGCGACAACCAACTCGAAAAAAATTCGTTAATTTCCGGAGATTCTTCTGTCGTGTGTTGTTTGGGATAAAGCGAGCAGCGCGGCGAATACGACAAGCGACGAAAGCCAGCCGAGGACCGCATCGGAGAGATAGTGTCCGCCAAAGGCGACTCTAAGTGCCGGAATCAGCAGCGAAACTGCCGTGATCGGCAGGGCAGCCGCCGATCGGAACGGCTGCGGAATGATGAGGATCAGACAGAATAGCCAACCAGCCGCTGCCGCTTCGCCAGAGATAAAGGAACAGTTGCTGACACATTTGCCGGCGAAGGATCCGGCATGCACGAAATCGAGCGTGCCGCCGAAGAGATCGGTCTGCCGTGGCCGGGGGCGCCCGGAGAAGCCTTTCAGCCATAGATTGACGATCAGCACAGGGCCTAGGAGCAGGGAGCCCAGTGCAACCTTGAGATTGCGGGCTCTGAGCGCGTTGAAGGTCGCGCCATGATCCTGCCAGCATCTGAGAAGCATCCAGAGCAGCAGAAAGGCGACGACATAGGGGAGTTGAAAGAAGATTTCCCTCAACAGGCGCATGTGCTGATCGCTGCTATAAGGAAAAGTGCCGCAGATCTGATCGGGCCTGGTGCTTCCAAGGCATTGCTGCGGTTGGAAGAACATGTTTGCGACGCCGAGATCGATCTGTGGAAAAAGGGAAAACAGACCCAGCAAAGCCCACCAGAGACAGAAGAGGGCGATGAAAGCATCACCTGCCGTGCGCGGTCGCAGAATCTCTGGAAAGCGATCTTCGCGATTGAGGCTGTTGAAATCTATGATCAAGGCGGCTTTCCGACAAGAATTGTGCCGCCGAGGCGGCTAAAACACCATCGCGTGCAGCCTACTCGCACTAAATGACAGGGATTTGAAGCCGCTGACCGCCATTATCGCCATATATAAGGAATGCCGCGCCAAACGCTTGTATTCCTTAGTCAGACCTTGAATGATGGTTGTGCAAAGTTCTCTCACTACGACGCATATTATCGGAGCAGAAATGTCTGTGAAATTCGAGATTTCCTTCGCCAAGTCGGCTCGTCTCAGCGGCGGTCTGGCCATTCTCCTGAAAGGCACGGACAGTGAGCTGCCGGCTGGTGCCGAGAGCGCCGATCCGGCGAATGTTTTCGCCAAGGCGGCGCCGGTATCCGGCTTCAAGAGCAAAGCGTTGAGCAGTCTGGATATCATCGCCCCCGAGGCCTCGCCCGTCGACCGGATCATCGTCATCGGTGCCGGTAAGGCTAAGGGCCTGACCGCGCACGACTGGCTGAAGTTCGGCGGCACCGCAGCTGCAAAAATCCGCAATACGGAGAAGGTGGCGATCTTCATCGATGCGCCTGCCGTCGAGGTTGGCGCCAAGGAAGCAGCCGATTTTGCCTTGGGCATGCTGTTGCGCGCCTATAGTTTCGATACCTATAAGACGAAGAAAGGCGATGAGGACGAGAAGGGTGCCTCCCGCAAGGCGGTAAAGGTCACGATCGTTACCCAGGAAGCGGCAGCTGCCAAGAAGCTATATGCGACCTCCGAAGCCGTGGCCGGCGGCGTGATTCTCGCGCGCGATCTCGTCAACGAGCCGCCGAATGTTCTCGGTCCCGTCGAATTTGCGGCGAAGGCCAAGGAATTGGAGAAGCTCGGTGTCGAGATCGAGATCCTGACAGAGCGAGAAATGCGCCGGCTCGGCATGGCGGCTCTGCTGGGCGTCGCGCAAGGTTCGGCCCGGCCGCCGCGCCTGGTGGTCATGCAATGGAAGGGCGGCAAGGCGAAGGACAAGCCGGTCGCCTTCATCGGCAAGGGCGTCGTCTTCGATACCGGCGGTATTTCCATCAAGCCGGCTGCCGGCATGGAGGAGATGAAAGGTGACATGGGCGGTGCGGCAGCCGTCACCGGCCTCATGCATACGCTTGCCGCACGCGAAGCCAAGGTAAACGCCATTGGCGTCATTGGTCTTGTGGAAAACATGCCCGACGGCAATGCGCAGCGCCCGGGCGATATCGTCACCTCCATGTCCGGCCAGACGATCGAGATCATCAACACCGACGCCGAGGGCCGGCTCGTTCTCTGCGATGCGCTCTGGTACACCAACGACCGCTTCAAGCCCCAGTTCATGATCAACCTGGCGACGCTGACCGGAGCAATCCTTGTCGCGCTCGGCAACCTGCAGGCTGGCCTGTTCTGCAATGACGACAAGTTGGCAGGCGAACTGACGGCGGCAGGTCTTGCGACCGATGAGCGCCTGTGGCGCATGCCGCTTGGCAAAGACTACGACAAGATGATCGACAGCAAGTTCGCCGATATGAAGAATACCGGCGGCCGCCATGCCGGCTCGATCACCGCTGCCCAGTTCCTGAAGCGCTTCGTCGGCGACACGCCCTGGGCCCATCTCGATATCGCCGGCACGGCGATGGGTTCGGTTCAGGACGAGATCAACCAGTCCTGGGGTTCCGGGTTCGGCGTGCGCCTGCTCGATGAACTGGTCCGAGCCAATTACGAATCGTGACCGGCCGGATTTGCAAGATAGAGCCTTTCCGCTTTTCTTCGAATCGCGAAAACGCTCTATCCTTTTGGTGACGCAATTCCGAACGGAAAACCGCTTCGCACTTTTCCTGGAATTGCTTTAGAAGAGGCGCCATGACCGACGTTCTCTTCTATCATCTGACGGAATCGAAACTTGAAGACGCCCTGCCGCCGCTGATCGACAAGAGTGTCGAACGTGGCTGGCAGGTGGCCGTGCAGATGCGTGAGCCGGCACGGCGCGATCTCCTCGATAGCCATCTATGGACCTATCGCGAGGACAGCTTTTTGCCGCATGGCACCGATGAAGGCGAAATGGCTGACCAACAGCCGGTGCTGCTGACCATTTCCTCTGACAATATAAATAACGCCACGGTGCGTTTCTTCATCGACGGCGCCGAGGCAACGGATGTCGGAGCTTATCAACGCGTCGTGCTGATGTTCGACGGCTATGATCAGGAACAGTTGGAAAGCGCGCGCGTCCAATGGAAGCGCCTGAAAGGCGAGGGACATAACCTCACCTACTGGCAGCAGACGCAAGACGGCCGCTGGGAGAAGAAGGCCTGATCTTCTTCCTCTTTGCGGAACGGTGCTTTAGGCGCCTTCCGACAGAATCTTCTGGATGAAATCCTTTTTCGCCGCCGTATAGGACGCGCGATCATTGGCATATTTTGCCGCAAGCTCGATCTTCAGTGCCTCATAGGCATGCGCCAAATCCGGCTCCCTGCGCAACCGGTCGCGAAAGATCAGGAAGTTGCGCCAGGTTGGACCGCCATATTCGACCACATGCACGAGATGCGTGCGGGTATCCCCTTGAATGTCACGACCGAAAATATGGTCGTCCGGTACGATATTGCTGCCGGCATAGACGTAGCCGATAGACGCCATCGGCTCGACACAGGCAAGCCCATCCTCGAAACGCCGCACGCCGACGGCAATATCGATGATCGGCTTGGCTTTTATCGTTGGGATCGAAGTGCTGCCGAAATGCTGGACATCGACGGCAAGGTCCCCGAGAGCCTTGCGAATGGCAGCTTCCTCCAGCAAATAGGCTTCATGCCAGCTCTGGTTCGGGTCGGCGAGCTTGACGGATTTGTTGCCGACGCCGAGGCCAAAAGATTGTTCATGCTCCGATGCCATAGGCATCTCTCCAGTGAAGACGATGCGCCACGCTAGCACGCCGCGGGCGGCATTGTCTTCACCGGGAAAGCCTCATCAATCGTAAAATGCTTCAACGAATTTGCGCTTGCCCAGCATGAAGGCATCGGCGACGTGGCGCAGCGGCGAAAGATCGACGTCGGATGTCCCGGCTTTGACGATCTCCGCAAAACGGCGATAGAGCGAGGGATATTCGGCCTCGGGCGCCGAGAATGTGAGCTCGCCATTGACGGAAAGCTTGGAGCCGCCTTCGGCCAGAACCATCTGGCCGGCATCCGTCTCTGCAACAATATCCCAGCTCTGCTTGCCAGTCTGGCGCCAGTCAAATTCGGCGTGGACAGGAAGGCCGGCTCCGCTCTTGAAGTGCAGGTCGGCCGCGATCGGCGAATCGCGATTTTCCGGGAATTCGAGTGTCGCGCCGGTCAGGAAAAGCGGCGGCAGGATATGGGTGACGATCGACAGCGCATTGATGCCCGGATCGAAGACGCCAAGGCCGCCGGCCTGCCAGATCCATTCCTGGTTCGGATGCCAGTGGCGGACATCTTCCTTCCAGATTACGTGAGCGCTACGGATATTGGTGCTGGCGAGGAAGCTCTTTGCAGCCTCCACCGCCGGAGCATAGCGCGAGTGCCAGCTCGCGAAGAGAGATACGCCCTTGGCTTTTGCCAGGTTCTCGAGATCGGCCACTTCGCTCAGCGTCGCACCCGGCGGCTTTTCCATGAAAACATGCTTGCCGGCCGAAAGCGCCTTGTACGCGGCTTCATAACGATATTGCGGCGGCATGCAGAGAGAAACGGCATCGATGTCAGGCACGGCATCGAGCATGGCTACAATCGTCGTGAAGGCAGGAATGCCTTCGACCGTGCCATGACGGCTTGCCGTGGCGATCAGTTTGAAATCCGCATTGTTCGCGATGGACGGAAGATGCTGGTCGCGGACGATCTTGCCGACACCGACGATAGCGAGGTTGATGGGGGACATGTGCGTCTCTCGATTAGTATGATTATTGAAGCGATCTTTATCAGAATGCCTGATGTGGGCAAGGGCGGCAAATCGCAAATGCAGGCATCGGGTCCAATCTTGGACCATTGTACCCATGCGTCATCATGCTTGGAAAACGGGTACCGGCTCTTGATTCACAGCCTGAAATCGGCACTCTTTCGCTGTGCAGCCAAAAGATCCGGGAAGAATCGCTGCGGGGGGAAATCATGAAAACATTGCTCGGCTTCAGCCGAATCGTCGACTATGTGACTGAGATCATTGGAAAATCGGTCTCATGGCTTATTCTGGTGGCCGTCTTGGTCAGCGCCGGAAACGCGATCGTCCGAAAGGTCTTCAACACCTCATCCAATGCGTGGCTGGAAGCGCAATGGTATCTGTTCGGTGCCGCCTTCATGCTTGCAGCCGCCTATACGCTCCGGCAGAACGAACACATCCGCATCGACATCGTCTATGGCTCGCTGCCGCGCCGGGTGCAGCATTGGATCGATCTACTCGGCCACTGCCTGTTCCTGATGCCCTTCGTACTGTTGATGGTCTACGATCTCGTGCCTTATGTCCGCATCTCCTTCATGTCTGGAGAGGTTTCCTCGAGCGCCGGCGGCCTGATCATCTGGCCGGGCAAGGCATTGCTGCTGGCGGGCTTCTTTCTGCTGGCGCTGCAGGGGATTTCCGAGATCATCAAGAAGATCGCCGTCATGCGCGGCGATATGGATGATCCGACACCCTATGTGCCGACGCATGCGCCGCTCGATGTCGAAACCCCGGCCGGGGAGGCGCGCTGATGATCGAATTCATTGCCGTGAACATGGCGCCGATCATGTTCGCCTCGCTCATTATTTTCCTGCTTCTGGGTTATCCAGTCGCCTTTGCGCTTGCTGCGAATGGGCTGCTGTTCTTCTGGATCGGCGTCGAGCTCGCCCCTTATTCGGGCGGCACCATCAATCTCTCATGGCCGCTCCTCAATGCTCTTCCGGATCGCTTCTGGGGGGTGATGTCGAACGATACGCTGCTGGCGATCCCGTTCTTCACCTTCATGGGCATCGTACTGGAGCGATCCGGCATGGCCGAAGACCTGCTCGACACCATCGGCCAGCTGTTCGGGCCGATCCGCGGCGGTCTTGCCTATGCGGTGATTTTCGTCGGAGCGCTGCTGGCGGCCACCACCGGCGTCGTCGCTGCCTCTGTTATCGCCATGGGGCTGATCTCGCTGCCGATCATGCTGCGCTATGGCTATGACCGGCGGGTTGCCTCCGGCGTCATCGCCGCTTCCGGCACGCTGGCGCAGATTATTCCACCATCACTCGTCCTGATCGTACTGGCCGACCAGCTCGGCCGTTCCGTCGGCGACATGTATGCCGGCGCCCTCATTCCCGGCCTGGTGCTGACCGGTCTCTACATGCTCTATGTGCTGATCATGTCGATCGTGAAGCCGAACTCCATGCCGGCCTTGCCGAAGGAGGCCCGCTCGCTCGGCTCCGGCGTCACATCTTTGCTGATCGCATTGCTGGTGTGCGCCGGCGTGGCCTATGCCGCCCACATCTATCTGACCCCGACCTATGGCGGGGATGCGGATATTCTCGGTGCCACCGTCGGCGTTGCCTTCATCTATGCCATTGCAGTCGTGGACAAGGGGCTGAAGTTCAACGTGATGTCCCGGCTGGCGCAGCAGGTCATCATCGTCCTCATTCCACCGCTGGCGCTGATCTTCCTCGTTCTCGGCACGATCTTCCTGGGCATCGCGACGCCGACGGAAGGCGGCGCCATGGGGGCAGTCGGCGCGCTTGCGATGGCCGCGGCCAAGGGCAGGCTGAACATGGAGGTCATCCGCTCGGCGCTGACCTCCACGACAAGGCTTTCGGCCTTTGTACTGTTCATCCTGATCGGCTCGCGTGTCTTTTCACTGACCTTCTATGGCGTCAACGGCCATGTCTGGGTCGAGCATCTGCTGGTGTCGCTGCCCGGCGGCGAGGTCGGCTTCCTGATCGCCGTCAACCTCCTCGTCTTTGTGCTGGCCTTCTTCCTCGACTTCTTCGAGCTTGCCTTCATCATCGTGCCGCTGCTGGCGCCTGCGGCCGACAAGCTCGGCATCGACCTCATCTGGTTCGGTGTCCTGCTCGGCGTCAACATGCAGACGAGCTTCATGCACCCGCCCTTCGGTTTCGCGCTGTTCTATCTCCGCTCGGTCGCTGCCCGCGTGCCCTATCTCGACAGGGTGACGGGCAAGCAGATCGCGCCCGTCACGACGGGCCAGATCTATTGGGGATCCGTGCCCTTCGTCGGCATCCAGATCCTGATGGTGGCATTGACGATCATGTTCCCGCAGATGGTCATGCACTACAAGGGAGCGGGAACGGGTATCGATCCCAACACGATCAAGATCGACGTCCCCGGCTTCGGCGCACCCGGCCAGGACAATGGCGGCGGCCTCGGTCTGCCGGGTCTGCAGCTTCCAGGCGGCAATCCCCTTGACGGCAAGCCGGCGGATCAGGGCGGCGGCAATCAGCCGAAGCCGCCAGCCAACGATCTCAGCCAACCTCCATCTTTTAATTGATGCACACGGCGCGCATCGGCCTGCTTGTCGATCCAGCACAACGAAAAACCCCGGAGCATCGTGAACTGACCCCGCTCCGAGGTTCCCTCTTTTGGGATCGGCTATTCGATCAAATCTTCCCAGAGCGCTGCAGCGTCATCATGTAGACGTCGTAGCTGTATTCGGCGACCTGGGTATAGAGATAGTGCTGGCCGCGGAAGCCCTTGATCGATTCCCAAATCTTCTTGAAGGTCGGGTTGTTGGCTTCCATCTCGGCATAGACCTCGTTGGCCTTGTCGAAGCAGGCGTTCATGATTTCGGTGCTGAAGGGCCTGAGCTTCGCCCCTTCCGCGACTACTCGCTTGATGGCGGCCGGGTTCAGGTAATCGTATTTCTGCAGCATGTTGGCGTCCGTCGCCTGGGCGGCCGTGCGCAGCAGCGATTGATAGGCCTTCGGCAAGCCTTCATAGGCCGCTTTGTTGAACATGACATGCACGGTCGGGCCGCCTTCCCACCAGCCGGGATAATAGTAGTAGGGCGCGACCTTGTAGAAGCCGAGCTTTTCGTCGTCATAGGGGCCGACCCATTCGGCTGCATCGATCGTGCCTTTTTCGAGCGCCGGATAGATATCGCCGCCGGCGATCTGCTGCGGCACGACGCCGAGGCGTTCGACCACCTTGCCGGCAAAGCCGCCGATGCGCATCTTCAGACCCTTGAGATCGGCAACCGTGTTGATTTCCTTGCGGAACCAGCCGCCCATCTGCACGCCAGTATTACCGGCCGGGAAGCCGATCAGTCCCTGCGTCGCCAGGAATTCGTTGAACATGTCGATGCCGCCGCCGTGATATTGCCAGGCATTCATGCCGCGGGCGTTGAGCGCGAAAGGAACGGCAGCTCCCAAGGCCCAGACCGGATCCTTGCCCCAATAATAATAGGCGACCGAATGGCAGGCCTCGACGGTTCCGGCCGAAGTTGCGTCTGCCGCCTGCAGACCAGGCACGATTTCGCCCGCCGCAAACACTTGGATGTTGAAATTGCCGTCTGTGGCCTCAGACACATATTTCGATAGCACTTCGCCGCCGCCATAGATCGTATCGAGCGATTTCGGAAACGACGATGTCAGGCGCCAGTTGATCTTCGGATTGCTCTGGGCAATGGCCGGAGCGGCAAGTGTTGCAGCTGCTGCAACAGAGCCGGCGCCGGCGACGCCGGCTTTCCGCAGAAATGAACGACGATCCATCTAATACTCCCCCCGGATACGAGCGGGCGGGCTCGCCCGCTCTTCGTGATCACGACTGCAGCTAATCACGCCCCTCGACGCGTTTCAAGCGTATCGGAAGCTGGTGCAACCATTGATTTTTGCTCGAACCCGGAAGAGGGGCGGCCTAGAGGTTTTTGCCTTTCACGATCGTTTCCCGCAGGAAGCTGTAGCCCAGCGCGGTACGTGTCGCGCGTTCCGTCGAAGCGCCGTCACCGCCATGGCCACCCGAGCCGAATTCGTGGAACAGCGGGTGATGACCGAGCGCTTCCAACTGGGCTGCGAAGCGCCGGGCATGCGAGGGATGAACCCGGTCGTCATTGCTCGAGCTTTCGATGTAGATCGACGGATAAGTGATCTCGGAGGCAGGCTTGACATTGTGCAGGGGCGAATAGGTCAGCAGGTAATCGCGGTCCGCCGGATTGTCGGGATCGCCATATTCGTCGATCCAGGCTTTTCCGGCCGGGAAGACATGGAAGCGGGTCATGTCCAGGACAGGCACCTGGCACCAGATCGCGCCGAAATCCTGCGGATAGCGTGTCGTCATGACGCCAGTCAGCAAACCTCCATTGCTGCCGCCATTGCCGGCAATGCGCGATGGCTTGGTATAGCCGCGGGCGACGAGATCGCGGGCGACGGCGGCAAAGTCCGCGAATGCCCTGTGGCGACCTTGGCCTTTTGCGACGCGGTGCCAGTTCGGGCCGAATTCGCCGCCGCCGCGAATATAGGCCATGACATAGGCGTTGCCTTGTTCCAGCCAGCGGCCAATGACGCCGGAATAATAGGGGCCAAGCGAAACGTCGAAGCCGCCATAGCCATACATCAGCACCGGCAGCTCGCCCTTTGTCCAGTTCTTCGGCAAGACGATATGATAGGGTACTTTCGTACCGTCTTCGGAAATGGCTTCCAGCAGGAGGGAGGTCATGCCTTCGCTGTCGAAATAGGTCGGTGAGCTGCCAATGTGCTTGAGTCCAAGCGGGGTCTGGCGATCGCCAAGATCCAGCCGGTAGGAGGAGGGCGGCTGCAGAAAGCCGGCGCCATAGACCTGCAGCGTATCGTCGCCGAGATGCAGATCGGAATAGAGTGGCGAGACCGACACCGTCTGAACATCGTCAGGCAGCGCGATTTCGCGGATTTCGGCATCGGTCCTGGTCAGATCGAGAACGAAGAGATGCGGTTGCATATTGTCCGAGACGATGAAGACGCACCATTCGCGCAGCAGCAGGAATTGCGAAACCGATTGGCGCTCATTGGGCGAAAACAGGATGCGTCTTTCATCAGCATTGCTCTTGCTGGGCTCCCGCGGCAGGGGCTGCAGGGCCAGGCTGCCGGCCGGGATCCGTTCGTCTGTCTTGGCAAGCCAGATCAGATGGGAGTGGTTGAACCCGAACTCGGCATCCTTCGGCAAGTCGATCCGTCGCAGCGAACCGTCCCCATCCTCGATGAAATGGCTGGCGCTGCCGATTTCGTGACCTGCGCTGAAGATCCGGATCGGCCTGGCCGCATCTCCGGTCGCAAGACCGGCGAGCTGCGGATCGAAGATCGAACAGGAGCCATAGATGTCGCTGTCTTCGGCGGCATAGAGTACGGGCGCATCCGCCGGCGACTGGCCACGCCTCAGGCGGCGGCCGACACGCGGCCAGCCGGAACGCGTCGAGGATTCGCGGTCGATGGAGCCGAAATAGGCGATTTCGTCGCGGCCGAGCCAGGTCGCGTGACTGCGCACGGCCGGCGTGTCGAAGCCGCCTTTGACGATGCTCTTCGTCTCGCAATCGAATTCGAGCATGCGAATGGGATCGGAGCCGCCATCGGAAAGGCAAAGCAGCACGCGCGTCGGCTCCCACGGGCAGGTGATGGCGCCGCGCCAGAGCCATTTCCTGTCTTCCTGTGCACAGAAAGCATCGAGATCGAAGATCGGTTCCCACGGCGCATCGGGCAGAGGCGCGAGATCGGCCGGCAGCCGATACCAGCGACCAAGCGGATGATCGGCGCTGCGATGAAAATCGAACAGCCAGTTGCTGCGCCGGGTGGTAGTGATCAGCCGATCCTCGCGTTCGATCATCTCCTTGATCGCGTTGCGATCCGCCTCGAATTCCGGCGTCTTCAGCAGCCGCTCGGAGTCCGCATCCATTTTGGCGACGAATTGCAAGGTTTGCGGATCGTCGTCGCGTTCAAGGTGGAGGTGCATGGCGGCTCCAGATTCTATTGCTGATAGTGATGAGGCATCAGCAAATCAAAATAAGGGCGCAGAAGCAACCGTGCAGCCGCGCCCTTATTGTCCATGGATTTTTCGGTATTGACCCGCCTTAGCGGACCATCTTGGTATCAGCCTGTGCGACCAGATTGGTCGCCGGGGCCGGTTCGCGCTTGTATTTCAGCGTGACGACCTTGTAGCCCTCATTTTCCAGCCGGCGCAGGAGAACAGGGAGCATCCTGACAGTGCGCTGGTGGATGTCGTGCATCAGAACGATGCCGCGGCCGCGCTGATGGAGCTGCTTCATGGTGCGATCGACGACCGAGGCGGGCGTCGAGGTGAAGTAATCCTTGCTATCGATATCCACGTCCATGACGATCATATCGCGGGCTGCAATTGCGGAGCGCAGGCGCTTGGAGTCGGCAAGATAGGGGAAGCGGAAGAAGGGAACATCCGTGCCGATCGCCTTGGTGACAGCATCCTTGCCGCGGGCGATCTCGGTCATCGCCGCATCGAAGGTCATCTTGTCGAGATCGGGATGGCGGAAAGTGTGGCTGCCGATCGCATCGCCATGCGCAAGCACCTCGCGTGCCGTCGCCGGATGAGCCTGCGCCATTTCGCCGACCATCATGAAGGCGGCCTTGACGCCGAATTTATCGAGCGTGGCGAGAATGCGTTCCGTCTTGCCCGGAGCCGGGCCATCGTCGAAGGTCAGAATGACTTCCTTGTCGGCGAGCCTGATATCCTTGAGCGAAGAGACCTCCAGCGTGCGGCCGGCAAGATTGTGCGGGCCGCTCAACTCCGCCAGATCATCCCGGGTTTCGAGATCGGCGACGAGCCATTTCTTCGGCTCCATCTCGATGGGATCATTGGCCTTCAGCGGCTTGTGGCGCGGCTCTTCGGCGGCATAGCTGCTCTTGAGCGACGCTTCATTGCCTGGTTTCGTGGCGCATCCTCCGAGAGCCAGGGACACGGCGAGACCAGCTAGCAACACACGGTAGTTCATCAGAATCGCTCAACAATATGTCTATGAAAGTTGAGCGCATTTTCTGCAGTTATGGTTAATGATCGGTTAGGATCGGCTGCGAATTCCTTAACGAGCCGTCAGGTTTCAGCCGGCCATGCCGCTTTCATATTCCGATGACAGCTCGAGCCATTGCTCCTCGGCGGCCGCAAGCTTCTCGGCGGCATCCGCACGCTGCTTTGCCTTTTCCGCAGCCTTTGCTGGTGCCTTCTCGTAGAGGGCGGGATCCGCAAGTTCTACATCAAGAGCCTGAATCAATTTCTCAAGCTTGCCGGTCAAGGATTCGATTTCGTTGATCTTCTTCTTGAGCGGCGCCAGCGAAGCACGGCGGTCTGCATTCAGCTTGCGTTGATCCGCCTTTGAAACGGAATCGTCGCCCGCACTCGCCTTCGCTTTGTCATCTTTGGCTTTCGGGCTGGCCACGACGAGGCTGCGGTATTCTTCGAGATCGCCGTCGAAGATGGAGACGGTGCCATCGCGCACCAGCCAGAGACGGTCGACGGTGGCCTCGATCAGATGGCGGTCGTGCGAGATCAGGATGACGGCGCCGGAATAATCGTTCAGCGCCTGGATCAACGCATTGCGGCTGTCGATATCGAGATGGTTCGTCGGTTCGTCGAGGATCAGAAGGTTTGGCGCGTCGAAGGCGGCGAGACCCATGAGAAGGCGTGCCTTCTCGCCGCCGGAGAGATCCTTGACCTGCGTGTCCATCTTCTCCGTCGCCAGCCCCATCTGCGCAACGCGGGCACGCACTTTCGCTTCCGGCGTTTCGGGCATGCGGCGACGTACATGTTCGACGGCCGTCTGGTTCGGAATGAGATCGTCGAGCTGATGCTGGGCGAAGAAGCCGATCTTCAGGTTCGGTGCGAGCCTGACTTCGCCGCTCTCCGCGCTCAGCCGGCCCGAAATGAACTTCGCGAAGGTAGATTTGCCGTTGCCATTGGAGCCGAGCAGGGCGATGCGGTCATCCGCATCGATGCGCAGGTTCAGGCGCTTCAAGATCGGCTTGCCCGGCTCGTAGCCGACGGCCCCGCCGCTAATCGCGATGATAGGCGAAGCGGGCTGCTTCTCCGGCTCCGGAAAGCTGAAGCCCATCACATGATCTTCGATAACGGCAGCGACAGTACCCATGCGTTCCAGCGCCTTGATGCGGGACTGCGCCTGCCGGGCTTTCGAGGCCTTTGCCTTGAAGCGGTCGATGAAGCTCTGCAGGTGCTTGCGCGCCGCGTCGTTCTTAGCCTTCGCCTTCATCTGCAACTCGTCGGCTTCAGCCTTCTGCCGCTCGAACTGGTCGTAGGAGCCGCGATAGAAGGTGAGCTTCTTCTGGTCGAGATGCACGATGGAATTGACAGCCGTGTTCAAAAGATCGCGGTCGTGCGAGATGATGATGACCGTGTGGGGATAGCGGCGGATATAGTCCTCAAGCCAGAGTGTGCCTTCAAGGTCGAGATAGTTCGTCGGCTCGTCGAGCAGCAGCAGGTCCGGCTCGGAAAACAGCACGGCCGCAAGCGCAACGCGCATGCGCCAGCCGCCGGAGAAGGAGGAAGCTGGGCGCTTCTGCGCTTCGTGGTCGAAGCCGAGGCCGGCGAGAATGCTGGCGGCGCGTGCTTCGGCCGAATGCGCATCGATATCGGCCAACCGCGTCTGAATATCGGCGATGCGGTGCGGATCGGTCGCGGTTTCGGCTTCCGCGAGCAGTGCGGAGCGCTCCTTGTCTGCTGCCAGCACGATATCGATCAGGGGCTCCTCGGTGCCGGGGGCCTCCTGCGCAACCTGGCCGATGCGCGCATTGCGCGGGATCGAGACAGAGCCGCTTTCGGCGGCGAAATCGCCGGTGATGATCCTGAACAGTGTGGATTTGCCAGCACCGTTCTTGCCGACGAGGCCAGCCTTTGTGCCCGCCGGAAGCGTCACGTTGGCATGATCGATGAGGAGGCGGCCGGCAATGCGGGCGGAAAGGTCTGAAATCGAAATCATGGCGCGGTTTTGGCCGAACTCGACGCTGAAGGCAAGAGCACGAAGTCGCTTAGGCGCCGGCGTCTTGCGAGGATTTCGAGAGGTTGGCGCAGTTGCGCAGCCGCTCCGTCAGCTCCGTCTCATAGAGCATGAGATTGCTGAGCGAGGCATTGAGACTGTCGAGGGCGGTATCGGCATGCGGAGCCGTATCGATCTTGCGGGCAAAATGCTGCTTCTTCCTCAGCCCTTTGGCGAGCTGATCCGCCACTTCGCGCAGCATTTCGGCCGCATCGCTTTCCGATTTGCGCGCCACCAGCCCGCAATGGCTGACGAGACGATACTTCAGGCCGATCTCATCGAGCCCGCTTTGCGAGGGACGAGGGCCAAGCGCCTCTATTTCTTCGGCAAGATGGCGATCCTGCCCGTAAAGCGCCTCATGAAAAAGCTGATAGTTGCGCGGCAGGTTCTTGACCTTCAGCCGCGTCATGAAGCGGCCGATGATCTCAAGCTCGGTTTCCGTTTCATCATCATTGATGGAATATGCCGAAACGCTTGTCTGCGAGTTCTTCATGCCTGCTTCTAACCGTGAGCTGATATATCTTATCAATCTGCAGGTTCGCAGGTTAAGGGAACATGAACAAAGTGCCTTAATCACGCTGCATCGCAACAAAATGAGGCAGGTGCTCAACGTTTTGGCGAAAGCAGAAAACAGCGGTTCGCTTCTCGCTCACATCCAGCGTATCCCTTCGCTGCGCAGGAAGTTAAGCAGATCCAGCACCAGCGACGGCTTGCCCACGGATGTAAGAATGGTATGGCATTGGCCGCGGTGGTGGGTGTGATGATTGAACATATGGGATACCGCCGCATGGAGGGGAACGGTAATGGCGCCCGGCCGCAGGATTGAGGTATAGGTGATGTCGACCGCAAGCGCCTCGGCATTGAGTGTTTCCAGCCATGTGATGATATTTCGATCTTCCGCCTCCCGTAAGCTGTAAAGTCCTTTCAGCGTGTCATGCAGGACGGTATCGAGTGACGCCGGCACCCCGCCGGTGCCGTTAAAACGGTGCATCCACAGCCGGTCCGCTATCAGCAGATGGTTCAGCGTTCCGTGGAGCGAACCGAAGAAGGCGCCGCGATCCTCGTGGAATTCAGCGTCGCTGAGGTCTGCCGCGGCGTTGTAGACTTGAACATTGGCCCAACGATTATAGTCGGCAAGCATCCTGAAATGTCTGAGCATAGGCGTCTCCTCTTATAGTGGCAGTGATGTTATCGCGAAGTTCGGTGGCGGGCAGCCGCTTCGCCACCCAGCGGATCGCGAATCGACCGCTCCGACCGTGACAGCGGCGTGAAATTGGCCGATCCCCCTTGTTTTCGGGCCTTGGGGCAGGTAAAGACCGCCCCACTTTTCTCTGATTACAAGGAATGGACCCATGGCGATTGAACGTACTTTCTCGATGATCAAGCCGGATGCGACGAAGCGCAACCTGACTGGCGCCATCACCAAGGTTTTTGAAGACAACGGCCTGCGCGTCATCGCCTCCAAGCGTGTCTGGATGAGCAAGCGCGAAGCAGAAGGCTTCTACGCCGTTCACAAGGAACGTCCGTTCTTCGGCGAACTCGTCGAAGGCATGACCTCCGGCCCGACCATCGTTCAGGTTCTGGAAGGCGAAAACGCCATCCTGAAGAACCGCGAGATCATGGGTGCAACCAACCCGGCCAACGCTGCCGAAGGCACGATCCGCAAGACCTTCGCCCTGTCGATCGGCGAAAACTCCGTTCACGGCTCGGACGCTCCGGAAACGGCTGCTGTCGAAATCGCTTACTGGTTCTCCGAAACCGAAATCGTCGGCTGAATCGACCTTTCAGCGAAAGCGCTGAACGATTTGAATTGACTCATGAAAGCCGGGGCCTCGCGTCCCGGCTTTTTTCACGCCGGACAGGCAACATCCTTTCCATAGTCGGCGCTGCCATCGCCCTTGAAGACATCTGGATTGGCGGTATAGACCGGGCCGACGACCAGCGGCTTCGTCGGCAGCACGGTCTGATCGAGATCGGATTTGACCTCGGTCTTGATCGTCTGGATCGTCTTGTCGCTGGCATCGATCAGCTTGATCGAGACGGCATAGGGGCGGTCCTTGCGGACGCAATGGAGGTCCGGGCTTTCCAGCGTGATCTTATCCCAGAATGTATAGATCTTCTGGTTGACGACAAGCGGATCGCCGCCGGCCGGATTTTCAAATTCCGCGATCGCCTTTGTTCCTTCAGGGATCGGGGCGATCTTCTTGAGTGTGATCATGTAGCTAGCGCTCGCCACCCGGTAGTTGAAGACGAAGAGGCGACCGGTAAGCTGGGTCGGTCCCTCATCGTCTTTCCGCTGGCAGCCGGCCAGTCCTAGGCCGGCGATGATCGCGACACTTATCGTTGTCAGCACAATCCTTCTTATTGTCATGGCGCAGTCTCCTCCTTCTTGCGCCGGTAGTGCCGGCTGGCTTTGGCCCGGTTGCCGCAAACCGCCATGTCGCACCAGGCGCGGCTCTTGTTCTTGCTGCGGTCGATAAAAAGCCAGCCGCAGTTGCGGCATATTTTCATCCGTTCCGGATCGGGCATGGCGATGAGGCGCAAGGTCGAATGGACTGTCGCGGCATCGAGCCCATCGGATGAGGCGCGCTTCAGGACCCCAGCCAATGCCGCAAGCAGATCGGCGAGCAGCAGATCCGCAGCCTCTCCGAGAACACGCGCCCGGAAATAGCGGTCGATCGCTTCGCGCAATCCGATGAAATCGGTCCGGTTTTCCCGCTTCACCGGCAGAATATCGCCGAAGAGCGCCCGCTCCGCGCAAAAATTGGCAGCCGCTTTCGGGAAGCTATCCATCTGCCCTGCCGCCCCGAAGCGGTCGATCCGGCGCTCGTCGTCATGGCGCAGGATCACGCTGTTGGCGACATCGAGCGCAAGCGCGCCGCCGGAGAAGCGATGTGGGGTCCAGGAAAAGCTCATGACGAAAATTATAACTGGTAAAATGAATTTTGCCAGTTACTATTTGCTGGTTCTTCGGAGGGGTGAATGGCCTATCTTCTGCAGCAATTGGCGAATGCCGTTCCGCTCGCTGCACTTTATGCGACGTTGGCCTTTGGCTATTCCCTTGCATTCGGGGTCATGAAGCGGGCCGATATCACCTATGGCGCGCTCTTCGCCTTTGCTGGCCAGATGCTCGTGCTCTTCACCGATGTCGGTTATACCAAGATGTATCTTATCCTGCCGGCCGCCTTTGCTTTCGGCGCCGTCATCGCCGTCGGTTACACGATCGGCACCAGCTTTCTCGTCGGCCGCGCGATCATGCTGCCGCTGTCGCGCAAATCGCCAAATACCGTGATCGTCGCAGCACTCGGCATGATGATCATCCTGATGGAAACGGCGCGGCTTGCGTCGAATACGCGCGGCATCTGGTTGCCGCCTTTCCTGAACGGCGCAATCGTCTTCTGGGATAGCGGCGGTTTCCGTGTGACGCTGACGGAAATTCAGCTGCTCAACACGGCGTTGATGATCCTTGTCATCCTCTCAGGCGCCTATGTGCTGAAATTCACCGGATGGGGCCGCATCTGGCGGGCAGTGACGGACGATTCCCTTGCCGCCGAGCTTTGCGGGGCGAGCGCCAACCGTGTCTTTCTGCTGGCCTATGTCGCGTCAGCCCTGGTGGCAACCATCTGCGGTCTGCTCGCCACCTCCTATTACGGAACGATGGATTTCGGGGCAGGGCTGATGTTCGGGCTGAAGGTCCTGATGATCGCGGCGGTCGGCGGCTATTCCGATCCGCTGAAGTCGGCCGGCGGGGCCGCGCTCCTCGGCCTGACGGAGACGATGTGGGGCGCTTACGGCCCGTTCCTGTGGCGCGATTTCGTCATCTTCTCGCTCCTCGTCCTGCTGCTGGTCATGAGCCGGCGCGAAAGAGTGGTGCCTTGAAGCTTACGTGTTGCCGGCCCACTTGGCCCGCGCGGCATCGTCGGCATCCCTAGCCGAAACCCAGCCACCTTCTTCGCCATCCTTGCCATGCTCCTTTTTCCAGAAGGGCGCAGAGGTCTTCAGAAAATCCATGACGAAATTGGCACCGTCGAAGGCGGCCTGCCGATGCGGTGCCGCGGCAATGACGAGCACGATGTTCTCGCCCGGCGGAATCTTGCCGTAGCGATGGATGGCGGTCAGGCCGAGAAGTTCGAAACGCTCGATGGCCAGCTTGGCGATGCGGGTGATCTCCGCCTCCGCCATGCCGGGGTAGTGCTCGAGTTCGAGGGCGCCCAATGTGCCGCCTTCGTCACGGCAAAGCCCCGAGAAGGTGACGACTGCGCCGATATCGTGCCGCCCGGAGGTTAGTTGGCCGATCTCCGCCTGGAGATCGAAATCCTCCCGCTGGACTTTGACGAATGGTGAAATCATCGCAATTTCCTTGATCGGCTTCGCAAACATGCTGAGGTGCCTCTCGACCCTTCGCCAAGGCATCCTGAGCCTGCCGAAGGGGCGTTCGTCGCTGCAATCGATTCACTGGATCGATTGCTCGGGCGTTGCCCGACCGCTCCTCACCCCCCTGTCATCGGCGGGAAGAGGCCGATTTCACGCGCTCCGGCGATCGGCTCATCGTGCTCGGCGTGCTCCATATTGATCGCGACACGGATCGCCTGCGGGAATTGAAGTGCGGCCTCGTATTCCTCGCCCAAGCCCTTCAAATGACTCAGGAGATCGCCGACGGTGACGACATCGGCGGGAAGGGAAATCTCTTCCTCGGCCTTGCCGATCCGCTCACGCACCCAGGCGAAATAGACGAGTTTCGTCATCATTCCTCATCCACGACATGCTTCAGCCCGGCCCGGAAATAATCATAGCCGGTATAGATGGTCAAAAGCGCTGCGACCCAGAGCAGGATGATGCCCATCTCCGTCGTATAGGGTAGCACCTTGTCGCCTGCCGGCCCAGCCAGAAGGAAGGCGATGGCGACGAGCTGGGCTGTCGTCTTCCATTTTGCGATGCGGGTTACGGGAACGCTGACTTTCAGCGCTGCCAGATATTCGCGCAGGCCCGAAACCAGGATTTCGCGGCAAAGGATGATGATGGCCGCCCAGAGCGACCAGCCGGCAATGGTACCGTCGGCGGCAACCAGAAGCAGGATCGCGGAGACCAGCAGCTTGTCGGCGATCGGATCGAGCATCCGGCCGATATTGGAGGTCTGGTTCCAGATGCGTGCGAGATAGCCATCGAGGAAATCGGTGATCGAGGCGATGACGAAGATCCAGAGCGCGACCCAGCGCGCGAAATCCGAACCCTCCAGCTTGCCCTCGACGAAGAAGCATAGAACGATCAGGGGTACGCAGATAATGCGGCCGTAGGTGAGCAGATTGGGGATGCTGTAAGCGCGCGAAGCCATGGAAATCGTTTCGTTTCTGTTGTCTCGACCGAACCGGCCTGGGCACTGTTGATCCCATCCCGCTGAAGTCGTTTGATGGAGTGTGACCACCAAAAACCGCTCCGCACTTTTTGGTGGTCACGCCCTAGATGATGGTTTGGTCAGTTTATCGTCAATATTGTTTCTGTTTTTTCACCGCTATTGCGTGGAATTTGCGACGAGCTTTCCCTATTTCGCGGCGTCCTCGTGGAAATGGTTATAGACCTGACGCGCCACCGCTTCGGAAATGCCCTCGACTGCCATCAGGTCGGAAAGGGCGGCTCGCGACACGGCCTTCGCGGTGCCGAAATGCTGGAGAAGCGCGCGCTTGCGAGAAGGGCCGATGCCGCCGATCTCGTCCAGCGGATTCCTAACCATTTCCTTCTTGCGGCGGGCGCGGTGAGAACCGATGGCGAAGCGGTGGGCTTCATCGCGTAGGCGCTGGATGAAATAGAGCACGGGATCGCGCGGCGGCAGCGAGAAGCTTTCGCGCGATGGCGCAAAGAAACGCTCGCGCCCGGCCTCGCGGTCGACACCCTTGGCGACGCCGATGGCGATGACGCTGTCGGTGATTCCGAGCTCCTCGAGAATGGCGCGCACGGCCGTCATCTGCCCCTGGCCACCGTCGATGAGGATGACGTCGGGCCAGGCAGGGAACGCGCGATCGGCGGCCTCGACGCTGGTGTCGGTCTCACCGTTGCGGTCGGGCTTGCCTTCCTCCTTCAGTAGACGAGAGAAGCGGCGGGTCATGACCTCGCGCATCATGCCGAAGTCGTCGCCTGGCGTGATGTCGGTCGATTTGATGTTGAACTTGCGGTACTGGCCTTTGACGAAGCCTTCCGGCCCGGCCACCACCATGCCGCCGACCGCATTCGTGCCCATGATATGGGAGTTGTCGTAGATCTCGATACGCTGCGGCACGTAGGGAAGTTTGAAGGTTTCCTTGAAGCCTTCGAGCAGCCGCGATTGCGAAGCGGTTTCCGCCAGCTTGCGGCCATGCGCCTCGCGGGCATTGGCGATGACATGCTCGACCAGATCGCGCTTTTCGCCGCGCTGCGGCACGAGAATCGTGACCTTGTGGCCGGCCTTCTCGCTGAGGGCCGCCGCCAGCAGCTCGATTTCCTCAACCGTCTCCGACAGCAGGATCTGCCGCGGCACGGGCTTGTCGTCATAAAACTGCGCCAGGAAGGCGTTCAGCACTTCGGCGCCGGAGAGCGATGGATCGGCCTTCGGGAAATAGGCGCGGTTGCCCCAGTTCTGGCCGGTTCGGAAGAAGAAGACCTGGATGCAGGAAATGCCGCCCTCGTGGTGGATGGCGAAGACATCAGCTTCCTCGACGCCGGCCGGGTTGATGCCCTGATGGCTCTGCACATGCGAGAGCGCAGCCAAACGGTCGCGGAAAATGGCGGCGCGCTCGAAATCCAGATCCTCGGCGGCGGCGTTCATCGCCTCGGCCATATGCGCCTTGACGTTCTGGCTCTTGCCGGAAAGGAAGTCCTTCGCCTCCTGCACCAGCTCTCCATAGCCTGCGTCGCTGATTTCGTGCGTGCAGGGGCCGGAACAGCGCTTGATCTGATAGAGCAGACAGGGCCGCGTGCGCGTCTCGAAGACGCTGTCGGTGCAGGTGCGGATCAGGAAGGCACGTTGCAGCGAATTGATGGTGCGTCCAACGGCGCCCGCCGAAGCGAAGGGGCCAAAATAGTCGCCCTTGCGGGCGCGGGCGCCGCGATGCTTGAAGATCGCCGGCGCGCGATGATCGCCCGTGATCAGAATATAGGGAAAGGATTTGTCGTCCCGCAGCAACACGTTAAAGCGCGGGCGCAAGCGCTTGATGAGATTCGCTTCCAGCAGAAGCGCTTCCGTTTCCGTGCGCGTGGTGACGAATTCCATATTGGCGGTTTCGCGCACCATGCGGGCGATGCGGTTTGAATGCACCTTGCCCAGCGCATAGTTGGAAACACGCTTCTTCAGGTTTCGCGCCTTGCCGACATAGAGTACGTCGCCGGCTTCGTTGAACATGCGATAGACGCCGGGATTGTTCGGCAGCCGCTTGACGAATTCGGCGATCAGTTCAGCGCCGCGAAGCCCGGTCTCGTTCTTTCCGCCTTCGTTCCAATCGACAGGCGCAACAGGGGAGGCGGCGGCATCGCCTTCCACCTCGATGTCGTCTTCGATATCCTCTGATTCGTCGTAGAGAACGCCGCCATCGGGCAGCTTTCTTCCATTCATTCCGCACTCTCCGACACATCTGGCGTTTCCCAGGCAAGGTGCTGGCCGCCATCGAGCGCTATCATTTGGCCCGTGATCGAGGGCGTGTCAAAAAGAAAGCGGATGGTCCGGCCGAATTCTTCGAGCCCCGGTGCCGCCTTTAATATGAGGCCGTCGATCTGCGCTTGAAAGTCCTCTTCGGTCTGCCGCACGCTGCGCACGGTCGGGCCCGGGCCGATTGCGTTGACGCGGATGCGCGGCGCAAAGCTCTGCGCCATCGTCTGAGTCGCCGTCCAGAGGGCAGCCTTCGACAGTGTATAGGAATAGAAGCGCGGATTGAGCGCCCAGACCCGTTGATCGACCATGTTGACGATCAGGCCCGGATGCGGTTCGGTAAGCTGCCGGACGAAATCGGCAGCCAGAATCGACGGCGCCCGCACATGGATTGCGAAATGCGCCTCGAAGGCTTCTGCGTCAAAATGATCGGCGGAATCACCGAGGAAGGCAGAGGCATTATTGACCAAAAGATCGAGTGGGCCGAGGGCGTCCGCCGCCCTTTCGACAAGGGTTGAAGTCTCGCTCAAATCCTGCAGATCCGCCTTGATCGCAATAGCTCTCCGGCCTATTTGCCGCAGTTTCGCCGCAATTTTCTCAGCCTCGGTGAGGGACTGATTGGCATGCAACGCCACGGCGAAGCCATTAGCCGACAAATCCTCGGCAATTGCCAGGCCTATTCTTTTGGAGGCGCCGGTTATCAACGCCGTGCGTAGTTTTTCCTGGCTCAAGAGATCGCCTTTTGCTCATTGTTACCCAATCGATGCTCATATAGGGCTTCGATACACCATATGAAAAGATGCATGAGCGAATGAAGCGCCTCGGGGTTTCTTATGTAAAACTTGCGATATATTTAGTTTAAAACAAGTATACACGGTTTAACCAATGATTAGGGTTAACAATTCCTCTGTTGCGATGAAGCAACATCGAAATTCAGCCACGTCTGTGCCACAATGATATCATATTTTGGCTCTTCCATTTCCTCATTTGCATTCCAATTTCAACCTCGATCCGGGAGGGATATGTTTTAATTGCTCGTGGCGCTTCGAAGTCAAGGACAGTAAGCGGGGCACACGGGACTGAAAGGAGAAAAGTATGCGTACTCTTATCACGACCCTCATGGTCTCCGCTTTCGCTCTCGGCGGCTACACCGCAGCTCAGGCTGCCGACGCTGTTGAGCAGATTCCGCAGCCGCCCGTCGCTCAGGAAGCAGCTCCGGCCGTCAACAACTGGTCCGGCTTCTACATCGGTGGTGCAGGCGACTGGAACAAGGGTCACTTCACCCGCAATGGCAACGGCTACGGCTTCGGCGGCCAGGCCTTCACCGGCTACAACTGGCAGCAGGGCCAGATCGTATACGGCATTGAAGCAGACCTCGGCTACGCAGGCATTGACAGCACCCGCAACGGTCTGACCGCCAAGAACGGCGTCAACGGCTCGGTTCGTGGCCGCCTCGGTTACGACTTCAATCCGTTCATGCTGTACGGCACGGCCGGTCTGGCACTCGGCCAAAACAAGCTCGAAGATGCTACCTCGTCCGACAGCAAGACGGCTGTTGGCTACACGGTCGGTGCAGGTGCTGAAACCTTCATCACCAACAACATCACCGCTCGCCTCGAGTACCGTTACACGGATTACGGCAAGAAGAACTTCGACCTCGACTCCGGTCGCTTCTCTCGCGGCTACGACGAGCAGAGCGTCAAGGTCGGTATCGGCGTCAAGTTCTAATCACTTGACGGCATAGAATAAAGAAAAAGCCGGGGTTCACGCCTCGGCTTTTTTGTTGACCCGATATCAGTTGCCGATGTGACGCGAGACGTCGCAGAACCGCTTCAGACTTGCGGCTTCATCGTAGGAAAATCGGGGAAATGCTTCTCGAACTTGCGTGCCCAGTCCGTCAATCCCGCATAGTCCGCTTCCCACTGCCCTTCGAAACGGAGCTGCAGATAGCCGACGAGAGAGGCAAGCGCGAAGTGACCCGCATGCAGCTTCTTACCGATCTTCGGCGGCTCGGCATCGAGATGGGTGAGGGCGCGGCTGACCTTCGCCCACTGCCGGTCGATCCAGGGCTGATGCTGCTTCTCGGGTTCGCGAAAGCGGCGCTCGTAGACGATCGACAGCAGGCACTCGTTGGTGCCGTCGATCAGCGCTTCCAGAACTTCGATCTCCGTGCGCTTGCCTTTCTTCGATGGGTAGAGCCCGCCCTCGCGCCGGTCGAAATAATGCATGATGGCGCGGCTGTCGAAAATCGCTTCGCCGTCGCCGGTCAGCAATGTCGGGATCTTGCCGAGCGGATTGTTGTCGATCAGCAGTGTCGGACCGGCATTCGTGTCGACGTGTATTTCCTCGAGCTTGATGCCGAGATGGCGTGCCGCCATGCGCACCTTGCTGGAGAAGGGGGAGGTGGACGAGCAAAGAAGTCTCATGAAATCACCTGTAGGTATGTGGGAAAGTTCAATGCTCGCCACGCAGCCAGAAGGCGCGCTGCGAGGCGAAGCGGTCCTGCGCCAGGATATCCTTCAAGACCGGCAGCAGCGCATGCAACTCGTCCTTCAGCGTGAAGGGAGGATTGACGATAATGAGGCCGGAGCCGGTAAGCCCGGTGAAGCCGCGATCGCTTTTGACGCTCAGCTCGGCGCAGAGCATTTTTGGAATTTCCAGCGCCTGTAGCGCCTCGTGGAAAGGCTTGATAGGCGCATCCTTCTTGATCGGATACCAGAGGCAATAGGTGCCGCCAGGAAAGCGGCGCCAGGCCTTTGCGAGGCCGTCGATCAGCCGCTCATATTCCCCTTCCTCTTCGAAAGGCGGGTCGACAAGCACGATGCCGCGCTTCTCCTTCGGCGGCAGATGCGCACCGAGCGCCAGCCAGCCGTCCAGCTCGGTAACACGGGCATGATGATCGCCCTCGAAGAGCCGGTGCAGCCGCTGAAAATCGTCCGGATGCAGCTCCATCGCAGAAAGCCGGTCCTGCGGGCGAAACAGCATGCGGGCGAGCTTCGGCGAGCCGGGATAGAGCCTGAGGCCGCCTTCGGGGTTCAATTCCCGGATGGCGGCAAGATAGGGCTCTAGCAGGTCGGCGACCTGCGGCACGAGTTCCGCCTCCAGCACCCTGCCGATACCGTCACGCCACTCGCCGGTCTTCTGCGCTTCCTCGGAGGAAAGATCGTAGAGTCCGATGCCGGCATGGGTGTCGAGGACACGGAACGCCTTGTCCTTGTTCTGCATGTAGCGGACGAGGCGCGTGAGGATTGCGTGTTTCAAGACATCGGCGAAATTGCCCGCGTGGTAGATGTGCCGATAGTTCATCGTCGTTGAAGTCCGCATGAATTGTTGAGATGGGCCGGATTGTCTCTAGTGGCCGGACATCGCTTGAAATATACAAACATCATGAACATTGCGACCCCTATCCAAGCCAAATCGCGCATCGGCCACACGGCCTGTCCGCATGACTGTCCCTCCACCTGCGCGCTGGAGGTCGATCTGACTGAGGACGGCAAGATCGGCCGGGTTCGCGGTGCCAACGACCATTCCTACACGTCAGGCGTCATCTGCGCCAAGGTCGCCCGCTATGCCGAAAGGCTTTACCATCCCGATCGCCTGATGAAGCCGCTGCGCCGCGCCGGCGCCAAGGGCGAGGGGCGCTGGCAGGAGCTTTCCTGGGACGCGGCGCTGGATGAGATCGCCGAAGCCTTCGTCAAGGCCGAAGCTAAGGACGGCAGCGAGGCGATCTGGCCCTATTTCTATGCCGGCACCATGGGCTGGGTGCAGCGCGATTCCATCGAGCGGCTTCGCCATGCCAAGCGCTATTCCGGCTTCTTCTCGTCGATCTGCACCAACCCGGCCTGGACCGGTTTCACCATGGCGACCGGCGTGCTGCGCGGCCCCGATCCGCGCGAGATGGGCCGCACCGACTGCGTCATCATCTGGGGCACCAATGCCGTGGCGACCCAAGTCAACGTCATGACCCATGCGGTGAAATCCCGCAAGGAGCGCGGCGCCAAGATCGTTGTCGTCGATATCTACGACAATCCGACCATGAAGCAGGCCGACATGGCCTTGATCGTCAAGCCGGGCACGGATGCGGCGCTTGCCTGCGCCGTCATGCACATCGCCTTCCGCGACGGCTATGCCGACCGCGACTACATGGCCAAATATGCCGACGATCCCGCCGGCCTCGAAGAGCACCTGAAATCGAAGACCCCGGCATGGGCGGCCGCCATCACCGGCCTTTCGGTAGACGAGATCGAAGCCTTCGCAAAGCTCGTGGGAACGACGAAGAAGACCTATTTCCGTCTCGGCTACGGCTTTACCCGCCAGCGCAACGGCGCGATCGCCATGCATGCTGCGGCGTCGATCGCCACCGTTCTTGGTTCCTGGCAATATGAGGGCGGCGGTGCCTTTCATTCGAACAGCGATATTTTCCGCATGGATGCGAGCGAGCTCACTGGCCGCGCCATGAAGGATCAGGATATCCGCATGATCGACCAGTCGCAGATCGGCCGTGCCCTGACCGGCGATGCCGTGGCGCTTCGCCACGGCGGTCCGGTCACGGCCATGCTGATCCAGAACACCAATCCGCTGAACATCGCGCCGGAACAGCGGCTGGTGAAGCGCGGCTTTGCCCGCTCCGATCTCTTCGTCGCCGTGCACGAGCAGTTCATGACCGATACGGCCGACATGGCCGATATCGTCATCCCGGCCACCATGTTCGTCGAGCATGACGACATCTATCGCGCCGGCGGCCAGAACCACATTCTTCTCGGCCCGAAGCTCGTGGAGCCGCCGCCGACGGTACGCAGCAATCTCTTCGTGATCGAGGAGCTTGCCAAGCGCCTCGGCGTTGCGGATCGCCCCGGTTTTGGCTTCTCCGCTCGGGAGATGATCGACCGGGTTCTGTCGAGGAGCGGCCTGCCGGACTACGATTATTTCGTCGAGCACAAATGGTTCGACCGTCAGCCGGATTTCGAGGAGGCCCATTTCATCAAAGGCTTCGCTCATCCCGACGGTAAGTTCCGGTTCCGTCCCGATTGGACGAACCAGCCGGCGCCGAACCGCCCGCCAGCATCCGTCGGTCTGCTCGGCCCTCATATCGAGCTCCCGGAGTTTCCGGATCAGGTCGATGTTATCGAGGTGGCCGACCCCGAGCATCCGTTCCGGCTCGCTACTTCGCCATCGCGCAACTTCCTGAATTCGAGTTTCGCGGAAACGAAGACATCGCGGCAGAAGGAAGGGCGCCCCGAGGTGATGATCAATCCGGCCGATGCCGAGCGGCTTGATATTGCTCATGGCGAACTCGTTCGCATCGGCAATACACGCGGTGATATCCGCCTCCACGCGCGCGTAACGACGGAGGTGAAGCCGGGCGTGCTGATCGCCGAGGGACTGTGGCCGAACAAGGCTCACGTCGATGGTGAGGGCATCAATGTGCTCACCGGCGCTGATCCGGTCGCACCCTATGGAGGCGCGGCTGTCCACGATAACAAGGTATGGCTTCGCAAGGACGTGGCATGAGTAAATTCGAAAACGCGAAAGCCGAAATCGTCAGCGAAAAGACGCTGGCGGATCAATGGACTCGGCTGAGCACATTCGAGGTCGACTACACGGATTCGCGGGGTGAAAAGCATCGCCTGAAGCGCGAGGTCTATCATCGCACGCCGGCCGCCTGCATCCTGCTTTATGATCCCAGCCATGAAACGGTGGTGCTTGTTCGGCAACACCGTCTGCCGTCGCAGCTTGTCGGCCTGCCGGAGAGAATGATCGAGGTGCCCGCCGGCCTGCTCGACGGCGATGATCCGGAAGCGGCGATCCGCCGCGAAGCCATGGAAGAGACCGGTTTTCGCGTACGCGACGTCCGTTTCCTCTTCAAGTCGATGACGTCGCCCGGTTCCTCGACCGAGGTCATCCATTTCTTCGCCGCCGTGATCGATACCTCCGACCGTGTCACCGATGGCGGCGGCCTTGCGGAGGAGCATGAGGATATCGAGGTGCTGGAAGTTCGCCTGTCCGATGCGATTGTCATGATCGAGAAGGGCGACATCTACGATGCCAAGACGATCATGCTGCTGCAATGGGCAGCTTTGAATGTCGCCAGCTTGAGATAGACCACCGGGTGAGCGGGAGCTTTGTGAAAACTCTGCTCGCCATTCATCACAATGTCACGAATCGAGCTTACCGGGGCGTGCTGGCCGGAAACATTCGAATGTTTCCGAGCCTCCTTCGATCATGGACGCTGTTTCAGGAGAAAGCCGATGTGGCTCAGCAATTTCACGCTCGTTCTTCCCAATGAAGTCGTCGAAAAGGGCGCGGTTCGCATCAAGGACGGCGTGATTGCCGAAATACGCTCGGAGCCGGTGGAGCAGCCGACTTTCGATGGCGGCGGCCGTTTGCTGATGCCGGGATTCGTCGATCTGCACTGTGACATGGTGGAGCGCGAGATCGCGCCGCGTCCGAATGCGATGATGCCGATCGATTTCGGCATTCACGAGCTAGACAAGAAGCTGGCGGCGGCCGGCGTCACCACCGCCTTCGCCGCGCTTTCCTTTGCGACCGAAAGCGTCTACGGCCACGTCCGCTCGCTCGAAACCACCTCGGCTGTCATTCGCGGCATCGGCAGCCTGCGCGACGAGCTCCTGATCGACCACCGTGTCCATGCACGCTACGAAATCACCAATCTCGGCGCGGCTCCGACCCTGGAGCGGCTGTTGGAGGAGGGCTCCGTCGACATGGTTTCGCTCACCGACCATACACCGGGGCAGGGGCAGTATAACGACATCGAAAGCTATATCCGCAGCATGTCGGAGCGCCGGTCCGTGTCGCGGGAAGCTGCCGAGGAAGTCGTCGCACAGCGCATCGCGCAGCGCCAGGACCCTGAGATCGAGCGCAAGCTGCATGACGTGGTTGAACTTGCGTTGAAGCACAGGCTGTCGCTCGCCTCGCATGACGACGACAGTGCCGAAAAAGTCGTCGCGATGCACAATCTCGGCGTGACGATCAGCGAATTTCCGGTGACAGGACCAGCAGCCGAAGAAGCCTGCCGCCGCGGTCTCTGGACCTTGATGGGTGCGCCGAACGCGCTGCGCGGCCAGTCCATGTCCGGCAATCTCAGCGCCCTGGATGCAGCTCGGTCCGGTCTGCTTGGCATCATCGCCGCCGATTATCACCCCGCAGCCTTCGTGCCGGCCATCTTCAAGATTGCGGATGTTGTTGCCGGCGGTCTGCCGGTGGCTGTTGCGACGGCAACCGCCAACGCTGCCCGTTCGGCCGGTCTCATGGATCGGGGTGAGATTGCTGTCGGCCAGCTTGCCGATCTGGTGGCTGTCGAGCCCGGTTCGGTTCACCGCATCCGCGCAACCTTCCGCGGCGGCCGCATCGTCTATAGCGACGGCACGCTGCACCCGCTGATGGCGATTGCGGCTTGAGAAAGATTGTGAGGGTGAGACACTGGCTCCCCCTCATCCGCCCTTCGGGCACCTTCTCCCCGAGGGGAGAAGGAGGGTCGCTATAAACGCCGATCCCGGCAAAAAGCACTTTGCCGGGAAGACTAGACTTCCGCTTCAAAGGAAGTTGCATAACCCCAAACGCGATGGCTTTGCTGAAAGGGGAGCACCTGAAGCGCTTCTCCCTCTCCCCTTGGGGAGAAGGTGCCCGAAGGGCGGATGAGGGGGCGTTTAGCCACAGAATTCCTTATTTAACCTGCATCCCCAAGCAGTGACAAAATCTGCCGTCCATCGACAGCGGGTGTTTTACCGAGGCTCACGGCCTTGCCGCCTTCCATCCTGACCTTGCCTTCCGCCACCAGCCGCAGCGATTGCGGATAAATCTGATGTTCGACCGTAAGCACGCGGGCGGCAAGGCTGTCGGCGGTATCGTCGGTCAAGACAGGCACGGCAGCCTGGCCGACGACCGGGCCTTCATCCATGCCTTCCGTGACGAAATGCACGGTGCAACCGGCAATGCGCATGCCGGCGTCGATCGCGCGCTGATGCGTGTGCAGGCCGGGGAAAAGCGGCAGCAGCGAGGGATGAATGTTGATGATCCGGCCCTCGTAAGCCTGGATGAAGCGGCCAGAAAGCAGCCGCATATAGCCGGCAAGGGAGATGATGTCGGGGGAGAGGGCTTCCAGCTGTGAAAGGATCGCCTCTTCATGGGCTTCCTTGCTGGCAAATTCCTTGCGCACGAAAGCGAAGGTCGCAATGCCTTCCGCCGCAGCCTTTGCGAGGCCACCCGCATCAGCCTTGTCGGAGATGACGCCGACGATCTCGGCAGGGTAGTCCGTTGCCTTGGTGGCTTTCAGAAGGGCCAGCATGTTGGAGCCGCCGCCCGAGATGAAGACGACGACGCGTTTGCGCGGCGTGGTCATAGAGCGAGCGTGCCCTTATAGACAGTGCCGGGAGCGCCTTCTTCGCGAGCGACCATGCGGCCGAGCGTAACGACTGCTTCGCCTTCAGCCTCAAGCACGGCTTTCACGGCTTCGACATTCTCTTGAGCAACGACGACGATCATGCCGATGCCGCAGTTGAAGGTGCGCAGCATTTCCTTGGCCTCGACGCCGCCTGTCTTGGCAAGCCACGAGAAGACCGGCGGCACCTTGACGGCGGCCAGATCGATTTCGGCGGCGAAATGCTTCGGCAGTACGCGCGGAATATTCTCCGGAAAGCCGCCGCCGGTGATGTGGGCGAGGGCCTTAAGGGCATGGGTTTCGCGGATGGCTTTCAGCAGCGGCTTCACATAGATGCGCGTCGGCGTCAGCAGTGCTTCGCCGAGCGCCTTGCCTTCGGCGAAGGGAGCAGGCGCATCCCAGCCAAGCCCGGAAAGCTCGACGATCTTGCGCACCAGCGAGAAGCCGTTGGAATGAACGCCTGACGAGGCGAGGCCGAGAATGATGTCGCCTTCGGCAATATCGCCCGAAGGAAGCAGTTGGCCGCGTTCGGCGGCACCGACGGCAAAGCCCGCCAGATCGTAATCGCCGTGGGAGTACATGCCCGGCATCTCGGCCGTTTCGCCGCCGATCAGCGCGCAGCCTGCATCGCGGCAGCCGGCAGCGATGCCGCCGACGATCGCGGCTCCCTGGTCCGGGTCGAGCTTGCCGGTGGCGAAGTAATCGAGGAAGAACAGCGGCTCGGCGCCCTGGACGACCAGATCGTTGACGCACATGGCAACGAGGTCGATGCCGACGGTGTCATGATAGTTGGCGTCGATCGCGATCTTGAGCTTGGTGCCGACGCCGTCATTGGCGGCAACCAGCACCGGATCGGTGAAGCCGGCAGCCTTGAGGTCGAACAGGCCGCCGAAGCCGCCGATCTCGCCGTCCGCACCCGGCCGACGCGTCGAACGGACGGCAGGCTTGATCTTTTCGACCAGCAGGTTGCCGGCGTCGATATCGACACCCGCGTCGCTATAGGTCAGACCGTTTTTTCCAGACTGGCTCATGCTTCCGCCTCCGATGGCCGCCCATCCATTATGACAGGGCTTTGATCGGGTCGCCATTGCATGATAGGGGCCTTTATGCAAGGCGCAAGCGCCGCAAACCCTTCGATTTCCCCGCTTCCCATTGCCCGAGACGGATTTCCGGTCTCAGGCTTGACCATAATTGCGGCATCATCCTATGTCCTAAGCACACGGCAAGCGAGCGCGAAGTAACGGGGAAGACGATGGAGCAAAAGGTCAGCGGGGCGAGCCTCAAGCGTCAAGTCACCTTCTGGGTGATCGTGCTCGTCACTTTCATCGCCTTTATCTATATCTTCAGTACGATCCTGCTGCCGTTCATCGCCGGCATGGCGGTGGCCTATTTCCTCGATCCGGTCGCCGACCGGCTGGAGCGGATCGGCCTCAGCCGCCTGATGGCGACGGTGGTGATCCTCGTCTCCTTCGTGCTGGTCTTCGCGCTGGCTCTGACGATCTTCATTCCGATCATCGTTAATCAGTTCAACGATTTCATCCAGCACATTCCGACCTATGTGCAGCAGATTCAGCAGCTGATCGCCAAGGCGCAGACGATGGTGCTGCCGGATTGGATCCGCAATCAGCTCGGCGCGATCAAGGACAATTTCTCCAGCATCATGTCCGAGGGTCTGAGTTTTGTCGGCGGCCTGTTCGCGCAGCTCTGGAGCTCCGGCAAGGCGCTGGTCAACATTCTCTCGCTGATGGTCGTCACGCCCGTCGTCGCCTTCTATATGCTGCTCGACTGGGATCGGATGGTCGCCAAGGTGGACGACTGGATCCCGCGCGATCATGTCGCCACCGTTCGCCAGATCGCCCGCGAGATTGACCAGGCGATCGCCGGCTTTATCCGGGGACAGGGTTCGCTATGCATTATCCTCGGCGTCTATTACGGTGTCGGTCTCTCGCTGGTCGGCCTGAACTTCGGCCTGCTGATCGGCCTTTTCGCCGGCATGATCAGCTTCATTCCCTATGTCGGCTCGATGGTCGGTCTCGTTCTGGCCGTCGGCGTCGCGCTCGTTCAGTTCTGGCCAGACTATCTCTGGGTCGGCCTGACGCTCGTCGTCTTCTTCACCGGCCAGTTCCTGGAAGGCAATGTGCTGCAGCCGAAGCTCGTCGGCGAAAGCGTCGGCCTGCATCCGGTCTGGCTGATGTTCGCCCTTTTTGCCTTCGGCGCGCTTTTCGGCTTCGTCGGGCTGCTGATCGCCGTTCCTGCCGCTGCGGCCTGCGGCGTTCTTGTCCGCTTCGCCCTTTCGCGCTACCTTCAGAGTGATCTCTATTACGGACGCTCGGAAGCGGGCAAGGCGCGCAGAGCCAAGGCCAGCAAGACCGAGAATAGCTAGACATGACCGACGCAAAGAACGCTGATCTAAGGCGCAAGGCCGCCGAGCAGCTGCCCTTGGCCTTTACGCATGATCCCGCAAACGGGCGCGACGATCTGCTCGTCGCCGATCCCTTGAGCGCGGCGGTGAGGATCGTCGATTCCTGGCCGCATTGGCCGTCGCCGGTCGTCATCCTGGCGGGGCCCGTCGGTTCGGGCAAATCGCATCTCGCCAGCATCTGGACCGAGCGGTGCGGAGCCGTCCACATTCATCCTGTCGCCGGCTCCGATGCCGCAGTTGCAGCGGCGAACGGCCCCGTCATCTTCGAAGACGTGGATCGCCTCGGCTTTGACGATACCGAACTCTTTCATGTCATCAACAGCGTTCGCGAAAACGGCACCAGTCTCTTAATGACGAGCAGGCTCTGGCCGATGTCCTGGCCGGTGACGCTGCCCGATCTGCGCTCCCGCCTGAAGGCGGCGACGGTGGTCGAAATCGGCGAGCCGGACGAGGAATTGCTGTCGCAGGTAATCGTCAAGCTCTTCGCCGACCGCCAGCTTTATATCGATGACAAACTCGTCCTTTATATCGTCAATCGCATGGAGCGTTCCCTGAACGCGGCGCAGCTGATCGTCGACAGGCTGGACCGGCTGGCTTTGGCTCGAGGAACAAGGATAACGCGCCTGTTGGCCGCCGAGGTCTTGAACGAGCTGGGTGGTTCCGGCCAGACGGATTGAGCTGGCTGCGACTGTCACAGTTCCGTCGTCAAACTGATATAGGTGGCACAAGATTGGAAAGAGGGTAGGTGGAACATGGACTCGGCACTCACGGAACATCAGGACGCCAACCAGGAAAATCCAGAGGCCGCACCTCCGGTCAGCGAATTGATGACCAGCCCCGAGCGCTTCATCAACCGCGAATTCTCCTGGCTGCAGTTCAACCGCCGCGTCCTTGAAGAGACGCTGAACACCGCTCATCCGCTGCTGGAACGCGTCCGCTTCCTCTCGATTTCCGCCGCCAACCTCGATGAGTTCTTCATGGTGCGTGTCGCCGGCCTGGAAGGCCAGGTCCGCCAGAAGATTCTCGTGCGCACGCCAGACGGCAAGACGCCGGCCGAGCAGCTCGACGATATCCTCCGCGAGATTGACAATCTGCAGATGGAGCAGCAAGCCTCCCTTGCCGTCCTGCAGCAATATCTCGCCAAGGAAGATATTCTGATCGTCCGCCCGGCTGCCCTTTCCGATGCCGATCGTCAGTGGCTTCATACCGAGTTCGAGCAGGCGATCTTCCCGGTCCTGACGCCGCTTTCCATCGACCCGGCCCATCCGTTCCCGTTCATTCCGAACCTCGGTTTCTCGATCGCGCTGCAGCTGAAGAGCATGAACGGTCGCGAGCCGATGACGGCGCTGCTGCGACTGCCGCCGGCGCTGGACCGTTTCGTCCGCCTACCGGATGCCAGCAACGTCATCCGCTACATCACGCTCGAGGATGTGGTGAACATCTTCATCCACCGGCTCTATCCCGGCTACGAGGTGCAGGGCTCTGGTACCTTCCGCATCATTCGCGACAGCGATATCGAAGTCGAGGAAGAGGCCGAAGATCTGGTGCGCTTCTTCGAAACGGCGCTGAAGCGTCGCCGCCGCGGGTCCGTGATCCGCATCGAAACCGATTCCGAAATGCCGCTGGAGCTTCGCCAGTTCGTGGTGGAGTCGCTGAACGTCCCGGGAAACCGCATCGCGGTTCTGCCGGGCCTGCTCGCGCTCAACACGCTGTCGGAAATCTGCAAGGCGCCGCGCGACGATTTGCGCTTCGAGCCCTACAATGCGCGATTTCCTGAGCGCGTCCGCGAACATGCCGGCGATTGCTTCGCCGCGATCCGCGAAAAGGACATGGTCGTCCACCACCCCTACGAGTCCTTCGACGTGGTGGTCCAGTTTCTTCTCCAGGCTGCTAGGGATCCTGATGTTCTGGCGATAAAGCAGACGCTTTACCGCACATCGAACGATAGCCCCATCGTCCGCGCGCTGATCGATGCAGCCGATCTCGGCAAATCGGTTACCGCGCTGGTGGAATTGAAGGCGCGCTTCGACGAGGAAGCCAACATCCGCTGGGCGCGCGATCTCGAGCGCGCCGGCGTGCAGGTCGTCTTCGGCTTCATCGAGCTCAAGACCCATTCGAAGATGTCCATGGTTGTGCGTCGCGAAGACGGCAAGCTCCGCACCTATTGCCATCTCGGTACCGGCAACTACCATCCGGTCACCGCCAAGATTTACACGGACCTTTCCTACTTCACCTGCGATCCGACGATCGCCCATGACATGGCGAACATCTTTAACTTCATTACCGGTTACGGTGAGCCGGAACAGGGCATGAAGATCGCGGTTTCGCCCTATACGCTGCGTCCTCGCATCCTTCAGCATATCGAAGGCGAGATCGAACATGCCAAGAACGGCCGTCCGGGCGCGATCTGGATGAAGATGAATTCGCTCGTCGATCCCGATATCATCGACGCGCTGTATCGTGCCAGCAATGCCGGCGTCGATATCGAGCTTGTCGTGCGCGGCATTTGCTGCCTGCGTCCCCAGATCCCCGGGCTTTCGGAAAGGATCCGCGTCAAGTCCATCGTCGGTCGCTTCCTCGAGCACAGCCGCATTTTCTGCTTCGGCGACGGTCACGGCCTGCCGTCGGACAAGGCGCTGGTCTATATCGGCTCTGCCGATATGATGCCGCGCAATCTCGATCGCCGCGTCGAAACGCTCGTGCCGCTCACCAACAAGACCGTGCATGAACAGGTGCTTTCACAGATCATGCTGGGCAATATCATTGACAATCAGCAAAGCTACGAGATATTGCCGGACGGGACTTCACGGCGCATGGAAGTGCGTCAGGGAAAAGAGCCATTCAATGCACAGCAGTATTTCATGACCAATCCCAGCCTGTCCGGCCGTGGTGAAGCCTTGAAATCCAGCGCACCGAAACTCATCGCTGGGCTGCTGTCGGGCCGCAACAAATAAATTGGACCTGCATGGTTGAATCAGAAGCCCAGGGGCGTCTTCCGGGCATCGCCCCTGTCTCCGTTGTCGATATCGGGTCGAATTCGGTCCGTCTCGTCGTCTATGAAGGCCATTCGCGGTCGCCGACCATCCTCTTCAACGAAAAAGTGCTATGCGGCCTGGGCAAGGGCATAGCACTGACGGGAAAGATGGACGAGGAAAGCGTGGCGCGGGCGCTTGCCGCGCTGCATCGCTTCAAGGCACTCTCCGATCAGGCGCGTGCCGCCACCATCTACGTTTTGGCAACGGCCGCGGCGCGTGAAGCCAGCAACGGTCCGCAGTTCATCCATCAGGCAGAAGCCATCCTCCAGCGCAAGGTGCGGGTACTTTCAGGCGAAGAAGAGGCGCGCTTTTCCGCGCTCGGCATTATCAGCGGTTTTTTCCACCCCGATGGCATCGCCGGAGATCTTGGCGGCGGTTCGCTGGAGCTGATCGACATCAAGGATCGGGAGATCGGCAAAGGCATAACGCTGCCGCTCGGCGGCCTGCGCCTGTCGGAATATGCCGGCGGCTCGATCGAGAAGGCGCGCAGCTTCGCGCGCAAGCACGTCAAGACGGCCAAGCTATTGAGCAAGGGCGAGGGCCGCACCTTCTATGCGGTCGGCGGCACATGGCGAAGCGTGGCCAAGCTGCACATGGAAATCCGCAAATATCCGCTGCACATGATGCAGGGCTATGAAGTACCGCTCGACGAAATGATCCGCTTTCTGGATCAGATCGTCGAATCGAAGGATTCGAAGGACCCGGCGCTGCAGGCGGTTTCCAAGCATCGTCGTTCGCTGCTGCCCTTCGGCGCGGTCGCGATGCGCGAAGTGCTGACCGCGATGAAGCCCTCTGTGATCTCCTTCTCCGCCCAGGGCGTGCGTGAAGGTTATCTCTATTCCCTGTTGACCGAGGCGGAGCGCAACAGCGATCCGCTGCTCACCGCCGCCGGTGAGCTTGCCATCCTGCGCGCGCGTTCGCCGGAACATGCCCGCGAGCTGGCGGAGTGGACGGGGCGGATGTTGCCGTTTTTCGGCATCACTGAGACCGACGAGGAAAGCCGCTATCGCCAGGCAGCCTGCCTTCTTGCCGATATCAGCTGGCGTGCCCATCCGGATTATCGCGGCCTGCAGGCGCTGAACATCATCGCCCACACGTCCTTCGTCGGTATCACTCATGCCGGCCGCGCCTTCATCGCGCTTGCCAATTACTATCGTTTCGAGGGCTTGAACGACGACGGAGCGACCGAGCCGCTGGCGACGATCGCAACGCCGCTCTACATCGAACGCGCCAAGCTGCTCGGCGGCCTGTTGCGCGTCGTCTACCTGTTTTCGGCCTCGATGCCCGGTATCGTGCGCAATCTGTCGTTCCGCCGCTCGACAAACCCGGATTTGGACCTCGAATTCGTCGTCCCGGCCGAATATCACGATTTTGCCGGCGAGCGGCTGGACGGACGCCTGCAGCAACTCGGCAAGCTCACCAACCGCCGGCTGGCTTTCTGCTTCGAATGAAGAACAACCTTCTCCCCAGCGGGGAGAAGGTCGCGCGCAGCGCGGGTTGAGGGGGCGCTCGCGATAGGACTTGTTTCGGCTCCTATGAGAAAGCCATTCCCCTTCATCCGCCCTTTGGGCACCTTCTCCCCGAGGGGGGAAGGGAATTTTCTTACTTCGCGTTCAGGAAATCGCCGACTTCGAGCAGGCTGAATTCGTTGTCGTCAGCCTTCTCGACGGCGCGGCCTGCCGAGAAGGGCAGGTTGTTGTCGTTGCCGATGATGATGTGTGTGGCATCGACGCGGTCGACATTCTCGATGGTGACGAAGGGCATGTCGTAGAAGCCTTCGCCGCCGCCCTGGCGACGCTTGTGGTCCGGATCTTCGATGCGCAGCAGGTCGATATAGCCGATCTTGCGGACGGCCTTGCCGACATTGGCGTCGCTCAACTCGATCTTGTAGACGCGCTTCAGCTCGGCCGGAGCCTCGAAGCAATCCGGCTTCGGCTGCTTGGGATCGGCGCAAGCCTTGTCCTTCGTGCCGGCGCCGTTGTCGCGTTCGATGACCAGGGCCGTGGTTGCGTCGAGCATGTTGAAATCGCCGATCGAGACGCCCTTGTCGGCGAAGGGATAGAGCCAGCTGCGGCCGGTCCAGCTCTTCGAGGCGATGTCGAATTCGATGACCCGGATGGCCGTCTTGCCGTCGACGCTCTCCATCTGGCCGTCATCCTTGTAGATCGGGCCTTCCAGCAGGCCGTAGAGCTTCGAGCCGTCCTTCGACATGGCGAGGCCTTCGAAGCCGCCGGAGCGCTTCAGGTTGAAGACGGGCATCTTCTGTGTGGGGTTGCCGGGCAGCTGGATCAGCGGGTTGTCGGGCGACAGGACCGGCTTGCCCTCGAGCGTCGTTGCGAAGACGTCGGTCAGTTGGCCGTTCGTGTCGAATTTCAGCAGGTAAGGACCGAACTCGTCGCCGATCCAGAAGCCATCGGCAACAGGCTGGATCGATTCGATGTCGAAATCGGCGCCCGTCAGGTAACGCTTGTCGGCGCCTTCCATGACGATCGGGAAGGGGGCTTTCTTGTTCGGGTCGGACAGGAACAGGTTCTTGACGACCTCGACCTTGCCATTGTCCCAGTCGAATTTCAGCTGATGCAGGAAAAGCATCGCGTCGGAGGAGTTCTGTTTGGAGCCGAAGCCGTTGTCGGAGAGCGTCCAGAAGGTGCCATCGGGCATGGTCTTGATGCCGGAAAAGCCCTGGATCGGCTGGCCGGCGAAGGGCAGCTTCAGGTCGGTGACGCGGGCGCCGTCTTTGCCCGGCACGGTGCCGAGTGCGTCGGTGCGCTCGCGATCCGGCGTGGTGAACTTGCCTGACGTTTTCAGGAAGTCGGGCGCATCGGCGGGGGCGGCAGTGATGGTGTTGGCCGGCAGGATCGCCTGGCCGACGAGCTTTGCCTTGAATTGCTGCTCGTCTGCTTGCGCCGATGCGGCAAGCAGAATGAAGAGTGCCGTCGAGGCGGAAAGGATTCGGGTCATCATGTCACCTTGTGGTGGAGAGTGGTAAAAACAACTCCGCTTAACAGGCGACCCATGTCTGCGAATTAACGCTTAGGTGAAGATTTGGTGACTGTGGACAACCCATAGGCTGTGAAGTCCAGGCGTGCATCAATATCGAAATGCAGCCCAAAATGCGTATTGTTTACGATCTGCCGCGAACGCTCTTCAACGCTTGCCGGTCCTGCGTGTGAAGGGCGATGACGCCAAGGTGCTGATCGCGTCCGCGAACGGCATGTTCGCCAAGCTCTTCCTTGATGATCCCGTCGGGTAGCTCCACCCGTCTGGCAAGGTCGCTGGAAATCAGCACCTGTCGCTCCAGCGTTTTGCAGAGTGACTCCAGCCTTGCGGTCGTATTCACCGTGTCGCCGAAATAGGCGATCTTGTGGTGGTCGACGCCGATTTCGGCCGTCACGACATTGCCGCCATGCAGAGCGGCTCTAAGACGCGGCACCCTGCCGTAGGATTTCAGCCAGGTCTCGGCGTTCTTTTCGATATCGTCGAGGATATTGAAGACGCAGCGCACGCAATTGGCATTCTTGACGCCCCGCTGGAGCGGCCAGGTGATGATGGCGGCATCGCCGATATAGTCGTCGATCGCGCCCTTGTGCCGCCGCACCGGCTCGGCCATGGCGCCGAACACCGCACCGAGGAATTCTTGCGTTTTCAAGTCACCATATTCCTCGGCAAAGGCAGTGGAGCCGACGAGATCGACGAAAAGAAAGACGCGCTCCTCCTGCACCGGATTGCGGTAACGGCCGGTCAACAGGCTGGAGAAGACGTCGCGGCCGAGCAATTCCCGCACGCGCCCGATGAAAATGACGATGGCAGTCACCACCACGGCATAGATATAGACGTCTATCTTCAGCACCGTCAGGTCTTCCCATGATGCTTTCACGAGGCCTAGCAATTTCATGGAGCTGCCTGCGGTGGCATAGCCGACGCTCATCAGCAGGAAATCGACGACGAGAGCCGAAAGGATGAAGGCCGGCGTTGGCAGCCTATGCATCCAGTCACTCAGCCGCGGCAGGATCATGCGGCGCTCGAAGGCAAGCAGCGGCATGCCGCAGAACAGGGCGAAGATTCCGCCGATATATATCGGAGATTCCGGAAAGAATAGTTTGCCGTAAATGACGCCCGTCGAAGCGACGAACAGCGATATCAGGATCCAGTTGCGTATCGAATGGAAAATGCCCATTCACTTTTCCGCCGAGAAGCGACGTCTGTCATCGACGCGGGATTGCGCCGGCAAACTGGAACGTCATCGAATAGAACGATTACATCAGACGTTCATTCCACGAGATTTGCGGCGCAATCGTGATTGCAGCCGCGATATCGCTCGGCGAATCATACGCAATTACAAGGGATCCGGGAAGGAGAATGTCGCGGCTAGAGAGCGACGGTCTCGATCCGCTTGCCGACGAAGCGCAGGGCCACCTGGCCCTGGATCAGCTGCAGGGCCGTCTCGCCGAAGAGATCGCGCCGCCAGCCGGTCAAGGCCGCCACATCGGCCTTCTCTCCTTCCGCGGCGATCTTGTCGAGATCGTCGCTGTTGGCGATCACCTTCGGAGCAACGCCATGTTTTTCCGCAATAAGCTTCAAAAGGACCTTCAACAGTTCGGAAGCCGCTGCCGTGCCCTCGGGAGCCTGCTGATGGCGCGGCGGATGCGGCATTTCTGCCTTCGGCAGAGCCAGCGCCGCGTTGATCGCCTCAAGCACCGCCGTACCGGCGGCCGAGCGCTCCCAGCCCTTGGGGATGGTGCGCAGCCGCGCAAGCGCCTCGGTGTCCTTCGGTTGCTGCTGGGCGATTTCGTAGATCGCGTCATCCTTCAGTACGCGGGCGCGTGGGACGTTGCGGGCACGTGCCTCGCGCTCGCGCCAGGCTGCAACGTATTTCAACACCGCCAGCTCTTGCGGTTTGCGCAGCCGCATCTTCAGCCGCTGCCAGGCATCGTCGGGGTGCAGGTCGTAGGTCTCGCGCGCCTCCAGGATCGCCATCTCCTCCTGCAGCCAGGAGGCGCGCCCTTCACGCTGCAATTGCTCCTTGAGCGAGAGATAAACGTCGCGCAGATGCGTCACGTCGGCGAGTGCATAGTCGAGTTGCTTTTCCGAGAGCGGCCGGCGGCTCCAGTCGGTAAAGCGCGAGGATTTGTCGATATGGACGTTCTTGATGCGGCTGACGAGCTGATCGTAGGAGACCGAATCGCCGAAGCCGCAGACCATCGCCGCAACTTGCGTATCGAAGATCGGATGCGGAATGAGATTGCCGCGATGGAAGATGATTTCGATGTCCTGGCGCGCAGCATGAAACACCTTCAGCACCGATGGGTTCGCCATCAGTTCGAAGAAGGGTGCCAGATCCAGCCCCTTGGCCAGCGGGTCCACCAGCACTTCGGTGGTGGGGCTTGCCATCTGTATCAAACACAGCTCCGGCCAGAAGGTCGTTTCTCGCAGGAATTCCGTATCGATGGTAATGAATTCCGACTTGGCCAGCTCTTGGCAGGCCGCCTCCAATTGGGCGGTAGTTTCGATCATATCAACACATTCAATGGTAAAATACTTCCTTAACTTCCTTCTCCTTTCAGCCCGATATGTCAATACTTTCGCGGACAAAGCCTTTGTCGCATTTCGCTTTTCACTGAAATTGCCGGAAACAGGGACGGCTTCGACCAAGGCAACCAGAAATCGAAGCGGCTCGCGACTGGCTAGGCCACCCGTACGTAACTTGTCATGCCCGTCTTCTGGTGTTCGATGATATGGCAATGCAGCAGCCAATCGCCGGGATTGTCGGCGACGAAGGCAAGCTGCACTTTCTCATCCGGCTGGATCAGATAGGTATCGGAGACGAAGGGTTGCACCTGCCGCGTCGAAGAGGAGATGACGGTAAAGCTCATTCCGTGCAGGTGGATGGGATGGCTATGCGGCGTCACGTTTTCCATGTCGATGACATAGCTCTTGCCGAGCTTGAGTTCGGCAAGCGGCGCGGTCGGATCGGGCGTATCGCCCGGCCACGGCACCTTGTTGATCGCCCAGAAGCTGTAGCCGAGCGAACCGCAAATGCTGTTGTCGGCGGTGTTTTCTGCCGTCGAGCTCAAGATCAGTGGAATATGGGTGGCAGAGCCGAGATCAGCCTTCTGCACGGGATTGCTTTCGAGCGGCGCCAGATCGCGCACGTCGCGCTTCAATGATGCGCCCACGGCGCGCAGCGTCGCCAGTACCTTCGGATTGGTGCCCTTGATGTCCTCGAGCTTGACGATCGCGCCTTCGCTGTCGGGTATGCGCACGGCAAGCTCCAGCCGCTGTCCCGGTCCGAGCTGCAGGAGATCAAGCGGAAAACGCTGCGGTACGGGATTGCCGTCGATCGCGATCACGGTCGCCTCGGCGCCATCCATGCGGAAGGAATAGATGCGCGTGACGTCGGTAATGGCAATGCGCAACCGCACCAGACCGCCGGAGGGCGCATCATATTGCGGCTCCTGCTGCCAGTTAGCAGTCCGCACCGTGCCATAGGTGCCGGACTTGGCTGCATCGCGCGGCTTGAATTGCGCGATGAACTGGCCGTCGCTGCCAAGCCGCCAGTCGCGCAGATTGAGCACGACTTCCGAATCGAAGGCGGGATCCTTGGGATTTTCGACGACGATGACGCCGGTCATGCCGTGGCCCATCTGTTCCAGGGTGTTGCAATGCGGATGATACCAGAAGGTGCCGGCGTCCGGCGGCGTGAAAGCGTAATCGAAATGATCGCCAGTATAGACATAGGGCTGCGTGAGGAACGGTACACCGTCCATATTGTTGGGCAGACGAATGCCGTGCCAATGAACGGTCGTCGGATCGTCTATGCCGTTGATCAGTCGCGCGGCGAAGAGCTCGCCCTTCTTCATGCGCACCACCGGCGGCATGCCGGCGTTGCCATAGGTGAGCACGCTCCTGGTCGTGCCGCCGTCGGTGAGATTGGCCTCGATCTTGGCCGTCTTCAGCGTGAGTGGCTCGGCTGCCGCTGCCTTGCCCGCAAACTTCCCCGCGATTCCGAGGCCGACGCCATAGGCGCCGGCAATGGCTGAAGCTTTGAGCAGATTGCGGCGGGTAAGGATCGGCATGTTATGCTCCGGGGCGAAGATATATGGATGCCTGTTTAAAGTTGACTGAAGTGTTCAGCAATAGCGCCGAGGTAGCCAAACCGCCGCAGCGGCTACTTGCGGATGCTGTGTTGGATAGCGACTGAAAACAGCTTTAAGCTGACTTCCGGTGTTCGAGCCTTGACAAATCGGGCGTGCCATGCGCTTTTCCGCCCGATTTTCTCGTCGGCAGGCGAGGGGCTTGCATGTCCTTTCGCCGCGGCCCGCCAAGTCCAGGATTATATACTATGCATCGCTATCGCAGCCACACATGCGCCGCCCTGCGCAAGTCCGACGTCGGTTCGACCGTCCGCATCTCCGGCTGGGTTCATCGCGTCCGAGATCATGGCGGCGTGCTGTTCATCGACCTGCGCGATCACTACGGCATCACCCAGGTCGTTGCCGACCCTGATTCTCCGGCCTTCAAGCTCGCCGAAACCGTTCGCGGCGAGTGGGTGATCCGCATCGACGGCCTCGTGAAGGCCCGTACGGAAGACACCGTCAACAAGAACATGCCGACCGGCGAGATCGAGCTTTACGCGCAGGAGATCGAAGTGCTCTCCGCTGCCAAGGAGCTGCCGCTTCCTGTTTTCGGCGAACCGGACTATCCGGAAGACGTTCGCCTGAAGTATCGCTTCCTCGATCTTCGCCGCGAAACGCTGCACAAGAACATCGTCAAGCGTACGCAGGTCATTTCCTCGATGCGCCGCCACATGGGCGAAGTCGGTTTCACCGAATACACGACCCCGATCCTGACGGCATCGTCGCCGGAAGGCGCGCGCGACTTCCTCGTGCCGAGCCGTATCCACCCCGGCACCTTCTACGCGCTGCCGCAGGCGCCGCAGCAGTACAAGCAGCTGCTGATGGTCGCCGGCTTCGACCGCTATTTCCAGATCGCGCCGTGCTTCCGCGATGAAGATCCGCGCGCCGATCGTCTGCCGGGCGAATTCTACCAGCTCGACCTCGAGATGAGCTTCGTCACCCAGGAAGATGTCTGGAACACGATGGGGCCGCTGATGACCCAGGTGTTCGAGGAGTTTGCCGAAGGCAAGCCGGTCACCAAAGAGTGGCCGCGCATCCCTTACGATGTTGCCATCCGCAAATACGGCTCCGACAAGCCGGACCTGCGCAACCCGATCGTCATGGAAGCCGTCACCGAGCATTTTGCCGGCTCGGGCTTCAAGGTCTTCGCCAACATGATCGCCTCCAACCCGAAGGTCGAAGTCTGGGCCATCCCGGCCAAGACCGGCGGTTCGCGCGCATTCTGCGACCGCATGAACGCCTGGGCGCAGAGCCAGGGCCAGCCGGGCCTCGGCTACATCTTCTGGCGCAAGGAAGGCGAGAAGCTCGAAGGCGCAGGTCCGCTTGCCAAGAACATCGGCGAAGAGCGCACCGATGCGATCCGCACCCAGCTCGGACTGGATGATGGCGACGCCTGCTTCTTCGTCGCCGGCGATCCCGCCAAGTTCTACAAGTTTGCCGGCGAGGCTCGCACCCGGGCCGGCGAAGAGCTGAACCTGGTCGACCGCGACCGCTTCGAGCTGTGCTGGATCGTCGACTTCCCGTTCTTCGAATGGAGCGAGGAAGAAAAGAAGGTCGATTTCGCCCACAACCCGTTCTCGATGCCGCAGGGTGGCCTCGAGGCGCTGCAGAACCAGGATCCCCTCACGATCAAGGCGTTCCAGTACGACGCCGTCTGCAACGGCTTCGAAATCGCTTCGGGCTCGATCCGTAACCAGTCGCCGGAAACCATGGTCGCCGCCTTCGAAAAGGTGGGCCTCAGCCAGGCAGACGTCGAAGAACGCTTCGGCGGCCTTTACCGTGCCTTCCAGTATGGTGCGCCTCCGCACGGCGGCGCTGCCTTCGGTATCGACCGTATCGTCATGCTTTTGGTCGGCGCCAAGAACCTGCGCGAGATCTCGCTGTTCCCGATGAACCAGCAGGCGCAGGATCTCCTGATGGGTGCTCCCTCGGCCGCAACGCCGACGCAACTGCGCGAACTGGCGATCCGCCCGGTACCGCCGGTAAAGAAGGACTAAGTCCTTCAGGGCTTACCAAAATGCAAAAACCCGGCGACCGAAATCGCCGGTTTTTTTTGCTTAATAGGCCGATGTCAGTCAGATCGCAGCGTAGATCGCCTTCGCCAGATCCGTGGTGAACTGACCCCACATACCCTCAAGGGTCGTATTGGTCAGGGCGACCACCGTCAGGCCCTTTTCGGCGTCGACGAACCAGCTGTGCCCATAGACGCCTCCCCATTTGATCGTGCCAGCCGAGAAGGGAACCTGCGCGACCAGGGGATCGAGGACAACGGACCAGCCGTAGCCGAACCCGAAACCGGCCTGCTGCGCCTGCATATGCCCGCCCGCCTGATCGGCCATCATGGTTTTCACTGTATCGGCCGATAGCAGCGGTGCACCGCCCTTCCTGATCGTGTCCAGAATGGCAAGGATGTCGCTTGCCGTTCCGGCCATGCCGGCGCCGCCGGAGTGATAGGATGCGGGATCGAATATCCTGTCGGGGGCAAAGCGGATCACGCCGTCGAAGATTGGAACGAGCGCCTCGTCGCCCATTCGCTGCGGCTCTGGAGTACCATTCACATAGGCAGCTGCCAGGCGGCTGCGGTCGCGCACGTAGAAGCCCGTGTCGGAAAGGCCGAGCGGCTTCGTGACAAGATCGGCAACCGCATCGCCGAGCGGGCCGCCGGTTTCCTTCTCGATGATGCCGCCAAGGACATCCATCGCCAGGGAATACTGCCAGTTTTCGCCGGGCGCGAAGAGAAGGGGCGCGCTGGCGAGGCGCGGGAGGTTGTCAGCCAATGATCGGCCTGGAGTGTCCAGCCCGTCGGATACGCCAGCCTTGTGATAGGGGCCGTCTTGCGCCTCGGCGAATGTGTAGCCCAGCCCGGAGGTGTGGGTGAGAAGATGCCGGATGCGGATAACGGCTTCACCACCATCCGGCAGACGCGGCCGGAAATCCGGCAGCCACTTGGTGATCGGATCGTCGAGCCCGATACGGCCCTGTTCGACGAGCCGCATGGCGGCAATGGTGACGATCGGCTTGGTGACAGAGGCAAGGCGGAAGATGGCATCTTCCCGCATAGCCACCCTGTTTTCCCGATCCGCCAGACCGGCGGCGCGGGCGTAGACCAATTCTCCATCCTGAGCGATCAGAACGACGCTCCCGACCAGCCTCTTTTCGGCTAGGGCGGAATCGATTGCAGCATCGACGCCTTCAGCAAGGCTGCCGTCGCTGATGCGTGCGGAATTTTCCAGGGGAAGACTCATGGGGCAAAACCTTATATAATCACAATGACCATTCCTGAATAAACCAAGTCGGGAAATAATTCCAGAGTGACCATTGTGAAAAATATTGAAGAGAAGAACAATTCTTCACCGCGCAAGCGCGGACGCCCACCGGCCTTCGATCGCGAGACGGTTCTCGCTGCCGCCCGGGACACCTTCTGGAAGCACGGCTATGACGGTTCCTCCATCGCCGATCTGACGGCGGCGATGGGCATCACGCCGCAAAGCCTCTATGCGGCCTTCGGTTCGAAGGCCGACCTCTATCGCGAGACGCTTGATCAATATCGGCGCATGCCTCGTCCGGAACCCGGCAATCCCTTTCAGGACAAGCTGGATACCGTGACTGCCTTCGAGCGCTTTCTGACGAACTCCGCCAGGATCTTCACGGCTCCGGAGCATCCAAAGGGCTGCATGATATCGACGGCGGTACTGAATTGTGCGGAGGAGAACGAGCCGATCGCCCATCATGTCGCATCGATGCGCCTGCAGACGCTGGATATCTTCACCGCCCGGATCGCGCGCGGTATCGAGGAGGGAGACATCCGGCCTGACGCCGACCCTCGCTCGCTGGCGCGTTTTCTCGGTGCGATCGTGCAGGGCATGTCCGTTCAGGCGCGCGATGGGGCGACGACGGAGGAGCTGCTTGCCCTGATGTCCCATGCGCTTAACGAGCTCAGGACGTATCAGCTTCCAAAAGCCTCCGGGCTTTGAGGCAAAGAAAAACCCGGCGACCGAGATCGCCGGGTTTTGAATGGTTCGACGAGCGGCCGCTCAGTCGTTCGAGGAAACCTTGAGGCCGATAACCTGCGGGATCGTCGTCGGTGCGCCCATGGCGGCGCCGATGATCATCGGCACCGGCACCGGCTTGCCCGGGGCGGCGGTGACGGTCAGGCTCTTCGGGTTGTCGAGATAAGTGCTGACCGCCGCGGAGACGGCATTCTGCAGCTCCGGAATGTTGAGCTGCGCCATCATGATCGGCGTCATTGCCTTCAGTGTGTCGGCAAGCTGCTTGCCCGTGACGCCCTGCTGCTTGCCGGCAAAATCGAGCGCACGTGCCGTGATCGATGCGTCGTCGAAGCGGATCTGGGCGCTGTTGAAGGTGAGCTGCTGCAGCAGGCCGAGCATGGCGAGGCCGGCGGACTGCTGTGCTTCCTGCTGGTTCGGATTGGAGCGAACCGTCTTCAGCGCATCCTGCAGCGACTTGGCGAAGGCAGGCGTGTAGCCGGAAATGCTGAAGGCGAGATTCAGCTTGCCGATATCCCTGAAGTCGAAGGAATATTCGCTGATGTTGATGGTGCCAGGCCCCATGTCCCAGCTGCCCTTCATGGAAACAGTGCCGTCGATCTGCTGCAGCTTCAGCGCGTCGATCGCTTCCTTGGTCTTCGCATCGTCGACCTTGCTGAGATCGGCCTTGATGCCATTGATCTTGGCGTCGAAGTCGAGGCCCGACTTGTCGTCGCGCTTCTTCATGTTGGCGTCGGCGCCCTCGATCGAGAACACTTCGGTATCGTCCTTGGTCACGGATACGGCGCCGGCATGGGCGCTCTTGTAATAGAGCAGCGAGCTCAGGTCGCCCTTGCTCGAGTCGGCCGGAATCTCGACGCCGGTCAGCTTGAGGTCGGTGGCGGAAACGGAGGCGCCGTCCTTGTTGAAATCAACATCCGCAAAATCGATTTCCTCGATCGTGTAGCCGCCATTGTTTTCCTCGACGCCATCGAGGGTGATGTCGCCGAGCGGAATGCTGTCTTCCATGCCGGCGGGCTTGAAGCTTGTGCCCTTCAGCGTCACCGTGCTTCCGTCGACATCGATGCCTGTGGCAGCAATCGAACCGCCCTGCTGGCCATAGACGTCGTTGATCTTCTTCAGCAGATCATTGCCGTCGAGCGCAAAGGCGGAGCTGGCGAAAGACAGGATGGCGGCACTGCACAGCATCAGCCGCGTGGTCCGATAGAAAGTCATGATGGCGTTCCTCGTTGAGCCGGTGGTATTGGCGGGGGCGTACAGATTGAGCGTGTACTGCGCTGACTTATATTGATCTTTCTCTGAAAATCCAACGACAATGAATGTAGAGCGCCAGTGCAGCAAAAATGTATCGATAGCCACCCCGCAATATGCTTGAAACGCCTTCATCCACAGGTGCTTTCCGCTGATTTCTTGCTGTGAATCGCCATCTCTTATAGTCAAGGGCCATGGGAAAAAATCTGACACCGCCGCCCGGTGACGGCGACGACAACATCCTTCCGGTCGATCTGAAGGCCGCGCTCGAGGAGCGCTACCTGGCCTATGCCTTGTCGACGATTACGCAACGCGCGCTTCCGGACGTCCGCGACGGGCTGAAGCCGGTACATCGCCGTATCGTTTATGCGATGAGCGAGATGGGGCTGCGCCCCAATGCCGCCTTCCGCAAATGCGCCAAGATCGTCGGCGAGGTGATGGGTAACTATCACCCGCATGGCGACCAATCGATCTATGATGCACTGGCGCGCCTGGCGCAGGATTTCTCGCAGCGCTACACGCTGGTCAACGGCCAGGGCAATTTCGGCAATATCGACGGCGATAGCCCGGCTGCGATGCGTTACACCGAATCCAAGATGACGGCGGTTTCCGAGCTGCTGCTCGAGGGCATCGACCAGGATGCCGTGGATTTCCGCGACACCTATGACGAGTCGAATTCCGAGCCGATCGTTCTGCCTGGAGCTTTCCCCAATCTGCTCGCCAACGGCTCTTCTGGCATCGCCGTCGGTATGGCGACCTCTATCCCGCCGCACAATGCTCACGAGCTTTGCGATGCCGCCCTGCATCTGATCAAGGATCGCGATGCGACGGTCGAGAAGCTGGTGGAGTTGTATATTCCAGGGCCGGACTTTCCGACCGGCGGCATCATCATCGATGATCGCCAGAGCATTATCGAAAGCTACAAGACCGGCCGTGGCGGCTTCCGTGTCCGATCGAAGTGGGAGATCGAGGATCTCGGTCGTGGCGGCTACCAGATCGTTATCACGGAAATTCCGTTTCAGGTGCAGAAGTCGCGGCTGATCGAAAAGATTGCCGAGTTGCTGCTGGCACGCAAGCTGCCGCTGCTCGAGGACATTCGTGACGAATCCGCCGAGGATATCCGGGTCGTTCTCGTGCCGAAAAGCCGCACAGTCGACGCGACGATCCTGATGGAATCGATGTTCAAGCTCACCGAGCTTGAGAGCCGGTTCCCGCTCAACATGAACGTCCTGTCCATGGGCCGCATCCCCAAGGTCATGGCCTTGAACGACGTGCTGAAAGAGTGGCTGGATCATCGCCGCGAAGTCCTGCTGCGCCGCTCGCGCTTCCGGCTGGCGGCCATCGAAAAGCGCCTCGAAATCCTCGGCGGCTTGCTGATTGCCTATCTCAACATCGATGAGGTCATCGCCATCATCCGCGAGGAGGATGAGCCGAAGCCTGTCATGATGGAGCGGTTCGGCCTCACGGACAATCAGGTCGAGGCGATCCTCAACATGCGGCTGCGCTCCTTGCGCAAGCTGGAAGAATTCGAAATCCGTAAGGAGTTTGACGGCCTGACGAAGGAGAAGGCCGACATCGAGGCACTGCTCGCTTCGGACGAGAAGCAGTGGCAGACGGTTGCCTGGGAAATCGGCGAGGTGAAGAAGAAGTTCGCCAAGGCGACCGAGATCGGTCGCCGCCGCACGCAGTTTGCCGAAGCGCCTGAAGCCGATGATGAGGCTATCCAGCAGGCGATGATCGAGAAGGAACCGATTACCGTCGTCGTCTCCGAAAAGGGTTGGATCCGCGCCCTCAAAGGCCATATTTCCGATACGTCCTCGCTGACCTTCAAGGAGGGCGACGCTCTCAAGGTTGCTTTCCCGGCGCAGACGACGGACAAGATCCTCATCATCACGACGGGCGGCAAGGCCTATACGCTCGGCGGCGACAAGCTGCCCGGCGGCCGCGGCCATGGCGAGCCGCTGCGCATTATGATCGACATGGAAAACGATCAGGATGTGCTGACCGCCTTCGTCCACGATCCGCAGCGCAAGCAGATGATCGCATCGACGGCAGGCAACGGCTTCATCGTTGCCGAGGCGGAACTGGTCGCCAATACCCGCAAGGGCAAGCAGATCATGAATGTCTCCTATCCCGACGAGACCAAGCTTCTCGTCCCGATATCAGGCGACCATGTTGCCGTGGTCGGCGAGAACCGCAAGATGGTCATCTTCCCGCTCGCGCAGGTGCCGGAAATGTCGCGCGGCAAGGGCGTGCGCTTGCAGAAATACAAGGACGGCGGCATCGCGGATGTCAGGTGCTTCGCGATCGCCGATGGCCTGACATGGGAAGACAGTGCCGGCCGCACCTTCACCAAGACCAAAGACGAATTGGTGGAATGGCTGGGCGACCGCGCCGGCGCCGGTCGTGCCGTGCCGAAGGGCTTCCCCAGGAGCGGCAGGTTTTCTGGGTGAGGAGCGGTCGGGCAAAGCCCGAGCAATCGGCCCAGTGGGGTCGATTGCAGCGACGAACGCCGGAGCTCTAGCGAAGGGCCGGGTGGTGCGTCGTCTCGACTGCGAAAGCCTGGGCGGAACCTTGACGAGGGCGGATCGACGCCTGAGGCTTCAATCTGTGTAGGGAACGCAGACGTCTCGCAGGAAGCGTGTCGCTCCCTCTTCATCGATTTCTCCGGCGGCCACTGCTATGACGAAGCTGTAAAGATTGGCGTCTGTCGTTTGAATACGGTAGCCGTTTTCCATAAGAAAAACTGCTGTCGCCACGATGGCGATGCGCTTGTTGCCATCTACGAAGGCGTGGTTTTTCGCCAACCCAAATAGATAAGCGGCCGCTAGTTCGATGATATCATCACTGCCGTACTGAGCTTTGTTGATCGGGCGTGCCAAGGCGGATTCGAGGGAGCCCTCGTCTCGTAGACCATAGGAGCCGCCGAACCTTTTGATCTGCATCTTATGCAATTGCTCAATGAGCGGCCTAGTCAGGAAGATAAAGGGCATTATTCTGCCAGCTTCTTGAGTGCCACTTTATATTGATCCATGAAGCGCTGCGCATGCTCCATCTGGCGTGCAAAATCCGCGTCAGCCGGCTGCATCAGCAATCCGCCATCTTTCAAACTGAGTTCCAACCTGTCACCGGCTCCGAGACCAAGCTGATCCAGGACTTCTTTCGGAATAATCACGCCCTCGGAATTGCCGATTTTGCGGATGGTGACGTTCATGTCTCAGCTCCAATGTGATAACCTAGTTATAACATTGGAAGAGGACTACTTCAATGCGCAAGGCTCTCTGCGGTGATTGCTGCTCTGGCTTTCACCCGCGCCTGCCAGAGCGAGTGACCTGCCAGTGCCAGGATCAGTATCGCGCCGCCGGCAAGCGTCATGTTGGTCGGCGCTTCTGAGAAGATCATCCAGACCCAGATCGGTGCGAGGATCGTTTCCAGCAGATAGAACATTGCCACTTCCGGTGCCGAAAGAAAACGCGTGCCCGTCGCAAGGCACCAGAAGGAAAGCGGCATCAGCACGGCGCCGTCGAAAAGGATCCAGCCGGGATGGTCGATGGAAAAGCCCGAGGGCACCATATGATAGAGCCCGACTGCCGCCGGAATGACGGCCGCCAGCAAGGAAGCAAAACCCATGTCCCGGCCCGAGGCGCGACTGATCGTGATGGCGCAGGCGATGGAAAGCGATGCGAGCACGGAAAGCGCGTCGCCAAGCAGATGCCCAGCCTCCATGCCGTCACCCACGATCAGGCCAACACCGAGGATCATGACAGCCATGGTAATGAAGGTGGAAAGGGCAGGGCGCTCTTTCAGGAAAATCCAGGACAGCAGCGCGGTGAACATCGGGTTGAGCGCGATGATGAAGACCACATTTGCCGCCTTGGTATAATAGACGGCGAGAAGGAAGGTGATGGTGGTCAGCCCATAGAAGAAGCCAACGGGAATTCCGAGCCAGCCCGGTAACACAGTCTTCAGCGAGCCAGTGACCCGGCGAATGACGAAAAGGGCGGCCAGCGCCACGACGATGGTCGCAAGGCTGCGGAAAGACAGTACCGACCAGACTTCGCCGCTGGAAAGTCGTATCAGCGGAATATCCATCGACAGCGCCAGACCGCCGAGCGTCGTCAGCAGCAGGCCCTTCTTATGGTCCGAGAGATGGGAAAACATTCAGCGGAAGGTATCTTTGTCGCCGTCGGCTGTGGGGTCGAAACGTTCCCAGCCGCGCGGCGTCAGATGTTCCTGCGGCTGAAAGCGGGTCTTGTAGTCCATCTTGCGCGAGCCCTTGACCCAATAGCCGAGATAGACGTGCGGCAACCCCAGCGCCTTCGTCCGCTTGATATGATCGAGGATCATGAAGGTGCCGAGTGATCGCTCGTCGAGATCGGGATTGAAGTAGGAATAGACCATAGACAGCCCGTCGCTCATCACATCGGTCAGAGCCGCAGCCAGCAGTTCGCCCTTCGGACGCTGCTCCAGCCCCGAACCTTCCTCGCGACGGCGATATTCGATGATGCGCGTGTTCACATGCGTGTCCTCGACCATGATCGCATAGTCGAGCACGGTCATGTCGGACATGCCGCCTTGCTGATGACGATAGTCGAGATAGCGGCGGAAGAGCGAATATTGCTCGCTGGAGGGCTGCGCCGGAAATTCGGTGGCGATGATATCGCTGTTTGCTGTCAGCACCCGTTTCATCGATCGGGTGGGCTCGAACTCTTGCGCCAGGATGCGGACCGATATGCACGCCCGGCACGATTCGCAGGCGGGACGATAGGCGATGTTCTGAGAACGCCTGAAGCCGCCCTGCGTCAGAATATCGTTCATCTCGGCGGCGCGAGGCCCCACAAGGTGCGTGAAGACCTTGCGTTCCATCTCGTGCGGCAAGTACGGGCAGGAAGCCGGTGCCGTCAGATAAAACTGCGGAGATGGCGTCGACTGCGTGTTCATCTGCCGTTGATTGACCTTTCTTTCGGCATCCGTTTCTACAAGCATGGCCCAAGTTTAGAAAACGTCAACTACGTCCTTCGCTAAAGATCGAAGTTTCCTAATGGACCATGCACAGAAATATCTCCCGCGCGCCCGGGGGACCGCGGGAAATTATGAGGTGCCCTATGCTTGTACGCTGTTTTATGCCGTTCGGGCGATGACCGTGCCAAGCAGCAGATCGTGCACGAGCCGGCTGCGGTCGGTGAAGAGACCCACCAGCAGGATGAGCGGCGTCAGGACGGAGTTCAGGATCCAGAACAGCGCCAGATGGACGATCGCCGTTAGGAAATCCATTCGCCGGCCGTCGACACGAACCATGGTGAGGCCCATAGCGCGCATGCCGAGCGAAGCCTGGTAAGGACCGCCGAGTGTCCAGCCGAAATAGAGACCTGCAACGAGAACGAACAGCACCGGATAGAGGAAGAAGCCGAGCCCCAGTGTCAGGATCGAAACGAAAAACAGCAGCACGGCCGCAGGAATGCACAGCAGCGCGACGATGATGTAATCGACGATAAACGCAAAGATGCGCCGGCTCAGCACGCCACTATAGGCGCGCCAGTCGTCCGGTGCTGCATAGAGCGGGCTGTGGTTCAGGCTCATTGCTTTCCTCCTTGAGGAAACATTGGGGGAAACATTTGCCGAACATATGGTATCGGCTCCAGCAAATACAATAAGCTGATGGACCGAAGCTATTTCTTCGCCAGATGTCTCGCCACATCGACAGCGAAATAGGTGAGGATCCCGTCACAGCCGGCGCGCTTGAAGGCGAGCAGGGTTTCGAGCATTACCTTCTCCCCGTCGATCCAGCCATTGGCGGCGGCCGCCTTGATCATCGCGTATTCGCCGGAGACCTGATAGGCAAAGGTCGGAAGGCCGAAGGCTTCCTTCAGCCGCCAACAGATGTCGAGATAGGGGAGACCGGGCTTGACCATCAGCATGTCGGCGCCTTCCTCGACATCGAGCGTGGCGTCGCGCACGGCTTCCGTGCCGTTGGCGGGATCGATGTAATAGGTCTTCTTGTCGCCCCTCAGCAGGCCGCCGGTCGAAATCGCCTCGCGATAGGGGCCGTAGAAGGCCGAGCTGAATTTCGTCGCATAGCTCATGATGCCGACGCTCTGGTGCCCCGCGGCATCGAGCGCCTGGCGGATCGCGCCGATGCGACCGTCCATCATTTCCGAAGGCGCGATGATGTCTGCTCCGGCATCCGCTTGGTAGACCGCGGCCAGCGCCACCTGTTCGACCGTTTCATCGTTGACGATCTCGTTGCCGCGCAGGATGCCGTCATGGCCGTGGCTGGTGAAAGGGTCGAGCGCGACGTCGGTAATGACGCCGATATTCGGAACGGCCTTCTTGATGGCGGCAGTGGTGAGATTGATGAGATTGTTCTTCTCGAGGCTGTTGGAGCCGGTCTCGTCGCGCAGCTCCATTTCGATGTTAGGGAAGGTGGCAAGCGCGGGGATGCCGAGATCGGCCGCTTCCTTCGCCGCCTCCACGGCCTTGTCCACGGTCATACGGTTGACGCCGGGCATGGCAGGGATCGGCTCGACGATGCCGGTGCCCGGGATCACGAAGATCGGCCAGATCAGATCGTCGACCGTCAGCCGGTTTTCCTGCACGAGACGGCGCGTCCAATCGGCCTTGCGGTTGCGCCGCATGCGCCGATGACCGGTAATCTCGTCAACGAGATGCGTCTTGTTCTCCATGATGCCGCCATCCTTCTTCGTCTATTTATGGCATTCTATATGGGGCGCGTACCTATCACGCCGTCCCCAGGATTCAAAACAAGGCGAAAGGCCGCAGCCATTATATTCTGGCGAGGCACGTGCCTCCTACGTATTGTTCGCGCATGGAACCTGATTCTTCGACCGTACCCAAGAATACGCTGACGGACATCCTGTTCGTGCTGTTCCTGCGGCTGATTGCGATCGCCTGCTTCTGGCTCGGCCTGCAATATTGGGCCATGCTGGTCGGCTACTCGCTGGAAGGTCATGCGCGCTTCGATCTGCTGGCGCTGCCATGGAAGGTCGCGGGCGCAGGCTTGGCCGTTGTCTTCCCCGTCGCGGCACTCGGATTGTGGCTTACCGTCTCGTGGGGGCCGGTCATGTGGGTGGTGGCGGCAGGCGGGCAGGCACTGATGTATGGCGTATGGCCGGAGATATTCGGATCCAATCCGCTGATCATGATCTTGCATGCCTGCGTCGCCGTGATTTATTGCCTTTTCCGTATCCTGCTATGGCAGGAGAAACGCCGGCGCCGGCAGCAGCAGGTAATGGTTGATTTACCCTGAGACAGCAACACTTCCTGGTAAGGTGCTGTTAAGCCTGCAGTTTAAGTAGAATTTTATGTGTATTCGATAGGGTCTCACTCAAGGCGGGAAGAAAACGACACCGCCAAACAAAACAGAGTGAGGCCAAGTCATGATGAACACGAAAATCAAGCCGCAGGCAGTTGCAAACGCTCGGGACCAGCAGGTTGATGACATCCGGGCTCTCTATATGGAATCCCTTCACCTGGTCGAGCGTCTGCACCGCCGCCTGCTTGATGTTATCAAAGACGAGTTCGACCGTCAGGGTCGCGACGACGTCAACGCCGTCCAGGCACTTCTCCTCTTCAACATCGGCAATTCCGAATTGACGGCCGGCGAGCTGCGCTCCCGCGGTTTCTACCTCGGCTCCAACGTTTCCTACAACGTCAAGAAGCTGGTCGACCTTGGCTTCATCAACCATCAGCGCTCGCGCATCGACCGCCGCTCGGTCCGCATCAGCCTGACGGAAACCGGCCAGGATATCGCCGAAACCGTCGCTAAGCTCTATGAGCGCCACATCGGCTCGATCGACAAGGTAGGCGGCATCGGCACCGATGAGTTCACCCAGATGAACAAGCTCCTCCAGCGCCTCGATCGCTTCTGGAACGATCAGATCCTCTATCGCCTCTAAGTAACGGGCAGGGATTGATCCTAAGACCTGCCAGTAAAAGCAAGCTGGACACGTTCCCTGCGTGTCCGGCTTGAACGCATTGTCGGCCCGATCGTTGTGCGCTTTTTGCCACGTCCGCGCTTCACCTTCCGTCCCATGTAACGTCCCGGACGGCTAAGCCATTGACGCCGGATCAGGACACGCTATGAACCACGCGCAGCTGTGGTATTTTAGCAAAAGCAGTTTGGCTTTTCTTTCGCACTGGCGTGGCAAAGCAAGTTTCATGCCGGGAGACACGAATTGGCCATATTGCTATGACAGCGGAAATCGACTGCAGGCAGCGTTCTCGAAATACGATCTTCCGACCTGAAGGTCTTGGCTTCGCGATATTGTGATAGTTCGTGGCCAAGTTTTTGGTGGTGCATTAAGGGAACGGGTTGATACTGAGCCACGTTACTTGGCGCAAGCTGCGCTATTTACTGCTTCCTCTCTAGGCTGCGCATGATTGGATCGCAGCGTTGAACGGTTAGGATATGTCGAAGAAAAACGGAATTGGACCCTTTTCGCGCCGCGCTTTCCTGCGGTCGGCTGCAACTCTTGGCGCTGCCGCACTGGCCGCTCCGGCCCTTGCGCAAAACGCAACTCCGCTCGAGGCGTTGATCAACGATCGCTCCCGCGGCAATTGGGACGACCAGTTCGACGCCAAAGCCGCGGCGCGCACTGCCGCCGCTGTCCAGTCGAACGCGCCAATCCTCGGGCCAGATTCCGTATCGAATATTCAGCAGGCGATCGCGCAATATCAGAGCATTGCCGCCAACGGCGGATGGCCGCAGATCAATCCGACAAGCCAGCAGGCGCTGCAGCTCGGTGCGACCGATCCGGCCGTACAGTCGCTGCGCCAGCATTTGATGATCACCGGCGACCTGCCGCGTGAGGCTGGCATCTCCTCCGCCTTCGACTCCTATGTCGACGGCGCGGTCAAGCGTTTCCAGGCCCGTCACGGTCTGCCGGCAGATGGCGTCCTGGGCGATTTCACGCTGAAGGCGATGAACATCCCCGCCAATGTCCGTCTGCAGCAGCTCAACACCAATCTCGTCCGCCTCCAGACGTTCCCGTCCGACCTCGGCCGTCGTCACGTCATGGTCAATATCCCTGCGACGCGTGTCGAGGCCGTCGAGGATGGCCAGGTGGCGTTGCGCCACCAGGCGATCGTCGGCCGGGAATCGCGGCCTACGCACATCATCAATTCGAAGATCTATGAGGTCATCCTCAACCCGTACTGGACGGCGCCGCGCTCGATCGTCATCAAGGACATCGTGCCCTTGATGCGTAAGGATCCGACCTACCTGACGAAGAACAACATTCGCCTTCTCGACGGCAAGGGCCAGGAAGTGGCGCCGGAGACGATCGACTGGAATTCGGACAAGGCGCCAGACCTGATGTTCCGGCAGGATCCGGGCAAGACGAATGCCATGGCGTCCACGAAGATCAACTTCCACAATCCCAACAACGAATACATGCATGACACGCCGGAACAGGGCCTGTTCAACAAGCTGATGCGTTTCGACAGCTCTGGCTGCGTCCGCGTTCAGAACGTACGCGATCTCGCAACCTGGCTGCTGGCCGAAACACCCGGCTGGCCGCGTCAGCACATCGAGCAGGTCATCTCCACCCGCGTCAACACGCCAATCACCTTGGCGTCGGAAGTGCCTGTCTATTTCGTCTATATCTCGGCCTGGAGCGCCCGCGATGGTATCGTCCAGTTCCGCGACGATATCTATAATCTCGACGGCAACTCCCAGTTGGCGCTCAATACGACCCAGGGCATGGAGCAGCCGGTTCAGTAATCGGCATTGTTCCAACCACCATCGACATGAAAGCCGCATCCCCGGGTGCGGCTTTTTCGTTCGTCGTCGGCGCTCATCGTAGTTTGCCCAGCAAATGTCGCTGATCGTATTGCTCTCCGGCGACCCTGACGCTAATACCGTCTGCATTGCCGTTCCGGCCCGTTCAGGAGCTTTCACGATGACCAATGCGTCCACCGAACCCTTTTTCAATCGCTCGCTTGCCGATACCGATCCGGAAATCTTTGGCGCGATCGGCAAGGAGCTCGGTCGCCAGCGGCACGAAATCGAACTGATCGCCTCGGAAAACATCGTCTCACGCGCCGTTCTGGAAGCGCAGGGCTCGATCATGACCAACAAATACGCCGAGGGATATCCGGGCAAGCGCTACTACGGCGGCTGCCAGTACGTCGATATCGCCGAGGAACTCGCCATCGAGCGGGCCAAGAAGCTGTTCGGCGTCAACTTCGCCAACGTTCAGCCGAACTCCGGTTCGCAGATGAACCAGGCAGTCTTTCTCGCGCTCCTTCAGCCCGGCGACACCTTCATGGGCCTCGACCTGAATTCGGGCGGTCACCTCACGCACGGGTCGCCGGTCAATATGTCCGGCAAGTGGTTCAACGTCGTGTCCTACGGCGTGCGCGAAGGCGACAACCTGCTCGATATGGATGAAGTGCAGCGCAAGGCCGAAGAAACCAAACCGAAGCTCATCATCGCCGGCGGCACGGCCTATTCCCGCATCTGGGACTGGAAGCGCTTCCGCGAGATCGCCGACAGCGTTGGCGCCTATCTGATGGTCGACATGGCCCATATCGCCGGTCTGGTTGCCGGCGGTCAGCATCCGTCGCCATTCCCGCATTGCCACGTTGCCACGACGACCACGCACAAGTCGCTGCGCGGCCCGCGCGGCGGCATGATCCTCACCAATGACGAGGATCTGGCCAAGAAATTCAATTCGGCCGTCTTCCCCGGCCTCCAGGGCGGCCCGCTGATGCACGTCATCGCCGCAAAGGCCGTCGCCCTCGGCGAAGCGCTGCAGCCGGAGTTCAAGGACTACGCCGCCCAGATCGTCAAGAACGCCAAGGCTCTTGCCGAAACGCTGATATCCGGCGGCGTCGACGTCGTCTCCGGCGGCACCGACAACCATCTGATGCTGGTCGACCTGCGCAAGAAGAACGCCACCGGCAAGCGTGCCGAGGCCGCACTCGGCCGCGCCTACGTCACCTGCAACAAGAATGGCATTCCCTTCGACCCCGAGAAGCCCTTCGTCACGTCAGGCGTTCGCCTCGGCACCCCGGCCGGCACAACGCGCGGCTTCAAGGAAGCCGAATTCCGTGAAATCGGCAATCTGATCATCGAAGTGCTCGATGGTCTGAAGGTCGCCAATTCCGACGAAGGCAATGCCGCCGTCGAGGCTGCCGTGCGCGAGAAGGTGGTCAAGCTCACCGACCGCTTCCCGATGTACGGCTATATGGGCTAAGGAGAGCGCATGCGCTGCCCTTACTGCGGCTCAGAAGATACCCAGGTCAAGGACTCGCGCCCGGCGGAGGACAACACGTCCATCCGCCGTCGGCGCATTTGTCCGGATTGCGGCGGCCGCTTCACCACCTTCGAGCGCGTGCAACTGCGCGAACTGATGGTCATCAAGAAGACCGGCCGGAAGGTGCCGTTTGATCGCGACAAGCTGGTGCGCTCCTTCGAGATCGCGCTGCGCAAGCGCCCGGTCGATCGTGACCGGATCGAGCGGGCCGTATCGGGCATCGTCCGTCGTCTCGAAAGCTCCGGCGAGACCGAAATCAGCTCCGAGCAGATCGGTTTGCAGGTACTGGAGGCGCTGAAGAGCCTCGATGACGTCGCCTTCGTGCGCTATGCCTCCGTCTACCGCGATTTCTCGCATGCCGAGGATTTCGAGCACGTGATCGACGAGATCAACGCGAAGATCGCTCGCGATCCGCTGGATCCCTGACCATGGCGCCGCGGCCCGAGGACGAGCGTTTCATGGCCGCGGCCATCCGCCTGTCGCGCCGGCATCTTGGACTGACCTCCACCAATCCGTCCGTCGGCTGCATCGTCGCTAGGGATGGTGTCATCCTCGGCAGCGGCGTAACCGCACTCGGCGGTCGCCCGCACGCCGAGCCTCAGGCGCTGGCCGAGGCAGGCGAGGCGGCCAGAGGCGCCAGCGCCTATGTGACGCTCGAGCCCTGCTCGCATTACGGCAAGACGCCGCCCTGCGCCGAGGCGCTCATCGCTTACGGCGTGGCACGCGTCGTCATCAGCGTCACCGATCCCGACCAGCGCGTTTCCGGGCGTGGTATCACCATGCTGCGCGAGGCCGGCATTGAGGTCGATACCGGTGTTTTGGAGACGGAGGGCAGGCGATCACTCGCTGGCTATCTCATGCGCCAGACGAGAAACCGCCCCTATGTGACTCTCAAGCTTGCCGTTTCCGCCGATGGCATGATCGGCAAGACGGGCGAGGGGCAGGTGCGCATTACCGGCGATATCGCGCGCGCGCAGGTGCAGATGCTGCGCGCCGAAAGCGACGCCATTCTCGTCGGCATCGGCACAGCGATATCAGACGATCCGGAATTGACTTGCCGGCTTCCCGGCTTGGAGGATCGTTCGCCGCTCCGTATCGTCATCGATGAGCAACTGCAGCTTCCGCTCGGCAGCAAGCTTGTGCAGACGGCACGCAAGTACCCGGTCATCGCGGTCGCCGGCCATCCGCCGTCCTTCGATGACAATACCGATGCCGCATTCCTCGGACGTCGTGCGGCGCTCGATGCCGCCGGTGTCGAGGTATTGCAATCCAATTCCAGCGAGCCGGGAGAGTTGCCGGAGGCGCTTGCTACACGCGGCATCTCGTCGTTGCTGGTGGAAGGCGGCGCCAGGACGGCGCAGCGCTTTCTCGATGCCGGACTGGTCGATCGCATCCTGCTGTTCCAGGGGCCGGCCGATATCGGCGAGAGCGGTATTGAATCGCCAGTCCTCAAGTCCAATATCCCAGCTGACTTTATGCATGTCGGCGAGAGCCGCTTCGGCGACGATCTCTGCGACGAATACGAAAGAGGTTTTTGATGTTTACCGGAATTGTCACCGACGTCGGCACGGTTGAATCCATTTCTCTCTTGAAGGAAGGCATCAAGCTGCGCGTTGCCACCAATTACGATCCGGCGACGATCGACATGGGCGCGTCCATCTCGCACGCCGGCGTTTGCCTGACGGTTACGGGTCTGCCTGAGCAGGGCAGCAACGGACGATGGTTCGAGGTCGAGGCCTGGGAAGAGGCACTCCGCCTGACGACCATCGGCAGCTGGGAAGCCGGAGCCAAGATCAATCTCGAGCGTTCCCTGAAGATCGGCGACGAGCTCGGCGGTCACATCGTGTCCGGCCATATCGATGGCAAGGCGGAAATCCTTTCGGTGACATCAGAGGGCGAAGCCACCCGCTTCCGCCTGCGGGCGCCGGAGCATCTTGCCAGGTTCGTCGCGCCGAAGGGGTCCGTCGCGCTCGACGGCACCTCGCTCACGGTCAATGCCGTCGAGGGTACGGAATTCGACGTGCTGCTGATCCGCCATTCCCTGGAAGTGACGACCTGGGGCGAGCGCAAGGCCGGTGACTTCGTCAATTTCGAAGTCGACACCATGGCACGCTACGCCGCTCGCCTGGCGGAATTCCCTGTCGTCCGCGAGGGCTGAGTGTCACAGGCGCGCTGCAGGAGGACGCCGGTCGGCGCCTTGGCAGCTTACGCGAGAGTTTTTTCCATCAGGAAATTCGACAAGATCTGACCGCGCTTTTCTACCTGCTGCGCGGTCACGATGACAAAGCCTTTGCGTTCGAAGAAGGGGCGGGCGGTCAGGCTCGCTTCAGTGAATATCCGTCGAAAGCCCTGTTCGCGGGCCGCATTTTCGACGGTCGCGAGCAACAGGCTGGCGACGCCCTTTCCCTGATAATCGGGCGAAACGAACATCATATCCAGGCAACCATCCGATTTCAGATCGGTAAAGCCGATGGGTTTTGAACCATCCATCGCAAGCCAGGTCGGCCGGTTCGCTCGATATTGTGCCCATATTTCGGCATCATCGACCTTCGCCCAGGCAGCGATCTGCGCCGGATTGTAGTCCTTGGACGCCACCTCGCGAATGGCCCTCAGGAAAATGTCGATCGTGGCTCCGGCGTCATCGGGCTCGTAAGGTCTGGCGGAAAACCTATCCTGCAGAGCTGACATGATTGTTCTGCCCGCAACGCTTAACGTTCGAATAGGACGTTGGATCTGTCCTTGAGCGTGAATTCGCCGATACGGCGGAAGCCGATCTTTTCGGCAACCCGTATCGACGGCAGGTTTTCGAAATCCACGATGCAGGTCATGCGACGGCCTGCGAACTGTCCGTCCGCCCAGGCGATCGCTGCGTTCATGGCCTCCGTCGCATAGCCCTTGCCCTGCATCGGCGGCGTGATGCCCCAACCGGCTTCCAGCGTGCCTTCCGTCATCGGTGTCATATCGCGATGCAGATCCAGAAATCCCACTTCGCCGATCAGCCGGCCGCTTTGGCGTTCCTCGACGGCAAAGAAACCGAAGCCGAGATGATGCCATAGGCCGGCATAGCGTAAAAGGCGGGCCCAAACCTGTTCGCGCGTGGGCATCTCGCCGCCGATGAAGCGGACGATATCCTTGTATTTCCAGAGCTCGAGGAATTCGTCGAAATCATCAAGCGTATGGCCCCGCAGCAGAAGCCGATCGGTCGTCAGTGTCGGAATATGGGTCATCGGATTAGGTCTTTGCTGAAAATGGTTTTGGTGGTGGTCAGTCGTCGGAGGCGCCGGGCTCGCCGTCCCAGTAGTCGAGGTTGGTGGCAGCGGCGCGGCCGATCGCACGGAAAGCCGTCCTGCCGTCGCTATAGGTTTTGGCCAGGAACTTGCCGGAATCGGGATATTCCACGATTTCGGTCCGCGCCTTCGTGGAAATGGCGAGATAGGTGAGCACGCCGGGGCCGACATTGATCAGCTGATGTGCCGTTTCCGGGCCGCCGGCTGGAGCGCCCAGAACATCGCCCTTGCCGACCGCGATGCGCTGGCCGCCGAAGCGATATTCGCCTTCGCCGTCGAGAATGACGAACATCTCCTCCTCGACATGATGATTGTGAAACGGACAGCCGGATTTGCCCGGGGGCACCTCGTTGTAGCTGATGCCGAGCTGCTTCAGCCCGAGCTTCGCTCCGAAGGACGTGTCGCTGCCGGCAAAGAAGCTGCCTTGCTGCCAATGTTCCAGTTCAAGCTCGCCGACATTGATGGCGGGTGTGGATTTCTTCGTCATGAACCTCCCCCTCGCAGGCTGCAAATTATTATCGAAGCGGTTGCGTGTGCGGAAGCCACAATTTCCGCGGCGCGCCGATCATTTCCAAATAGGGTCGGAATCGGCGCGGGCCATTGAAAAACACTTGCCAAGCGAGGCCCGCCGTGGTTTGACCCGGCCTAACAAGGTGCCGCGCCCTCTCAAATTGCAGGTGATGTATGACCAGCTCTTCCAATGCTCATATCCTTATCGTCGAAGCTCGCTTCTATGACGATATGGCCGATGCCCTGCTCGACGGCGCCAAGGCCGCTCTCGAGGAGGCAGGCGCGACCTATGATATCGTTACCGTGCCCGGTGCTCTGGAGATCCCCGCGGCAATTGCCATGGCGCTCGATGGCGGCGACAATGGTAATGTGGTTTATGACGGCTATGTGGCTCTCGGCATGGTTATCCGCGGCGAGACCTATCATTTCGATATCGTCGCCAATGAATCCTCGCGGGCTCTGATGGATCTGGCCGTCAGCGAATCTCTCGCGATCGGCAATGGTATCCTTACCGTCGAGAACGATGAGCAGGCATGGGCGCGTGCGCGCCGTTCGGACAAGGACAAGGGCGGTTTCGCCGCCCGTGCGGCGCTGACCATGATCGCGCTGAAAGAGAAGTTGGGTGCATAATAGATGAGCAATCAGGATAACGAGCGACCGGCCAAGCCCGCCAACCAGCGGGGTGCCGCGCGTCTTGCGGCGGTTCAGGCGCTCTATCAGATGGATATCGGCGGAACCGGCGTTCTGGAGGTGGTGGCTGAATACGAAGCCCACCGTCTCGGGCAGGAGCTGGATGGCGAGACCTATCTGAAGGCCGATGCATCCTGGTTCCGCTCCATCGTGTCGGGCGTCGTGCGTGAGCAGACGCGGCTCGATCCGCTGATCGGCTCTGCGCTTCAAGACGACTGGGCATTGTCGCGTCTCGATAGCACCGTGCGCGCTATCCTGCGCGCTGGCACCTTCGAGCTTATCGACCGCAAGGACGTGCCGGTTCCTGTCATCGTCACTGAATATGTCGAAATCGCGCATGCCTTCTTCGAGGAGGACGAGCCGAAGCTCGTGAATGCCGTGCTCGACCGAATCGCCAAGCAGGTTCGCGGCGAAGCGAAGAAATAAGCCTCGTCGGACGCTCGGATCGTAGCGGTACGCATTTTCGTTTCCTTCGTTCGCGCCTGATTTCATCTTCGAATATTCTTTTGAACCTTCTGCGGGTGTTTTACCCGCGGACGGTCTTGACGCGACGTTTTCCCGCCATCAATCTCGCAACTGCACATCGGCCGATCTCCTGGAGGAGGGGATCGACCGTTGTTGCAGGCGGCCGGGGGAGGAGTGAACCGCCGGCTTTTTTGGAGGGAAAAAGCGAAATGTCGATTCTTTTAGGAGTGATCGCATGCGGACTGCTCTCGGTGATTTACGCCGTATGGGCAACCCGGTCGGTGCTCGCTGCCGATCAGGGCAACGCCCGCATGCAGGAGATTGCCGGGTATATTCGTGAAGGAGCGCAAGCCTATCTGGCGCGCCAATATAGAACCATCGCCATCGTCGGGATCATCGTTTTCATCGCGGCCTGGCTCCTCTTGTCGGCCGAAGCCGCTTTTGGCTTCCTGATCGGCGCAATCCTCTCAGGCGCCGCAGGTTTCATCGGCATGCACGTCTCCGTGCGTGCCAATGTTCGGACCGCGCAAGCCTCGTCGCAGAGCCTGTCTGCTGGCCTCGACATTGCCTTCAAGTCGGGCGCCATTACCGGCATGCTGGTCGCGGGCCTCGCCTTGCTCGGCGTGTCCATCTACTTCTACGTCCTGACCGGTATTCTCGGCCATGAAGCCGGTTCGCGTGACGTGATCGATGCGCTCGTCGCCCTTGGTTTCGGCGCCTCGCTGATCTCGATCTTCGCCCGTCTCGGCGGTGGTATCTTCACCAAGGGGGCCGACGTCGGCGGTGACCTCGTCGGCAAGGTTGAAGCCGGCATTCCGGAGGACGATCCGCGCAATCCGGCCACCATCGCCGACAACGTCGGCGACAATGTTGGCGATTGCGCCGGCATGGCGGCCGACCTGTTCGAAACCTATGCGGTGTCCGTTGTCGCGACCATGGTTCTCGCCGCTATCTTCTTCGCCGGCTCACCGCTTCTTGGCTCGGCCATGATCTACCCGCTGGCGATTTGCGGCGCCTGCATCATCACCTCGATCATCGGCACCTTCTTCGTCAAGCTCGGTGTCAATGGTTCGATCATGGGTGCTCTTTACAAGGGCCTCATCGCGACCGGCGTATTGTCGATCATCGGTCTGGCCGCAGCCACCTCGCTCACCATCGGCTGGGGTTCGATCGGCACCGTTGGCGGCTTCGACATCACCGGCACGAAGCTCTTTACCTGTGGTATCGTCGGTCTCATCGTCACGGCGCTGATCGTCGTCATCACCGAATACTATACCGGCACCAACAAGCGGCCGGTCAATTCCATCGCCCAGGCATCGGTTACCGGTCATGGCACCAACGTCATCCAGGGCCTTGCCGTCTCGCTGGAATCGACGGCATTGCCGGCGATCGTCATCGTCGGCGGCATCATCGCCACCTACCAGCTCGGCGGCCTGTTCGGCACGGGTATTGCGGTCACCGCCATGCTCGGCCTTGCCGGTATGATCGTCGCGCTCGACGCCTTCGGCCCGGTCACGGACAATGCCGGCGGCATCGCGGAGATGTCGCATCTTCCGCCGGAAGTACGCAAATCCACCGATGCGCTGGACGCTGTCGGTAACACCACCAAGGCCGTTACCAAAGGTTACGCAATCGGTTCGGCGGGTCTCGGCGCGCTGGTCTTGTTCGCGGCCTATGCGAACGATTTGCAGTATTTTGCCGCTCACGGTGACAAATACCCGTACTTCGCCAATGTAGGCACGATCTCGTTCGAACTTTCGAACCCTTACGTCGTTGCCGGTCTGCTGTTCGGCGGACTTATCCCCTATCTCTTCGGCGGTATCGCCATGACGGCCGTCGGCCGAGCCGCCGGAGCGATCGTGGAAGAGGTTCGCAAGCAGTTTCGTGAAAAGCCCGGTATCATGCAGGGCACGGAGCGTCCCGATTACGGCCGCGCCGTCGATCTGCTGACCAAGGCGGCCATCCGCGAGATGATCATTCCGTCGCTCTTGCCGGTTCTGGCGCCGGTCGTGGTCTATTTCGGCGTCCTGCTATTGTCCGGCTCCAAAGCCTCTGCCTTTGCCGCTCTCGGCGCTTCGCTGCTTGGCGTGATCATCAACGGCCTCTTCGTCGCCATCTCGATGACGTCGGGCGGCGGCGCCTGGGACAACGCCAAGAAGAGCTTCGAGGATGGCTTCGTCGACAAGGACGGCACGCGCCATATGAAAGGCTCGGAAGCTCACAAGGCATCGGTGACGGGCGACACCGTCGGCGATCCCTACAAGGATACGGCAGGTCCGGCCGTCAATCCGGCGATCAAGATCACCAATATCGTCGCCCTGCTATTGCTTGCGATCCTTGCCGGCTAAGCGAAGCAGACCGAACGCAAAAAGAAAACCCGCGGGGCGCAGTGCCTCGCGGGTTTTTCATTGAGATATCGTCCGGTCTTATTGGCCCGGGTTGAGGTTGTTGAGGAAGTTCCTTGCGCCGTTGACGCCGCTTCCGCTGCCCTGGAGGATCTGCTGCAGGAAGGTGATGTCGCGACCGCCGGTCGGGGTCGTGCGGCTGATCATGTCGAAGACCTTGCCGTCCTTCAGCGTGTAGTTGGCTTCCTGCTTCACCACCCCGTCCTTGTCGAAATAGATCGCCAGAATGTTCTGATCGACCAGCTTCGGCTTCATGAAAGCGACGGCGCGCGTACGCTTCTGGGAGATGTAGTAGAAGACTTCGCCATCGAAGGTCGCGGTGGTGGAAGGCGTGCCGAGCGACAGCAGGACTTGTTCGCGGCTCGAACCGACCGGCGCAAGTGCCAGCGACTGCGGGTCGAAGATATAACCGTTGTTCATAACCTCGCTGGTCTTGCAACCCGAAAGGCCCATGGTCGCAATCACCAGGGCAATGGCGGCAGCGCTGCTGAAAGTAATGTCAGACTTGAAATACCGTCTGGTCAACGACATCTCATCTCCCCTAATGAATCAATCCGATGGCCGGACGGCCGATATGACCTTGCTGTGCACATCATTGTGGCCTTTCCGCGATGGCAAAAGGCACAATCATGTTGTTCGGCACTCTTCGTCACCGATCATGCACAACGTGACGACGGTAAGGGCTGGAGCCTCGAAGCGGGCACAAACGGCATTGCAATTCGCGCCTGCTTCGGTAAACCAGCTTTTGCGTGGATGCAACAAGGCCAAGCAAAATCGGCGCGCTCCGAGGGAGCCAATTCCGGGAATTTTCATGATTTTTGGGCTCTTCCGCAAAAGAAATCACAATCAGATCATCGTTGTCAGGCAGTATGAGGCGCTGACATCCATGGCGCGACAGCCGATTTTCTATACCGACTACGAGGTGCCCGATACGGTGATGGGGCGCTTCGAATTGCTGTCGGTGATGATGATCCTGTTCTTTCGCCGCACGCGATCGTCGGCGACAAGCGGTCAGGAACTGGCGCAGGAAATCGTGGATGCTTTCTTCGAGGATATCGATTATTCGATCCGAGAGCTCGGTATAGGCGACAACAGCGTGCCGAAGCGCATGAAGAAGCTGGCCGGCATGTTTTATGGGCGGCTCGAAAGCTATGCGGGTGCCATGGATAGCGGCGATCGCACCGCGCTTGCCGCGGCGCTTCAGCGCAACATCTATCCCAAGGCGAGCGAAAGCGCGGCATCCATGCGTTCGCTGGCCGATTGGATGATAATCGCGGAAGCGCACTTGGCGACCATAACCGAAAACCAGATCGCTACGGGCTCGGCGACGCTGCCAGTGCCGGATAAAGTCGGCCAACGGGCCGGTTAGGAGATAAAAATGAAAAGACACGACTCCGATGAAACGCCATTTTCCTATCCGGTGAAGGTGGGACATATCTCCGCCAATCCGGTGGATGTCCATGTCGAGGCTGACGATCGCGAATTGGCCGGGCTCGCCGCTCTCTGGGATGTTCTTTCGGTCGGCAAGCTCGAAGCCGACCTCAAGATTTCTCGCTGGAAGCGTGACGGCGTGCGCATCAAGGGCAATGTGAAGGCAAAGATCGTTCAGGCTTGCGTTGTCACACTCGAGCCGGTCGAATCTGATATCGACGAGGACTTCGAGCACATCTTCGTGCCCGAGGATTCCAAACTGGCGCGTGCGCCTTCTGTGGATGCCGGAGAAATGATACTTGATCCCGATGGCCCGGATCTTCCGGAGACCTTTACCGGCGATACGATTGACGCCGGCGCGGCCGTTGCGGAATTTGCCGCCCTGGCCATCGATCCCTATCCGCGCAAGCCCGGGGTCGAGTTCGATGCGCATATAGAAGACACGGGCGAAGATGACAGAAAACCGTCGCCCTTTGCCGTTCTGAAAGATTGGAAAAAGGAATAGGCCCCGGTGCCGTTCGAGCACAATTCAGTTGTCACCGGGGGAGAAAACGGTATTTTGACGCCAAATTCGCCCGTCGCGGCGGAGAAAAAGGACTAGGGACGCGTGATCAGAATTTCTCTTGACCTAATGGGTGGCGACTTCGGCCCTGAGGTTGTTGTTCCCGGCGCGGCCAAGGCGCTGGATAGGCATCCCGATATTACATTCATCATGTACGGACAGAAGGAACGCTGCGAGGCGGTCCTCGCCAAATATCCCAAGCTTCGCGAAAAATCGGTTTTTCACGAATGCGAGGTTGCCATCAGCATGGATGAAAAGCCGAGCCAGGCGCTGCGCCGCGGCCGCTACGTCTCCAGCATGTGGCGCTCCATCGAGGCGGTGAAGACGGGCGATGCCGATGTCGTCGTGTCGGCCGGCAACACCGGTGCGCTGATGGCGATGGCGAAATTCTGTCTCCGCACCATGGCCAATATCGAACGTCCGGCAATCGCGGCGATCTGGCCGACGCTGCGCGGCGAAAGCATCGTGCTCGATGTCGGCGCGACGATCGGCGCCGATGCCCAGCAATTGCTCGACTTTGCCCTGATGGGTGGCGCTATGGCGCGCGCGCTCTTCGAGATCGAGCGCCCGACCGTCGGCCTGCTGAATGTCGGCGTCGAGGAAATCAAGGGCCAGGAAGAGGTCAAGGATGCCGGCCGTCTCATTCGCGAAGCCAATCTCGAATCGCTTGAGTATTCCGGTTTTGTCGAAGGCGATGATATCGGCAAGGGCACGGTCGACGTCGTCGTCACGGAAGGCTTTTCCGGCAATATCGCGCTGAAGGCGGCGGAAGGCACGGCAAAGCAGATCGGCGCCTATCTGCGCGCCGCCATGTCGCGCACGCTGCTTGCGCGTATCGGCTATGTATTAGCCAAGGGCGCCTTCGATCTGCTGCGCGAGAAGCTCGACCCCAGCAAGGTCAATGGCGGCGTTTTCCTCGGCCTCAACGGTATCGTCATCAAGAGCCATGGCGGCGCCAATGCGGAAGCCTTCGCAGCCGCCATCGATGTCGGCTATGATATGGCCAAGAATGGGCTCACGCAGAAAATCGAAAACGATTTGAAGAGATATCATGCCAAACGGCTGCCCCCCATCGGGCCGGAAGCGGCATGAGAGACGGGGTACAAGCAGAATGATCCGTTCAATTGTTCGCGGTTTTGGGGCGGCGCTCCCCAAACGCGTCATGACCAATGCCGAGATGGAGCAGGTCGTCGATACCAGCGACGACTGGATCGTCCAGCGCTCCGGCATTCGCCAACGCTATATCGCCGGCGAAGGTGAAACCACGGCTTCGCTTGGCGAGCAGGCGGCGCGTGCGGCTCTCGCCAATGCCGGGATGACGCCGGATGACCTCGACCTCATCATCGTTGCCACATCGACGCCCGACAATACCTTTCCTGCCACGGCGGTGAATATCCAGAACCGGCTCGGCATGCATCATGGCTTCGCCTTCGATGTCCAGGCCGTCTGCACCGGCTTCGTCTATGCGGTAACCACGGCTGACGCCTATATTCGCGGCGGCCTTGCCAAGCGCGTGCTCGTCATCGGCGCCGAGACATTTTCCCGTATCCTCAATTGGACGGATCGTACGACGTGCGTCCTTTTCGGTGATGGCGCTGGTGCGCTGATCCTTGAAGCTGGCGAGGGAAGCGGTGCCAATAGCGATCGCGGTGTGCTGACGGCAAGTCTGCGCTCCGATGGCTCCCACAAGGAAAAGCTTTATGTCGATGGCGGCCCGTCCACGACGGGAACGGTCGGTGTCCTGCATATGGCGGGGCGCGAAGTGTTCAAGCACGCCGTCGGCATGATTACCGACGTCATCCAGGCCGCATTCGATGCGACAGGCACCACGCCCGACGATCTCGACTGGCTCGTGCCGCATCAGGCCAACCGCCGCATCATCGATGGGTCCGCCAAGAAGCTCGGAATCGCTCCCGAGAAGGTTGTGGTCACTGTAGACCTTCATGGCAACACGTCGGCTGCGTCCATCCCGCTTGCGCTCGCCGTTGCGGCCGGTGACGGGCGAATCAAGAAGGGCGACCTGGTGATGCTGGAGGCCATGGGCGGCGGCTTCACCTGGGGTGCGGTCCTGTTGCGCTGGTAGTGCCGCATCTCTAAAAGCCGTTCCGAACAAGAGCTTGACCGTTCGGCGCAACGGCAATAGTCTCGCAAAACCTGAAGAAGATTACGCAGCAATATGGGCGGGGAGCTATGACGGGCAAGACAGTGACGCGCGCAGACCTGGCGGAATCGGTATTCCGGAAAGTTGGTCTCTCCAGAACGGAGTCGGCTGAGCTCGTCGAGACTGTGATCGATGAAATTTGCAACGCCATCGTGCGTGGAGAAACGGTAAAGCTCTCCTCGTTTGCGACATTCCAGGTGCGTGACAAGAATGAGCGCATTGGCCGCAATCCGAAGACCGGCGAGGAAGTGCCGATCTCTCCGCGGCGTGTCATGACCTTCAAGGCGTCGAACGTCCTCAAGACCCGCATTCTGAAAGCACATGCGAGCCGCAAGGCGAAGGCCAAGCCGGTAAATCCCGCCTCCTGATCCATCCTTGTGATTTCTGTTTTCGTTCGGCCGCACGCTTTGCCGTGCGGTCGCTCCGGAGCATCTTTTGTGCTGATTTGTCGCCAGCCTGTGCAGCGGCTGAAGATGTGACTTGAATTTCTACCGCCAAACCGTTGAAATATGGTGAGTCGTATCATGGAGTGATACGAATGCCGACATCCGCTTTTGCGTGATCCGGCCAAACGGCGCCGTATGCGCAGTGTGGGAGTATGATGATGGACAAGAGCCCGGATGCATTTCGCACGATCAGCGAAGTCGCGGAAGACCTTGATCTGCCGCAGCATGTCCTACGGTTCTGGGAGACCCGGTTTCCGCAGATAAAGCCGATGAAGCGGGGTGGCGGCCGGCGCTATTATCGCCCCGAGGATGTCGACCTGCTGAATGGTATCCGCCATCTGCTCTACGATCACGGTTATACGATCAAGGGTGTTCAGAAGCTCCTGAAGACCAACGGCAACAAGTTCGTCGTCGCCGTCGGGCATGGCGATCTGGCCAGTGTGGAAGCGCTCGCGGCAGCTCAAGAGCCCGCCGCCGTGGAGCCCCGCGTGGCCTCTGCCAATTCTGACGAAGACCAGATTGTCGGCCGCGCCAAGGCGCCGATCAGCCGCCGTTTCTTCAATTTCGTCAGCGGTGACGACGGCGTGCCTGATGTCTCCATCGGCAAATCGAGTGTCGGCAAGGAGGATCGCGCTTTGCTTCAGGAGACGCTTTACGATCTTCTGGAATGCAAGCGTCTCCTCGATCAGGTGCGATAAGGCTGCCCGCACGCGTTGGGGCCGCACGTGTTGGGGATTGTGGCCAAAGCATTGTGTTTCGCAAGTGTACAACTGTGGTATGCATTCGCTCCAGCGCGTGTGTCGTGTCCGTTTTGTCATTGCGGCAGGCGCGTGACATTTTTGTCACGTCCGCTACTCTTCTGCGTTGCAGGAATTAGTTCGGCAGCCTTATTAACTTGCTGGGACAAGCTCACGGGTTCAGTTTGACGGCGAAGCTTATTGCTTCGCCCTGTTTGAGGGGAACAGTCAGGCTATGGAGGGGCACGCTGTTGTCTGCCGGGAGACTCCATCTCTGACGGATAGTCGAATGGAGACACCATGAACATCAAGAGCCTTCTTCTTGGCTCCGCCGCTGCCATTGTCGCGGCGAGCGCCGCCCATGCCGCCGACGCTATTGTCGCTGCGGAACCCGAACCGCTTGAATATGTCCGTATCTGCGATGGATACGGCACAGGCTATTTCTACATTCCCGGTACTGAAACCTGCCTGAAAGTCGGCGGAAAGGTTCGCACGGAAGGCGAGTGGTATGACGCCTATAATCCGCGCAGTAAAGTCGGCACGCTCTGGCATGAGCGTGTGGAGCTCAATGTCGATACGGCGACCGACACCGAATACGGTCCATTGAAGACCAACACCATCTTCCGCTGGGAGTGGAATGATGGAGGCGCGACCTCCTCCAAACTGCTGTTTGCCAATATCAGCCTCGGCGGCTTCACAGTCGGCAAACTCGATTCTCAGTACAATCTTTACGTGGGCTATGCGGGCGATGTCATCAACGACGACGTGATCTATGACGGGCCGTATGAACTTAATCAGCTGACCTATAAATACGAGCCGGACAATGGCTTCTCGGCTGTGATCTCGCTGGAAGACTCCAATTCCACCTCCGACGGTGAAGCCTCTTACGGTGCAGGCTGGTGGACGGACGACAAATCCAACCACTATGCTCCCGACGTCGTTGCCGGGCTCGGCTACAAGGCCGGCAACTGGGGCATCAAGGTCGTCGGCGGCTATGATTCCATTGTTGAGGAAGGTGCCATCAAGGCTCGTCTCGACGCCAAGTTCGGCGGCGTGGAAGCCTTTCTGATGGGTGGCTGGAATACCGACGGCGACAAGCTGAACAAATATGCCGGCACCAACCAGGATATTTCAGCTTGCACGACCTCAAGCGGCACCAACGCGGCCAAATGTGGCTGGGGTGACTGGGCGCTTTGGGCCGGCGTTGGCGTCCCGGTCAACGACAAGCTGAAGTGGAACCTGCAGCTTGCCTATACAGAGTCTAAGATGTTCGAGGCGACCACAAACCTCAAGATCTATCCGGTCAAGGATTTCCTGGTCGAGCCGGAACTCACCTATGTGCATTATGACTACATCAAGGATGATACGGTCGCCGGCATCCTTCGTTTCGAACGGAACTTCTGATCGAAAACGCGCCCGCGCTCTCGACGGGGTGCGGGCGCGCAAATCGGATATGAAGGCCCCGTCATCAGCGGGGTCTTTTCATTTGCACTAAGCTGCTATCCGGCCGTTAAGCACGATACCATCCTTGCGTGCAGTTTTGCCACGGTTTGACGGATTTCGCGCGGTGCTTGATAAGGTTGGTTGCCAAAGCTTACCTTTGGCTGTATTTCGCTTTCCCGGGGTTGTATCCTAAATTGCCGGAGGGAATATGCGCATACGTGCCACGATGGCGGCGAGCCTTGTCGCTATATCAACCATTCTATCGAGCTGTCAGACACCGCAGGAATCTGCGATGAATGCGGAAATGACCTGCCAGTCGCAGGGGTTCCGTCCGGGCACGCAGCGTTACAATCGCTGCGTCGGCGCGACGTACCAGTCCAATCGCGCCCAGGCGCAACAGGCTGAAAACCAGGCTGCCGCTCTGGCTGCTGCCGGCATCATCGGTGGCGTTCTCGTCGGCGCCGCTGTCAGCGATAATCATCATCACCGCGGCTATTATGGCCGACCCTATTATCGCCGCTGCTATCGCTGCTGGTAAGCGTGGCTTTTATCCGCATTACATCACACTCCGTCGGCTCATGCGGGCGGAGTGTTCGTTTTCAGATCCAACGAACCTCAAGAGCAAGTCCAGGAAACTGCAACGGTTTTCCGTCCGGAGTTGCGTAAAAGGCAAAGGGATGGGCGTTTTCGCGATTCGTGGAAAAGCGCGAAGGCTCTAATCTGGCGGGCTCATTTCCTGGCGGTTGACGAGCTTCACGCTTCGGTCCGGCTGGACGATATAGGTTTCGATAACATCCTGGCCCCACTGGTTCGTAAAGTGATGCTGGAATTGCGACCCGGGAGGCGATTTCGTCAGTTTCATATGCGGCTGGCCGCCATAGGTGATGCTGCCCGGGATAGGCTGCACCGATTCCGTCGTGTTGCACGCGGAGAGCAGCGATAGGCACAACAGGAGACTCATTACATAGGGCTTCATTGCTTTGACTTTCCGCCCACTTTCCGTCTTGCGAAGTCCGTCGCACATAAAGACGGAAGGGCATCTATGAGTGTGGCTCCAAATCACTATATACAGATAATGACGGCGTGCTCGGCAGCAAGGTTGTTGTGCGGATTTACTTGATGGCGCCGCCGGATTTCGAAGGAGTCGCATATGTTTACGATTGCGAGATCGATAACTGCCGCAGGCTTTGGTCTTATACTGGCGGCGGGTGCTATCATGCCGGCGAATGCCCTCACCATGCCGACCCTGACAGTGCCTGCAACCGGACGATCGGACATCATCCAGGTTCGCGATCACGGTCATGGCCACGGCCATCGGCATCATCACCATAATCGTTGGGGCAGCGGCCATCGGCTGCATGGCTCGGACAGCTATTATGACGACGATTCGGATAGCGGCGTGCTCTTCAAATCTTTTGTGACCGGCACTTTGTTCAACAGGCAAGGCTCACAGAGCTATTACGGCGCTCATGCGCGTGACTGCGCAAGCCGCTACCGCTCTTATCGCGCCTCCGATAACACCTATCAGCCGAGCCGCGGACCGAGGCAGCTGTGCCGTTGAACGGCAATTTTTTCTGAGCAGGCCGACACTTTTCGCTTGCGTCGGGAAACGCTAAACTCTAAACGAAACAAGCCGTTTCGGCAGGTCGGGGCGTAGCGCAGCCCGGTAGCGCACTTGACTGGGGGTCAAGGGGTCGCTGGTTCGAGTCCAGTCGCCCCGACCATTTATCTCCTTGAACTCCCAATCGAATTTCTGAAAATCAGCTACACCAGGATGTAGCCTGGCCGGTCCACCGACGCGCTAGACCTTCCGACACCATCTGATCGCCAAGCGAGCGCCCCGCGCGCATGGCAATGCGCAGCTTGCCCCCATTCGGGTCGTCGCGGCGGCTGCTGCCGGAAAGCACGAAGTTTCCATCGTTGAGAATGGCCTGCAGGCGCAGTTTCGCGGCCACCCCCCTCTGTCTTTCGCTGGGGCAGCGCGCGGCACCGGCGTCCGGCACATCGATATCGGCCAACTGAATCCGGATGCCATCCTGCCAGAAGGTATTGCCGTCGACGACGCAGTTCGTTCCGGATCCGGCGCCGCACAGCACGAAACGACCATCCGATTGTGCACGCAAGCTAGGTATCGGCCGTTCGACCGGTATCTTATTGACCGGCATCGCCACGGGAACGGCAGCGGGTGGCACCGGCAGGGCGGATGTCGCGCGCGGCTCCGAAGTGACTGCTGCCGTCCTCATCTGCGGCTTTGCCGCCGGCACGGGCGTCTCCCGGGCCATATGCGGCATGCCGGCGGCTGCTCCGGCATGCGCCAGCATCGACGGCATATCCTTGCGATGCTGATAGGCGTAGAGGCCGGCTACCGTTGCCAGGCCGACAACGCCCCATAGCCACATCGAATTGCCCGCCTTGGACTGCGGCTTGCGCCGCGTGCGTCGTTTCGCTTTCGCCATGGTATCGTCCCTCAATTGCGAGGGGGATTATCGCCGGCATTTCTTACCGATCCGTTGGCTTCCGCGGAGATCATGAACTGCGATGGGGCAAAGCTATTTTGCGGCCGCTGTCGGCGGCTTCAGTTTCACCGACATCGTCACCTGTCCGTTAATGGAAAGTCTCGTGCCGCGATTGTCTGGATTGTTGACCGAGGTATTGCTCGACAGAGCGCTTATCTCGCAGGCATCGGCGATGGTGTCGAGCAGGGTGGTGCAGCTGCTTGCGGCAATCTTATAGAAGGATTTCAAGGCCTTCTCCTGCTGCTCCTCGCTGTCGCCGTCCGCCACGGGATAGGAGATCGATATTCCCGATTGCACGGAAATATATCCTTCGGGCGGCTGACGAGGGTTGCGCAGCGGAAGATTCGAAAAATTCTGTGCGAGGGCCGGCAGGGCCGTTGCTGCAAGCGCCAAGCTGAGAGCCGTCCGTATCAGAAATTTGGTCATCATTATGCCTCCGTTTTTTCCCGCTTATTGCATATGCGGATAAAGGCTGGGTGATGCATTAACTTAAAATTGTACCCTCGATCGAATCTCCGTAAAGTTTGCGAATCAGAAATGCATCGCCCGAAATGCTTCCTTGCCAACCCCACACGCAAGGCGCATAGTCTAATCCTGTCGTCGGGAATAAAACGGGTGCCGGCGAGGTACTGCGTGCTTCTGCCCACGGACTATGAGACGCGCAAATGCTGGACACACCTATCCATCCACGAGATCTGCCGCTGTTTTCAGACGATCTGGATCGCCTCGAGAAGGTACTGGACACGGTCTGCAAGGATCGCGGCATGGACCCGCGCAGCCTTGAGGCAGAGCGCCTCGGCGCATTGATTATTCAGCTTTATCGTCAGGGCGTGAAGGACGACGCAAAACTTCTCGCGCTCGCACGGGCTTATTTCTGACGCAACTGCGTTTTTTTATGGCCGAAAATCTAATCGATTTAAGCTGATTTCACATAGCAGCAATGATGCTTTGTGCCTGTTCGAAGCGGACCGGCCTCCCTATATTTGCTGCGTTGCACAAAGAGATTCGATTTCTCGATGTCACTGATTCTGGAAAGGAACAGTGCGCGCCAGCCCGCAGCGGAGGAAAAAACCTGCCGTGGCTGACGTGGATAGAAAGGTCCATGATGAATTTTAAAGTTCCGAGCCGGCTTCGCCGCTTGCTCGTCGATTCCGTCGAGCTGCCGCAGCTCAAATTTCCGATGACGCAGCCGCAATCGCAGCCGTCGCGCCGTCGCGTTCCCACGCGCCCGTTGCCGCAGCGGCTGACGGAAGTTTTGTGGTTCGGCCGCAATCCTGGCGATTTGCGCATGCTCGAATATGTGCCGCCGGGTGTGAGGGGGCCGATGCCGCTCGTCGTTGTCCTGCACGGCTGTCATCAGAATGCCGAGGATTTCGATCGCGCGAGCGGATGGACGGCACTTGCGCGCCAGCATGGATTTACCGTGCTTTATGCGGAACAGAAGGCATCGAACAACCCGAATCTCTGTTTCAACTGGTTTCGCCCGAGCATGGTCACGCGTGATCGCGGTGAACTCGGCTCAATCAGAGAAATGATCGATTTCAGCCGTCGCCTGCATGCAATCGACGACAGCAGGATTTTCGTCATGGGCCTCTCGGCCGGTGGCGCTATGGCAGCGGCATTGCTCGCGACCTATCCGGAACTCTTTGCCGCAGGCGCCATCATCGGCGGCCTGCCTTTCAGCGCTGCCCGCGATGCCATGTCGGCACTTGATGTCATGAAACGCGGCTCAAGCCGCCCGGCGGAAAAATGGGGCGAGCTCGTTCGCGAAGTTTCCCCCGAAGCTGCTCGCTATCCGGCTGTCTCCATCTGGCATGGCGATGCCGATGATGTGGTGTCCTTCGCCAATGCCGAGGCATCCGTCGCGCAATGGTTGACCGCACGCGAGCGTCCGCGCACAAAGGGTCGGCTGCGCCTTTTCGAAGGTGGCGAGCGGCGCGAATGGCGCGACGACTATGGCCATATGATCCTTGAGCTCGTGACGCTCAACGATTTCGGGCATGGCCTGCCGGTTGGCTCCATTGTTGAAGGCTGGGAGCCGGCAAACAACACCGAACGCTACATCCTGCCTGCAGCCCTCTCTGCGCCCGAAGAACTTGTCAAAGGCTGGAAGCTGGCGGCCTGAAGCAGATCGCGCAAGGCTTTAAAGGCAGGAAGCGGCTCCTGGAGATTGCTACCCTGCATCAGCTATCAATCGTCATTGGTGGCATTCAGGTTCTCAGGCCGAATGCCATCATTCTCGGACCAATGCTTGAAGCGAATGCCGGGGCCGCCGGTGCCGTCACTGCCGCCGGCGAGGAAAAGCACGCCGTGGTTCTCGAGGACGGAGCGAACTGTCGCAAGCGCCCTCATATCCGCTGAGCCGATCCCTGTTTCCAGCGCTTCGATCGCCGAAACCGGAAGTTTGCTCTCCCTGGCAAGCGTTTCCACCGTCAGTCCGAGCATGGCGCGCGCGCCGCGCAATTGTGCTGAAGTAATCATGAGTTAAGTCTATCGCATCGGCTTGAAAAGCGGAACCGATTTCCGACGAAAATCCTCTGCGAGTTTAAAGGGCCGCCGCGCTCTTCTCCCGGCCCTTACGCTTATTGTCCAAAGTGGAATTTGCTATCAACTCCAGTGGGGCAGGGGCGGGGTGGCCGAGTAGGTCGAGATAAATCTTCTCGGTCGCATCAGCCATGCCGGCCAGCGTATAGCCATCCTTGCGGCGGCGGGCTTCGGCGGTAAAATTCGCCAGCAACGTCGGATCGGCAAAACGAGCCATCGCGGCCGCTAACGCTTCCGGATTATCGCTGTTCGGCACGATGTAGCCGTTCTTGCCGTGCTCCAGCACCGTGCGTGCGCCCCCGACATCGGCGAGCAGCAGCGGCTTGCCCGCAGCTGCGGCTTCCAGCATCACATAGGACATCGCCTCGTAGCGGCTTGGCATGACGACGACATCGAAGGCGTCGATGGCCGTCACACCCGGCACGCTGCCGTCGATGCGGGCGCGATCTTCAAGCCCGGCCGCCTTGATCATTTCTCTTGTGACATCGGCCAGCTCACCGATCCCGATCATCAGCAGATGGGCCTGCGGCAATTGGGTTGCTATCCGCGCAAAAGCCGCGACTAAGCGCTCGGGCGCCTTCTGCCGCGTCATCCTGCCGACGAAGCCGAAGAGCAAAGCTTCCTGAGGAATGCCGTAGCGTCTGCGGATGGCCGCTCGCTGGCTGAGCGGAGGCGCATTGACGCCGTTGACGACGACACGCAAGCGTCTTTCCGGAATGCCGAGCGACAGGGCGTGATTATATTCATCCTGCGAAACGCAGACCAGGCGATCCGTCAGCCATGTCCCGAGAAGGCGCTCGATCCCGCCATAGATCAGGCGGCCTTTCGCACCGAGCGTCGGGTCCATGGTGCGGAAGGCATGCGGCGTGTAGAGAACGGGGACATGGCGCCCAGGTAGCCGCAGGCGGGTAAGCGCGCCGGCTTTCGAGCTATGGCCATGGATCAGATCGAACGGCCCATGAGTGGCCGCGATCTTGCGCAGTTGCCACCATGCCGTCAGATCCCAGGGGCCGGGCGCGCGCCGCATGCCAAGCGGAATGACATTGTCCAGGCCGATATTTTCCAGCTCTGCGACGAAAGCGGGCTCGGCGCGCACTGGGGAATAGATAGCGGTCACGGAATGGCCGCGATGCTGCATGGCCCGGCATAGGTCGAGAAAATGTCGCCCGGAGCCACCGCCGCTCGGCTCGAGAACCTGCAGCAACGACAGGCGCTTGACGTTGGTGCGAATGTTCACGATGTAGCTTCCCTTTTGTTCAAGTCACGCTGAAACTTCTGCTCCAGGGCGCCGCAGCCCCAGACGATTCCGATCAGCATGTAGAAATGGCGCCAGTGGTCGGTATCGATGACGTTGCCGATGCCGACATGGCCGAGAATGACGATCCAGGCGATCATCAGGTAGGGCTGCCAGGGTCGCTCTCTCAGGAGGTTGCGGAAGCCGATATAGATGGTCCAGCAGATCATGCTGATCCACGTTACGAAGCCGATCCAGCCGTAGGTGGTCAGCGTCTTTAGCCAGGTATTATGTTCGTCTTCGCGGAAGATCTGGCCGAAGACCAGCGGCCCGATGCCGAAAGGCCGTTCCATGGACATTTGGAAGCCGATGCTATGGCGTTCGAAGCGGCCGAGATGGCCTCCGTCGTAGCTCTGAACCAGCTGCAGGCGCGTCGAAAACAGGTCGCTGACCTGCGGAAATTGCAGCGCGACGACGAGCAGCACGACCATGAGGATGATGGCCGCCAGCGACATCACCAGAATGCGCAGCCGGAAGGTATTGCTACGGTGCTTCAACAGCATGCAGAAGATCAGCATCGCTGAGGCGAAGGCGAAGAGAGCCCAGGCTGCGCGGGAGAAGGACAGGAAAATGCCGAAGGCGAGCACGAACAGGCAGATGCCCATGATCGGCGCCTTCTTCAGGTCGCCGATCAGCAGGCCGTGCATGAGGTAGAGGCTCGGCGCCACGAGATAGGGGCCGAAGACGTTCGGGTCCTGGAACGCCCCCATGGCGCGGTCATAGCGGGTGAAGATGTCGAAGCCCGGCACGGCATGGAAGTAGCCGAGGATGCCGAGGCTTGCGGTGATCAGCGCTGCCACGACCCAGGTACTGAAGATCAGCTTCAGCCGCTTTTCGTTGTCTTCGGTAATGGTGGCATAGAAAACGGAGCTCAGCGCCAGGAAGGTGGAAACGGCGATATAGATCGGGCCGTCGAGGTGGTTGCCGGCAGCAAGATCGTGCATCTGCGTGATCGAGAGCATGCCACCAACATTGAACAGCAGGAACAGGGCCAGCAGTGGCGCGACGCTACGCGAGATTTTCAGCCCGAGAATGAACCAGGTACCGATCAGAAAAGCGAGCCACAGCTCATAGGGCGCCGGCTCGGCGATGACGAAGCCCGACAGGAACACACCGATGGCAACGCTGGCCGTACCGACCAGCCGCATGGCGGCAAGCTGCGGCTGCGCGACGCGGGGCGATGGCAGGTCGATCGCGCTCAATAGGCATTTTCCGTATTGAGCAGACGAAACGGCGTCAGGAACAGGATCTTCAGATCGAAGAGCAGCGACCAGTTCTCGATATAGTAAAGATCATAGGCCGTGCGGAACTTGATCTTGTCATCGGTGTCGATCTCGCCGCGCCAGCCGTTGATCTGCGCCCAGCCGGTCACGCCCGGTTTCACGCGATGGCGCGCGAAATAGCCTTCGACGACGTCGGCATAGGTACGGTTATGGCTTGCGGCTAGAACGGCGTGAGGGCGCGGTCCCACAAGCGACAGGCTGCCGAGCAGTACGTTGAAAAGCTGCGGCAACTCGTCGATCGAGGTCTTGCGGATGAAGCGGCCGACGGGGGTCACGCGCGGGTCGTTCTTAGTTACGGCATTGCGTGCCGACGGATCGCTCATGTGGGTGTACATCGAGCGGAACTTGAAGACGTTGATGATCTCGTTGTTGAAGCCATGGCGCTTCTGCATGAAGAAGACCGGCCCTCTTGAGGTTGTCTTCACGGCAATTGCCGCACCGAGCATGATCGGCCAGAGCAAAGCAAGTGCGACCAGGCTGAAGAAGATGTCGAAGATGCGTTTTGCAACGCCATCCCAGTCGCGGATGGGCTTGTTGAAGATGTCGAGCATCGGCACGGCGCCGACATGTGAGTAGGCGCGGGGGCGGAAGCGCAGCTTGTTGGCATGGGCCGCCAGGCGAATGTCGACAGGCAGCACCCAAAGCATTTTCAGCAATTGCAGAATGCGATCCTCGGCGCTGATCGGCAAGGCGATGATCAGCATGTCTATGCGCACGAGCCGGGCGAATTCGACCAGTTCCGATACCGTGCCCAGCTTCGGGTAACCGGCGACCATGACCGGCGAGCGCTTTTCGCCGCGATCGTCGAAGATGCCGCAGATACGGATATCGTTGTCGGGCTGATGCTCGAGCGCGCGGATGAGTTCCTTTGCCGGTTCGCCGCCGCCGACGATGACGGCGCGCCGCTCCATGACGCCGTTGCGAGCCCAGTGGCGGATACCGTAGGCAAACAGGAGGCGAGCCACCAGAAGGAACCCTGCGCCTGCCGCGAGCCAAAGGCTGAGGAGCGAAAGGGAGTAGATATTGTTAATGTCGAAGGGCAGAAGGGCAATGACCATGACCGCAAAGGCGGCCCCCCAGGACCCGAGAATCCGGTGGAGGAAATGATGCGGCGAGCGCAAGACCGGTATCTGATAGGCATCCGCAATCTGCAGAAAGACGATTGCAAGACCGCAGAGGGCGATCGTCACCACAGTCTTCGACAGGAAAGGATGATTGTCCGACGTACCGAAGAGGAGGATCGCAAGTCCGAATGCGAGTAGCGACAGAAATTCGAACAGCCGGTATTGTCCGACGATGATCGCCGGAGACTGGTTGGTTTCGCGAAGCTGTTCGGCGATTTGCCGTGCGTAGGCATTCATGCCATCTGGACGATCGCTATGAGTCTCGCCGGCACCGCGGGTGCGGATTTCCGAAACCTGCTTGCGAAGATTGTCCAAGTCGAATTGCTCGGACTTTTCCGTAGTGTTCATGGCAGCTTATCCGGTCGTTACCAGACAACGCGTATCAGATATCAGCTAAGAAACACTTACAACACTTGGCTGTATTCTAACCGTCGCTGTTCAGACCAAGTATATTTTGATACAGGCGCAAAGTATCCCGCGCCATGGCCGAAGCCGAAAAATTCGATCGTATCGTCCCGATATCGGGCATGTTGCTGGCACCCCATAGCGGTTCAGTGATCGCTTCAGCCATGATGCGCGAGAGGTCATCGGCATCTTCCGGTTTGGCGAGTGCGGGGCTGTTTTCGCCAAGTGCTTCCGCAACGCCGCCGACGCGTGAGGCGATGACGGTCTTTCCGGCTGCGAGCGCTTCCAGAACGATATAGGGCATGGCCTCGGCGCGCGAGGGGACGACGATGTTCTGTGATACCGTGAAGGCTTCCTGCACGCGCATCGCCGGCAGCATACCGATACGGTGACCGAGGCCCCGCTCGACCATCATCCGGTGATATTTGTCTCTGTCCGGCCCGTCGCCGATCATCAGCGCGGAAAGCGGCCTGCCGATCCGCCGCTCCGTTTTCGCAAAGGCGTCAACGAACAGATCGGGACCTTTGAGGTCCCGCAGCATGCCGATATAGACGAAATGCACGGAGTCCGATCGTGTCGGTATGGTGCGAAAATCTCTTTCGCTGATGCCATTATAGATCATCACCGAACGGGTGCGCGGCTTGCCGATCTTTCTTTCATAGGTGCGGCGTTCGAAATCGCAGATGAAGATCAGGCCGTCGGTGAGAAACTCGAGCACCCGTTCCAGGCTGTGCACCAGCATGCCCTGGAACGAGCCGCGCGAGAAATGCAGGCTTCCGCCATGCGCAGTATAGAGGCGGGCTACGCGACACCTGTTGACCCGCAGTATCGAGCCGAGAACGCGCGCAAGCAGGCCGCCCTTGGCGCCATGCCCGTGCAGCACATCCGGCCGCAAGCTCTTGATTTCCTTGTAGCTTCTCCAAAGTGTAGCAGCATCCGAGAAGGTAATTTGCCGTCGGATCGGCAGACGAACGATGCCAAGAGCCAGGAACGGCGCGATATCGTCGAACAGACGATCCTCATGCTCGCCGCCCGTCAGGCTGTCGCAAAGGATGCCGACTTCATGGCCCGCTTTGCTCTGTTCCTCCGCCAAATCCCGGACATGGCGGAAGACGCCGCCGACGGGCGATCTGAAGCAATGAAGAATACGAAGCGGTCGGGCCATGAGCGGTCGCGGTTAGAATAACCGCTCTCTGACGTAGATGGTGTCGCCTGCCAGCACCGGATCGGAGATGCCGACCCGTCCAGTCATGACATGACCGTTGATCTTGCGGGTGACATCCGCGTTGGATTGGTTGGCCCGGCTGGTGAACCCGCCTGCGACCGCGATGGCATTCTGGATGGTCATGCCCGGCACATAGGAATATTGGCCCGGCTGGCCGACTTCGCCCATAATATAGACCGAGCGATAGCGGTCGATGTCGATGGTGACGTCTGGATCGCGAATATATCCCTGGCGAAGCTTCTGCGCGATCTGGCCGGAGAGCTGCTGCAGGGTCCTGCCGCGGGCAGCGACCTGGCCGATCAGCGGGAAGGCGATATAGCCGGCCTGATCGACCGTATAGGTGTTGGTCAGCCCGGCTTGGTCGAACACGGTCACGCGCAACCGGTCGCCGCTATCAAGCGTATAGGGCTGGATCGTGGCCTCGTTGAAGGCCTTGGGTGCCGGTTGATAGGTATTGCAGCCGGTGAGCGCGGCGCTCACGGCAGCCATGCCGAGTGCAAGGACAATCTTTGGCTTTGCGAAGGGCATTTCGCGCTCATTGGAAAGGGAAGGACACTGCTGTCGTTATCGATCCGTTAGGGTTAACGGTCGGTAAAGAGCAAATGAAAATCCAGGAAAAAATTAGCGATGCCAAAAATAATGCTGGCGAAATACTATTAACGCTTGGGTTACTATAGTCGTTTACAATTAATTCCGGCTTTCTATTACGGAGTTTTGTATATGTCCGGTGTCAACAGCACCCAGCAGGATGTGGACATCGATCTCGCTCAGCTCTTTCGCGCTGTATGGCAGCGGCGGGTGCGCGTCATTGCCATCACGCTGGCCGGCGCCTGCGCGGCACTCGCGATTGCCAAGGTCATGTCGCCGGAATATCGCAGCGAGGCCCGCATCCTCATCGAGCAGCGTGCGCCCGCCTTTGCGGCGACGACATCGGGCAACGATGCCGGTGCCGGCCCTCTATTGGACGAGCTGAACATTGCCAGCCAGGTGCAGATCCTGCAGTCGGCGGATCTGGTGAAGCAGGTCATCACCAATCTCAAGCTCTACGATCGTCCCGAATTCGCCGCCGGCAACAACGGCTCCGCGCTCTCTGATATTCTGATCAAGCTGCATCTGAAGCGGGCGGCGGCCGACAAGGCCCCGGAAGAGCGGATGCTGGACGCCTTCAACAGCCGCCTGCAGGTCTATCAGATCAACAGCTCGCGCGTCATCGGCATCAGCTTCACGTCCCGCAATCCGGATCTCGCCGCCAGCGTGCCGAATGCCATGGCGCAAGTCTATTTATCCATGCAAAGCGGCGCCAAGCTCGATTCCAACAGCGAGGCGACGCGCTGGCTAGAGCCGGAGATCGCCAAGCTGCGCGATAAGGTCAGCGAGGCGGAAAAGAAGGTTGCGGATTATCGTTCCGCCAACGGTCTTCTCCAGACCAGTCAGAACAACAATTTCGCCACGCAGCAGCTCGCGGATATTTCGACGCAGCTGGCACAGGTGCGTGGCGACAAGGCCAACGCCGAGGCGCGGGCGCAAGCGGTGCGCAGCGCATTGTCCAGCGGCCGCTCCACCGATACTCTTGCCGACGTCGCAGGCTCGCAGACCATTCAGCGGCTGAAGGCGACCCAGTCGAATCTCGAGTCGCAGATCTCGGATCTCTCCACGACACTGATGGATGGGCATCCGCGGCTGAAGAGCCTGCGGGCGCAGCTCGTCGATATCCGTCAGCAGATCGATCGCGAGACCCAGAGGATTCTGGCAAGCATCGAGAACGAAGCAAAGGTAGCGCAGCTGCGCGAGCAACAACTCCTCGCCCAATCGAACACGCTGAAGGCCGACAGCGCCCGGGCAGGGGAGGACGAAGTCGGCCTCAACGCCCTGGAGCGTGAAGCTACGGCCGAGCGGCAATTGCTCGAGACCTATCTCGCCCGTTATCGCGAGGCGGCCTCTCGCGTCGACAAGAATTCCAGCCCTGCCGATGCGCGCATCGTTTCCACAGCGGTCGAGCCGGTCGATCCCTCTTTCCCGAAGGTCGGTCCGATCGTCGTCGTCGCTACCCTTGCCACTTTCATTCTCACCGCCATCGTTATCATGCTCGCGGAGCTGTTCAGCGGTCGCGCTTTGCGTCCGGTTGGGCTTGTTCGCAAGGAAGATGCCGCCGCGCTGGAGACGGCGCAGCGCACTCAACCCGTCACCGAACCGGCTCCGGTTCGGCCAGTTGCGCGAGCGAGCAGCGTCGAGACGCCCGCAAGCATGCTCTCCCTCCCCGTCGAGGAAATCCCGGTTCGGGCTGCGGATACCGTAACTGCTCCAGAGCAGGCAATCGCCTTGGACACCGCAATCGCTCCGGATCACGGGCCGAAGCAGGTTGCTCAGACTGCCGCGGAGGAAGAGGAGGATTTCTCCATCCAATCCGTCGCCGATTATCTGATCGATAGCGGCTCGCGGCTGGCGATCGCCATATCACCGACTGGTGACAACGGCTCGACCGCCACCGTCATGCTGGCGCGGACCATTGCCGATGCAGGGAGCCGTATCGTGCTGGTCGATATGACCGGCACCGGATGTCCCTCCAGGCTCATGGCCGAGCACGACGAACTTCCCGGCGTAACCGACCTGCTGTGCGGCGAAGCGGCCTTTGGCGATACGATCCATCCGGATCGCCTGTCGGACGCCCATCTCGTGCCGCAAGGCATGAGCGACCTTGCCCGCGCCATGCGCGGCGCCGACCGTCTGTCGCTGATCCTCGACGCACTGGGTTCGGCCTATGACATCGTTCTGGTGGAGTGTGGCGCGGCCGAAGTCTCCGGCGTCGCACGGCTGACGCGCAGCAAGGAGACGGAAATCATCCTCTCCATGCCCGAACCCGACGAAAGCCAGTTCATCGCTGCCATGACGGAATTCCAGAAGGCCGGCTACGAACACATCATTCTGATGTCCGGCTGGCGCGAGGAGCATGATCCGGATACGCGCCGGGACGCTGCCTGATCAATCCGCGTCACCGCCTCCGTCATCCGATGCGGCGCCGGTTCCGTGTCGCGCCCGCAGACGCTGGATGAAGGAATAGAGCTTGCGATTGGATTTGATCGCGATCTTCGTACGCGTGATGATCCGGTTCAACGTTGCCGTAAGACGCCCCATGCCTGAGACCGGCAGGAAGAGGTCATACTGTACCGTTTCCATCGAGCACCAGGAACGCTTGTAGATCTGATCGCCGATACCGAAATCGAAGAGCGCGACGCCTTCGCGATGCAGCCGCTCGATCATCAGCCAGAACAACAATTCGCCGGGGCTTGCCTCCGCAACCAGAGCCTCGTCGATCGAGGCAAACTGGCAGATGACATGATCTCCCTTGCGGGACAGGGCAGCGATTGCCGGAATATGGCCTTCATGCTCGCCTTTCAGGCGCAGCGCATGTATCTGCAGTGTCGCGCCGATGCCATCGTCTTGGCGTCGGTGCAACATAGCGTGCAGCGCGGCCTTGATCCGGTCATCCTTGAACGCATCGGGCAAGCCGGCATCCTTGAAGCGGACTGCCTTCTGCTGGAAGAATCGATCGAGCAATGCGTCCTGCCGATCAGGACCGGCGATCACATATTCGTAGCCACCCTTGGCATCGAGAAGCCTGCTTTGATGCTTGAACTTCTTGCGGCGGCGCTTGGCATTCACCTGCTTCAGACTTGCTTCGAAACTGCCGAGGAAGGGCATCTGAAAGGCATGGTTCTGGTTTTCGATCGACGTCAGCGGCGCGAGCGGGCTTTTGCGACCGCGCCATTCGAGCGGGACGTTGCGCAGGATGACGACGTCCACCCTGCCGCGCAAAGCCGCCGAGATGGCGCTCGCCTGAACGGCGGTCAATTCTCCGTTCGCCAGGAACCGGGCTGAAAACAGGCCCGTGTTGATATTGTTATGGTGGCCTCCGATGAACTCGGCCCGTCTTATCCGGTGACTGCGGATGATCTCAAGTGGCAGGATGAAGGCGACGTGATCTTCGATGGAGCCCCTGACGATGGCGAGAGGGCGTTCGAGGTTCTCCACCCAAGCTGCGCACCAGTCATAGCTCTGGTGCAGCGAGTTGAGATCATCCCGTTCCAGTGCGCGCCATTCGGCTTCGAGCGGTGCCATACTGTCGAAGATGTCGATCCGCAGTTGATCGGCGGCCGCGGGCTTCATGTCGATGGACGCAATCCGCTCGTCCGCTGCTTGGGCGGCCATGTGGGCGATATCTCGCGTCTGGATCTGCATCCGGTCTTCTCCGCTCCGGCGGTATTCGGACGCAGTTTGGCGGGCAACGGCTTATTTTTGGCTTAAGATGGGACAGTCATGCGGGATAGGGCGCGGATCAGGGTTAGCCTAACGTAAATCGTGCCGGGACGAGCGTCATTGTGGGCGTGGCCCGGCCATCCATTTGATGATGCCCATCGCCGGCAGCACCCAGATGATGCCGCTGAAAAGGAAATACAGGAAATGCACCCAGCCGGGTTGATCTGCAAGCGTTCGCACTGCAACGATCATGGCAACGATCGCATAGATTGCAACCAGCAGCACCAGCAGGATCATGCCAATGAATTTGCGCAGGCGAAGGGGCACGGGGTTTTCTCCTCATTATCACAGCATGCCGCGACGGCATGCCGCAAACTCCCGGGACTTGTTTTGCACGCCCCTATCGGGCAAATCAACAGCCTGATCGAAGGGAGAAGCCATGGCTGCCACTAATTTTACGACCGAACAGGCTATTTTGAAGGAAGTGGCCCGTCAGGACCGCAATCGCCGCGCCATACGCATCTGGCTCGCTTGCGTACTTCTGGTTCTCTTCGGTCTCGTGCTTGTGGGAGGTGCCACGCGCCTCACCAATTCCGGCCTGTCGATCACGCAATGGCAGCCGATCCACGGCGTCATCCCGCCGCTGAATGCACAGGAATGGCAGGACGAATTCGATCTCTACAAGCGCATCCCGCAATTCCAGATCATGAACAAGGATATGACGGTCGAGGAGTTCAAGGGCATCTTCTGGTGGGAATGGGCGCATCGCCTGCTGGCGCGCACCATCGGCATCATCTTCGGCCTGCCGTTGCTGTTCTTCGTTCTGACTGGCCGTGTCGAGCGAAAGCTCTGGCTGCCGCTGGCCGGCATTTTCCTGCTCGGCGGCCTTCAGGGTGCGATCGGCTGGTGGATGGTCTCCTCGGGATTAGAAGCACGCACCGACGTCAGCCAGTATCGGCTTGCCACACATTTGGTGACCGCCTGTCTGATCTTTGCCGCCTGCATGTGGTTCATGCGCGCTCTGTCGCCGCATTCGAACGAGCCGCCGCCAACGCGTCATTCGGCGAAACTCGGCGGTTTGATCGTCTTCATGGCTTTGTTCCAGATCTATCTCGGTGCTCTCGTCGCCGGGCTGGACGCCGGTCTCAGCTACAATACCTGGCCGCTGATGGATGGTGCCGTCGTGCCCAGCGATCTCTTCATACAGTCGCCGGGCTGGGTCAATTTCTTCGAGAACCCGAAGACGGTCCAGTTCGTTCACCGTCTCGGTGCCTATGCGCTCTTCGCGGTGGTCACGATCAATATGATCCTCTCGCTACGCGCGGCGGCGCAAACGACCCATGCGCGCCGGTCCGTCGTTCTCTTCGTGCTCGTGCTGATCCAGGCGATCCTCGGCATTTCGACGCTGCTGCTGCATGTGCCGCTGCATTTGGCCCTGGCGCATCAGGCTGGCGCCCTGATCGTCTTCGGTTTCGCGATTGCCAATTGGCGCGGCTTCTATGGTGAACTGCCGCGCCAGACCTCGATCGTCGTGAGAGATTGAGGCGCTTTGCGCCTCAAATCCCTCTAACGCGCGGAAGCGACGCTTGCAGCCGACGACATCCGCGAGACGACTTTCAACCGCTTGATTTCGCCGCGTCGGAAGGCAGCCAGGAAGCGGTTGTAATCCTTGAAGACAACGCAGCCATTCGATTCGCCGCGGCCGCCTCTGAGCATGTATGTGTGAGCCAGCAGGCCGTCGCGGCCATAGACGCGGGCGCCGCTTGCGGGTGTCAGGCGCAGGGCCTGCACGCCATGGAACAGGCTTTCCCTATATGTCAGGTTATAAGTTTCAGGCGGCGTCGGCCCGGTATTCTTGCGGTCGACATAGCGGGGATTGTCACGCATGTGGCCGAGACCGGAATGGGCCTCGAGGCGTTCGCCGCTCGGCAGGTAAACGGTCTTCGCTTCGATATCGTAGATCGCAGTGCCTGGGCCGGGGCTGATGGCGGCAAACGGGTTGATGAACGGCTTATTCTTGCGGACCGAGCTGTCATCCGGATCGGCATAGGCCATCATGCGCGATGGCGGTTGCGTGGTTGTTTCGCTGCCCGTTGCCCTGGCGATGGCGCTTGTGGCGCCGGCGCGTTGCACGGGCGTTTCTCGGGCGGGACGGGCCACGGGAATGACGTTCAGCACAGCTTCCGCCACCGCAATGTCGGCGTCTTTCGCAGGCACCGGCTTTGCTTCCGCAATGGCGGGCAGGCTGATCTCCGGGGCCGCGGAAGCGACCGCGGGCGGCTGCTCCGTGGCTTTCAGGGGGCCTGCAGCCGGCATCAGGGCAGCCGCATATTTTGCCTGGCTTAGCGATTGCACTGCGGTTGCGAAATTGATCGCGATAACCTTGCGCAGATGGTCGATCGTCTCAGGCGAAGCCGCAGCTACTTCGAGACGGCCGCTCTTGATGCTTGCGGCCGCAATCTGAGCTTGCTTCATATCGGATGTCTGCTGTGCGAGTGCATATGCTAGTTGCGCATGAACCGCATCCGTCCCGCCAGCTTTCGTTTGAACCTCCGCAGCGGCGACGCTGCCGAAGCGGCTTTGCCCATGCAGCGAAGTGGTTTGACTCGCATAACGGGCAGGGCGCGCCACATGGCTTTGCGGAACGATGAATGCCGATGCGCGGGGTGCCAGGAAATTATCGGTCGGCGCCGCCGCGCCGGGAAGCGACAGCACCATCGATTGCGTCGTCATCAGCGTTGCAGCCACCCAGGCGAAAGCCGCGACCGCGACGCCGGTGGCCAGGGTGCCGGGACGGATGCTGAGGGATTTTTTTGATCGCGAGGCGTAGCCGGAGCGCGAATTGAAGTTACCGAACGTTTCGGTTACGAACGCCATGATACTCGTTATCCAAACTACACAGACACCAAGCCGGCTCAAGAACGCACACGCGCCCTAACGCAAGTGTCGCGTTCGGTCGCCAACTTGCCGGCTGTCTGGAAGCATGCCGAATTATGGTAACCAATTCCTTTACGATGGCTCATTCTTGGATATTCATTGAAAAAGGGATGGTTTTTAACGTCCCACCTATTCGGGCCAGCAAAGCCGTTAAAGAGCAAATCCGGCCGACAATTGGTCGCAAGCCCAACGGTTGTTCACTTTTCCGTGTAGGTTCCGCTAATTTAGGGCAACGGCAAAAATAAGGCCGAGTACGGCAGCGGAGCCTAAATTGCGCAAAACTGCTTTTGACGTGAAAAGGCCCGGCCTGAATAAACGGGCCGGGCCTATCGAATTTCAATCCGCGTTGGACTGAGTTACGCGCTCAGCATCAAGTCCATGTTCTGTACGGCTGCACCCGATGCGCCCTTGCCGAGATTGTCGAGCAGGGCAACGAGGTTGACCTGCGCTCCGCCCGGCGTGCCGAAGACGAAGAGCTTCATCGTGTCCTTGCCGGCAAGCTCGACGGCGTTGACACGGGGCAGGGCGCGGCTCTCATCGAGCGAAACGACCTGAACGATATCCTGGCCGGTGTAATGGTCGACGAGCGCGGCGTGAATGCTCTCCAGCGTCGCGCCTTCCGCGAGATCGCCGAGATGCAGCGGCACCTGCACGATCATGCCCTGGGGGAAGCGTCCGACAGAGGGCGAGAAGATCGGTGCGCGCTCCAGCAGGCCGTGGGTGGTCATCTCGGGCACATGCTTGTGGGTCAGCGGCAGGCCATAAAGGAAATGCGGCGCGGCGATCGCATCCGGATGATCGGGATTTTCCATCTGGGCGATCATCTGCTTGCCGCCGCCGGTATAGCCGGAGACCGCATTGACCGTCACGGGGTAGCCCGTCGGAAGGATGCCGGCGGCGCGCAACGGCCGGATGACACCGATCGCGCCTGTCGGATAACAGCCGGGATTGGCGACGAAACGCGCCGCCCTGATCTTGTTACCCTGGTTGCTGTCCATCTCGGCAAAGCCGTAGGCCCAGTCGGGATGGATGCGGAAGGCCGTCGAGGTGTCGATGACGCGGACATTGTTGTTGCCCGCCACCATCTTCACCGCGTCCTTCGACGCATCGTCGGGCAGGCAGAGGATGGCGATATCGGCGCTGTTCAGCATGTCCTCGCGCATGGCGGCATTGCGGCGTTCGGCTTCGGGAATGGACAGCAGTTCGACATCGCGGCGGTCGGCCATGCGCGTGCGGATCTGCAAGCCCGTGGTTCCGTGTTCGCCATCGATGAAGATTTTCGGTGCCATCTTATTCCTGCTCTTTCAATAGGTTGCGGATATTTCCGGACTCAGTTTGCCATGCAGTAGATTCAATTTCATAACGCTCGTTGCTGAAGCGGTAGGGCGGCTTTCGAAAACCTTCCTCCCTATCCCGAAATCATGTCTCAACGACCGCTCGCACGTCGTTCGGCGTGGAGACCGAGCATATACATCGCCACGGTCGCCCCCGCAATGGCGGTGATGTCGGCGTGGTCGTAGGCAGGGGAGACTTCGACGACGTCGGCGCCCCGGATATCCAGCTGATGCAGCCGCTGCAGCACCGACAGGATCTTGGCGCTGGAAGGACCTCCGGCGACCGGCGTTCCCGTGCCCGGAGCAAAGGCCGGATCGAGGCAGTCGATATCGAAAGTAAGATAGGTCGGCGCGCCCTTGGTATGCGAGATGATCGTCGAAGCAATCTCGCCGGCGTTCATGTCCTCGACCTGATGGCCATACAGAATTTGGATGCCGAAATCGTCAGGCGCATGCGTGCGGATGCCGATCTGGATGGAGCGGTCGGGGTCGATCAGCCCGTCGCGTACGGCGCGCGCAACGAAGGAGCCGTGGTCGATACGCTTGCCGTCGTCGTACCAGGTATCCTGATGGGCATCGAACTGCACCAGTGCAAGCGGCCCGTGCTTGGCGGCATGCGCCTTCAACAGCGGCCATGTGACGAAATGATCGCCACCGAGCGTCAGCAGGAAGGCGCCGCTGTCGAGGATCGTCGCCGCCTGTCTTTCGATTGCAGCGGGCGTATCCTGATGATTGCCGTAATCGAGCAGGCAGTCGCCGTAGTCGATGACGGCCATCTCGGCGAAGAGATCGCGCTCGAAGGGATATTGCGGATCATTGTCGAAGATTGCGGAGGCGCGGCGGATTGCCTGCGGCCCGAAGCGCGTTCCCGGCCGGTTCGAGGTGGCGGCATCGAAGGGGATGCCCCAGACCACGGCATCGGCGCCTTCGAGTGATTTGGTGAAGCGGCGGCGCATGAATGAGAGCGCGCCGGCAAAGGTCGGGTCGCTGGCAGCCGAGGTCAAGCTGACGGTAGTGAAGGCGTGATCAATCGAGGTGCTCGGCAAACGCGTCTCCCTCGCGCAGCTGGAAATCATAAGCCCGTTCTACCCGCGCTATGCGAACCTTATATTGCTCATACCAGCGCTCGCGGCCTAGTTTCTGCGCCGCCAGATGGGCGACGACGTTCTTCCAGGCAAGAATGCTTTCCCCGTCTCGCCAGAAGGAATTGGTGATACCGAAGCCGTCGGCGCCTCTCGCACTCTCAAGACCAAGGCAGCCGTCTTGCGCCAATGCCATTTCCTCCATGCGTTCGCCCATGGCGCCATAGCCATTGTCACCGGCTGTCCGGATCGAAGCGAAGGAGACGATATAATAGGGCGGCTCGGGAGTGGCCGCAAAGCGGGATGCCTTGTTGGTGCTCATGACGTGCCTCACGGGATGGAACGGAATTCCGTTCTGTGAATCGCAGATAGGTCGTGTTCGATGCTTATTTGCCCGATCGAGCGGTGCATTGATACGTCTTTTTCACGCAGGCGATCTGCGGCGTTGAGCAATCGGCCCGCCCATCGGTCACGACACAATAGGAGCAGCTGTCGTTGAATTCGCGACAGTCCGGGTTTGTCTGAAGAAAATCCTTCATGCTCTGCATTTCTGCGGCCTTATCGGCTGGCGGAGCGTCGTCGCACAGAGCCGGTGAGACGATGCTGATCGAGAACAGAAACGAAAAGATGAGGCCGCGCATTCAATTCCCCGATGCTTGTAGGAGGACTTTGCCATAAAAAGCATTCCCTGCCTTGGCAAATCTGCACCATTTCAATGCCGCAAAGAAAAAGGCCGGGGAAACCCCGGCCTTTCCAATAATCCGATCTCGGATAAGCGATTAACGCTTGGAGAACTGGAAGGAACGACGTGCCTTTGCACGGCCGTACTTCTTACGTTCGACAACGCGGCTGTCGCGGGTCAGGAAGCCACCCTTCTTCAGCACGGAGCGCAGGCCCGGCTCGAAGTAGGTGATCGCCTTGGACAGGCCGTGACGAACGGCACCGGCCTGGCCGGAGAGGCCGCCGCCGGCAACGGTTGCGATGATGTCGAACTGGCCGTCACGGGCAGCAGCGACGATCGGCTGACGCAGGATCATCTGCAGAACCGGACGGGCGAAGTAAGCCGTGTAGTCCTTGCCGTTGACGATGATCTTGCCGGAGCCGGCCTTGACCCAAACGCGGGCTACGGCGTCCTTGCGCTTGCCGGTCGCGTAGGAGCGGCCGAGCGAGTCAACCTTGCGGACGTGAACCGGAGCAGCAGCTGCTTCCGACGTCGTGCCGAGGTCCTTCAGGGAGGAAAGGTCAGCCATTATCAGGCGCTCCTTACGTTCTTCTTGTTCAGCTTGGCGACGTCGAGGACGACCGGCTGCTGAGCTTCGTGGGGATGGTTGGAGCCGGCGTAGACGCGCAGGTTCTTCATCTGGCGACGGCCGAGCGGGCCGCGGGGAACCATGCGCTCGACGGCCTTCTCAACGACGCGCTCCGGGAAGCGGCCTTCGATGATCTGGCGAGCCGTACGCTCCTTGATACCGCCGGCATAACCGGTGTGCCAGTAATAAACCTTGTCTTCGTACTTCTTGCCGGTGAAGACGACCTTGTCGGCATTGATGACGATGACGTTGTCGCCGTCGTCGACGTGCGGCGTGAAGGTAGCCTTATGCTTGCCGCGCAGACGCATTGCGATGATAGAAGCGAGGCGGCCAACGACAAGCCCTTCGGCGTCGATGAGAACCCACTTCTTCTCCACCTCTGCAGGCTTCTGGGAGAAGGTTGCCATGTTGCATACTCTCTTTTAGGACCCTTGGCCCGAAGGCGTCTGGGCGTTTCTTGTTGCTTGGTTTGGCACGCATGGATGGGTGCCAAAAAGAAAGCAGCCCGGAAAGGCTGCAATCTGCGGCGGCTTATAGATCGATTAAGAGCCAGGGTCAATATCGTCTGATTGGGGAGGCTGTAAAAATTATAAAGCAAAATCAACATGTTGCTTGTATGGTAAAATAAAACCACATAATTTATCATCAACCCAGCCGCAAAACCAGCACTCCGCCAGCAATAATGGCGCCGGCAATATACCGCCAGCTGCTGGATCGCTCTTTCAAAACGACGACGGATATCACCAAAGCGAAGAGGATCGAAGTCTCGCGCAAGGCGGCGACCATGGCGACCGGCGCCTTCGTCATCGCCCACAATGCCAGTCCGTAGGAGGCGATCGAGCCGCCGCCGCCGATCAGCCCGCGCCACCAGTTGTAGCGGACGTGGGCGGCGACGGCATTAAGGCCGCGTTGCGATATCGCCCAGGCGAATAGGAGGATGGGCGGCAGGAGCGCCATCCATAGAGTATAGGAAACCGAATTGCCCGATATCCGCGCGCCGATGCCATCGACATAGGTATACGTCGCGATGACAACGGCATTGGCGAGGGCGAGAACGATCGCCCGGCGGCTGCCCTTTCGGGCCTCGAAGGCAAGCGTCAATATGCCGGCACAAATGGTCATGGTGCCGATCAATGCGCCGCCCGAAAGCGTTTCCTTCAGGATGAAGCTGCTTGTCGAGACAATGATGAGTGGCGCGACACCGCGCATCAGCGGATAGACGAGCCCGATATCCCCGGCGCGATAAGCGGCCGCCACCAACTGGAAGTAGGCGAATTGAAGGATGGCCGAGGCACCGATGAACGGCCAGGCCGCAGAGGCGGGCAGGGGAAGGAACGGTAGAAGGGGCAATGCCGCGACCGCGCCGCCGGCCGAAACCAGCGCCGCATCGAGCGACTTGTCGGTTCCGGCCTTGATGATCGCATTCCACGTCGCGTGCAGCAGGGCGCCGAAAAGAACGAGCGCGATAACGTCGAGAGACACGGAAAACCTCGGAAATTGGCAGGCGTAATGGCAATGCTTGGTATTTTGTGGGAGTGCGGTCCCCATATGATCCGCAATACATCGAAAAGCAACGAAATATCGATCATTCTGACGGCTTCCCCTTCGCTCCGGTCATGAGGGGCGCCGAGAATGGGGTTTTCGTTATGTTCCAAATCGCCCTTTCTAGAATTATAAATAACTAATTTATTGGAGTATGAAGCGCGAACAAATATCGCATGTCCTGTGAACGCGGGAGTAGCATTAGACACTTCTTACTTAAAAACGACAGAGGGCTGTGTCGCCTGCAGCGCCGTGTGTTGCCGGGCGTGCGAAAATCGCCGCGCAAACGCCGCGCGCAATCTCTTTTTTCCCCATGAATAGAGTGGATAATTCTACAAGAGATGAAAAATATTACAGCTAGCGCGCGATGCCGCTGATAAAAATCATACTAAGAGCTAAGTATAGAATCATCGAATCAAAACTTGATGGGGTATATCATTGCGCGAACTCGAAAATTATTCTGTGGAAAAAATAATGAAATAGCATATGTTCCGCGTTCGCATTCGGTTCTCGTTGGAATTGACTGTCCATGCGAAGTTTCTAATTTATATGCGAATAAATAGCGAACAAAGATTGCATTTCCTGAGAACGCAACCCTGTGGCTTCGGAAAAATTTATGAAAGCGCTTTGGGAAGGGCTTGAACGCAGGCGTATAAATGCTCGTGCACGGCCACAGTGCCGAAGATGCACCGTGCCTGCGACAATCAATGGTCGTATCGAACTCGTGAGCCGTCCGCCATATCAAGCCGTAATCTATCGCGATCAGCGTCGGAAAATCAAATCATCGTCATCGAGATCGGTTGCCGGCCGGCATATGTAGACCGGACAGGAAGCGCGATCCTTCGTGGGAAGATAATCCTGATAGGCATAAAAGCCCATGTCGCAGGCGCCGCTGTCGGCGACATAGCGATCATAGAGCGTCATGTTCGGTGTTCGTCTGGCCGGATAACGCATGATGACAGCGCGCTCCCGATTGATGACCGCCCTGGCCTCGGCGCAGGTCATGGACATGGAATTATATCGCGAAATCGCCAATGCCGGCGTCGCGGCCGAAGTGACGAGCAGGCCCAGCAGGATGAAATTTTTCATCTGAGTAATCCTCCCTGAAGTTGTTATAATACAATATATATACGCGGAGACCGCCATTGCGGTTTCCATATTTGTGACAAAACGCAAGTGTGATCGAGGTGGGAGGCTTCGTGATGAACCACGATAGTTATGACGATTCCTATATAGCCGATATCCTCTTGTCCGTAAGGACCATCGCGCTCGTCGGCGCTTCGCCCAATCCCGCGCGCCCGAGCAACGGTGTGATGGCCTATCTCCTGAACAGGGGATATCGCGTCATCCCCATCAATCCCGGACAGGCCGGTAAGGAAATTCTGGGGCAATGGGTCTATGCACGCTTGGCCGACATTCCCGAGCCTGTGGACATGGTCGATGTTTTTCGGGCGCCCGAATATCTCCGATCGGTCGTAGAGGAGACGATCATGATCGAGCCGCGGCCCCCGGTCATTTGGGGTCAGCTTGGCGTGCGTGACGACGCCGCCGCGGCAAGAGCCGAAGCCGCAGGGGTAAGGGTCGTCATGGACCGCTGCCCGGCTATTGAGTATCCGCGCCTGGTCGCTTGACCGAGATCGCGCATGACGGCTGCATTCGGCCGTTTATCGCGCGATCTCACTGAAAGATGGCAAGTTTTTTCTGCGAGCCGAGAAGCACGGCAAAGTTCGCGGTTAACTTTCATGTGCCAGGCGTTATGCTTTTCCCGTTACGAACAAGATCCGGCGGGAGGAAAGTTATGCCAACCAGCAACCCAGGTTTCGACACGCTTGCGATCCACGCCGGCGCGCAGCCGGACCCGGCGACAGGTGCACGCGCGACGCCGATCTACCAGACGACATCCTTCGTCTTTCAGGATGCGGATCATGCAGCCGCTCTGTTCGGATTGCAGCAGTTCGGCAATATCTATACCCGTATCATGAACCCGACGCAGGCCGTGCTGGAAGAGCGGGTGGCGGCCCTTGAAGGCGGCACTGCGGCTCTCGCCGTCGCCTCCGGTCATGCGGCGCAGCTCCTCATCTTCCATGCCATCATGCAGCCGGGTGACAATTTCGTCGCGGCCAAGCGGCTCTATGGTGGCTCGGTCAATCAGTTCGGGCAATCTTTCAAGAATTTCGACTGGCGGGTCCGTTGGGCCGATTCCGCCGACCCTGCTACCTTCGAAGCGCAGATCGACAGTCGCACCCGCGCCGTCTTTATCGAAAGCCTTGCCAATCCCGGCGGCACCTTCGTCGATATCGCCGCGATCGCAGCCATCGCACACAAGCATGGCCTGCCACTGATCGTCGACAATACCCTGGCCAGCCCCTATCTCATCCGGCCGTTGGAGCATGGCGCCGATATCGTCGTGCACTCGCTGACGAAGTTCCTCGGCGGCCACGGCAATTCCATGGGTGGCATCATCGTCGACGGCGGCACTTTCGACTGGTCCGCCTCCGGCAATTATCCCATGCTGTCTTCACCGCGTCCGGAATATAACGGCATCGTTCTGCATGCGACCTTCGGCAATTTCGCTTTCGCCATTGCCTGCCGCGTGCTGGGCCTGCGCGATCTCGGCCCGGCCATCTCGCCGTTCAATGCCTTTCTGATCCTGACCGGCATCGAAACGCTGCCGCTGCGCATGCAGCGCCACTCCGACAATGCGGCTGCCGTTGCACGCTGGTTGAAGGCGCAGGAGAAAGTGGCATGGATCAACTATTCTGGCCTGGAGGACGATCCGAACCACGCCCTACAGCAGCGTTACTCGCCGAAGGGCGCCGGTTCTGTCTTCACCTTCGGACTGAAGGGTGGCTATGAAGCCGGCAAGGGGTTGGTCGAAGGCCTGGAGCTCTTCTCGCATCTTGCCAATATCGGCGACACGCGTTCGCTCGTCATCCATCCTGCCTCGACGACCCACAAGCAGTTGACCGACGAGCAGAAGGTCGCGGCCGGCGCCGGTCCGGATGTGGTGCGTCTGTCCATCGGTATCGAGGACGTCAAGGATATCATCGCCGATCTGGAGCAGGCGCTGGCGAAAGTCTGATGTGGTTCCTCACATACCCTTGAGAACGCTTTTTATTAGGTTGTATTGAGTCGATCGCCGAAAAAACCTTGAAAACGCGGCGCTCGCAGATATGGCCTCGACAATTCTCATGGGTCTCTTCAAACTGACCCTATAGGATGCCGGTTACAAAGCGATCCAGCCGGGTTTCAGGTCGATAGAGCGTCTTGACCAGGATCGCCGCGAAAAAGGCGGTAAGTACCCCGCCCATGACGTCAGTGACATAATGCGTGCCGACATAGACTCGCGAGACGGATACGAGGATCGCGCCGAGTAGGAAGAAGAGGCTCCGCCCCGGCATGCGTTGAAGCGTAAATGCGGCGGCGATTGCGAACGCGGCCGTCGCGTGGTCAGAGGGAAAGGACGGGTCATTGCTGCGATCTACAAGTAGCTTGGTGACCCCGGCATCATACGGGCGAAGGCGGCTGACAAAAAGCAGGATGACCTGGTTGATACCGAGACTGACGACGAATGTCAGGCCCGCAGCAACGAGTGCGTGTCGGGTTTCCGATCGACGTTCTCCGACCCACCATTGGATAGCGACAAGAGCGATCAACAAGGGAACGCCGTATGCCGAGATTAGGATCATCAGGCGGTCGACTGTCGGGTTTCCGGCTATGCCATTGATCCACTCTGTTATAACGGCATCTAGTTCATACATGCTGGCTCCTTCTGAACCGCGATTACGATTTCGGCCCGATCGAGATGGTCGAGCCAAATTAACGAAGCGCACTAGGGCATTGTTTTCTGACGTTTCCCTGAAAGGTGGCCCTTGATATCGGGCGGCAGGTTAGGATGATGTGCGTTCCGGGTTCGCATGTCCTTGAGCTCGCGGAGAGCCACATGAGGCAATAGACAGGAGACATTCGTGACGACCTATCTGGCAGTGGACATCGGCGGCGTTGAACCGGAAACGGGCGCGCCCGCAGCGGACCGTCTCATTTCGGGAGCCCCAACCTTCCGAACCTGGAGTCTCGATGAGACCGAAGGCGGCCTTTACGCTGGCATATGGGAGGCGACACCAGGGAAGTGGAAGATCGCCTATGACGAGTGGGAGTATTTCAACATTCTCTTCGGCTATTCCATTGTGACAGCCGATGACGGCGAGACGTTTCATCTGCGCGCAGGCGACCGCATGATCTTGAAGCCGGGTTTCAAGGGGACGTGGGAAGTTATTGAAACGACTCGCAAGGACTATGTAATCCGCCTTTGAGTATGGCCTTGATTCAAAACATGAAGATCGCCTTGCTTTATGAAAGGATGCGAGCCTTTTCCTGTAGCTCGGCAACGGTCACTATGCTTGCTGCAGGTTGTGTCACCGCTGCTTCATTAAACTGTCATCAAACTGAAACAATGCGGCATTAGAGCCATCACTGTCGCCGGGAGGTCGAGGTGGGGTTCCTAACCGATGGGATACTTCGTGCTTAGCTCCTGCTCGCCATCCTTTCGTCACTCTGGGAAGTGAGTTCAATCATGTTGAATCAAAAATTTCGTTCGCTTTGCCTGACTGCAGGCTTCATCGCGGCTATGTCCGTTTCGGCCTCCGCTGCCGACATCACGGGCGCCGGCTCGAGCTTCATCGCACCGGTTCTGTCCAAGTGGGCTGAAGGCTACAAGGCTGCGACGAACAATGTCGTCAACTATCAGTCGGTCGGTTCGGGCGCCGGCATCAAGCAGCTCCTCGACAAGACCATCGTATTCGGCGCTTCGGACAAGCCGATGAGCGACGCCGACCTCGAGAAGAACGGCATTGCCCAGTTCCCGATGATCTCCGGCGGTATCGTCGTTTCCTATAACGTTGAAGGCGTAAAGCCGGGCGAACTCGTTCTTGACGGCAAGACGCTGGCCGACATCTTCCTCGGCAAGATCGCCAAGTGGGACGATGCAGCCATCAAGGCGCTCAACCCCGATGTAAAGCTGCCGTCCACGGCAATCTCGGTCGTTTACCGCGCCGACAGCTCGGGCACGACCTTCAACTTCACCGACTACCTGTCGAAGGTTTCGCCGGAGTGGAAGGAAAAGGTTGGCTCGAACACGGCCGTTGAATGGCCTGTTGGCTTCGGCGCCAAAGGTTCGGAAGGCGTTTCCACCACCGTCAACCAGACGGCTGGTTCGATCTCCTACGTTGAATATTCCTACGTCGTCGCCAACCACATCGGTTTCGCGAAGATGAAGAACGCTGCCGGCAAGGTTATCGAGCCGAGCCTCGAGACCTTCAAGGCTGCCGCTTCCAATGCCGATTGGGCCAAGGCCAAGAACTTCAACCTGATCATCACCAATCAGCCGGGTGAAAAGAGCTGGCCGATTGCCGCTTCGACCTGGGTTCTGCTCTATAAGAAGCCGGCCGATGCTGCTAAGAACGAAGAGGCACTGAAGTTCTTCAAGTGGTCCTATGAGCATGGCCAGAAGGACGCGACCGCCCTGTCGTATCTTGCGGTACCGGACAATGTTGTCGAGATCGTCGAGAAGTCCTGGAAGACGGACTTCGGCACGAAGTAATTTGTGTTAGGCGAGAAAGTTGCGGCGGACAGGGTATTGCCCTGTCCGCCTTTCGTGACAGGACAAGGGGAAATCGATGGCTGACGCGACTCAGATGGCTGGCTTCCAGGCTGTGAATACCTCAGCCGCGACCAGAAAGTTTCGGATTCAGGACCGGATTTTCTATTTGATGACGCTTGGCTCGGCTATTCTTGTCGTGCTTCTGCTGCTGGCCATCCTCGTGGTTCTTGTCATCGATGCCTTGCCCACATTTCAGACCTTTGGCTTGTCGTTCCTTTGGGGTACCAAGTGGAGCGCGCCGGCCGATATTTATGGCGCCGTCCCTGCCGTGGTCGGCACACTCGTAAGTTCGTTCATCGCCATGTTGATTGCCGTTCCCCTCGGCATCGGCATCGCCATCTTCCTCACGGAACTTTGCCCCGGCAGCCTGCGCCGTCCGATCAGTACGGCCATCGAGCTTCTGGCGGGCGTTCCCTCCATTATCTATGGCATCGTCGGCCTGTTCATTCTCGTGCCGCTGATGCAGAACAATATCCTGCCTTTCCTGATGGCGACGGTCGGCCAGGTGCCGGTAATCGGCCTGCTGTTCCAGCCGCCAGCACCGGGCGTCGGCCTGCTGACGGCAAGCCTCGTGCTCGCCGTCATGATCCTACCCTTCATCACCGCGATCTCCCGCGACGTGTTCAGCACCGTGCCGCCGATGCTGCGTGAATCCGCCTACGGCATGGGCATGACGACATGGGAAGTGGCCCGCCACATCCTGATCCCCTACACGCGCCGCGGCCTCGTCGGCGGCATCATGCTTGGCCTTGGCCGCGCGCTTGGCGAAACCATGGCCGTCACCTTCGTCATCGGATCGGTGAGCCGCCTGCAATCGTCGATCATCTCGCCGTCCACCACCATTTCCGCCCAAATCGCGAACAATTTCGGCGATGCCGACGGTCTGCAATTGTCGAGCCTGATTGCGCTCGGCCTGCTCCTGTTCGTCCTGTCCTTCTGCGTGCTCGCGCTGGCGAGATGGATGATCGGCCGCGGCGACTCGCACTGAGGAAAAAACCATGGACAATGCAATTCGTCAGAACCTCGTGTCGAGGCGTTATGGGAAGAACCGGGTGATGATGGTCTTGTGCTTCATCGCGGCCATCCTCGGCATCTTCTTTCTCAGCGTGATCCTTGCGACCCTGCTTTATCGCGGCATATCGGCGCTGAGCCTCGACGTGTTCACCATGTCGATCCCGGCCCAGGGGTCGCGCGGCGGTCTGATCAACGCGATCTACGGCACCGTGCTGGTCACGGGCCTAGCCATCGTGATCGCCGCACCGATCGGCATTCTTGCCGCCACCTATCTTGTGGAATATGCCAACGGCAGCAAACTTGCCGAGGCTGCCAAGTTCCTCAACGACATCTTGCTGTCCGCGCCCTCGATCATCATCGGCGTGTTCGTCTACGGCGCCGTGGTCGTGCCTATGCACGGCAATTCCGCTATCGCGGGCATCCTTGCGCTGGCGCTGATCGCGCTTCCGGTCGTCAACCGCACGACACAGGACATGCTGTTGCTGGTACCAAACGCGCTTCGTGAAGCGACCGCAGCGCTCGGCGCTCCGCGCTGGAAATCCATGATGATGGTGGTTTACCGTTCCGCCTGGACCGGCATTCTCACCGGCATCCTGCTGGCCGTCGCCCGCATCAGCGGCGAAACCGCGCCATTGCTCTTTACGGCCGGTTACAGCAAATTCATGAATACAGACCTGACCGGTCCGATCGCCACATTGCCAGTTGCGATCAATACGCTCGCTGCCGATGCCGGCGAGGATCTCAAACAGCTGGCCTGGGCCGGCGCGTTGATCATCACCGTTGCCATCCTTGCGCTTAACATCCTTGCCCGTGTCTTGAGTGGGCGCCGCCAGTGACGCAGCCGCCGAACGATAGGAATGAGACCATGAACATGAGCGACAGCAAATTCCAGAGCGTCAACGCACAGCAGGGGAAGGACGCCGCTTCCCAGTCGGATCTCGGCCTGGCGAAACTTGAGGTGAAGAACCTCGATTTCACCTATCAGAACGGCCACCGCGTTCTGAAGAGCGTGAACATGAATATCCGCAAGAATGCGGTCACCGCCTTCATCGGCCCTTCGGGTTGCGGCAAATCCACGCTGCTGCGCACCTTCAACCGCATGTATGATCTCTATCCGGGCCAGACGGTTGCGGGCGAGATCCTGCTGGATGGCCGCAATATTCTCACCAAGGACGTCGATCTGAACGATTTGCGCGCCAAGGTCGGCATGGTGTTCCAGAAGCCGACGCCGTTCCCGATGTCGATCTACGAGAACGTCGCTTTCGGCATCCGCCTTTATGAGAAGGTCTCCAAGTCGGAAATGGACGCACGCGTCGAAGCGGCGCTGACGGAAACGGCGCTGTGGAGCGAAGTCAAGGACAAGCTGCACCAGAGCGGACTTGGCCTTTCCGGCGGCCAGCAGCAGCGCCTCTGCATCGCTCGCGCCATCGCCATTCGTCCCGAAGTCCTGCTGCTCGACGAGCCGACCTCGGCTCTGGACCCCATCTCGACCGCCAAGGTCGAGGAACTGGTGTCGCAGTTGAAGGGCGACTTCACCATCGTTATCGTCACGCACAATATGCAGCAGGCAAGCCGTATCTCCGACAGCACCGCTTTCATGTATCTCGGCGAACTGATCGAATATGGCGCAACCGAGCAGATCTTTCAGGCGCCGAAGGTCAAGCGCACGGAAGACTACATCACCGGTCGTTACGGCTGATACGGCTGGACATTGCCGCACAATTTGCCAAGGCGCGCTGTTCAGGCGCGCCTTTTGCGTTTGAGAATGGCCGCCTTGTTGGGCTGTCGTATGATTTGATCAAGCTAAGGCCTATCGAATGGGATATGCCGGATGAGCCGATTACATCCTGGCGAGCGTGCCCATGCGCCGCAAGGCGTGGATCTGGTCGTCGAGCGTCGGCACCAGCTCACCTTCATCCGCTGCGGTCGTCGCGTCTGGCTCTCTGGCGGTCTCCATTTCATTGAAGACGATGGTGCAGTTGCGGCCTGCGCGCTTGGCGGCATAAAGTGCGCGGTCTGCAAAGGAGACAAGCCGGTCCCAGCTGACGGTGTCGCGCGGCATGATCGCGACGCCGACGCTGACCGTCGCCGGCACCAGCGAGCGGCCGGCAAGCAGCGGCACCCGGCAGAAATCGGCGCGGATGGTTTCCGCCAGCGCTTCCGCCTGCGCTTGATCGTCTATCGGAACGAAGGCGACGAATTCCTCACCGCCCATTCTCCCGAATGCGCCGCTACGTGGCACGAACTGGCGGGCAATGCGGGCAAACTCGACCAGAACCGCATCGCCTGCCTGATGGCCATGACGATCGTTGATCTTCTTGAAATGGTCGAGATCGAACAATAGGGCGGCAAGCTTTGGCGGCTCCTGCTGGTCTTTCCCGACGAGAATATCGTAGCTTTCCTGAAGCCCGCGCCGGTTCAGAACTCCCGTCAACGTATCGGTGATGGAAATCGCCCGCCAACGGCGCTCGGCGCGTTCCATGAGAAGCTTCCCATTGAGAACGATGGCGACGATGATGAGCAGTGCATAGCCGAGTGCCATGTAGCCACGATAGATCATGGCCTGTTCCAATGGCGGGGCCACCAACACCATCCAGAGAGCCGAGCCGAAGCAGAAGCAGGCGAGTGTCACGAAGACGATGCCCAGCTGCCCGCGCGCCGGTTCGCGCCGCCCATCGGCCGGCTGAACGGCAAAGGCGAGCAGGGTCGCGCCGACGGCGCCCGCGAGATCATAGACGATGATGCGATTGACGAAATCATCGGTGACCCAGGGCAGGCTGGCGCCAATCAGCCAGAGCATGGGGGGCAGGAATGCCGACCATTCCAGCTTGCGTTTGTCCATTATGCGGAAGCCGGCGATCCAGGCGCTTTCGCCAAGCAGCCCGACGGCATTGCCGATCTGGATCGACCAGATGTCAGGGATGACGCCGCGAGCTGCCACCAAGGCGAATCCCGCCGCGCTGACCGTGAAACCCAGAGCCCAGATGAGATAGGCGGGGGACTTGCGGTCGTGCCGCCAGGCAAGAAGGAGAACGGTCGCCAGGGTGATGGCTTCCGAACACCAGATGGTGAGGCCTGTGGTCATATTCAGCACGATCGGACGTCTCCGCTGTTTTGGTCCGTCGGCGCAAGCAGCACGACGATTTCCGCGATCGGCTCATCCTTGCCCAATAAGATGGCAAGTTCCTTAAATGAGTTGGTAAATTTTGCCTGTGGTGGAGATCGCCACCCGGCCGGGTACGGACCTTCATGCTTCCTTCACCTTGCGGCCGCGAATTGTAGTGGGTAGCGGACGATGCGTCGCTGCGGCACCTTGGCATTCGAGGAGCCGTGGTTAGAAATGCTGTATGAACGCTTCGTGGGGTATGAGTGCTTTTTGACGTTATGCTTTCGGGCGTCTTGAAGTGCAGGGCAGGGACACTCTATGTAGGAGTAAAGGATTTTTACTCCGATTCCCGGCGTCTCCATCGCCGGGGCAAGTTTGATAAAGGACGCACATGAGAAATCCAGTCGATACAGCTATGGCTCTGGTGCCGATGGTTGTCGAGCAGACCAACCGCGGGGAGCGGTCTTACGATATCTATTCCCGCCTGCTGAAGGAACGCATCATTTTCCTGACCGGACCGGTCGAAGACCATATGGCGACGCTGGTGTGCGCCCAGCTTCTCTTCCTCGAGGCCGAAAACCCGAAGAAGGAAATCGCGCTCTATATCAATTCGCCCGGCGGCGTCGTCACCGCCGGCATGGCGATCTATGATACGATGCAGTTCATCAAGCCGGCCGTTTCGACGCTCTGCATCGGCCAGGCCGCATCCATGGGTTCGCTGCTTCTGGCCGCCGGCGACAAGGACATGCGTTTCGCAACGCCGAATTCCCGCATCATGGTTCACCAGCCTTCGGGCGGTTTCCAGGGCCAGGCTTCGGACATCGAACGCCACGCGCGCGACATCATCAAGATGAAGCGCCGTCTCAATGAAGTTTACGTCAAGCATTGCGGCCGGACCTATGAAGAGGTCGAGCAGACGCTCGATCGTGATCATTTCATGTCCTCGGATGAGGCCAAGGAATGGGGTCTGATCGACAAGGTGCTGACGTCGCGTACTGAAATAGAAGGTGAAACCGCCTCGTGATTATCCACTAGGCGGTGACTTCTACGCCACAGTTCTATCCCATTTGTGATCGAATAGGGGTTTAATGTGGAGCGGAACGCGGTAATAGTACGCATTAATGCTATGTAGCGTTTTTATGACATAGCATTCGGCATTCGAAGGGGGATTCGTTGCCACGCAGTTCGGGTTGGTTGCCTGGCCTGCGTTCAGTACCCTGAAGGGCGCCGCGATCTGCAAACGAGGGGCAGGTCCGGCGGGCGCATAGAGTGGACCGCAATTTCAATTTGGAAATTTGCGGCGTGCTGGAAGGAAAGTGATATGAGCAAAGTCAGCGGCAGCAACGGCGGCGACTCAAAGAACACGCTTTATTGTTCGTTCTGCGGTAAGAGCCAGCATGAAGTCCGGAAGTTGATCGCCGGACCGACCGTATTCATCTGCGACGAGTGCGTCGAGCTATGCATGGACATCATCCGCGAGGAAAACAAATCCTCGATGGTGAAGTCTCGTGACGGTGTTCCGACCCCGCAGGACATCATCAAGGTTCTTGACGAATACGTCATCGGCCAGCGGCAGGCGAAGAAGATCCTCTCCGTTGCCGTTCACAACCATTACAAGCGTCTCGCTCACGCATCGAAGAACGGTGACGTCGAGCTGGCGAAGTCGAACATCATGCTCGTCGGTCCGACAGGCTGCGGCAAGACCTATCTCGCCCAGACGCTCGCCCGCATCATCGATGTGCCGTTCACCATGGCCGATGCGACGACGCTGACGGAAGCCGGCTACGTCGGCGAGGACGTCGAAAACATCATCCTGAAGCTGCTGCAGGCCGCCGACTACAACGTCGAGCGCGCGCAGCGGGGTATCGTCTACATCGACGAAGTCGATAAGATTTCCCGCAAGTCGGACAATCCGTCGATCACGCGCGATGTCTCGGGCGAGGGCGTGCAGCAGGCGCTTCTGAAGATCATGGAAGGCACCGTGGCTTCGGTTCCCCCTCAGGGCGGCCGCAAGCATCCGCAGCAGGAATTCCTGCAGGTGGACACGACCAACATCCTCTTCATCTGCGGCGGTGCATTTGCCGGCCTCGACAAGATCATCTCCGCCCGTGGCGAGAAGACTTCGATCGGCTTCGGCGCGACCGTCAAGGCACCGGATGACCGCCGCGTCGGCGAAGTGCTGCGCGAGCTGGAGCCGGAAGATCTGGTGAAGTTCGGTCTCATCCCGGAATTCATCGGCCGCCTGCCCGTTCTGGCGACGCTGGAAGATCTGGACGCGGATGCGCTGATCCAGATCCTGTCCGAGCCGAAGAACGCGCTGGTGAAGCAATATCAGCGCCTGTTCGAGATGGAAGACGTCGAGCTCACCTTCCACGAGGATGCTCTGCGCGAAATCGCTCGCAGGGCGATCGTCCGCAAGACGGGTGCCCGCGGTCTGCGCTCCATCATGGAGAAGATCCTCCTCGATACCATGTTCGAGCTACCGGCGCTGGAAGGCGTGCGCGAAGTGGTCATTTCCGAGGAAGTGGTTCGCGGCTCGGCCCGCCCGCTCTACATCTATGCCGACCGGCAGGAGGAAAAGGCCAACGCAACGGCCTGATCCATCATCCATGATCACGAATCGGGGGCTCGTCATCGACGGGCCCCTTTCTGTTTGAAAAATCGCACGGTTTGCTGATAAAGTCTTGGATAAGCTTATGGGAATGCCGTCGAAACCGGTTGTGAAGAACCCCAGCTGCAGCCATGATGGCATGATTCTGGAGCACGAGGCGGACGGGGCGCAGGCCCGGCGTTTTTCTTCGGATCTTAACGTCGCCGGCAGCGTTCGAGTTGTCGGGCTTTGGTGTTTTGTTGTTGCGTTCCTCCTTGCGGATATGCGGGATCGTTGCCTTGTGGCGGGCGTTTCCTGTGACTTGAAATAGGCAGTGTGAAGCTCCACTTGTTTACCAAGTGAGAGAGCCGGCTAAATCCCCCCGCCGGCAGAGAGCCCGGGAACGGGACGACGGAAAGGAAATGACATGAGTAAGAAAACGTCTGCGGCACACGACAGCATTGCCTATCCGGTATTGCCGTTGCGCGACATCGTGGTCTTCCCCCACATGATCGTGCCTCTGTTCGTCGGACGGGAGAAATCCATTCGCGCGCTGGAAGAGGTCATGGGTTCGGACAAGCAGATCATGCTCGTCACCCAGATCAATGCCAGCGATGACGATCCCGCGCCGGACGCCATCCACAAGGTCGGCACCGTTGCGAATGTCCTGCAGCTGCTGAAACTGCCCGACGGCACCGTCAAGGTGCTGGTGGAAGGCCGTGCGCGCGCAGAAATCGACGAATATACCGGCCGTGAAGACTTCTACGAAGCCCTTGGCCATGTCCTGCATGAGCCGGAAGAAGACCAGGTCGAGCTCGAAGCTTTGAGCCGCTCCGTCGTTTCCGAATTCGAGAGCTATGTGAAGCTCAACAAGAAGATTTCGCCGGAAGTGGTCGGTGCAGCCAGCCAGATCGATGATTATTCGAAGCTGGCGGACACCGTTGCATCGCATCTTTCGATCAAGATCACCGAAAAGCAGGAAATGCTGGAAACCACCAGCGTCAAGGCTCGCCTGGAAAAGGCGCTCGGCTTCATGGAAGGCGAGATTTCGGTTCTGCAGGTCGAAAAGCGCATCCGCTCGCGCGTCAAGCGCCAGATGGAGAAGACGCAGCGCGAATATTACCTGAACGAACAGATGAAGGCGATCCAGAAGGAGCTTGGCGACGGCGAAGAAGGCCGTGACGAGATGGCCGAACTGGAAGAGCGCATCTCCAAGACCAAGCTGTCGAAGGAAGCCAAGGAAAAGGCCGATGCCGAGCTGAAGAAGCTCAGGCAGATGAGCCCGATGTCGGCTGAGGCGACCGTGGTGCGCAACTATCTCGACTGGCTGCTGGGCATCCCCTGGCACAAGAAGTCGAAGATCAAGGCCGACCTGAACAATGCCGAGAAGATCCTCGAAGCGGATCATTTCGGCCTGGAAAAGGTCAAGGAGCGCATCGTCGAATATCTGGCCGTCCAGGCTCGCGCGACGAAGATCAAAGGCCCGATCCTCTGCCTCGTCGGCCCTCCGGGCGTCGGCAAGACCTCGCTCGCTCAGTCGATCGCCAAGGCGACCGGCCGTGAGTATGTCCGCATGGCGCTCGGCGGCGTTCGCGACGAAGCCGAGATCCGCGGTCACCGCCGCACCTACATCGGCTCGATGCCCGGCAAGGTCATCCAGTCGATGAAGAAGGCGAAGAAGTCCAACCCGTTGTTCCTGCTCGACGAGATCGACAAGCTCGGCCAGGACTATCGCGGCGATCCGTCTTCGGCCCTGCTTGAGGTGCTGGACCCGGCGCAGAACTCGACCTTCATGGATCACTACCTGGAAGTCGAATATGACCTATCGGACGTGATGTTCATCACGACGGCGAATACTTTGAATATCCCTGCGCCCCTGATGGACCGCATGGAAGTCATCCGTATCGCCGGCTATACGGAAGATGAGAAGCGCGAGATCGCCAAGCGGCACCTGCTGCCGAAGGCCATCAAGGAACATGCGTTGCAGCCGGAGGAATTCTCTGTCACCGACGGCGCCCTGATGGCGATTAGCCAGCAGTACACCCGCGAAGCCGGTGTTCGTAACTTCGAGCGCGAATTGATGAAGCTCGCCCGCAAGGCGGTCACCGAGATCATCAAGGGCAAGGTGAAGTCGGTCGCCGTCACGGCGGAGAATATTTCCGACTATCTCGGCGTGCCGCGCTTCCGCCACGGCGAAGCCGAGCGCGACGATCAGGTCGGTGTTGTCACCGGTCTTGCCTGGACCGAAGTCGGCGGCGAACTGCTGACGATCGAAGGCGTGATGATGCCGGGCAAGGGCCGCATGACGGTCACCGGCAACCTCAAGGAAGTCATGAAGGAATCGATCTCGGCGGCGGCCTCCTACGTCCGCTCGCGCGCTGTCGATTTTGGCATCGAGCCACCTCGCTTCGACAAGAGCGACATCCACGTGCACGTGCCGGAAGGTGCGACTCCGAAGGATGGCCCGTCGGCCGGTGTCGCCATGGCAACCGCGATCGTCTCGATCATGACCGGCATCCCGGTTTCCAAGGATGTTGCCATGACGGGTGAAATCACGCTGCGCGGCCGTGTGCTGCCGATCGGCGGCCTGAAGGAAAAGCTGCTGGCAGCATTGCGCGGCGGTATCAAGAAGGTGCTGATCCCGGAAGAAAACGCCAAGGATCTGGCGGAGATTCCGGACAACGTGAAGAACAGCATGGAAATCATCCCCGTGTCGCGCATGGGGGAGGTGATCAAGCACGCGCTTGTCCGCCGTCCCGAGCCGATCGAATGGGATGGCACCGTGGAAACGCCTGTGATCGCAACGGTCGAAGGCGTCGACGAAGTGGGTTCTACCATCGCTCATTGAGCCCCTTCGCCTCAATTCTGTCGAATTGACATAAATGGACGAAAAGACCGGCATTTTTGCCGGTCTTTTTTTGTGAAAAGCGTGTGGCAACGCTTGCTTTTCCTTGATTTGCAGGGCTTTTGGGGTTGCGGCGGGTAAGAGCATTGCTATTTTGCGCCCCGCTTACTGATAAGTCGTTTCATACCAGAGAAAGGGGTGGAAACATGAACAAGAATGAGCTCGTGTCCGCAGTGGCCGAGAAGGCCGGTATCACGAAGGCTGACGCTGCTTCCGCTGTCGACGCTGTTTTCGATACTGTCCAGGCCGAACTGAAGAAGGGCGGCGACATTCGCCTTGCTGGTTTCGGCAGCTTCACCGTTTCCCACCGTGCAGCCACCAAGGGCCGTAACCCGTCCACCGGCGCCGAGGTCGATATTCCTGCCCGTAACGTACCGAAGTTCACGCCCGGCAAGGGCCTGAAGGACTCGGTCAACAGCTAATTCGTTTCACCCGCTACGAGGCTTTAGCCTTGCGGGGTGGACAAGATTGGGGCCCGCAAAAGCGGGCCCTTTTTTATGGTCCCATGCAGATTAGGCGCTGAGCAATCGATAGGAGATGCGAACATTCGCACTTTGTCAAAGCGGATGGCTCCAACCCGCGCAGATGACGAACGATATGATGGCTCTCACTTCTTCAAGACGATGTGCGTGGCTTTCGCAGTCGCCTCGTGGGCGGCGACCTGAAAGCCAAGCGAAGGCAGGTCGATGCCGGCAAACATTGCCTCGCCCCTCCCGAGCACGACTGGCGAAATGGCATAGTGTATCTCGTCGACCAAGCCCGCCTGGAGATATTGCCGCACCGCGCTGACACCGCCGCCGATCTTGATATCCTTGGCCCCGGCCGCAGCCTTGGCCTGCACGAGCGCGTCCTCGATCCCGTCCGTGACAAAATAAAAGGTCGTACCGCCTTCCATGACGATCGGCTCGCGCGGATAATGCGTCAGGATGAAGGTCGGTGCGTGATAGGGCGGATTGTCGCCCCACCAGCCTTTCCAGTTTTCATCGGGCCATTCGTCGCGGATGGGGCCGAACATATTGCGGCCGAGGATGAAGGCACCAAAACCGGTATTTGCCAACGCTGCATATTTCGCATCGGCACCCTCGGTTTCACCCTCTTTGCCGAACATCGCCTGGAATGTCTGGGTCGGGAAGAACCACTCAAACAATTCCGGCCCGCGCTTGCCCAAAGGGTCGTTCAGGCTTTGCTCCGGTCCAGCCCCGAAGCCATCGATCGAGAGCGAGAATCCTGCAACACGAACTTTCGACATGCTGTCCTCCATCTAATTGCAATTTGCAACTGGTTGTGTGTTAGCATGGCTCGCTCTACATTGCAATCGATTCACCAAAGGAAGCGAATATGGATATCGAGCGGCGGTCGGGATGCCCGATCAACCTGACAATGGAAGTGTTGGGGGATCGCTGGAGCTTGGTCGTCATTCGAGACATCATGTTCGGCAATCGCCGACATTTTCGCGAACTGCTCAATCGCTCCGAGGAGGGGATTGCCTCCAACATACTCGCCGCGCGCCTAAAGCGCCTTGTTTCACTCGGCTTGATCACCAAGCTGGACGATCCCAGCCACAGTCAGAAGGCGATTTACAGCCTGACGGAACCGGCGATTCAGCTTGTGCCGATGATCGCCATGATCGGCGCCTGGGGTAGGCGGCATCTGCCTGCCAGCGAAGACCTGAGCATCCGCGCCGAACTTCTTGAGAAAGGCGGACCGGCGCTTTGGGATGACTTCATGAACGATCTTAGAAACATTCACATTGCGGACCCGATCGGCGGAGCAAATGGGAGTGTCACATCGCCCGTTTTGATGGGTCTTACAAACGCCTTTCTCGAGGTGCGCGCAAAAATGGAACGCAAAGAGTGAGATCGTTTTGCGCCGCTAACTGCGGGAATGCTTCGATTCGGTGACTGTGCGCAGAAACCGCAATGCTCGCTGAAGATGTAAAATGGCGGTAAGCACCGCTATCTCGGTTGGAGCCGTTTGTTATAGAATCCGTTTTTCTGCCTGGCGACGTCAGAGCAGCGTCCGGCCGCCATTGACCGCAAGCTTCTGACCGGTGATGAAATCTGCCTTGCTCGAGGCGAGGAAGACGACGGCGTCGGCGATATCCTCCGGCCTGCCGAAATGGGCCATCGGCGTGTGCGCGAGATAGCCGTCCCTTGCTTCTTGCGAGGCATCGGAATGGCGCTCGACCGGTATCCATCCAGGCGCAATGAGATTGACGGTAATGCCTTCCGGCGCGAGCTCCCTTGCCCAGGACCGCGTCATCGAAAGCATCGCGCCCTTGGCGGCGGCATAATTGCCGAAATTCGGATTGCCAAGCTCAGCGATCTCGGAACCGATATTGATTATGCGGCCGGATTTGCGCGCCCGCCAATCGGGGAGCACAGCTTGGAGCAGCTCCAGAGGCGCCTTGACGAAGAATTCGAGCTGGTCGAGGTAAGTCCGCCAGGATTGCTCCATGAGCGGCATTTCGGGCTGAGGGCCTGTGGCATTGTTGACGATGAGATCGACCGGTCCGAGCGCTGCCTCGATCTTTTCCAGGCCGTCCACGAGCTGGTCCTTGTCGATCACGCTGAATTGTGCGGCATAAGCTTGCCCACCACGCTGCCGAATGGTCTCGACGATCTTCTCGGCCCCCTGAGTGTCGCTCGCATAGTTGACGGCGACGGCCCAGCCGGCCTCGGCAAGCTTCAAGGCGATCATCGCACCCAGACCGCGAGAGGCGCCCGTTACCAGCGCTACTTTCATGGCATTCCTCCTTGGGCCTGTCCGGCCCTTTCCTCAACGGCGGCGAGCTTGGCAGCAGCATATTGATGCTGTCTCTGTACCTGCGGAACAATATGCCCATCGTGGCCGAAGCTCGTTCCGGCCACGTATTTCAGATATGGATGTTACCAGCGATGATGAACATGCGGCGCGATCAGGCGCTCGTAGATCTCGCGCGTCGCCGCCATGACATCGGCCGGAAGCGGAGCGAGATCGGCCGCGGCCGCGTTGGCCTTAGCCTGCTCGGCATTGCGCGCACCCGGAATGACGACGGTGACGGCATCGTTCATCAGGATCCAGCGGAGTGCAAAGGCTGCCATGCTCGCACCGGCCGGAACCAGCTTGCGCACTTCCTCCACGGCCTGGAGACCAACCTCGAACGGCACGCCCGCAAAGGTCTCGCCGACATCGAAGGCCTCGCCGTGGCGATTGAAGTTGCGGTGGTCGTCGCTGGCGAATTGCGTATCGCGGGTGATCTTGCCGGAGAGCAGGCCGGAGGCCAGCGGCACGCGGGCGATGACAGCCACGTTCTTGCGCTTGGCTTCCTTGAAGAACAGATGGTCGGGACGCTGGCGGAAGATGTTGTAGATGATCTGGATGCTGAGCACGCCCGGATATTCGATCGCCTTCAGCGCTTCCTCGACCTTCTCGACGCTGACGCCGTATCCTTTGATCTTGCCAGCCTTCTGCAATTCGTCGAGACCGGCAAAAACTTCGGGCCGATAGAGAACTTCGGTCGGCGGGCAGTGAAGCTGGACGAGGTCGAGGCTCTCGACGCCGAGGTTCTTCAGGCTGCGGTCGATGAAGCTTTCGAGATTGGCCTTGTTATAGCCGTCGGCGACATGCGGGCTCAGCCGTCGACCGGCCTTCGTCGCCACCATCGGGCGCTCGCCGCCGCGTGCGTTCAGCACATCGGCAATGATCTTTTCCGAGCGGCCGTCGCCATAGACGTCGGCGGTGTCGATGAAGGTCATGCCGGCATCGAGAGCGGCGTTCAACGCCGCGCGGCCGTCGGCCTCGCTGACATCGCCCCATGCGCCGCCGATCTGCCAGGCCCCGAAGCCGACATCCGTCACGATAAAGGGCGTCCGTCCAAAGGCATGATGTCTCATGAAAAGTCTCCTCTCTTTTATTCGTAAGATGATAGCGCAGTAGCAGCCGTCCGACAGGGCCACAAGCGCACATTGGCGATCGAGGATCGCAATCGCGTGACTGAGAAACATGGCAGGCGCTGGCCGGCTTACGAAACCGTTGGATGAAGCCGTAGGCGCGGTATTCATCGCGCCTCCATTTCCGTACAAGGGAAGGACAGCATATCTGATTGCTATTGGAGCCCATGCCCTCTTTCAGCTTCATCCACGCCGCCGATCTCCATCTTGGCAGCCCCTTCCTGGGCCTGGCTTTGAAGGACGCCGCCGTTGCGGCGGTCTTCGTCGAAGCGAGTCGCAAGGCGTTCTCGACCCTTGTGGGCTTGGCGATCGAAAAACGCGTCGATTTCTTCGTCATTGCCGGCGATGTCTATGACGGCGATTGGAAGGACAACAAGATCGGCCTGTTCTTCAACCGCGAGATGGCGCGGCTGGAGCGGACGGGAATTCCGGTCTACCTGCTGCGCGGCAATCACGATGCGGCGAGCGTCATCACCAAGACCATCACATTGCCGCCAAACGTCCACGAATTTCCGACCAGCAAGCCGGGTAGCGTCAGACTGGAAGCGCTGAAGGTGGCACTGCATGGCCAAGGCTTTGCCGAACGCTCCGCTAACGACAATCTGGCGATCACCTATCCCGCGCCCGTTTCCGGCTGGTTCAATATCGGCATTCTCCATACCTCGCTCACCGGCCGCGAGCCGCACGCGCCCTACGCGCCGTGCTCCGTGGATGACCTGCGTTCGCGCGGCTATGATTACTGGGCGCTCGGCCATGTGCACGACTTTGAAGTGGTGGCGCAGGAACCGCTCGTCATTTTTCCCGGCAATCTGCAGGGTCGCAATATCCGCGAGCGCGGTACCAAGGGCGCAGTGCTGGTGACTGTGGAAGACGGGCGGATCGATCATGAGCGGCTGATCGTCGATGAAGCGCGTTTTGCGCAAGTCGATATCGTGGTTGGACCGGAGGACGATCAGGCGGCGATCCTGCGCCATGTGGAGCAGGCGGTGCAGCCGATTGCCGATGAGATGGCGGGGCGTATGACCGCGCTGCGCGTCCGGCTTTCCGGTGTGTCACCGTTATACGGCGCGATAGCCGCCAACCGCCAGCAATGGCGCGACGAGGTGGAAGCTGCCTGCCATCGTGTGCATGAGGATATCTGGCTGGAAAAGCTCGAACTGCGGCTGGAGCCGCCGCCGGAAAGATCGGCGGAGGCGGACGGCGCGCTCGATCTGCGCCAGCTGCTGACAGACCATGCCGGCGATACCGATATTGCGACGGAGGCAGCCCGGTTGATCGACGAGATCGCAGTGCGCCTGCCGGGCGGCCTCGGCGCGACGGAACGGCCACTGGACGACAGCATGGATGCTCTCATCGAAGAGGCTCGGCAATTGCTGCTGACGCGCGGGCAGGGGGCAGGCTGATGCGCTTTACCCGCCTCGACATTCTCCGCTACGGTGCGCTGACCGATCGAGCGATCGACTTTCGCCCCGATGCACGGCTGCATGTGATCTATGGTCCGAACGAGGCGGGTAAATCTTCGGCTTTGAGCGCGATCTCCGATCTTCTCTTCGGTTTCCCGACCGCTGCCGAGCAAAGCTTCCTGCATGAGCCCGGAGCCTTGAGGATCGGCGCTGACATCAGCGCGCGTGACGGTGCACGCTTAAGCTTCCGCCGCCGCCGCGGCCGCAAGGGCACGCTTCTCGCGCCCGACGACAAGGAGACGGCGCTCGCCGAAGATGCGCTTGCGCCCTTCCTCGGCAATCTCAGTCGCGATGTCTTCGAGCGCGCCTTCGGTCTCGATTCGCAGCGATTGCGGCAGGGCGCGTCCGCCATGCTGCGCAGCGGCGGCGAGATCGGCAGCCTGCTATTTTCGGCGGCGTCCGGACTGACCGGCCTCTCACGCCTGCGCCAGTCGCTGGAAGCGGAGGCTGACGGCATCTATGCGGCCAGGCGCTCGAAGGACCGCGGCTTCTATCAGGCCCTCGACCGTTACGAGGATGCCCGCAAGGCAGAGCGAGACAACGAGCTGAAGTCCGGCGACTGGAAGAAGCTGCTTGCCGAAGCCGCTGAACTTGAGACGGAACTGGAGCGCCTGCAGGCGGAGCGGCGCGGCACGCGCGAGTCGCTGGATCGGCTTAAGCGGCTGAAGACCCTGCAGCCTCTGCTGTCAGAAATCGATGCGGAAACTCATGCGCTCGATGGCCTTTCCGATCTTGCCGCCATACCGGACGGCTTTGCCGACAAGCTAGAACAGAGACTGCGGGATAAAGAGGCGAGCGAAGCGGAACTGCGACGCGCGCGGCAAGCCGTTCTGCGCGCGGAAGAGGATCTCTCGCGCATCCAGGTGGATGAAGCGTTACTGCGGATGTCGACCGATATCACGCAGCTCTTTGCCGATACCGGCAACTACCGCGCCCAGCGTCACGATCTGCCGCGCGTCGATCAGGAGCTTGCCGGTTACGACACAACGCTCGCGCAGCTTACCCGTCGTCTTGGTCTTGCCGAGGCTGAGCTGGAGCGGCGGCAGCCGAGCGATATCGATCGCGCGCGCCTGTCCGAATTGGTGGAGCAGGGCAGGCAGCTTGCGCGGCAGATGCAGTCGCTTGCCGAGCAAGCTGACGGTGAGCGCAGGCAGTTGGCCGCGCTCGAGAAGGACAGCCTTAACGGGCGGCTGATCGATCCGAGACCTTATATTGACCAACTCGAGGCTTTGGGCAGTGATCTCTCCGCCTTGGCCCGCCTTGATGGGTTGGAAACCCAGATACGCCGCACCGAGGCCGATCTTCACGAGACGGCCGGACGTCTGCAGCCACCGATCGGTGACATTGATATATTATTCTCGGTACCGCTGCCGGAAGTGACGGAGATTACAGGACATCGCGATGCGATCGACGCCGCGCGATCGAAGGTGCGCGACGCCACCGGCAAGCTGCAGACCTATGATGAGCAGCTGGCTGAGATAGAGAGGATCCTTGCAGACGCCGAGCGTACCGGGCCAGTTGTCACGCGCGAGCAGATCATCGCCGCGCGCGAAAGTCGTGATGCGCAATGGTCGTCCATCCAGGAAAAATGGAAGGGCGGCGTAACGCCGGAAGCGAAGATTCTTGCGGGATTGGCCGTCAGCGTGGCCGAGGCGGACCGTCTGGCCGATGCCGCCCTCAGCGATGCGGATCGTGTCGCGCGCCACGCCGACTATCGTTTGCGGCAAACGCGCCTGCTGCGGGAGCGGGAGGAGGCTTCCGTTCGGCTCAAGGGTTGCGAGAAAGCACTGAAGGATGCACAGGCAGCCTTCGCAGCCCTTTTTGAGCCTTGCGGCGTCGATGCCCTCGATCCATCGACGATGCTAGAATGGCGCCGCGCAGTGGAGCTGCTGCGACGCGAGCGCAAGGCTTTGCGGGATTTAGTCGATCAACGCGATGAGAATGCACTGGCGGAAGACCGAGTCTTGCCCGCTCTGCAGGATATCGTCGAGGCGACTGGCTACAAGAGTGGCCGTCTTCCGCCGGCAGCGATTGCGGAAGGCCTGCGCAAGCATCTCCGCCTTCTGTCCGAACGCTGGAGCGAAAGCCGCACGCGGGAAGGGGAGATCGGTGCGGCGCGTGAAAGGCTGGCCCGGTTCGGCGACCAGCAACAGAGCTTGGAGCGACAGCACACCGATTGGCGTGGCGCCTTCGCCAAAGCCGTAGAACTGCTCGGTCTGCCATCCGACACGACGCTGGATATGGCAAATGCCGCCTTGAAGGCATGGCAAGAATTGCCCGATGTCCTGGCGGAGCGCGAAAACCGCCTGCGCCGGGTCAGCGGCATGCGGCGCGACATGGCGGATTTCGAGCGGCGGTTGGCGACCCTTGCCGCCAATAGCGGCTATGAGCTGGATCATCTGTCGCCGGATGCCGCGGTCGAGGCGCTGCACACGCACGTCAACGTCATGCGCGGCGAGCTGAAGAAGCGCGACGGTCTCGAAGAGGATCGGCAGCGTGGAGAAGCGCTTGTGGCGCGGCAGGAAGCTGCCCTTGCCACCATTGCCGCCGATCTAGACCAGTTGACTGCGGATCTCGGCGGCGTCGACGATCTGCCAGCACTGCTCTCCCGCCTGCGTGAACGCTCGCGTCTGACCGCCCGGCTCGCCGAAAGCCGTGATCGATTCCGACTGCAGGCCGACGGCAAGGCCGAAGACGAACTCCGCGCGGAGCTAGCAGGCTTCGAACGCGTTGCTGCCGATCTCGAAATCGAGCGATTGACCGAGGAAGATCAGCGGCAGTTCGCCGTCCATGGCGAACTTTCCGCACGGCTGGCGGAGAACCGCCGGCAACGACAGGCACTGGAAATGGGCCCCAGTGCCGAATACGCGGTTTTCGAGAAGCTCTCGGCCGAACAGGAGGCAAAGGATCTCGCGCGGCAATGGGTCGTGCTGAAGATTGCAGCCCGCATGCTGGCAGGATCGATGGAAGCCTATCGCGAGAAGCAGGCCGATCCCGTCATCAGCCGTGCCGGCGAGCTGTTTTCGCAGCTGACGGGTGGCCGCTTCTCCCGCCTTGTCGAAGCCCATGATGAAAGCGATGCGCTGCAGTTGCTGGCGGAACGTGCGGCCGGCGAACGCGTGCCGCTCGACGGTCTGAGCGAGGGGACGGGCGACCAGCTCTATCTCGCGTTGCGGCTGGCGTTCCTCGAAGATTACTCCGCCCGCAACGAGCCTGCGCCGTTGATCGTCGACGACATCTTCCAGACCTTCGATGACGAGCGTGTCAGCGCAGGCTTGCAGGTGCTTGCCGCGACGGCCGATCGTTTCCAGACGATCCTGTTTACCCATGAGAGAAGCGTGGTCGACATCGCCAAGAGCGAGATCGGCCGTGATCTGGACCTGATCCAGCTCTGACGCGGTTCACCGACAAATTGCGCTACGGCATCGACGGGATATACAGCCGCGTCGGCACCACGATCCTGGGGTCCGATTTATCGCGGCTATAGGTTGGATTGAGCGCGCGGTCGATGAAACCCTGGGTGGCGTGGAGCCGGCGCAAATTCTGCTTTTCCTGCTCGAAGCGCTTCTTCCGTTCACCGGATTTGTCCGAGCCGCGCGACAGCGATTCATGGTGATAAAGGCAAGCAAACGGCGTCCAGACGATGCGATAGCCGGCCTTGTGCGCCCGCAGACAATAATCCACGTCATTATAGGCGACCCCGAAATTCTCCTCGTCGAACAGGCCGATTTTCCGTAGGCAGTCACCCGAGATCAGCATCACTGCTCCGGTCACGCAAGTCATGGTGTTGCGCACATGCAGCCGGTTCATCGGTCCGCCGAACTCCTTTGGCTTGTTCATGTACCAGTGACCGGCAAGGCCGCCGAAACCGATGACTACACCGGCATGCTGCATCTTGTCGTTGGGGAAGAGCAGTTTGGCGCCGACGATGCCGGTCCTGTCATAGGCGAGGCAGGAGACCATTTCCTTCAACCAGTCCGCTTCGATGACCTCGACGTCGTTATTCAGGATGAGATAGTGTTCCCCCGTCGCTGCGCTCAGGCCGCGATTGACCGAGCGCGAGAAGTTGAAGGCTTCCGGTGTGATAGTTGCCGAAAATCGCGGCTCGCTCCGCCGGTAGCGCTCGTAGAGATCGAGAACCGGTTGATCCGTAGAGCCGTTGTCGATGACCAAAACTTCGAAATGCGGATAATCCGTCTTTTCAAAGAGATCGCCGAGGATGCGTGAAATCAGATCGAAATTGTTTTTGCTCGGAATGACGATCGAGATTTTCGGCCACGCATGCGGGGCTTCGAAGATGATCCGGTGCAGCGTCGTGGTGAGAGCGCCCTCGACGGCGATCGTTTGCTTTAGCCGCTCGAATCGTTCGACCAGCGCCTTTCTGGCGTTCGTGGTGGCGGCCTCCATGAACTTGCGGGAAAAGGTCTTGCCATTGCGACGCCACCAATATGCCGGGTAGGGCAGGTGGAGGATGCTCTCCTCCGGGATGCCCTCCAGATAACGCAGCAGCAGATCGTAATCCTGCGAGCCGTCGTAGCCCATGCGGAGATAGCCGATCTTGCGAAGGCGATCATGGCGGTAGATGGAAAAATGGTTGATGTAATTGACGCCCGTCAGCAGCACGGAATCATAGGCCGGCTTCAGCATGACGCCCGTCGGCTTCAAGATGTCGTCGACCACCAGTTCGTCCGTATAGAGGAAATTCGCGCCCGGATTTTGCTCCAGCGTATGCCGGATAAGCTTGAAGGCATGCGGTGCGATAACATCGTCATGATCGAGAAAAGCGATCCATTGTCCCCGTGCTTGGGAGAGACCCGCATTGGTAGCGGCCGCGATGCCGCCGTTGCGCTCATTCAGCACAAAGCGGATATCGTCTTTCGATTGCCGGCTCTGATACCATTGCCGCGTTTCCGGCGACGTCGAGCCATCATCGCTCAGGATGAGCTCGGTGCCTGTTTCGCCCTGTTCTTCGAAAGATTTGACGAGGTCGTCCAGATAGCGGGGCGGCGCATTGTAGACCGGGACGACGACGCTCAGCCAGGCTCCGGCCGTTGCGGATATTGGTGCCCTCTCCAGTGCGGAGGCAAGCCCATAGCTGGCGTCGGCATATTGCACGGTCAGGCTTGCGGCGCGTCGCCCGAAGCGAAGCCTGGGCAATTTCATCCAATATTGCGGGAGCTTGCCGAGATCGACACGCTTGGTCCGTCCATCCGGTTCAAGAAGGGTCGCAATATATGCTTCGGCCGATTTTTTTGACGCAAAGCTCTTGGCGGCGAACTGGAATGTCGTCGGGAAGCTTGCCGGATCGGCACGCAGGGCGCAAATGGAGCCGGCCGAACCGATATCGGCGGTAATGACGAAACGATGCCCTTCCGGAAGCGAGACCGTATCCTTCTCTCGGAAGCCATAGCCGCGATTAATATAGAACTTGGGATCTAGGGGCTCGTCGGTCGCGGCTACATAGATAACGACCAGTTTCTTTCGCATGGGCAAAAATCTGATCTCGAAAGCCGGATCATCCCCTAGGGATTTCCATAGGCTGAGATCGGCATCAGTAGAGATTTCCCGTTCGAGATCGGCGTTCGGTATGATTTTGAGTGTCATCGAAATATTGATTTCTTCCACATGCGAGCAGAGGCATTGCCTGCGAAATTCCTGGCCTAGCCCGCGCCGCTGAGAGGTTCAAAACGTATGCCTGGAAATGTCGGACTGGCATATAGCCGCATTTTCTCGATCGAATGTCGTGTGGCATCGCGGGCAGAAAGCCGCAGCACACGGTCGCCGATGAGCAGGTCGATAGCGGCAAGCCACTCGTCGGCGGTATTGCCGATGTGAAGTTCCCCGGCAACGACGCATCGCTCGAAAGTCGGGCATCTGGAAAATATGGCGGCTGCCTGCAGGCGGCTGATGTCGATCCGCTTGGTATCCGAACGGCTTGCATTCGTCTTTCCGGACAGAAGGGGGGCCAGAGCGATATCAGCTCGATGATGCGCTGTCTTTGCGAGATAGGCCGGCCATGGAAGCGGCGGGATGATCGTCATTCTTGCTGGATCGATCCCTTGCAAAGCCCAGCGTCGGGCGAGAGCGCCGGCGGCAAAAACCTCGAAATGCAGATTGCCGTGTTTCTCCATCGCGGCTTTGACGATGGGCATGAGGAACTCGTGTTCGCGGCGATGGACGCCGGTGGCATGATAGACCATCCTCAGCCGCGCGCCTCCGTCATCCCCGGTATTGACCACGATTTCTGCTGCGTCCGTTGGAAGCGGGGGCAGGATATCGATCCGATGGTTTCTCATCGCGAGCGCGTTTGCCAGGGGTTCGGTCGAGGTCCAGACATGAGTGAGAAGCCTATTGACCCTCGGCATTGGGCGGACGGCCAATTTGATCAGCCTGAACTTATAGAGCCAACCGGCCTCGTTGCCTGTCACGACCGCGGGAATGTCGTCATCGACGAAATAGGCGACCCCGGCAAGCGAGCCTCGTCTTTCTTCCAGCCAGCGCAATTGCGGCTGCTTGATGTAGCGGCAAATGATGACGAAGAGCCCGTCGCTATCGATAGCGTCGAGGGGGTCGTCGAGGCCTTTCATGATGACCGGAATGTGGCCGAGTGTCTTGGCCCGCTCAGCAAGATAATAGCTGAAACTCGGATTGGGATGGCGCGACAAGATCAGCAGGCGCCGAGCAACACGCTCACCATCTTCCGCCAACGCACTGGATGGCCGTGGTCTTGGAAGCAATTGATAGACGATGTCGCGCAAAATTTGCATGGGGCTTCGTGCAACTACGCCAGACGACTTCGGAGATTTGCGAGGATGCCGAAAACCGCGCCCCAGGCAAGCATTGTCACGCTAAAGATGCCGGCGATCCAGAGTGTCCGCTGCGGATACTCGGCCTCGTCGGGGAGGCTGGGCGCCAGGAACGTATCGAGGTAGAGCAGCTGCTGCTTGCTGACGAACTTGACCTGCTCGAGCGTCTTCATGCTCGTGGCGAATTGCTGTTCGGCAAGGCTCTGTTCCAGTTCGCGTTGTGACATGTCCACGGAAACGTCCGCAAGATTCTGCGCGGACTTGTTCTGTCCTGCGACTTGGCTGTTGAGCTGATCGATCTGCTTCTGCCTGCTGTCGATTTCGCGTTTCAACACGCGCATCTGCGGTGCATCGGCGGAGACAGTTCCAAGCAGCGCATCATATTTCTGTTGAAGCTCTATCCTCTCCTTCTGCACGGATGAGATCAAGTTGGTGATAACGGTCGACGATCCCTCGACGCTGAGGACGCCTGTCTGGTTGCGAGCAATCAAAAGCTGATCCCGCGCTTTCTGCAGCTGATCCCTAGCATTGTCGAGATTCGCCTGGGCGGTTGAGATGACATCGCGCCAGATGCGGGTGTTGACGTCGTTGACAACGACTTCGGACGCGGCGACGACCTCGCGCAATACCTTCTGGGCATCGGCCGCGGTGAAAGCGCGCGCCTTGACCGTCACGATGCCGCTATTCGCATCGATTTTGACGGAAACCATGTCTTCCCAGTAATCGAGCAGCTTTTCCGAGCTCGCATCCTTCTTCAGGCGCGCAATCCGATCGATCGAGTCGCTGCCGTAGATCTTTTGAAAGTCGACCCTTTCCTCGAGCGCGGTAACCATGTCCTTGCTCTTGATGAAGTTAGTGACGATCAAGGTGTTCTGTACGATCTGCGCCGGCGGCAGGCCGGTCACCTTGGTAATCTGATTGCTGCCGAGTGCGGGCGTGGAGGTGCGGACAGTAAAGCGCGTTTCCGATTGATACTGATCGGACGCGACACAGGTAAAATAGTAGATCGAAGCGACATTGGGCACGACTATCAGCAGAAAAGTCGATGCCAGCATGACTTTGCCGATGATCTGCTGCATCGGCCGCGGCCGCAGGCCGACGGCCTTGAACAGCTGGCTGCGCCTCGATGTCGAGAAGCGCAGTTTCCGCGCGGTCACCGACAGATTCGTGGCCACGTTCCGGCTATGCTCCGTCGCGCTGAGCCGAAGCGCTTTTGGCGCGTTTTCGGTATCATGAGCCATATTGGGCCTTGCCGTCGATCCCTGATCTTCTATCGATTCAATCTGTAATAAGCTTCGATAGCCTGCTCTACCTTATCGAAGACGATAAGTCTGCCATCGACAAGTACAATACCCCTGTCGCAATGTGTATTAATCATACTCATGCTATGGGACACCATGATGATATCGGAATTCTTGCGTCTGTTCTCGAATGCGATGCGGCAGCGCTCCTGGAAGCGCGCATCGCCAACGGCAAGAACCTCGTCCACCAGATAGCATTCGAACTCGATCGCCATTGAAAGCCCAAATGCCAATCGCGCGCTCATGCCCGAGGAGTAGGTGCGCACCGGGGCGTCGAGGTAGTCTCCCAACTCGGCGAACTCTTCGACAAAGCGGGAGACGCGCCTGACATCCTCACCATAAGCGCGCGCAACGAAATGAACATTGGCTCGCCCCGTCATGAAGGGATTGAAGCCGCTGCCGAGGCCCAGCGGCCAGGATACCCGGACATTCTTGCTGATCTTGCCCGAATTCGGCAGCATCGTGCCTGCAATCATGCGGATCGTCGTCGATTTTCCGGCACCGTTCACGCCAAGCAGGCCGTAGGAATAGCCAGATTCGAACTCGCAATGCACCCGGTCGAGGATGATCTTCTTGCCGCTTTGTGTCTTGAAGAATTTGGAGACGTTCTTGAAGCTGATCATGGTGCTTTTCCGCTCATATCCGGTGATCCTCGACGGATGCCCAGATGAGAGAAAGCGTCGCCCAGGCGACAACAAGCGCAAGCAATATGATCAGCGGTGTGCTGACACGACGCGGAAATATCGATTCGTCAGGCAGCACCGGCTTGACGAAAACGGCGAGGTAGAGAGTCTTGCGCAGAGCTTCGGCAAGTACGGCGTCATAGTTCTTCTGCGCGCTTTCGTAGAGTTTTTCCGCGATCATACGATCGGTTTCAAGCCTGGAATAATCCAGCAGAGCCTTTGCAAGGCTCGCATTCTCAGGGCCTGTCAACTCCGATCTCATCTTTTCGATCTGCGCATCGAGGCTGTCCTTGGCGAGATTGAGCTGCTGATAGGTCGGAGAATTCTGGGCGTTGGACTGTCGCATGACGAAGAGGCGCGTTTCGAATTCCAGCTTTTGCGCAAGCAGCCCGGTCAGAAGCGTGCCGTTGTTCTGCGCCTGTGTCTGCGGGCTCAGAAGGCCGGATGCATTTTGGAACTGGTTGAGGGCGATCAATGTATCGCCATAGGTCTTGCCGCTTTTCTGAACGTCGGCCTTCATGCTCTGCACGATGTCGTTGCGCGCCCGTTCGGAAAGCTCGTTGATGAGCTTTTCGCTTTCCTCAATGATGGCGTCCGCGAGCTTGACGGAATCATCAGGCGTGAAAGCCCTGACCTTCAGTGTGATGATGCCGGAGGTGACGTCTATATAGGCGCTGACATGATCGTTCCAGTACTTCAGGAACTCTTCGTCGGATCGCGCCGAGCTGAATCGCGACAGGAAATCCGCATCCTGCCGGGTAAACATGGCCCGGTAATCGAGTTTCTTGCCGATCCGGTTCAGAATTTCCGTCGAGTGGATGAAGCTGGTGACGACATAAGCGTCCTGTGAAGCCGAGCGCATGTTCAGAGCGCTGGTGGCTCCGCCGGCATCACCCGCATCGCTGGTGTCGCCTGCTCCCGACACGGCACGAACGGCAAAACGTGCTTCCGCCACATATTGGTTCGAGGCAATGAAGGCGTAATATACTGAGCTGGCCAGGAAAGGCAGAATAACGAGCAGGACAAAGCCGATGAGTCTCAGCGGCGGCTTGCCGCCCGACTGTGTTTCGGGCTCGTTGCCGTCATGCACTGGTATGTATTCGACGTCCTCGAGATCGGTACGCGCACGCTGCGCCGGCAGCCTGCGCCGAAACAGCGAAGGCAGGATATGCCGGCTCGTTTTTACCCGCGGAGAGTCCTGGACTATCGCGTCTTCAATGACTGTCTTCGGCATGTCAGCTTGCAATCGTTTCCGGCAGTCCGGGCGCGGTTGGTTTCATCGCCTGACGCACATAGTGGTCGAAAATCAAATCCTCTTCGAGCATAAGTTCGGCAATATGCAATGAACGCAACCTTGCTGCAACGTCTTCAAGGGTGCTGTGTCTGGGTGGCAACGGAAAATCGTCAACCGAAATACCGATGAGCTCGCTGAGCGCTTGTTGAAAATAAAGACTGTCCGTATCGAAACCGACAATGGCAAAGCGCGAGAGAAGATCGATCGCGGTAGCAACATCGCCGCGTGTCACGGTCTGTTCCGGTATGGTCGTGGCCAATTGCCGGGTGACCGGAGATACCAGAACATTTCTGACACTCTGAGGCGCTTTCTTCAGGGCTGTCTTGAGAGAGGCTTCGTTTTCGAGGCTTACCTCGGCAAAATGCTCCGCAGCAGGCGCCAGGATGATCTTGTCGCGATCGCCGAAAAAGGAAATCTGAGTTTTCGCCATTCGTTTCAGAAGGAATATCCGCAGAGCAAGTTCGTAATAGGGATCGGTAAGCAGAACGATGGCCTTGAATCCCTTGTCGAGGAATTCTTCATAATTGCGCATCAATAGCCTGCCACTAAGATAGATCGACTGGATGGCGTTTAGATGAAAGGCCTGCAGGGTGGTTTCGTGACCGAAGCGCTCGACGGATGAAAGCTCATATTGAAAGTTGCGCCCGCAATAGTAGTCGAATTTGACCATTGGCAGCAGCTGTGTCTCTAGCCTTACAATCTTTAACGGAATCGTGTTCGATACTTGCGGTCGCCGATAGATTAACAATCCGGATTTAGCGTCATGGATCATCAGCGACGTACGTTCCATGAGGTCCGGCATGATTGTGGTATCGAGCCTGAAGCCGACATAGCCATCTTCGTGCCGTCCTGAGTCGATGACCGCCTGTTTGAGCTGGTCGCATGGCAAGATCATCAGATCGCCATCGGCGTCCGAGATTCTGATCTGTGGTTTGTCGGAGAAGCCATCGGGGATCAGATAGCCCTCGATAACGTTGCCGCGATCATATTCGAGGTTAAAAAGCACGGAGTTTCTCCGGCGCTTTTACCAGATCGGCACAGTGCCGAAATTGGCGATGGGATGACGCTATTGCACCCTGCATAGCATCATATCTGTCAAGATGCCTATCGATATCGCGGATGTCAGGCCTTGGCATTCGAACCTCGTCAGGTCTTGCTGGGCGCTTTTCGTGCCAGCAGCGAAAAGCTGGGGCCGCCTGGATGGCTCAGATTTTCATCTCGGATGACAACGTCATTGAAGCCGAATGTACGCAGCAGCATCAAGATGTCGTCCCTGTGCATCCAAAAGTGCCGGTCCTTCATGCCACCGCAGAAAGACGCATTGGCATTGGCATGGTGATAGCTACGTTCGTAATAGCGCACCGCAATGCCGTCTATCAGTTTCGTCTCCACTTTACCGCTGAAAGGCAGCCACCGCACGTCGCCCTCTGGCATTGCCTCCTCTAGGACGAAGTGCGTCCAGATGAAAACCGCGCTGGATCGCTTTGCCAGCAAGCGAAGAAATTCACCGGGGTCGGCCATATGATAGAGAACCCCCGATGCAAGCGCTAAATCGTAGATTTCTTCGCCTTCCGCCAGCCACGCCTGAATATCGCCGAGCATGAAAGAGGCGGTATTTATGTTCAGGATCTGCTTGGTCACCAGACATCTTAAAAAACAGAGCCGGTTTGCTTCGATTGCATCGATCCGTGCCGGGCGATGGCAATTCAGCATGTGGGTATGCATCCCCTCGAGCGGACCGACTTCGAGAACGGTCCTGCCTTCTATCGATCCGAATGTGTGCAACGCCCAATCGATGCGATCGTCGGCATAAAGGGGCAGGTTGCCGGCGCTGAGACCGAATGCCGGCGGAAACGCACAGTTCCATCCTTGAAGTGCATCGATGGCGTTCTGGTGCGCTGGCCTACCTTGCTCGTACTGATCGAATATCTCCAGAGGACTTTTCGATGCTTTCTTTTGGGAGCGCTTTGAAAAACCAAGCATTAATACATAACCTTCATTTCAATCGGCATTCCGCCGATCCGGAGACGTTCTCGCATTGGCGCATCGCGGCTCCCAAACCGCTGTCGCCTTGCGGCGAGTTGGCGGAATTTGTAAGTGCCGATGGACAATCGAGCATTGCCGAGGCTGATTCGAGGAGCCATTGATGCTATCTCGCTGGAGGCAGAAATTCGGCAAGTACCGATTGTTGTGGTCTGTCATCTCTGCATGGGTTGCGGATCAGGACTCAACTCTTTTACAGGCAATAGCAATCTTATGAAAAGCGGCATAAGTGCGATTCTGCGGAACTTTATGTCGGCGATCGGGGCGATTTTTTACTATTGCCTTTGCTTAACGGCTTCCTTTTATTTTTCAGAAAATTTTAATTTTAAATTCCAAATAATACTCGTGCAAATTGCTTTAACTGCCTTTGCCCCATATAAATCCGATTTGATCGGGCGCTTCTTGAAACCCGGGTGTGTTCAGATGATCGCACCTGATATTTTTGATTGTATTCCCGGCGTTTGGGCTTGTTGACGCGTGCCCGTTATGCTTTTCAAGGCGTCGATAGATTTGATGCATTCCATGTCGATGTATGCCATCAGGTAATCACGGCAGCTAATTGGTTTGAGGTTTTCAATTGTTTCGTATTGGCGCCGTACTTTGTTGCGTGGTTCTGGCGGGGTGCAATTCCGTCTCGAGCGAAGGTCCTTTAGCTGGCGCCATTGTAAAGGACGCTGGTCAATCCAGCGTTGAACTAGGCCGCAGAAATGCTGCCGTCTTCGATATCGTTGACATCGACAGCCGCAGTGCGCGTCTGGTTTCCGATTATGTTTCCTCCACGCTCAATCGCCGTTTTGGCATGGGCGGCGGCGTCGGTCCGGTCGTTATCGGTGTCGGCGATGCATTGAAGGTCACGATTTTCGAAGCTGGCGCCGATGGCCTGTTTTCGACGGCGCAATCGAAGCAGGTATCGCTCGATATTGTCGTTCAGCCGGATGGCACGGCGGCAATCCCTTATGCCGGCTCGGTTCGCTTCGCCGGCAAGACGCTTGACCAGGCTCGCAAGGCAATCCTCGCGGCTCTGGCAACCAAGGCCGTCGAGCCTGACGTTATCGTGACAAGCATGGGCACGCCCTCGCGGAGCGTCACCGTTTCGGGTGCGGTTGGCCGTCCTTCCATGGTGCCGTTGGACCTGACCAAGGAAAAAATCACCGAAGTCATCGCCAAGGCGGGTGGGCCTGCGACGCAGCCCTACGAAACCTATATTACGCTGGTTCGGGGCAGTAGAACCGGAACGGTTCTGCTGAAGTCGATCATCGAGCATCCTTCTGAAGATATCTATGTCCAGCCGGGCGACCAGATTTTCCTCGTCCGCGATCCGCGAACCTTCACCTTGCTCGGCTCTGTTCGCGGAGACGGCCGTATCGAGTTCGGCGCGAACGATCTGAATCTGCTCGAGGCCGTTGCCCTCGGTCATGGCGCGATCGACGATGCGAGCAACGCCAAAGGCTTCTTCCTGTTCCGCTACGAAGAGCCTGAAATCGCCAAGATTCTGCTCGGTCCCGCCCGTTTCCAGGACCTGCTGCGGAAGGGAATGGTGCCGGATGCCAAGGGACGCTATCCGATCGTCTATCGGTTCGATATGTCCAATCCCGACAGCCTGATCGTGGGACAGACTTTCCCCGTCAAGAGCCGCGACGTCATCTACGTGTCGCGCCATCCTTCCGTCGACATTAGGAAGTTCTTGAATCTTATCGGTACGCCGCTAGGTATCGCGTCCCAGGGAGCAGCAACAGCGGTGAATCTGGGACAGTAATCCTGGAAAAATGAAGGGCAGCGGTTCCATCTGGTCTCCTGCGCTCCTATTCGTCGGCGGATGCCGACATCTGTATGATTGTGACGGATCGTGCCTTGTCGGCAACGGAAATTCATCGCGAACTGACTTGTCGAAAACACGACAATCGTCGCAAGCAATAGCTGCGATCTTCGATTTGGATTGAAGGGTGTAAGAGATCGCATATTGCATCGGTTGTTGCGCTGCCGCATATTGGTTGCACACGCAATTTTTTTGTCGATAACAACCACAGATAATAACGTGTGCAGTTGATATTGAATTCGGCCAGTTTGGTGCCCTTCTTTGAGTATTGCTGAGAGAACATGACAGTTGAAATTATCGGACGCGCAAGCGTTGCCCCAGGGGCGAGTTCGATTGAAGAACTGCAGCTTGTCCTCAAGGAGGGGCGTTGTACGGTAAGCCGCATACCAGAGGAGCGCTGGGATCTCGCGCGCTTTTGGCATCCGGCTGTTGGTATTCAGGGGAAGACTTACAGTTTTGCAGCTGGCGTTTTCGATAATGTCTACGCCTTCGATCCCGCGGTTTTCGGCCTTTCTCATCGCGAAGCGATGCAGATGGATCCGCAGCAGCGCATCCTGCTGAATATAGTCTGGCGCGCTTTGGAAGATGCAAACCTGCCCATCGATGGATTCGAGGGACAGCGCGTCGGCGTCTATGTCGGGGCATCCTCCCTTGAATATGGCAATCTGACGCTGGAAGACCCCGCCTCGGGCAGCCCGTATTTCATGACGGGCAACACGCTCTCCATCGTTTCCAACCGCATCTCCCACATATTCGGATTGCGCGGACCGAGCATGACGATCGACACGGCCTGTTCGTCGTCGCTGGTCGCGCTCGATCAGGCAGTGAAGGCGCTGGAGAACGGCGAGATCGATACGGCGATCGTCGGCGGCATCAATATCCTACTCAACCCCATGTCCTTCGTGGGCTTCGCCCAGGCGCGCATGCTATCGCCGGAAGGGCTCTGCCGTGCCTATGACGACAACGGCCGCGGTTACGTCCGTGCAGAAGGTGGCGCGGCGATCGTATTGCGCCGGACGGACGTTGCACTGCGCGAGAAAGACCGCAGCTATGCCAGGATACATGCCGTAGGCGTCAATTCTTCGGGACGCACCAACGGCATTTCCATGCCGTCCCGCGAGGCGCAGGCCGCCTTGCTTCAGTCGATCTATGAAGGCCGCAATATCGATGTCAATCGCATCGCCTTCATCGAAGGGCATGGAACGGGAACAAAGGTCGGCGACCCCGCCGAAATATGGGCGATCGGTGAAGTCATAGGCCGCAATCGGCGGGCGCCGGTGCCGATCGGCTCGATCAAGACCAATATCGGCCATACCGAACCCGCATCCGGCCTTTTCGGGCTGTTGAAGGGGGTGATTGCGCTCGAAAATAATTTCCTGCCAGCCTCGTTGCATTTCGATCATCCGAACGAGTCCATAGACTTCGAGGGACTGAACGTTAGGGTCAACACATCGACAATCGAGCTTCTTCCGGCCAAGCAGGTGCGCTTTGCCGGGATCAATTCCTTCGGTTTCGGCGGAACGAACGCTCACGTCGTCATCAGCGATCCCGATCCGATTGCGCCGCCGGAGCCGCCAATCCGGGGCGAGGGGATTGTTTTTGCCGTCAGCGCTCACACTGCGTCCGCTCTTTCGACATTGCTCGAGGAATACAGGACCCGTCTTGAAACTGCCGAGCCCAAGGAAGCACGTCAGATCGTTGCTTCCGCCGCGGCCAATCGCGAACCCATGCGCCATCGTTTTGCTGCCCGCGCGAGGGACAGCGCGGCCGTGCTTGCCGCGATCGATGCGCATCTCGCAGGCAAAAATTCGGTCGGCGAGGCGGGTGAGGCTCCGGCGCAGGCCGCCAAGATCGCTTTCGTCTTTTCCGGCAACGGTTCACAATGGGCGGGAATGGGTGTCGGTGCCTATCAGGAAAACCGCCATTTCCGGCAATGCTTCCAGTCCTTCAGCGCGCTCTTTGAATATTATCTCGGAGAGAAGCTGACCGATGTCCTGGTCGCTTCCGATCTTACCGCGCGCTTGGCTGATACAAAGATCGCGCAGCCGCTGTTGTTCGCCATCCAGGCTTCCCTTTCGGATTGTCTGTGGTCCATGGGGGTCAAGCCCGATGCGGTCTTCGGCCATTCGGTCGGCGAAATTGCCGCCGCTTATGCCGCCAAGGCGTTGACGGCTGCCGAAGCGGTTGCCATCGTCGCCAAGCGCTCGCTGCATCAGGATCTCCTCGCCGGCGAGGGCAAGATGGCCGCCGTGGTGCTAGGCGAGGATGCCGCGCTGGCCTTTGCGAAATCCAGAGGTCTCGACAACATATGCATCGCGGCGATCAACGCGCCGAATTCGGTAACGATCTCCGGTCCGGCCGATGAGATAGAGGTCTACAGGGACGCTGCGCGCAAATCCCAGATCGTCGCGCATATTCTCGATATCAATTATCCGTTCCATCATCCGATTATCGACCGCGCCAAAGAGGCCTTTTTCGCGGACTTGCCCGATCTCGCACCGGATAGCGGCACGGGGATTTTCATTTCGACGGTAACAGGTGAATTGCGTGACGGGCGCCTGCTGGATACGCAATATTGGTGGCGCAATGTTCGCGATCCCGTGCTCTTCAAGGCCGGTTGTCAGGCCGCGATGGCGATGGGATGCAACCTCTTCATCGAGATTTCGCCGCGCCCGATCCTGTCGAACTATGTGGCGGAGATCGCCAAACAGGCATCGGTTCAGGTCATTGCGATACCGACCTTGCTACGGGAGGCACCCGTCGCTGACCATGATCCGGTTTCGCAATCATTTGCGCGGGCAGTCGCCAATGGAGCGCCTGCGCTGCGTGCTCGCGGCAGCGCCACCCGTAACGCCTTCGTCAAACTGCCGTCTCTGCCTTTCGAGCCAGTGGAGCTTCGCACCCCTCCGACGACGGATGAGATCGATATCTTCGGTCGGGATCGCAAGAGCCCATATACGCTGCTCGGTTGGCGCGCCGATCTCAATGGTTCGAATTGGAAGAACCATCTCGACGCCCGTCTCTTCCCCGATCTTGCGGAACATGTGGTCGACGGCAAGGCAATCATGCCGGGCAGTGGCTTCGTCGAGATCGCGGTAACGGCGGCGCAACGCTATTACGGGACAGATGCGGTTGAAATCGGTAATCTCGAAATCATCCGGCCGCTCGAATTGTCCCAGGATCGAATGGTCGAGCTATCGACGATCCTGTCGCCGGAGACCGGAGATATCGAGATCCGTTCGCGCGAACGCCTAAGCCATGACGAATGGACGGTTCACGTAGTTGGACGTTGCCGCAAGCCGCTGGCGGGCGAGGGGGACGGCAAGCCCTTCGAGCGATCGGGTACAGAGCGCAAATCCACGTTGACCTCCGATGTGACCTACGAAACGGCGGAACGTTTCGGATTGCATTATGGCCCGCATTTCCAGCTTCTGTCGAAAGCCGTGGCCTTTGGTCATCATGCGATCGAAGTGGATCTGAAGCCGGCTACCCCGCCGTCTCATCCCTTCGCCAGCTATAATCTCAACCCGATGTCGGTCGATGCGGCGTTTCACGGCCTCGTAGCATTGTTTGATCAATTCTCCGGCGACGAAACCGGTGCTCCCTATATTCCCGTTCATTTCGGCACAGTGAGAGCTTTCGGCAAGGGAAGACCGATCGTCAAAGCCGTTATCGACATCGAGCGGTTTAGCGCGAATTCAATCAAGGCCCGTTTCACTCTGTTCGATGCAGACGGCAGGCCGGTCGTCGTTCTTGACGATTGCCGTTTCCGCCGCACGCAGCTGCGCCGCAGGGCAACGCTCGATTCCGTCGCCTTTCATTATGAGGGAGTGCCTTCAGCTCATTTCGCCCGCGGAGACAGACCTAGCGCCGGTACACGGTGGATTTCATCGCATGGCGCCTCCGATGGGAACCGTGCACTCAACAATGCAAGTCTTCTTCTTGACGCCGCGATCTATCGGGCCTGCCATGATATCGCGCTGAAGGTTGCGGACCGCAACGGTACTGTCGCATTCTCCGGCCTTCCCGGTGATCCCGAGTTCAGGTCTTTCCTCGTCAATTGCCTTTACATTTTGGAGGACGCCGGCATCGCGGAGACGGGGGACGGCAGGTGGCATGTACCCCTGGAGCCGACGCTGCCGCCGGTGGGGGAGCTGGTGCAGGAAATCTATCGCGAGGACGCCGGGCGCGTGGCCGAGAGTGTCCTCGTTGGCGACGCCTATCGCGAGACGCTCGAGCATCTGACGATGATACGCCCGCATGTGCTGGAGCGTGAGCCTGCGGCCCAGGGTGCAAATATGCCCGGTGGGGCGACGCTGGAGCATGTGCTTGTCCATTCTCCCTTGAGCCGGAGACGGCTTTCGATGCTGGCGGAGGCATTGGCGTCTTCCATCGAGGCCAACGACGGGGCGATCGGGCACGTTCTTGAGGTCGGCTCGGTATCGGTTGCTTTCAGTCGAAAGCTGGCAACGATCGCTGCGGCCGCAGGCGCATGTCTCGTGATCGCCGAGCCGCGCGAGCAAGCCCGCCGAGCATTGGAGATCGCCTTCGAGCGTGATGTACATGTTATTGTGGCCGATCCAACCAGGCTGAAGGATCGCCCTGTCGCCGACATCGTGATTGCCTCCGGCGATCAGAGCCAGCATTTGATGCGCCACAATGATGATATCAAGCGGATGGTTCGGTCGGTCGCCGCCAGCGGCGCGCAGTTGCTGCTCGCCGATCGCGCGCCGAGCGCCTTCAACGATTTCGTCTTCGGCCTTTCCGCAGGCTGGTTTGCCGATAGCCAGTCGCCCGAATTTCCGGTCGGACGGCTCGGTACACCCCAGCAGATTGCCGATCTCGTCGGAACTCTGGGCTTTGCCAAGCCTCTGATCCATGAACAGACCTTTTCCGAAGGCGCGCTGATTACGGTGTCGGCCGTCTCCGAGCGGCAGCCGGCAGAGGATATTGTCGTGGAAGCCGTCGATCCGATCCTGATCTTGTCGGAGCAGGGCAGGAAAGGTCTCGGCAAGCTAGGCAGGAATATAACGGTCATCGATCTCGACGCATCGTCTCCGGATATTGTCGACGCTCTCGATGCCATTGACCCGGCTACGCGCCGCGTCGTTTATCTTGCGGATATGAAGCGTGGCGATGCAGCGGAACTCTCGTTGTCACGTCTCGCCGCCTTCACGCAATTGGCGAACCTGCTGTCTCAGCACGCCGATGGAACACGGCCTCGACTCGTCATCGTGGCGCCCGGCGGCTCTCCGCTGTCGGCTAGCTCTATCGATGGTGCCAATGCCGGCCTGTGGGCTTTCGGACGCGTCCTTCAGAATGAATACGATGCCTTTGACGTGCACCTGCTGGATGCCGATATGTCTGGCAGTCGAGTGCTATCGGTGATCGATACCCTGATGGTCGCGGAAACGGACAATAGGGAATGGTTGCTGGATCGCGTGACCGGAAGGGTCCGGGAAATCCGGGCTGTGGCTGGTCCCTTCGATGCCATCGAAGCGAGCGGCAGTGATTTCACGGCAGCAACGATCCGCCAGCATGTGAGCGGGCGTCTGGATAGCGTAGCCTGGGAGGAGACGAGCCTTCCCGCGCCCGACCAAGGCGAGGTTGTTGTCTCCGTCGAAGCCACCGGCCTCAATTTCCGGGATGCCATGTGGGCTATGGGCGTTCTGCCCGAAGAAGCATTGGAAGACGGCTTCGCCGGTGCCACGATCGGCATGGAATTTGCTGGACGAATTCTTGCGGTTGGCGATGCCGTCGGCGATCTCAAGCCGGGTGACAAGGTGATGGGGATCGGGCCTGCTGCGTTCTCGACCCATGTGCGTGTTCACCGCGATGGCGTGACGAAGCTCCCCGAACGGATGGACACCGTTGCGGCTGCAACCCTGCCTGTAGCTTTTCTGACCGCCTATTATGCGATGGTCGAGCTTGGGCGCATTCAGCCGGGTGAAACCATACTAATTCATGGAGCTGCCGGCGGCGTCGGTCTGGCGGCGCTCCAGATTGCCAAGCTTAAGGGTGCCAAGGTGATCGCCACCGCCGGTACGGTCGAGAAGCGTGGCTTCCTCGAAATGCTCGGCGCCGATCATGTGCTTGATTCCCGCTCTCTGGATTTTGTTTCCGGCGTGCGGCGGCTTACGGGCGGCGAGGGTGTCGATCTTGTTCTCAATTCGCTCTTTTCGGAAGCGATGGAGCGAAGCATCGAGCTGGTCAAGCCATTCGGCCGCTTCCTAGAGCTTGGCAAGCGTGACTATTACGCCGATCGTAAGATCGGCCTGCGTCCATTCCGGCGCAATGTCAGCTATTTTGGTATCGACGCCGATCAGCTTCTGGTCAATGTACCCGACCTGACACGGCGCATCTTCAGGGAGATCGGCCAGCTTTTCGCCGAGGAAAAGCTGACGCCCTTACCATATCGCGCCTTCGCTTATGACGAGATCGGCAACGCTTTCCGGCTGATGCAGAATGCCGGCCATATCGGCAAGATCGTGGTGCGTCCACCTGTTGCGGGTGTCGACAATGTCCTGCGGGCGCCCGCGAAATCGCTGCGCTTCGATGCCAGGGGCGTTTTCCTGGTTGCGGGCGGCATTGGCGGCTTCGGCCTGTCCGCCGCCGATTGGCTTGTTTCCAGGGGTGCGCGCCGCATAGCGCTGTGCTCGCGCCGAGGCATTGCCGATGCGGAAACGAAAAAGGCGATAGCCGATTGGGCCAGGCGCGGTGTCGTGACGACGCTGCATGCCTGCGATGTCACCGATGCTGTCGCGGTCGAGACGCTGCTTGCCTCGCTTCGCGCCGAAGGCGCGCTGAAGGGTATCGTTCATGCCGCCATGGTTCTGGATGACGCGCTGCTTGCCAACCTGACGCCGGAGCGCAATCGCCCCGTTCTCGAGGTCAAGATCCGTGGCGCTGAAAACCTGGATCACCTGACGCGGGACGACAAGCTGGAGCTTTTCCTGCTGTTCTCCTCGGCAACGACCATGCTCGGCAATCCCGGCCAGGCGAATTATGTGATGGCAAACGGCTACCTGGAGGGCCTGGCGCGGGCTCGCCGCGCTGCCGGCAAGCCCGCGCTCGCCGTCGGTTTCGGCGCCATTGCCGACAAAGGCTTCCTTGCCCGCAATATCGAGGTCAATGATCTCCTCTCCAAGCGCATCGGTAAGGCAGCGCTGAAGGCGCGCGACGCTCTGGAGCAGGTCGAGCGTTATATGCTGGCGCACAGAGGCGCGGTCGATGCGGCGGCAGTCATGATCGCCGAGATCGATTGGAATGCCGTTCGCCTGCTGCCAATCTCCGGCCGGTCGCTGTTCGAACCGCTGATGCGGCATACAGGCAGCCATCAGGCTCTGAACGAGGGAGATGGCATCGATCTCAAGGAGCTGATCAAAGGGAAATCGGAAGAGGAGGCTCAGGCCGTCCTGCATGCGCTCGTCGCTGCGGAGATTGCTGCCATCCTGCGCGTGACGGAAGACACGGTGACGCCCGACAAGGTTTTGAAGGATATCGGCCTCGATAGCCTGATGGCCATGGAGCTCGGCATGAGCTTCCAGCAGAAAACCGGCTTCGATATTCCTTTGAGCGGCGTAGGCGAGGGCACGACCGTGGGCGATGTCGTCAGCCGCTTGCGTGATCGAGTCATGAATCGCAATGGTGATGATGCTAGTGGTGACGCGGCCGGAGACGAGGTGGTCGAGCGTCTGGCGCGCAGCCATGCCTCAGACCAGGAAAAAAGGGCCGTCCAGTGACCATGTATGATGCCGATGATGGCAATCCGGCGGAGCAGAAGAAAAGCAAGTTGCTCGAACAGATGCGCCGAGTTGGCGAATCCTCCGGCCGTAATCGAACCGAACGGCTGAACCGGCAGCCGCAGGCACAGCCGCGCCATGTGACGCGCTTCGAGGATCTGCCGGAGTACAAGCGTGTCGCAACGCAACGTATGGCAGGCGAGCTGCTCGGTGTCGCCAATCCCTTCTACCGGTCGCATGATGCCGCTGCCGGCGCGACGACGCGCATCGGCGGGCGCGAGTTCGTCAATTTTGCTTCTTATGACTATCTGGCGACCAATACCGATCCGCATGTCGCCACACGTGCCAAAGAGGCGATCGACCGCTTCGGAATTTCGGCTTCGGCGAGTCGCCTCGTGGCAGGAGAGCGGCCTGGTCACGTCGAGCTCGAACGCAGGCTCGCCTCAGTCTATGGCGTCGATGCTGCCGTCTGTTTCGTCAGCGGCTACCTGACCAATGTCGCCGCGATCGGCTGCCTGATGGGGCCACAAGATCTGGTGATCCATGATGAATTCATTCACAACAGCGCGCTTGCCGGCATCAAGCTTTCCGGCGCGGCACGCCGGCTGTTTCAGCATAATGATCTCGACAGCCTCGAAAATATCCTGAAGACGCTCTCATCGGATTTTCGGCGCGTCCTCGTCATCGTCGAAGGCATCTATTCGATGGATGGCGATATCGCCGATCTGCCCGCTCTGCTGGAATTGAAGACGCGCTACGGTTTTTGGCTGATGGTCGACGAAGCGCATGCGCTTGGCATTCTCGGCAAGACGGGTCGCGGCACGTTCGAGCATTTCGATCTCGATCCGCGTGACGTCGATATCTGGATGGGCACGCTGTCGAAGACGACCTCCAGCTGTGGCGGCTATATTGCCGGCAGCAGCGCGCTCGCCGATATTCTGAAAGCGGAAGCCGGCGGTTTCGTCTATAGCGTCGGTCTTTCACCGGTTCTCGCCGCCGCTGCCATCGCTGGCCTCGATATCCTCAAGTCCGAACCGAAGCGAACCGAACGCCTCAGGCGCAACGGCCACCTTTTTCTTGAAGAAGCAAAAGCGGCAGGACTCGATACCGGCCTCAGTATGGGCCATTCGGTCGTGCCCGTCATCGTCGGCGATTCGCTTCGTGCGGCGCAGCTATCGAACGACCTGCTCGCCGAAGGCATCAATGTGCTGCCTATCATCCATCCGGCGGTGCCGGAAGGCATGGCGCGGCTCCGCTTCTTCATCACCTGCGATCACACCGAGGAGCAGATCCGGCGCGCCGTCAGGCTGACAGCGGAAAAACTCAAGAGTTTGAAGGACCGCAATTTCGGTCTCGCCTCGCTGGATATGGAGAAAATGATGCAGCTGCTGCCCCTGGCTCAGGCTCCAGGCGGCTCATAAGTTCGGGCGGTCGTCTCATGCACGTTATCGTCACGGGAGGTTCAAGCGGAATTGGTCTGGCGGTAGCGAAGCTTTACGCGGCGCGGGGGGCTCGAGTTTCGCTCCTTGCTCGCGATACGCGGCGCCTCGAAGACGCACGTGCCGAAATCGCAGCGCTTCCCGGTGTCGACGGCGCCTTTATCCGAACGGCTTCCGTTGATGTGGCTTCGGCCGAGCAGACCACGGAGGCGGTAAAGCTTTGCGAAGCATCCTTCGGCCCTTGCGATATCCTCATAGCTTCTGCGGGCATCGTCGAGCCCCGCGCCTTCGATGCGATGCCGGCATCGGTTTTCGATGAGCAGATCTCCATCAATGTCCTTGGGACGGCCAACGCGGTTCGCGCTGTTTATAAGGGTATGAAGAGCCGGCGCAGCGGCCGGATCATGATGATCTCCTCGGGAGCAGCCTTGATCGGCATATTCGGCTATACCGCCTATTGCGCATCCAAATCGGCGCTGACTGGCTTTGCTGAAGCTTTGAGCGCCGAGGCTGCCGCTTCGGGCGTAAAGATTTCCATCTGTTTCCCACCCGATACGATGACGCCGCAATATCGTCGGGAAATCTCTCTCAGACCTCGCGAAGCGGACATGTTGATGGGAGCCGTCAAACCGTGGAGTGCCGAGGCGGTCGCGGCGAAAATCGTCCAAGGATTGGATCGCGGCAAGCAAAGAATCTATTTCGGATTTTCGCTGACGGCGCTCGCATTTTTCGGACCATTGATAAAACTGCCGCTTCTATGGTGGTTTTCGCGCAAGACGCGAAAAATATTTGGTGGGGAGGGGGATCGCGCTCTTGCCGATACCGCCGAGCAAGGCTTTGATAGCGATAAGTAATACGAAACAACTATCGGTGTTGCGCTGTCGGTGAAACGCGTGCAAGAGAAGGTAAGTCAGGGAATTGGCGGCCCGTTCCTCGCGGATATGAGAAATGTCATAGAGGCGGCGGGCATTTGGATGGCGCAATCTTGAAGCTTCATGATTTTCCAGTTCTTTTGACGCTTGCCTGCTTCGCGTTTTCCTGCGTCATCGTCCTGCTAACCGATCCTTTCGCCATGCCGGCTGCCGTCACCGCCGAGAATCGCCCGAAAAGAAGCTGGCGGCGGGTAGCTTGCGACTGGGTGGCCAGGATTCCGGTCATCATATTGATCTATGTCGCCTTCTTCGCCATTTCCTGGCGCCCGCTCTACAGCACGCAGGCTGTCATCAGCTTCTTCGTCATCTTCACGGGCATATCGAGGGCGAAGTTCGAGTTTATCCGTGAGCCTCTGGTTTTTTCGGACATCGCGCTGGTCGTGGATGTTTTCAAATACAAGGAGATCTTCTACGCGACCTCGCTGAACATCGTCTTCTGGATTATCGCCTTCGCTTATGTTTTCGGCCTCAGCGGCCTCTATATGTATCTCGAGCCATCGGTTTTGCCGGCGTCGAACCAATTGTTATGGGTTCTGTTGATGTTGGTCGTCGCCTTCGCGCCATGGCTCGCGCTGTTCAGCAGGGTCGTCAGCGAGCCGGTCTGCCGTTTCACACAGAAGTTTCTCGGCAAGGTTGACGTAAAGATCGATACGGTGAGGTTCGGCACCTTCGCCTCCGTCGTCTTTCATTTCGTCATCTGGGTCGGTGTCCGGCGCGAGGCGATCGTCACGGAATTGTCCGGGCGCTTCATGTCGGCGCTTCAGGAGCTTTGGGAACATGGTGAAGATGAACCGCTCATCGTCGTCTGGCAATCCGAATCCTTCATCGATCTCAGACATTTCGGTGTCGACAACATCAAGCTTCCCAATCTCGATCGCCTGCGCGAGCAGGCCGCACAATGGGGCCGCATGACCAGTGTCTTCGAGGGTGGCTATACGCTGCGAACCGAATTTGCCGTCTTGAGCGGACTGCTGCCCGAAAATGTGCATATCGATGCCAGCTACCCCTATCTGCGCGCCAGCCACTATAAGGATGTGGTCTGGCCGGCGCGGCTGAAGAAGGCGGGCTGGAAGACGCAGTTCATCCATCCCTACGACAAGACATTCTTCCTTCGTCACAAGGCATTGCCGCAGCTCGGCTTCGACCGGATGATGATGCTGGACGAGTTCGATCACAATCCGGAACGCGATGGCCCCTACGTCAGCGACCTCTCGCTGACGAAGAGCGTGATTCGGACGATCGACGACGATGGTACCGGCAAGAATTTCCTCTTTGTCGCATCCATGGCGAATCACGGCCCCTGGGAACCAGGTCGCTGCGGCGATCTCGTCAATCCGGTGGATATCTATGGCGAGCTCCTGATGCGCGCCGATCATGCGCTCGGCAATCTCGCCCATCATCTCGACAGGCTGGATCGCCCGGTCTGGCTGCTCTTCTATGGTGATCATGCACCCTTGCTGAAGGCCTTTGCGGATCCGTTCCCCGACCCGCGCACCGATTACGTCATCGTTCCGCTTGGCCGCGCGCGCTCGCACTCCCAAAAGCCACAGCCGCCGCAGGAAGAGGCGCCCTGGAACCTGTTCGGTACGTTGCTGCACTATGCCGGCCTTGCCACCGAGGTTGCGGAGTGATGCTGAGCGGGGAGGGCATCGCCCCCGCGCGCATATTCCTGTTCCTGCAGGGGCCATCCTCGCCATTGTTCGTCGAGATCGCCAGGATTCTGGAGATGGCCGGCAGCCGCTGTATCCGCATCAACCTGAATGCCGGGGACTGGATTTCTTGGCGCCGGCGCGGCGTCTCCAATTATCGCGGCGATTTTGCCGGATGGCGCGCCTATGTCAGACAGCGAATCGAGGCCGAGAACCTCACCGACTTGATTCTGCATGGCGAGGAGCGCCCCTACCATCAGGTTGCCATCGAGGAGGCGCGGCGTGCCGGCGTTACCGTCAATGTCGTCGAGATGGGATATTTGCGGCCGGACTGGGTGACGCTCGAACGGGACGGCCTCTCTTCGAATTCGCACTTTCCGGCCGATCCTGCCCATATATTGAAGGCGGCGTCCAAGCTGCCGGAACCTGATTGGACGCGTCGTTACAACCAGACTTTCCTAGCGGAAGCGCTTTACGATCTCGCCTATTATCTGCCGACGGTTTTTCTGTGGTTTCTCTACCCCGGCTATCGGCGGCACGGGCTTTACCATCCCTTGTTGGAATATGCCGGCTGGTTGAGGAAACTTCCTTTCAGGGGCAGGAGGGCACGAGAGGCAGAGGGTGTGATCAAGGATCTGATTGCCGGCGGCAAACGATTCTTCGTCTATCCCCTACAGCTTCAGACCGATTTTCAGTTGCGGGCACACTCGCCTTTCCATCTGCAGCAGGATGCGATCCGGCTGATTCTCCGTTCCTTCGCGGAGAATGCCGCGCCCGACGCGCATCTCGTCCTCAAGCTTCATCCGCTCGACAACGGGCTCGTGGACTGGCGGACCTATGTCGAGCACATCGGCGCTTCTTACGGATTGCCATCTCGCCTCCATCTGATCGATGGCGGCAGTCTGGACCGGCTGATTGCCGCCAGCCAGGGCATGGTAACTGTCAACTCGACTGCGGCACTTTCAGCGCTGCAGGTGGGAAAGCCGGTCAAAGCGCTGGGAGCGGCGATCTACGATATCGATGGTTTGAGCGATCAAGGCAGCCTGGATCGATTCTGGCTGGAGCCGACGCCACCGTCGTCGGAACTGCGCGGCGCATTCTTTCGCCTGCTGGCCGCGGCTGTACAGGTGCGCGGCAACTTTTGTTCCAGGGAGGGCGCGCGTGCCGCCGCCGCGCAGATCGCAGAGAGATTACTGTCGCGGACGGTCAATCTGCCAGATGCCTATATAGACCCACCGCCAAGGCGGCGACCGGCGAAGCGCCATGTGCCATAAGGGCGACGAAATACAATGGAAGAAGAACTGTTGTCCCTGCGAGGATCTTCAGGCTGAAATTGACAACGAGGCCACTTACATGTGGACTGATACCGAACCCAGCGCGTCGATTCGACGTTGGGAATGAATGTGGTAACGGTTTGCGGGAGCAAACGGCATGGATGACAGCAAGATGGAACGATTCATGTTGAAGGAGCTGCTGGTTATCATAGCAGCCCTCGTGCTTGTTTCCGTGGTGCTTCTGGCCGTCATTATTCTCGGCAACTACTGAGCCACACGTATTGGTCGCGCAAAGTCGCTCATCGTGATTGCAGCAGCGAACAGCCGGCGATCTCAAACTGACAATTGAATACGTGAAGAATGGTGGGCGATGAGAGACTCGAACTCCCGACATCCTCGGTGTAAACGAGGCGCTCTACCAACTGAGCTAATCGCCCCTCTGCGAAGCGGGTCATTGGCCCGCCGCGTTCGGTGGCCGTGATCTATGCGGAACGACGACAAACCGCAAGAGTGTTTGTGAAGATTTTTTGATTTTTTTGAATTTTACACGTCTCCGATCGTGGTCATCCACATGAGCGGATGGGAGGCCTGCCTAATTATTCCTACGCATATCAGGCTCGAATGAAATGCGTGAGGCGGGAGCCTGCTATGTGAAATCGAGGGGACCGAAAACTGCGGGAGTGCTTGTCCAAAACAATTCGCATTCTGTCATCGATTTGTATTCAAACCTGCTTGACACCCAAACACGAACCCCGTAGTTAGCCGCTCATCGAACGGCGAGGGCCGCTTTGATGGGTGCGGAAGCATCTGGAATGCTTGAAATGAAATGCGGGTGTAGCTCAGTCGGTTAGAGTGCCGGCCTGTCACGCCGGAGGTCGCGGGTTCGAGCCCCGTCACTCGCGCCATTTCAAGGCAAATTTCAGATCTGCATCGGCTGAAAGGCCAAACAATGCGCGGGTGTAGCTCAGTCGGTTAGAGTGCCGGCCTGTCACGCCGGAGGTCGCGGGTTCGAGCCCCGTCACTCGCGCCATTCTCTCCAAGCCCTTACAATCAAACATCAATTTATTGCGATTGCGAAGGAGCCTTTTCGCGCCAGCGCTGATTTGTCGCGTTGCCGTCGCAACACATTGATATCTACCGCTCGATAGTACCCTAACAGACAGATTCAAAAGGCTTGCGCCCGCGCTCCGGCTGCGCTAACCACGGCTCTGTTGCAACGCTCTTTCGCTTGCTGGGCATTTGCTCAGATGCGCCGCCCCGGCGCTGACGCAAGCAGGGATGGACATGATGACTGGACTGCTCAGTTCCTATATTCCGATAGCGATTTTCATTGGTATTGCCTTGGTAATCGGCCTGGCGCTGTTGATCACGCCGTTTGCCGTCGCCTTCAAGGCGCCTGACTCGGAAAAGCTGTCGGCTTACGAATGCGGCTTCAATGCATTCGATGACGCCCGCATGAAGTTCGATATCCGCTTCTACCTGGTATCGATTCTCTTCATCATCTTCGATCTGGAAGTCGCCTTCCTCTTCCCGTGGGCCGTATCCTTCGGTGCGATCGGTTGGTTCGGGTTCTGGTCGATGATGGTGTTCCTCGCGGTGCTGACCATCGGCTTTATCTATGAATGGAAGAAGGGAGCCCTGGAATGGGAGTAGCCCCAAGCAACACGACGCTCGTTGCGCCGCAGCCGAAGGGGATTATCGATCCCGCAACCGGCAAGCCCGTTGGCAGCAACGATCCGTTCTTCGGCGAGATCAACAACGAGCTCGCCGACAAGGGTTTTCTGGTCACCTCCACCGATGAGCTGATCAACTGGGCCCGCACCGGCTCCCTGATGTGGATGACTTTCGGTCTCGCCTGCTGCGCCGTGGAGATGATGCAGGTTTCCATGCCGCGTTATGACGTCGAGCGCTTCGGCTTTGCGCCGCGCGCTTCGCCGCGTCAGTCCGACGTCATGATCGTCGCCGGCACGCTCACCAACAAGATGGCGCCCGCGCTGCGCAAGGTCTACGACCAGATGCCGGAGCCGCGTTACGTCATCTCGATGGGTTCCTGCGCCAACGGCGGCGGCTACTATCATTATTCCTATTCCGTCGTTCGCGGATGCGACCGTGTCGTGCCGATCGACATCTATATTCCGGGCTGTCCTCCCACGGCGGAGGCGCTGCTTTACGGCGTGCTTCTGCTGCAGAAGAAGATCCGGCGCACCGGCACGATCGAACGGTAAGGCAGGGGACAAGGTATTATGAGTGAAGCCCTGAACGAACTCGCCGCCTACCTCACGGAAGTTCGCAGCGCCCTGATTTCTTCGAGCGAGATCAAGTACGGCGAGCTGAACGTGACGACGACGACCGAAAACGTTATCGCCCTGCTGACCTTCCTGCGTGACGACGCCAAGTGCGGCTTTGTCAACATGACGGATATTTGCGGCGTCGACTGGCCGCAGCGCGCCGAGCGTTTTGATGTGGTGTATCATCTGCTGTCGCCCAAGAAGAACTTGCGCATTCGCGTTAAGGTTCCTGTCGGCGAAGATCAGCCTGTTCCCTCCGCTTGCGGCGTCTATCCCGGCGCCGATTGGTTCGAGCGTGAAACCTGGGACATGTACGGCGTTCTCTTCACAGGTCATCCCGATCTACGTCGCCTGCTGACGGATTACGGCTTCGAAGGTCATCCGCTGCGCAAGGACTTCCCGACGACCGGTTTCGTCGAAGTCCGCTACGATGATGCCGCCAAGCGCGTCGTCTACGAGCCGGTGGAACTGAAGCAGGAATTCCGCAACTTCGATTTCCTGTCGCCGTGGGAGGGCACCGACTACGTGCTCCCGGGCGACGAAAAGGCGAAGGCCTGATTGTTGGCGTGTGGCGGGCTTCGGCCTGCCATCCTCTGAAATTCCGAAAACGCGAGCATCGCCGTCATGACAGAACATAACGTTCGCAACTTCAACATCAATTTCGGTCCGCAGCATCCGGCTGCGCACGGCGTTTTGCGTCTTGTCCTCGAACTGGACGGCGAAATTGTGGAACGCGTCGATCCCCATATCGGCCTGCTGCATCGCGGCACTGAAAAGCTGATTGAGACGAAGACCTATCTTCAGGCCGTTCCCTATTTCGACCGCCTCGACTACGTGGCGCCGATGAACCAGGAGCATGCCTATGCGCTGGCCGTCGAAAAGCTGCTCGGCATCGACATCCCGATCCGCGGCCAGCTGATCCGCGTGCTCTATTCGGAAATCGGCCGCATCCTGTCGCATCTGCTGAACGTCACCACGCAGGCCATGGACGTCGGCGCGCTGACGCCGCCGCTGTGGGGCTTCGAAGAGCGCGAAAAGCTAATGGTGTTCTACGAGCGCGCCTCCGGCTCGCGCATGCACGCAGCTTACGTCCGTCCGGGTGGTGTTCACCAGGATCTTCCGGAAAAGCTCGTTCAGGATATTGGCGATTGGTGCGATCCCTTCCTCAAGGCGCTCGATGACATCGACGATCTTCTGACCGGCAACCGTATCTTCAAGCAGCGCAACGTCGATATCGGCGTGGTTTCGCTGGAAGACTGTTGGGCCTGGGGCTTCTCGGGCGTCATGGTCCGCGGCTCGGGTGCCGCCTGGGACCTGCGCAAGGCTCAGCCCTACGAATGCTATTCCGATCTCGAATTCGACATTCCGATCGGCAAGAACGGCGATTGCTACGACCGTTATCTCATCCGCATGATCGAAATGCGCGAATCCGTCCGCATCATGAAGCAGTGCGTCAATCGCCTGCTCGGCGATGCCAAGGCCGGACCTGTTTCGTCGCTGGACGGCAAGGTCGTTCCGCCGAAGCGCGGCGAGATGAAGCGCTCCATGGAAGCGCTGATCCACCATTTCAAGCTTTACACCGAAGGCTATCACGTGCCGGCCGGCGAGGTTTATGCGGCTGTCGAGGCGCCGAAGGGCGAGTTCGGCGTCTATCTCGTCTCGGACGGCTCCAACAAGCCGTATCGCTGCAAGATCCGTGCGCCGGGCTATGCGCATCTCCAGGCCATGGACTTCATGTGCCGCGGCCACCAGCTCGCCGACGTCGCGGCCGTGCTCGGCTCGCTCGATATCGTGTTCGGTGAGGTGGATCGTTGATGCGAGCCTGGCAGGTCGTCATTCCAGCGCTTCTGGTCGCCTGCGGTGCCTCTGCACAGCAGACCGGCAAGACGCAGGGCCTGCCGAGCATCAACCTGCAGAATTCGAATTCGATCAATTCGAATTCTGCGAAAAGTGGAAGTGAGATTGCGTCGGGCGGAGATTCGACCATGGGTGATCTCCTTTCCCGCGGTTACGAGATCAAGGCCGCTGTGCCGAATGGCGGCAAGTTTGTTGTGTTTATGCAGAAAGACCAGTCGGCCTATGCCTGCGAATTCTCGTCTCTGACGAATACGCGGTGTGGGTCCTTAAACTGAGATAAGGCGTGAAAGATGTCCGTTCGTCGACTAGCCGAAGATCAATTCCAGCCTGCCGCCTTCGCTTTCAATGCGGAGAATGCGGTCTGGGCTGAAAAGACGATTCAGAAATATCCTGATGGTCGTCAGCAATCCGCGATCATCCCGCTGATGATGCGCGCGCAGGAGCAGGAAGGCTGGGTCACCAAGGCGGCTATCGAAACGATCGCCGACATGCTCGATATGGCCTATATCCGTGCGCTCGAAGTCGCGACCTTCTATACGCAGTTCCAGTTGCATCCGGTCGGCACCCGCGCCCACGTCCAGGTCTGCGGCACGACGCCCTGCATGCTGCGCGGCGCCGAGGGACTGATCAAGATCTGCAAGAGCCGGATCAACGATCATGCTTTCGAGCGCAATGCCGACGGCACGCTCTCCTGGGAAGAAGTCGAATGTCAGGGCGCCTGCGTCAACGCACCGATGGTGGTGATCGGCAAGGATACCTATGAGGATCTGACACCGGCACGTCTCGAAGAGATCATCGATGCATTCGCCGCAGGCAAGGGCCATGAGATTCAGACCGGCCCGCAGATCGATCGCGTTTTCTCCGCTCCGGAAGGCGGTTTGACGTCGCTGCTTTCGGATGAGGCGAAGGCAAAGAGTGTTGCAAGCAAGACGGCCAAGGCCACTGCCGAAGCCGTATCGATCCCGCCGTCGGAAGCCGGCCGCGCGAAAAGCACGGACGCCGAAACCAATCCCAGCCTGAAGACGCCGGCAACGGCGCCGAAGGAAGCAGCCAAGAATGCCAAAGCGGCCGAAACGCAGCCGCTTTCGGGCACTGCAGCTGCGGAGCCCGTTGCGGGCAAGCCGTCGCTCGACGACAAGGATCGGCCCGCAGGTATCGAAAGACCCGCGCAGCCGGATAATCTGCAACTCATTTCAGGCGTGGGCCCGAAGATCGAAGGGACCTTGCACGAGCTCGGTATCTTCACATTCGCGCAGATTGCCAGCTGGAATGAGGCGGAGCGCCGCTGGGTCGATGGCTATCTGAATTTCAGGGGCCGGATCGAACGTGACGACTGGGTCAGGCAGGCTGAGGCACTCGCTAAGGGTGGCGAAGCGGAATATATCAAGGTCTTCGGCAAGAAGCCGCGGTAAGAGGTGAAGCATGTTACAGGATCAGGATCGCATCTTTACCAATATCTACGGCCTCAAGGATAAGTCTCTGAAGGGCGCGATGTCGCGCGGCCATTGGGACGGCACGAAGCAAATCCTCGAAAAGGGTCGTGACTGGATCATCAACGAGATGAAGGCTTCCGGCCTTCGCGGTCGCGGCGGCGCGGGCTTCCCGACCGGCCTCAAGTGGTCCTTCATGCCGAAGGAAAGCGACGGTCGTCCGCATTATCTCGTCGTCAACGCCGACGAGTCGGAACCCGGCACCTGCAAGGACCGCGACATCATGCGCCACGATCCGCATACGCTGATCGAAGGTTGCGTCATCGCCGGTTTCGCCATGGGTGCCAACACCGCTTACATCTATGTCCGCGGCGAGTACATGCGCGAGCGCGAAGCCCTACAGGCTGCGATCGACGAATGCTACGATGCTGGATTGCTGGGCAAAAACAACAAGCTCGGCTGGGATTTTGATGTTTTCGTTCATCACGGCGCCGGCGCTTATATCTGCGGCGAAGAAACCGCGCTGCTCGAAAGCCTCGAAGGCAAGAAGGGCCAGCCGCGCCTGAAGCCGCCGTTCCCGGCCAATATGGGTCTCTACGGCTGCCCCACGACGGTCAACAATGTCGAGTCGATCGCCGTTGCCCCGACGATCCTGCGCCGCGGCGCCGGCTGGTTCTCCTCCTTCGGCCGCCCGAACAATGTCGGCACGAAGCTGTTCATGCTCTCCGGTCACGTCAACCGTCCCTGCACGGTCGAGGAGACGATGGGCATCACCTTCCGCGAACTGGTCGAAAAGCACGGCGGCGGCATTCGCGGCGGCTGGGACAACCTGCTTGCCGTCATTCCCGGCGGCGCATCTTGCCCGGTCGTTCCGGCCGCCGATATCATCGACTGCCCGATGGATTTCGACGGCCTGCGCGAAGTCAAGTCGTCCTTCGGCACGGCTGCGGCGATCGTCATGGACAAGTCGACCGACATCATCAAGGCGATTGCCCGCATCTCGGCCTTCTTCAAGCACGAGAGCTGCGGCCAGTGCACGCCGTGCCGTGAAGGCACCGGCTGGATGTGGCGCGTTCTTGAGCGCATGGCTCGTGGCAACGCCCAGAAGCGCGAGATCGACATGCTGTTCCAGGTGACGAAGCAGATCGAAGGTCATACCATCTGTGCGCTCGGTGACGCAGCAGCATGGCCGGTTCAGGGCCTGATCCGCAATTTCCGTCCGGAGATCGAAAAGCGCATCGACCAGTACACCGCCAACGCGACGAGCCACGGCGCGGTTCTGGAAGCAGCCGAGTAAGGATCGAAGATGGCGAAGACCAACGATATCAGGCAGGAAAGCGGAGCGGCCGGCAATGCATCGGCCGATTTTGGCCGTGCCGCTGCCGATATGTTTGGGAACGCGCCGATCATGCCGATCCATCCGCTGATGGCCCATCCTGCCGCAGCCATTGCTGCGGTTACTGCGATCGGCTTCGGCTTTACCTCGCAGCTGGCGGGTGCATTCTTCGGTGCTTTCCAAGGCGCCGTTGAAGCGACCACCAAATTGGCCGAAGCCCTGGACGACGAAAAGCATCAGGCTGAAGTTGCTGCGAAGCCGACTGCTGCGAATGGCGGGGCAGGGGACGCAAAGCCTGTAAAGGCAGCGACCGTTGCCAAGGCAGCTGCGCCGAAGCCGGTTGCTGCCAAGCAGAAGGCGGTTGGCGTAAAGAAGGCTGAGCCGAAGCCTGTCGTTGCCGCGCCCAAGGCCGCGACGACAACTGCAAAGAAGACGGTGAAGGTAAAAGTCGCTGCGCCGGCTGCCGCAAAGAAGGTTGAAGTTGCCGCATCAGTTGCAGCCAAGCCCGCCCCTCCGCGCGGTCGCAAGGTGGCTGAGAAGACTGACGACCTGAAGCGGATTTCCGGCATAGGTCCGAAGCTGGAGCAGGTGCTGAACGGACGTGGCATCAAGCGGTTTGCCGATATTGCCGGCTGGAGCGATGCGGATATCGATCGGATCGATGGCGAACTCGGTTTCGAAGGTCGCATCCGGCGCGATGACTGGGTTGGCCAGGCGAAGGCGCTGCTGCCGAAGGGCCGCAGTTGAGGATTTCCCCGGCTGGATCGCGGCCGGGGAGCGTGAATGACGGCGATGGAGACGATGCAGGTGACCCGCATGGCTCGATCGCAAAGCTGGTCTTGCGGGGACAAGGCTCGGCAAAGCTTATTGTGAGCGAACCGGTGCCATCAGGCGTTTGAGCCGCCCCGATGGCAATCCGGTTTGCGATCATGAAATTGTCTGCGGCCAGGTTGGGCTGGAGACGTGACATAGGACTGAGTGGACGATGGCTAAACTGAAGATTGACGGTAAAGAGATCGAAGTTCCGGATCACTACACGCTTATCCAGGCGTGCGAGGAAGCCGGCGCCGAAGTCCCGCGCTTCTGCTTCCATGAACGACTGTCGGTGGCCGGCAATTGCCGCATGTGCCTCGTAGAGGTGAAGGGCGGACCGCCGAAGCCGCAGGCATCCTGCGCCATGGGCGTTCGCGATATTCGCGGCGGCCCGAATGGCGAGCTTCCGGAAGTCTTCACCAACACGCCGATGGTCAAGAAGGCCCGCGAAGGCGTGATGGAATTCCTGCTGATCAACCACCCGCTGGATTGCCCGATCTGCGACCAGGGCGGCGAATGCGACCTGCAGGATCAGGCCATGGCCTTCGGCATCGACAGCTCGCGTTATCAGGAAGATAAGCGTGCCGTCGAAGACAAGTATATCGGCCCGCTCGTCAAGACAGTGATGAACCGCTGCATCCACTGCACGCGCTGCGTTCGCTTCACGACGGAAGTTGCCGGCATTTCCGAACTCGGCCTCATCGGCCGCGGTGAAGATGCTGAAATCACCACCTATCTCGAGCACGCAATGACCTCCGAGCTGCAGGGCAACGTCGTTGACCTTTGCCCGGTCGGCGCGCTGACCTCGAAGCCCTTCGCCTTCACGGCTCGTCCGTGGGAACTGAACAAAACCGAATCGATCGACGTCATGGACGCCCTTGGCTCGGCGATCCGTGTCGACACGCGCGGCCGCGAAGTCATGCGCGTTCTGCCCCGCGTCAACGAACAGATCAACGAAGAGTGGATCTCCGACAAGACTCGCTTCATCTGGGACGGCCTGAAGACGCAGCGCCTCGACAAGCCCTATGTCCGCAAGGACGGCCGTCTGCAGCCGGCAAGCTGGAGCGACGCTTTCGCAGCCATCAAGTCGGCCGTTTCCGCCACCAGCGGCGACAAGATCGGCGCGATCGTCGGCGATCTTGCCTCGGTCGAGGAAATGTACGCTCTTGGCGAACTGCTGAAATCGCTCGGATCGGAAAATCTCGACTGTCGCCAGGACGGGGCGGCGCTTGATCCGTCGCTCGGCCGCGCAAGCTACATCTTCAATCCGACCATTCAGGGCATTGAAGCCGCCGACGCGCTGCTGATCGTCGGGGCCAATCCGCGCTTCGAAGCGGCCGTGCTGAACTCGCGCATCCGTAAGCGCTGGCGCCGCGGTAAGTTCCCGATCGGCGTAATCGGCGAAGCCGCCGACCTTCGCTACTCCTATGATTATCTCGGCGCTGGGCCAGATACGCTGGCCGATCTCGTCAGCGGCTCGCACAGCTTCGCAGACGTGCTGAAGAATGCTCAGAAGCCGATGATCATCATCGGCCAGGGCGCCCTGATCCGCGAAGAGGGTGCCGAGGTTCTGGCAAATGCCGCTAAGCTCGCTGCCGCTGCTGGCGTCGTCAAGGAAGACTGGAACGGTTTTGCCGTGCTGCACACCGCAGCCGCGCGGGTCGGCGGCCTTGATCTCGGCTTCGTGCCGGGCGCAAAGGGCGTCAATGCCGCTGCTATGCTCTCGTCGATGGACGTCCTCTTCCTGTTGGGCGCCGATGAGCTCGACTTCAGCCGCAAGGGCGCGAAATTGACTGTTTATATCGGCTCGCACGGCGACAATGGTGCACAGAATGCCGACGTCATCCTTCCGGCAGCCGCCTACACCGAAAAGTCGGGCACTTGGGTCAACACGGAAGGCCGCGTCCAGATGGGCAACCGCGCCGGTTTCGCGCCGGGCGACGCCCGCGAGGACTGGGCGATCATCCGAGCCCTTTCCGACGTGCTCGGCAAGAAGCTTCCCTTTGATTCGCTGAGAGAATTGCGCGCGAAGCTCTATGCAGCCTTCCCCCATTTCGCCGGCATCGACGAGATTGCCGAAGGCGATAGCGCCCAAATTGCCGCACTTGCGAAAAAAGCCGGCGCGATGGGCAAATCGGCATTTGCTTCGCCGATCAAAGACTTCTATTTGACGAACCCGATAACGCGCGCATCGGCTGTCATGGCCGAGTGCTCGGCATTGGCCCGCAACAATTTCCGCGTTGCGGCAGAGTAAGGGCAGAGGACTATGGATTCATTCGTTTCGACCTATCTCTGGCCGGCGCTGATCATGATTGGCCAGTCCCTGCTGCTCCTGGTCTGCCTGCTGATCTTCATCGCTTACATTCTGCTTGCCGACCGCAAGATCTGGGCGGCCGTCCAGCTACGCCGCGGCCCGAACGTCGTCGGTCCCTTCGGCCTGTTCCAGTCCTTCGCCGACTTGCTGAAGTTCATGTTCAAGGAGCCGATCATTCCGGCCGGTGCCAACAAGACCGTGTTCCTGCTGGCCCCGCTGGTTTCCGTGGTGCTGGCGCTCTCCACCTGGGCCGTCGTGCCTGTCGCGCAGAACTGGGTCGTCGCAGACATCAATGTCGGCATCCTCTACATTCTGGCGATCTCGTCGCTTGAAGTGTACGGTATCATCATGGGCGGTTGGGCTTCGAACTCGAAGTACCCGTTCCTCGGCGCGCTCCGCTCGGCCGCGCAGATGGTGTCCTACGAAGTCTCGATCGGCCTCGTCATCGTCACCGTGCTGCTCTGCGTCGGTTCGCTGAACTTGACGGATATCGTGCTCTCGCAGCAGACCGGCCTCGGCACCAAGCTCGGCCTGCCGGCCTCGTTCCTCGACTGGCACTGGCTGTCGCTCTTCCCGATGTTCATCGTGTTCTTCATTTCGGCTCTGGCTGAAACGAACCGTCCGCCCTTCGATCTTCCGGAAGCGGAATCGGAACTGGTTGCCGGCTTCATGGTCGAATACGGCTCTTCGCCCTACATGATGTTCATGCTCGGCGAATATGCCGCCGTCGTCCTGATGTGCTCGCTGACGACGATCCTCTTCCTCGGCGGCTGGCTGCCTCCGGTCGATATCTGGATCCTGAACTGGGTTCCGGGCATCATCTGGTTCCTGCTGAAGTCGTGCCTTGTGTTCTTCATGTTCGCGATGGTGAAGGCATTCGTGCCGCGCTACCGCTACGACCAGCTCATGCGCCTTGGCTGGAAGGTTTTCCTGCCGCTGTCGCTCGCGATGGTCGTTATCGTTGCATTCGTGCTGAAGCTGACGGGATGGGCATGATGATGTCGATCCTCGCTTCAAGCAGATTTGGAGGTTGAAGATGGCCGGAATTTCCAACGCCGTCAGCTCGCTGTTCCTCAAGGAATTTGTCGGCGCATTCTTTTTGTCGATGCGTTACTTCTTCAAGCAGAAGGCAACGATCAACTATCCCTTCGAAAAGGGGCCGGTCAGCCCGCGCTTCCGTGGCGAACACGCGCTGCGCCGTTATCCGAACGGCGAAGAGCGCTGCATCGCCTGCAAGCTCTGTGAAGCCATCTGTCCTGCCCAGGCCATCACCATCGAGGCCGGGCCGCGCCGCAACGACGGCACCCGCCGCACGGTGCGTTACGACATCGACATGGTGAAGTGCATCTATTGCGGCTTCTGCCAGGAAGCCTGCCCGGTCGACGCCATCGTCGAAGGGCCGAACTTCGAATTCGCCACCGAGACCCGCGAAGAGCTCTACTTCGACAAGGCGCGGCTTTTGGACAATGGCGACCGCTGGGAACGCGAAATCGCGCAGAATATCGCGATCGATTCGCCGTACCGCTGAGCGGAATTTTGAATATGCCGTGACGGGCGGCCAAGCGTTGCCGTCGCGGTTGAATCTAGACCGGGGCTTTGCCGGACATGGGTCCGACCGAGCCCCATCGGGCAGGGGAAACACCTCGCTGCCCGGGGGAAGACGAAAAAGGCACCAACATGGGTCTGCAGGCTCTTTTTTTCTATATCTTCGCCTTTGTCGCTGTGGCGTCGGCGTTCATGGTCATCTCGGCGCGGAATCCGGTCCATTCGGTCCTGTTCCTCATCCTGGTTTTCTTCAACGCGGCCGGCCTCTTCCTGCTGATGGGGGCTGAATTCCTGGCGATGATCCTGCTGGTCGTTTATGTCGGCGCCGTGGCGGTTCTCTTCCTCTTCGTCGTCATGATGCTGGATATCGATTTCTCCGAGCTCAGGGCCGGCATTCTGGAATACGCACCCATCGGCGCTTTGATCGGTGTCATTCTCGCCGCCGAGCTTATCGTGGTGATCGGCGGCAGCGTGATTTCGCCGACCGTTGCCAAGACCGTCGCCATGCCGATCCCGGCCGTGACGCAGCGGACAAACACCGCCGCTCTCGGCGACGTGCTTTATACCAACTACGTTTATTTCTTCGAGATCGCTGGCCTCGTTCTGCTGGTCGCGATGATCGGCGCAATCGTGCTGACGCTGAAGCATCGCACGCACATCAAGCGCCAGAACATTTCCCAACAGGTCGCCCGCACGCCCGCGACCGCCGTCGAGGTGGTCAAGGTCAAGCCGGGGCAGGGCGTCTGAGGCGAGGCACGAGGATCAAAGGAACAACAACATGGTCATCGGACTTTCCCATTACCTCACGGTCAGCGCCATCCTCTTCGTGCTCGGCGTCTTCGGTATCTTTCTGAACCGCAAGAACGTCATCATCATCCTGATGTCGGTCGAACTCATATTGCTCGCGGTCAATATCAACATGGTCGCCTTCTCGTCGTTCCTCAACGACATCGTCGGCCAGGTTTTCGCTCTGTTCATTTTGACCGTCGCTGCGGCTGAAGCAGCGATCGGTCTTGCAATTCTCGTCGTCTTCTATCGCAACCGCGGCTCGATCGCGGTCGAAGACGTCAACGTGATGAAGGGCTGATAAAGCTATGTTTTTATATAAGGCTATCGTCTTTCTTCCCCTGATTGGCGCGATCATAGCCGGCCTTTTCGGCCGTGCGATCGGCGCCAAGGCTTCGGAATATGTTACCACCGGCCTGATGATCATCGCGGCCGTCCTCTCTTGGATCGTCTTCTTCACGGTGGCGCTCGGCCATACGGATGGCCCGATCAAGGTTGAAGTCCTGCGCTGGATCCAGTCCGGCGGCATCGACGTTTCCTGGGCGCTGCGCGTCGACACGCTGACCTCGGTGATGCTGATCGTCGTGAACTCGGTCTCGACCCTAGTTCACGTCTATTCGATCGGATACATGCATCACGATCCGCATCGTCCGCGCTTCTTCGCCTATCTCTCGCTCTTCACCTTCGCCATGCTGATGCTGGTGACCTCCGATAACCTCGCCCAGATGTTCTTCGGCTGGGAAGGCGTCGGTCTCGCCTCCTATCTGCTGATCGGCTTCTGGTTCAAGAAGCCGTCCGCTTCGGCCGCTGCGATGAAGGCCTTCATCGTCAACCGTGTCGGCGACTTCGGCTTCGTTCTCGGCATCGCCGGCGTCTTCGTCCTCTTCGGATCGATCAATTTCGATGTCATCTTCGGCAATGCCCAGAGCTTCGCTTCCGGGCAGGGCGGCCAGCCGACCGATATCGTGCTCAATTTCCTTGGCATGCATCTCGATCGTGGCCACGCGCTGACGGCCGTCTGCCTGCTGCTGTTCATGGGCGCGATGGGTAAATCCGCGCAGTTCCTGCTGCACACCTGGCTGCCGGACGCCATGGAAGGCCCGACGCCGGTCTCCGCACTCATCCATGCCGCAACTATGGTCACCGCCGGAGTCTTCCTCGTCGCCCGCATGTCGCCGATCTTCGAATTGTCGCAGGATGCGCTGACCTTCGTCACCATCATCGGCGCGATTACGGCCTTCTTCGCCGCGACCGTCGGCCTCGTGCAGAACGACATCAAGCGCGTCATCGCCTACTCGACCTGTTCGCAGCTCGGTTACATGTTCGTCGCTCTCGGCGTCGGTGCTTATGGCGCTGCAATCTTCCATCTCTTCACCCACGCCTTCTTCAAGGCTCTGCTCTTCCTCTGCGCCGGCTCGGTCATTCACGCCGTCGATGGCGAGCAGGACATGCGTCATATGGGTGGCCTGCGTCCGCATATCCAGAAGACCTTCTGGATGATGGTCATCGGCACGCTGGCGATCACCGGCGTCGGCATTCCGCTGACCCATATCGGTTTCGCCGGCTTCCTCTCGAAGGATGCGATCATCCTGGCGGCCTTCGCTTCGCACAATGCAGCTGCCGGCTTCGCCTTCACGCTGCTGGTTATCGCGGCGATGTTCACCAGCTTCTATTCCTGGCGCCTGATCTTCATGACCTTCTTCGGCAAGCCGCGCGCTTCGCACGAGGTCATGCACCACGTGCATGAATCGCCGAACGTCATGCTGATCCCGCTTTATCTGCTGGCGATCGGCGCTGTTGCCGCCGGCATGTATTTCAACGCTGACTTCGTCGGCCACGCCTACGAGGAATTCTGGAAGCATGCGCTGTTCACGCTCCCGGACAACAAGATCCTCGAGGAAATGGAACATGCGCCTGTCTGGGTTGAACTCAGCCCCTTCATCGCCATGCTTCTCGGCCTCGTCACCGCCTGGTATTTCTACATCAGGTCGCCGGAAACGCCGCGCCGTCTCGCTCAGCAGCAGCGCGTGCTTTACGAGTTCCTGCTGAACAAGTGGTATTTCGACGAACTCTATGACTTCCTCTTCGTCCGCTCCGCCAAGGCGCTTGGCCGCTTCCTCTGGAAGAAGGGCGATATCGGGGTCATCGACACCATCGGCCCGAACGGCATTGCCGCCCGCGTCGTCGACGTTACCAACCGTGTCGTGCGCCTGCAGACCGGCTACCTCTATCACTACGCCTTCGCGATGCTGCTCGGTATCGCAGCCCTCGTTACCTGGATGATGCTCGGGAGTTCCCTCTGATGACCGATTGGCCCATTCTTTCAACGGTCACATTCCTGCCGCTGGTAGGTGTCGTTCTCCTGCTGTTTACACAGGACAACGGTGCCAATGGCCGCCGGAACGTCCTGAACATTTCGCTGGCAACGACCATCGTCACCTTCATCGTGTCGCTGTTCGTCTGGATCTGGTTCGACAATGCCAATCCGGGTTTCCAGATGGTCGAAAAGCATGAGTGGCTGACGGGCGGCATCAGCTACCACATGGGCGTCGACGGCATTTCCATGCTGTTCGTCATCCTGTCGACCTTCCTGATGCCCTTCTGCGTGCTCGCAAGCTGGCTCTCGGTCGAAAAGCGTCTGAAGGACTACATGATCGCATTCCTCGTCCTCGAGACGATGATGGTTGGCGTGTTCGTGTCGCTGGATATCGTGCTGTTCTACGTCTTCTTTGAAGCCGGCCTCATCCCGATGTTCCTGATCATCGGCGTCTGGGGCGGTAAGGATCGCGTCTACGCCAGCTACAAGTTCTTCCTCTACACGCTGCTCGGCTCGGTGCTGATGCTGCTCGCCATCATGGCGATGTACTGGCAGGCCGGTACGACCGACATCCCGACGCTGCTCGCTTACAAGTTCCCGCCGCAGCTGCAGACTTGGCTCTGGCTCGCTTTCTTCGCCTCCTTCGCGGTGAAGATGCCGATGTGGCCTGTTCATACCTGGCTTCCCGACGCGCACGTTCAGGCGCCAACGGCAGGCTCGGTTATCCTGGCAGGCGTGCTCCTGAAGCTCGGCGGCTATGGCCTCATCCGCTTCTCGCTCGGCATGTTCCCGAACGCTTCGGAATATTTCGCGCCGCTCGTTTTTGCCCTTTCGGTCATCGCCATCATCTACACCTCGCTGGTCGCGATGATGCAGGACGACATCAAGAAGCTGATCGCCTATTCGTCGGTCGCCCATATGGGCTACGTGACGATGGGTATCTTCGCGGCCAACCAGCAGGGCGTCCAGGGTGCGATCTTCCAGATGCTGTCGCACGGCATCGTCTCGGGCGCGCTCTTCCTTTGCGTCGGCGTGATCTATGACCGCACCCATACCCGCGAAATCGCGGCTTACGGCGGTCTGGTCAACAACATGCCGAAATATGCCGTCGCCATGATGGTCTTCACCATGGCGAACGTTGGTCTGCCCGGTACCTCCGGCTTCATCGGCGAATTCCTGACCCTTATCGGCGTCTTCCGCGCCAATACCTGGGTTGCGCTCTTTGCGGCGACCGGTGTGATCCTGTCGGCAGCTTATGCGCTCTGGCTCTACCGCCGCGTGATTTTCGGCGCGCTGGAGAAGGAAAACCTGAAGAAGCTTCTGGATCTGTCGCCGCGTGAACAGCTGATCCTCTATCCGCTGATCGCGCTGACGATCCTCTTCGGTGTCTATCCGGCTCCGATCTTCGATGCCACGGCGGCTTCGGTAGATCTGCTGGTGAACAATTATACCGCTGCCCTGCACGCTGCGCAGAATGTTGCGCTGTCGATGAATTGATGACGGGACTTATTCGACATGACTGCTGACACAATTCTTGCAAGCCTGCATCTTTCCATTCCGGAGCTCATCCTCGCGGTCGGTGCGCTTGTGCTGCTCATGATCGGCGTCTTCTCGGGCGAGCGGTCGGGACCCACGGTCACCGGTCTTGCCATCGCGGTCCTCGCGGTGGCAGGTCTCTGGATCATCTTCGTGCCGGGCGAGGGGCTGGCCTATGGCGGCGCCTACCTTGCCGACGGCTTCTCCCGCTTCATGAAGATCGTCGCGCTGGTCGGCTCGATCGTCGCCATGTTCCTCAGTATTGGCCAGGCGCGCGAGCAGCAGCTCGATCGCTTCGAGTTCCCGGTGCTCCTTTTGCTCGCGACCCTCGGCATCCTGCTGATGATCTCGGCGCATGACCTGATCTCGCTCTACCTGTCGCTGGAACTGCAGTCGCTGGCCCTTTACGTCGTTGCCGCCATCAACCGCGACAGCCTGAAGTCGACCGAAGCCGGCCTGAAGTACTTCGTCCTCGGTGCATTGTCCTCCGGTATGCTGCTTTATGGCATGTCGCTGGTTTACGGCTTCACCGGTCACACGAGCTTCGATGCGATCGCGACCGCACTCAGCGCCGAAACCCGATCGCTAGGCCTGGTCTTCGGCCTGGTCTTCGTGCTTGCGGGCCTCGCCTTCAAGATTTCCGCCGTTCCGTTCCATATGTGGACGCCGGATGTTTATGAAGGCGCGCCGACGCCGGTCACCGCCTTCTTCGCGGCTGCTCCGAAGGTTGCCGCCATGGCTATCCTGACCCGCATCGTCGTCACGGCCTTCCACCCGGTGCTTGCCGATTGGCAGCAGATCATCGTGTTCATCTCTATCGCTTCGATGCTGCTCGGCTCGTTCGCGGCGATCGGACAGCGCAACTTCAAGCGACTGATGGCCTATTCCTCGATCGGTCACATGGGCTATGCGCTCGTCGGCCTCGCCGCCGGCACCAAGACCGGTGTCTCCGGCGTCATGCTCTACATGGTCATCTATATGGTCATGACGCTCGGCACTTTCGCCATCATCATGGCGATGCGCCGCAAGGATGGCCGTCAGGTTGAAAACATCGACGATCTCGCCGGCCTTTCCGCGACCAATCCCTTCATGGCTGTCGTGCTGACGGCGCTGATGTTCTCGCTGGCCGGCATTCCGCCGCTCGCGGGCTTCTTCGGAAAGTATTTCGTCTTCGTGGCAGCCATCCAGGCGCATCTCTATGCGCTCGCCATCATCGGCGTTCTGGCTTCGGTCGTCGGCGCTTACTACTATCTGCGCGTCATCAAGGTGATGTGGTTCGATGAAGCCAAGGACGAATTTACGCGCACAGCCGGTTCGCTACGCCTCGTCTTCGGTCTCTCCGGCCTGTTCGTCATTGCCTACGTCTTCTTCGGCGGCGCAATCGGCGGTGCTGCCGATCTGGCCGCTGCGACGCTGTTTTGATGGCGTCTGACATGAATAGCCGGAAGTCGCTCGCCGACTTCCGGCATGATGCCCTTCAGGAAACCTCGTCCACAAACAGCGTCTGCCTCGAACGGGCGCGTGCAGGCGACCCCGGAAACCTTTGGGTGACCGCCGGGCGCCAGACGGGGGGACGCGGCCGCCGCGGTCGCGCCTGGGCGTCGGAAGCCGGCAATCTCTATGCATCTCTCCTTCTGATCGATCCTGCTCCCATGGACCGCCTCGGCTCTCTGCCGCTTGCGGTGGCGCTCGCCGTGCATCAGGCAGTACGCGGCGTGCTGCCGCTCGCCGCCGAGCCGGTCGAGATCAAATGGCCGAACGATATCCTGATCGGCCGCAAGAAGACCTGCGGCATCCTGATCGAGGGCGAGGCGCTGCCGGACGGCCGGTATGCGCTTGTCATCGGCATTGGCATCAACATTGCCGTCATGCCTGATAATCCGATGTATCCGGTCACATGCCTCAGGCAGCAGGGTTCCATGGTGTCACCGGAGGAATTGTTTGCCCATCTTTATGCCACGATGTCGGAGGCGCTCGGCGTCTGGAACCGTGGCAAGGGTGTTCGCGAGATCACTGCGCGCTGGCGGGAGTTCGCATGCGGCATCGGGGAAAAGATCACGGTAAACTTGCCGGATCGCTCGATTTTGGGCCATTTCTCGGGAATCGATGATAATGGCTTGTTAATGCTCGAAACCGAGGACGGCAGGATCATGCCGATCGCGGCGGGCGACGTTTTCCTTAGATAATGGTTGGGGATCAGATGGCGAAGCAAGACGAATTGGTGTTTCTGCCCCTCGGCGGCGTCGGCGAAATCGGCATGAATCTCGCGCTCTACGGCTACGGCCCGGCGGAGCAGCGCCAATGGATCATGGTCGATTGCGGTGTCACCTTCCCAGGGCCGGATCTGCCTGGCGTCGATCTCGTCTTGCCGGATATCCGTTTCCTCGCCAAGGAACGCAAGAACCTCAAGGGCATTATCATCACCCACGCCCATGAGGATCACTACGGCGCGCTCAACGATCTCTGGCCCGGCCTGAACGTTCCGATCTACGCCTCCGCCTTCACCGCCGGCCTTCTCGAAGCCAAGCGCGATTACGAAAAGTCGATGGGTGAGATCCCGGTGACGCTGTTTAAGGCTGGCGACCGCATCAATGTCGGCCCCTTCGAGATCGAAGGCGTGGCCGTCAACCACTCGATCCCCGAGCCGATGTCGCTGATGATCCGCACGCCGCTCGGCAATGTCGTCCATACAGGTGACTGGAAGATCGATCACGAACCGTCGCTTGGGCCGCTGACCGACGAGGCCCGCTTCCGCCAGCTCGGCGAAGAGGGCGTGCTGGCGCTGATGTGCGATTCCACCAACGCGTTGCGCGACGGCGTATCGCCGTCGGAAAAGGACGTCTCGGAAAGCCTGCGCAAGATCATCGAGGATGCCGAGGGCAGGGTGGCGATCACGACCTTCTCGTCGAATGTCGGCCGCATCCGAACCATTGCCGAAGCTGCCGAAGCTGCCGGCCGCGAAATACTTTTGCTCGGCAGTTCGCTGAAGCGCGTTGTCGATGTCGCCCGCGATATCGGCATCATGGAAGGTATCAAGCCTTTCATCGCCGAAGACGAATATGGCTATATTCCGCGCGACAAGGTTGTGGTCATTCTGACCGGCAGCCAGGGCGAGCCACGGGCCGCGCTTGCCAAACTTTCACGCGACGAGATGCGCAACGTCGCATTGGCGGCTGGCGATATCGTCGTCTTTTCCTCGCGCGCCATTCCCGGCAATGAGAAGGCCATTCAGGACATCAAGAACGGCTTGATCGAGCAGGGCGTGCATGTGGTGACGGATGCCGAGGCGCTCGTGCACGTTTCCGGCCATCCCCGGCGCAACGAATTGCAGAAGATGTATGAGTGGACGCGCCCGAAGGTCGTCATCCCCGTGCATGGCGAGGCGACGCATCTGACCGCCCATAAGGAATTGGCCGAACAGAGCGGCATTGCCACCGTGCCGCGCGTACGCAATGGCGATGTCGTGCGCCTTGCACCGGGTGCCGTCGAGGTGATCGGCGAGGCGCCGCATGGACGCATCTTCAAGGATGGCATATTGATCGGCGATTTCGACGAAATGGGCATCGGCGAGCGCAAGAAGCTTTCCTATGTCGGCCATGTCGCCGTTAACGTCGTGCTCGATGCCCGTTATGATATCGTCGGCGATCCCGACCTCGTGCCGATCGGCCTGCCGGCCTATGATGATGAAGGCGAGGAGATGGAGGACACGCTCTTCGACGCCATCGTCAGCGCCATCGAGAGCATTCCGCGCGCCCGCCGCAAGGATCTGAATATGCTGCAGGAGGCTATACGCCGAGCAGTGCGCGCCGCTGCCAACCAGGGTTGGGGCAAGAAGCCGATGGTGACCGTGTTCGTCACGCGCACCGGCAGCTGAGATCTGATCGAGGAGGAGAGAGCCATGCTGGGACGCATCAATCACATCGCGATCGCCGTTCCCGATATCGCCGTGGCTTCCCGAGCCTATCGTGAAATGCTTGGCGCAACTGTATCTGCGCCTCAGGCGTTGCCGGAACACGGCGTAACCGTCGTTTTCGTCGAGCTGCCGAACAGCAAGGTCGAGCTGCTCGAGCCCTTGGGCGAAGCTTCGCCCATCGCCTCCTTCCTCGCCAAGAACCCGGATGGCGGCATGCACCATATCTGTTACGAAGTCGCGGATATCCTTGTGGCACGCGATCAGCTGGCTGCCGGGGGCGCGCGCGTGCTTGGTAACGGCGAGCCGAAGATCGGCGCGCATGGCAAGTCCGTGCTCTTCCTGCATCCGAAGGATTTCTTCGGCACGCTCATCGAGCTTGAGCAGGTGTGACATCAGAGCCGGATGATTTTTGGCGGAACTGGCCTAAAATCTGAATCTGCGTTAAGTGCGCTGATCGGCGCTTTGAAAGGTGACTGCTTTGCCCCTATAAGCAGTTTGGAAGAGAAGGGGGCGAGCAGGCTCGTCTCGAAGGGAGCACAATGGCACAGCAGATTGCCGCCGGTTTCGCCGTCTATTTCGTCATCTGGTGGATTACGCTTTTCGCCGTCCTACCCTTTGGCCTGCGCACTCAGGCCGAGGATGAGCATGTCATCCTGGGTACGGTCGAAAGCGCGCCGACGAAATTTCGTGCCTGGAGGGTCGTGCTCGTTACCACGCTGGTATCGGCCCTTATTTATGGCGCCTGGTATATCGCCTCGCGTTATTTCGGGCTGAGTATAGATTCCATTCCGCAGATCGTTCCAAGCTACAAGTGATCTATGAAAACTGTAGATTAAAGGTGCCTGGAATGCGGGCACCTTGTGATGGCCATCAATTCTTCACACGCTTGTCATGAGCGTGGCGCAAAGAATTTACAGGCTGTGTATATTATTTCAGCAGAAGCATGAGCCGAGTGTTTCGGGCAAATCTCTGGACGATCGAGGCTGAGCTGAGAAAGCAAAAAAAAACAAGGCTATAAGCCTTGTTTTAAAGTATCGCGTGATCCTTATCCGTTACCGGGGCAGCGAACGAGCGCGCCTAAGATCTGATCCTCCCAAGACTTGACCGCGAAACGACAAGAATTTAGCCTTCCTGCCTCTTTTGTAAGCTAAAATTAGCTCAAACATTGAGCTTTGTCATCCTTTTTTTTGCTTTTTTGCTACAGTCGCGCAGAATTTTTCTGTTGACGAATTTCCGTCGTAAATCCTTATAAACGTGCGCTTTTTCGAAACATCGAAAATAGTCTCTATCCCCTGTATTCTCAGGCTTTTATCAAATTCTTCTATTGAAGAATGCGGGTTTCCTTCCTGCGCCGAAGCAGTTATGAACTGCCTCCAGTACATAATTTGCTAACGATTCCGCCGCGAGCGGAACGTCAAACCATCTGGAACAAGCGTCATGCGTCTGTCTCGTTACTTCATGCCCATCCTGAAGGAAAATCCCAAGGAGGCTGAAATTGTTTCCCATCGGCTCATGCTGCGCACCGGCATGATCCGGCAGCAGTCGCAGGGCATCTATTCCTGGCTGCCATTGGGCAAGCGCGTGCTGGACAAGGTCAACAAGATCATCCGCGAAGAGCAGAACCGCTCCGGCGCCATCGAACTGTCGATGCCGACGCTGCAATCGGCTGAGCTTTGGCAGGAAAGCGGCCGCTATGACGCCTATGGCAAGGAGATGCTGCGCATCAGGGACCGGCAGGATCGGCCCATGCTCTATGGCCCGACCAACGAGGAGATGATCACCGATATCTTCCGGTCCTACATCAAATCTTACAAGGACTTGCCGCTGAACCTCTATCACATCCAGCTGAAGTTCCGTGACGAGATCCGTCCGCGTTTCGGCACGATGCGCTCGCGCGAATTCATGATGAAGGATGCCTATTCCTTCGATCTGACACAGGAAGGCGCCGTGCATTCTTATAACAAGATGTTCGCCGCTTACCTGCGCACCTTCAATCGCCTCGGCCTGAGAGCTATCCCGATGCGCGCGGATACCGGCCCGATCGGTGGCAATCTCAGCCACGAATTCATCATTCTCGCCGACACCGGCGAGTCGGAAGTTTTCTGCCACAAGGATTTCGTCAATTTCGACATTCCCGGCGAAGACACCAATTTCGATGATGTCGCCGGCCTGAAGGGGATTTTCGACAAGTGGACCTCGGTCTACGCCGCCACCTCGGAAATGCATGACGAAGCCGCCTTCAACGCGATCCCCGAAGGCGAACGCCTGTCGGCGCGCGGCATCGAGGTCGGCCACATCTTCTATTTCGGCACGAAATATTCCGAGCCGATGGGTGCGAAGGTACAGGGTCCGGACGGCAAGGAACATGCTGTCCACATGGGATCTTACGGTATCGGCCCGACACGCCTTGTTCCCGCCATCATCGAAGCATCGCATGACGAGAACGGAATCATCTGGCCGGCTTCGGTCGCGCCTTTTGACGTCGTTGTGATCAACATGAAGGCTGGCGATCAGGCCTGCGACGAGGCTTGCGAAACAGTCTATGCCGCGCTGTCGAAGGCTGGCAAGGACGTGCTGTATGACGATCGCGACGAGCGCGCCGGAACGAAGTTCGCCACGGCCGATCTGATTGGCGTGCCCGTGCAGATCATCGTTGGCCCGCGTTCGATCGCGGGCGGCGAAGTGGAAGTCAAGGACCGCAAGACCGGCGCTCGCGAGACGATGACGGTCGAGGCAGCGATCAATCGGCTGGCAGGCTGATTGACGATACAAAGGATGAAAGGCGAATGGCGGTGAGCGCGGCAGTGGAACAGCAGGAAAATTCGTTCAAGGCCGGCCCATCGTCTCGCCCGTTTTCCGGTTTCGAACGGCTTGTGGCTTGGCGTTATCTGCGCTCCCGGCGCAAGGAAGCCTCGATTTCGGTCATTGCCGGCTTCTCTCTGGTCGGCATCATGCTCGGCGTTGCGGCGCTGATCATTGTCATGGCCGTGATGAATGGGTTCCGTGCCGAACTCTTCAAGCAGATTCTCGGCTTCAACGGTCATGTCGTTGTTCAGCCGATTGATTCGCCATTGAACGACTATGCCGATCTGGCGAAGAAATTTTCAGCAGTTCCTGGCGTCACGATGGCCTTGCCGCTCGTGGAGGGCGAAACGCTCGCCTCCGGCCGCGGCGGCTCCGGCACCGGTGCATTGGTGCGCGGCATCCGCGCGGAAGATCTGACCAAGCTCAAATCGGTCTCGGATCACGTCGTTTCCGGAGATATAGTCGGCTTCGCTTCGGGACAGGGTGTTCTTGTCGGCAGCCGGCTGGCCCGGCAATTGGGTCTGACGGTCGGCGATCAGATCACGCTCACGGCGCCGGATGGCGACGTCACGCCCTTTGGTGTCAACCCGCGCGTCAAAGCCTATACGATCTCCGGTATTTTCGAAGTCGGCATGTCGGAATATGATTCCTCCGTCGTCTTCATGCCGCTCGAAGAAGCGCAGGTTTTCTTCAATGCTGAAGGCATTGTCGAGAAGATCGAGCTCTTCATCACCAATCCGGATGACGTCGATCAACTGCGCCCGAAGATCGAAGAGGCGGCCGGCCGGCAGATCTTCCTGACGGACTGGCGGCAGGTCAACGCCACGTTCTTCTCGGCCCTGCAGGTCGAGCGCAACACGATGTTCATGATCCTGACGCTGATCGTTCTCGTCGCCGCGCTGAACATCATTTCCGGCCTGATCATGCTGGTGAAAGACAAGGGCAGCGATATAGCTATCTTGCGCACCATGGGGGCGACATCAGGCGCGATCATGCGCATCTTTTTCATGACAGGCGCGGCGATCGGCGTCGTCGGAACGCTCGCTGGCGTCATCCTCGGCGTTCTGGTTTGCCTCAATATCGAATCCATACGCCAGTTCTTCTCCTGGATTTCGGGCACCGTGATTTTCAATCCGGAGGTTTATTTCCTCAGCAAATTGCCGGCCCAGATGAATCTCAGTGAGACCATCTCCGTCATCGTGATGGCGCTCACTCTATCCTTCCTTGCCACCATCTTTCCGGCCTGGCGAGCCTCGCGGCTCGATCCGGTGCAGGCGCTGCGCTACGAATAAGGATATTTCATTTGATGAAACGCAACGTCGTTCTCCAGCTCTCTGGCGTGGAGCGTCATTACGGGCAGGGAGAGACGAGCCTGTCGATCTTGAAGGGGGCCGATTTCACCCTGCACAGCGGCGAGATCGTTGCGCTCGTCGCGCCGTCAGGCACGGGTAAATCGACGCTTCTGCATGTGGCGGGGCTGCTGGAGCATCCGGATGGAGGCGAAGTGCTCGTCAACGGTCAGGCCTGCGAAGGCTTATCCGACGACAGGCGTACAGCCGTGCGCCGCAGCGAGATCGGCTTCGTCTATCAGTTCCACCACCTGCTTCCGGAATTCTCGGCGCTTGAGAATATCATGATGCCGCAGCTCATTTCCGGGCTCTCGCGTAAAGATGCGAGCGAGCGCGCTGCTCAGCTTCTCGACTACATGCGCATCGGCCATCGCGCCGATCACCGTCCCGCCGAGCTCTCCGGCGGCGAGCAGCAGCGCGTCGCAATCGCCCGTGCCGTCGCCAATGCGCCGCTGGTGCTGCTGGCGGATGAGCCCACGGGCAACCTCGACCCGGCAACGGCGCATTACGTCTTCGATGCGCTGGAAGCACTGGTGCGTCAGTCAGGCCTCGCAGCATTGATCGCCACGCACAATCACGAACTCGCCGCCCGCATGGATCGCCGTGTCACCTTGAGCGAAGGCAAGGTGGTCGAAGTCTGATCGCCCCGTCATGGAACGATCAGGCCACCGCGATAATCCAGCTCATAGGCTTTGTGCTCTTTCACCATGATGGCTTCGTGCCCGATAAAGTGGTCGCATGATCCGGTGCTGCGGTCGATATAGCGGCCGTAGACATGTTCGAATTCGAAGCCGCCTAAAAAGCGTTTTTCATCCTGATAGAGGCGCAGAAGTGCAGCCTTGATGACCATGCCGGCGCGCGTTCCGTCGATCAGATCGGGCTCAACGATATGGCCGAAATAGTTCATGGCCCATACCGGCTGGTCGTCATGCCAGACGAGTTCCTGCCCCGCGAAATCTGTGCCGCCGAAATAGCTGTCGAGATAGCGCCAGCGGTCGCTCGTATAACCGATGTCATGCGAGCCGCTTCGGCATGACGGCAGCCTCTCGCCGTCACCGACATAGGTCTCGGCTTTGGCGGCGACAATAAAATCGTTCAGCTCGGCAAGATCCGGCATGGCCCTCTCCATTTTTGGTGAGCGGCCAAGATGCCATTCAATGCGAGATTTGTAAAGAACAAAAAGAGAACGCGCGCTAGCGATGGCTGCTTTCGCAGGCCTTCTGACCGATATCATCCTGCCAGTCCTGTATACTGACGGTCTTGGCATCGGCCTTCAGCGTCTTGTCGTCCTTGGTTACCCTGCCGGTCAGAACGTTGTAATCGCAGCTATAGCTGTTACCGGCTTCGAGGTTGTCACGAAAATCGTAGCCATAGCCGGCAACCAAAAATGCGCTGTTGCGGTAGGCGAGCGTCAGCGTTTGATGCCATCGGTCGCGCCCGATAGCATCGTTCTGCGAGGTGATCGCGATTGAACCGTTCGGCAGTGCGGCGATCGATGGTTCCTGGCCGTAGATGCCATCAGGCTCAGCGCGGCCCCATACCTTATCAGGGGCGGCGGCGGCCAACTTGAGCAGCTCATGTTCCTTGTCGCGGAGATAGATATAGATCCCGATCTCATAATCGGCATGGTCATTCGGCGGCATCGTCACCAGTAACGCAAGGTCCGGCTTACCGTCCTTGTTCCAATCGCCGATCGCCGCGTCAATGATGCGGTCGGAAGCAATGGTTTTTTCGGCGCGAGCCGCGATTGCGGTCAAAAGAAGAATGAGAGCGCAGCCAAGTGACTTCATCGTGATCTCCCGGTTTGCCTTTGCATAGCGCCCGGCCGCGCCGGCGTCCATTGCAGGCTAAAAAGTCGCCTGATGAAATTTCTTGATCCATCTATTGACTCTCGAACAAAAATAGAACAAAAAAAGAACATAACGAGTAAGGAGCGCCTAAATGACCGACATTATTCGAGACGTTGCAGCATTCACTTCCATCGTCATGTTCGTTGCCAGCTTTTCCCTCATCATGATGGCAATGTAAATTTTATCCCCCGTTTGCACATGCTGTTCCCATATTTGATGGGAGCAACTTCTGGACTTTACGGTCCGCAATGCCGAAAATGTCGCTGATTCATTCAGGCGTGCGGAAAGGTATGAAATGGCGGATGCAGGTGGCAGCGGCGCGGCAGCGCCGGTCGGCGAAATGCCGGAATTCGTGCACCTCAGGGTTCATTCTGCCTATTCTCTGCTAGAGGGCGCATTGCCGCTCAAGAAGATATTGGCCAAGGCGGCTGGGGACAGTCAGCCGGCCATTGCCATCACCGATACCAACAATCTGTTCGTTGCTCTGGAATTCTCGCAGAAGGCGATGGATGAGGGGCTGCAGCCGATCATCGGCTGTCAGGTATCGATCGATATGGAGGATGGCGGCGAGGGCGAGAAGCGTGGGCCGCAGCAGGCTTTGGCGAAGCTGCCGTCCATCGTGCTGCTTGCCGCCACCGAACAGGGATATGAGCGCCTCGTCGATCTCGTCAGCCGTGCCTATCTCGGCGGCGAAGGTAACCATGCCGTTCACATTACAGCCTCATGGCTGGACGAGATCGGTACGGAAGGATTGATCGCGCTCACCGGTTCGCTGACCGGCCCAGTCGATATGGCGTTGAAGGAAGGCCATGCGCCGCAGGCGCTTTCCCGGCTTTTGAGGCTGAAACAACTGTTCGGTGACAGGCTTTATCTCGAATTGCAGCGTCATGGCACCTATGATCGTCGCCACGAGCAGAAGATGATCGCGATGGCTTACGAGCATGAGATTCCGCTCGTTGCCACCAACGAAGCCTTTTTCCCGGCGCGCGACGATTATGATGCGCACGACGCCTTGATGGCGGTTGCCCACAATGCCATCGTCTCGGACGATACGCGGTTCCGCCTGACGCCGGATCATTATCTCAAGAGCCGTGCCGACATGGCGAAGCTCTTCGCCAACTTGCCGGAAGCGCTTGAGAACACGGTCGAGATCGCCCGTCGGTGCTCCTTCGTGTTGAAGACACGCTCTCCGATCCTCCCGCGCTTTACCGGGGCGACGGACGATCCCGAAGAGGCTGGACGCGCCGAGGCGGCCGAGTTGCGCGCCCAGGCAATCGAGGGTCTCGAGCAGCGTCTCGCCTCGCTCGGCATGGCGCCGGGTTACGAGGAGAAGGAATATCGCGACCGCCTGGAGTTCGAACTCAGCGTCATCGAACGCATGAAGTTTCCCGGCTACTTCCTGATCGTTGCCGACTTCATCAAATGGGCCAAGCGTCATGATATCCCCGTCGGCCCAGGCCGCGGTTCCGGTGCGGGTTCGCTGGTCGCCTATGCTCTGACCATCACGGACGTCGATCCGCTGCGCTTCTCGCTGCTGTTCGAGCGCTTCCTCAACCCGGAACGCGTCTCGATGCCGGACTTCGATATCGACTTCTGCCAGGATCGGCGCGAAGAGGTGATCCGCTATGTGCAGGCCAAATATGGCCGCGAGCAGGTGGCGCAAATCATCACCTTCGGTTCGCTGCAGGCGCGTGCCGCCTTGCGCGACGTTGGCCGCGTGCTGGAAATGCCCTACGGCCAGGTCGACAAGATCTGCAAGCTGGTGCCGAACAATCCCGCCAATCCGACGCCGCTGAGCAAGGCGATCGAGGAGGAGCCGCGCTTGCAGGAGGAGGCGGACAAGGAGCCGGTCGTCGCCCGTCTTCTCGATATCGCCCAGAAGATCGAAGGTCTCTATCGCCACGCCTCGACACACGCCGCCGGTATCGTCATCGGCGACCGTCCGCTGTCGAAGCTCGTACCGATGTATCGCGATCCGCGCTCCGACATGCCGGTCACCCAGTTCAACATGAAATGGGTGGAGCAGGCTGGGTTGGTGAAGTTCGACTTCCTTGGTCTTAAGACGCTGACCGTCCTCAAGACCGCCGTGGATTTCGTTGCCAAGCGCGGCATCTCGATCGATCTTGCCGGCATACCGCTCGACGACAAACCGAGCTATGACATGCTCTCGCGCGGCGAGACGGTCGGCGTGTTCCAGGTGGAAAGTGCGGGCATGCGCAAGGCGCTGATCGGCATGCGTCCTGACTGCATTGAGGATATCATCGCGCTGGTTGCCCTCTATCGTCCCGGTCCGATGGAGAATATCCCGGTCTATAACGCCCGCAAGCACGGCGAGGAAGAGATCGAGTCGATCCACCCGAAGATCGACTATCTTCTGAAGGAAACCCAGGGCGTTATCGTCTACCAGGAACAGGTGATGCAGGTCGCCCAGGTGCTTTCCGGCTATTCGCTCGGCGAAGCGGATCTTCTGCGCCGCGCCATGGGTAAGAAGATCAAGGCGGAGATGGACCAGCAGCGCGAGCGCTTCGTCGACGGCGCCATCAAGAACGGTGTGTCGAAGGGGCAGGCCGACGTTATCTTCGATCTGCTCGCCAAGTTCGCCAACTACGGCTTCAACAAATCGCACGCCGCAGCCTACGCCATCGTCTCCTACCAGACCGCCTATATGAAGGCACATTATCCGGTGGAGTTCCTGGCCGCGTCGATGACGCTCGATATGTCCAATACCGAGAAGGTCAACGACTTCCGCCAGGATGCCAAACGGCTGGGCATCGAGGTCATCGCCCCCTCTGTGCAGACTTCGTTCCGCCATTTCGAGACCGGCGACAATCGCATCTATTATGCACTGGCCGCCATCAAGGGCGTCGGTGAATCCGCCGTCGACCATATCGTCGAGGTGCGTGGCGACCAACCCTTCGCCGGCATCGAAGATTTCTGCCTGCGCATCGATCCCAAGCAGATCAACCGCCGCGTTCTGGAAAGTCTGATCTGCGCCGGCGCTTTTGATTGTTTCGAGATCGACCGCGCCCAGCTGATCGCCGGCCTCGACCGCATCATGGGCTATGCCCAGGTGGCACAGGAAAATAAGCGCAGCGGCCAGCATGATATGTTCGGAAGCGCGGCCTCCGGCCCGGAAAAGATCGTGTTCCCGCCCTATACGCCCTGGCTCGCCTCGGAGCGTCTGCTGCGAGAATTCCAGGTGCTCGGCTTCTATCTGACGGCACATCCGCTCGATACCTATAAGAGCGTGCTCGACAAGATGCGCGTGCAGCCTTTCGCCGATTTTTCCGCCGCGGTGAAGCAGGGTGCCAGCAACGGACGTCTCGCTGGTACTGTCATCTCGAAGCAGGAGCGCAAGACGCGCACCGGCAACAAGATGGGGATTTTCGTCTTCTCTGATGCTTCAGGCCAGTTCGAAGCCGTGCTCTTCTCGGAAACGCTCAACCAGTATCGCGACGTGCTCGAAGTCGGCAAATCCTTCGTGATCACGGCCCAAGCGGACGAGCGCCCGGAAGGCATCAGCCTGCGCCTGCAGACGGCACAGTCGCTGGAGGAGAAGTCGCTGCAGATGCAGAAGGCGCTGCGCGTCTACGTCCGCGATTCAGGCCCGCTGAAAGCCGTTGCCGCGCATCTGAACACGAAAGGCGACGGCCTCGTTTCCTTCATTGTCATCAAGGAAGAGGGCTTGCGAGAGGTCGAGGTGGCACTGCCGGAGAAATATCGCATCACGCCTGAAATCGCCGCTGCCTTGCGCACGGCACCCGGCGTGATCGAGGTGGAGCTTGTTTAACCTTTTTTACCAAGCGCACCGTTGTTGGTGATCGTAATGAAATCGGTCTCGTTGCCCGTTTCCGGTCCGACGCCGGTATCGGAAATCGTCAGCGACGATCCCGCGGTCAGCAGATCCTCGATGCGGTGACGGATATCGTCAGGAATGGTGATGCGATTAAGCGCCTGTCCCGCTGCGTCGAACGATTGCGATTGTTCCTCGCTGGTGATGCCGTAGCGCTTCTTCGTCTGCTTGCTCAGATCTTCCTCGAGCGTCATGCCGAACCAGTCGGCCTTGCCGCTGATCCGGTCGATCGCGTTGGCGGTGAAGAAATGCACGCCGAGCGCCTCCTGCGGCTCGGCAATGATGGCCGGTCCTTCGAAGAGCGGCTTGAAGTTCTGCCGGACCATGATCGCGCCGTTCGGCGGTTCGCCTTTGCCGGCCGCGGCATAGACTGCCTTCATCAGCGCGGGGCTGACGAGGCCGCCCGTCGTCTTGATGTCATGCGCCTTCTTGAAGTCCTCGATCGCCTGCACTGTCGCAGGCCCGAGCATGCCGTCGGGTGTTCCGGTGATAAAGCCCATGCCATTCAGGATTCCCTGCAGGTCGCGGACGTTTTCTCGCAGACCACGTCGGGTGATGAGGATGCTGAGCGGCGCGGGATCGGCTGGCAGCGCCATGGTTTCCTGCGCCTTCGGTATCTGGATCGAGGTTACGTCGTTCGTCGCGACCTGCAGCTGTTGTGCCTGCGGCAGGAAGCTCGCGGTCATCGGACGAAGTTCGATGCCGGAAAACAGCGCCGGCGGCGGAGCTGGCAGCGGCTGGAACAGCATCGAATTTTCGAAGGGCTGCGGCACCAGCGGCTGATTGGCGATGACGACATGCACGCCGCGCTCGGTCATCTGGTAAAGCATCTTGGCAAAGGCCTTCGGCATGCGCACGCAGCCATGGGACGCCGGATAATTCGGCACCGAGTTTGATTCGTGCAGCGCGATTCCCGACCAGGTCAGCCTCTGCATGAAGGGCATGGGCGCGGCCGAATAGAGATTGGACTCGTGATAGACCTTCTTTTCCAGAATGGAGAAGATACCGCTCGGCGTCGTGTGGCCGCGCTTGCCGGTGGAAACCTTCGAGGTCGCGATCACCTTGTCACCGTCATAAACCGCAAGCGACTGCCTGTCTTTCGACACCACGATCTGCAAGGTGCGGGCATCCGGCGCGGCAAAGACGGGATGGTAAAGGGCGGTGGCTGACACCAGCGCGAGCCCCAGCAACAAAAATGGCTTCATAGATACAACCAAAACGCAATACTCGTTGTACGTGAGGTTAGACTTCGAAGTTTAAGGAAGACTTGCCGAAACCTAATGCCTTCCCGCGTCCATAAAAGCGTGAGTTCGCCAAACGCTAGCCCAATGCAGCATCGCCGAAGCGGAGCGTTCAAACTCTGCTTCGGCGATGATTGAAAACTTGAACTGACAAGGAATCAGTGGACGCTGGACGCCACCCAGTTGTGCCAGTCCTGCTCGCTGCCGTGGAAGGCGTTAAGGTCGATCCTGCCTTCGACGCCGTGGGATACACCGGAGCTGGAATATTGCCAGAACAGCCATTTACGGCCCGGATAGACCTTGGACGGATGTTGAGCCACGGCGCGCAGCCAGAAGGGATAGTCGAGTAGCTCGCCGCTCAGATTGTCGCGATAGAAATCCGGAGCCGTGTAGACGATCGGGCGTTGGCCGTAATGCTTTTCCAGCTTGTCCATGAACACCTGCATCTTGGCGAGAACCTGCTCACGCGAAGGACGCCGCTTGCAGCTCGACTCGCCGTTCCATTCGACGTCGATGACTGGCGGCAAAGCACCAGCTTCCTTCGGAACATTGCGGATGAACCAGTCGGCCTGCTCTCCGGCAGTCCGGCACCAATAGAAGAAATGATAGGCGCCATGCTTCAGGCCGGCCTGCTGGGCGGCCCGCCAGTTCTTCTTGAACATGGGATCGAGATGATCGCCGCCATCGGTCGCCTTGATGTAGACGAAGTTCGCACCCTGGGTGCGCAGCGTATCCCAGTCGATCTCGCCCTGCCAGCGCGAGACGTCGACGCCATGGACGGCGAGCTTCCGAGGCGAGGTGGACGTACCGAAGTTGATAGGCTTGGCATCGCGGAAGCGATGGCTATAGATCTGCATCGGCTGCTGCCGCAGGGCGCGGGGCACCGGATTCGATGGCGAGAGCATGGCGAGCGGCCGTTGCAGCGGGACTGGTGCGTCATCGTCTCCACTCTGGTCGGAGGGCATAAGTCCCTCAGGCCGGAGATTCGTCGGCATCGCGACCGCGAGCGCTTGCTGCCGCTCGACACGCGAAACGGTTTCGCCGATTTCGACCGAAGGCACGACCCTACTGGTCTTTGTGATGGAACCGGTCAATTCTTTCGAAGGCGGGGCGGCTTGCGCGGCTTCGCGCTCACCTCGGGCGGCGCAGCCTGAAATCGTCAGGCAGGCGAGAAAAATGGTCGATACAGCCAATAGACGCATAGGAACCCGTACGCAAAACACCAGAGGCGACGAGTTCACGCCGCCGGAAAGTTACAGAATCCAAGTCCTAATGGAAATTTACCAAAAAAGTTTGAATCCGAGCTTTCTCGCGCGAAAGAAACGCGCGCGGGCTGCGATTATTTGGGCCACTGCCAAAAATCTCCATCTGGTGACTTGTGTTAAATAATTGTTATTTATGGTTTTTGTCACCAAACGTGTAGCCGGTTTCGACAGTCTTGTTGCCGAATTTTTCTCGCAGCTTGTCCATGGCTGCTTCCGCAGCGGCCCGTCGCGTGGCCTGAACGTCGATAAGATCGGGCGGATCTGCGCGCCCGGCATCGCCAAGATCGGTGACGCCGATACCGATGAGACGGAATTTCGTGCCGTCCGTTTCGGGTTCGAGCAGCCTCAGACCGGTGCGGAAAATCCGGTCCGCCAGTTGGGTCGGATCTTCCAGCCGACGATTGCGTGTGCGAATCTTGAAATCCGAGGTTTTCAGCTTCAGCACGACTGTCTGGCCGGCAATGCCGCTGCGCTTCAGACGTCGTGAAACCTTCTCGGAGAGGTCGCGCAGGATCGGCACGAGATCCTCATGGCGCCAGATGTCTTCGAAGAAGGTGGTTTCGGAAGACACGCTTTTCGCCGCTTCGTTTGGATGCACAGTTCGGTCGTCGATCCCGCGCGAGAGGCGGAAAAGCCGTTGGCCGATCACACCGTAACGGCGCATGAGGTCGCCTTCCTCCATGGCCTGCAATTGACCGATGGTGCGAATGCCGTCGCTTTCCAGCGTCGCGGCAAAGGCCTTGCCTACTCCCCAGATGGTCGTGACCGATCGTGGCTCGAGAAAGGAGAGGGCCTCTTCCTTGCCGATAACGGAGAAGCCTCGCGGCTTTTGCAGGTCGGAGGCCACTTTGGCGAGGAACTTGCAGTAGGAAAGCCCGACGGAGATGGTAATGCCGATTTCCTGCTCCACCCGCTTGGCGAACTTGGCGAGGATGCGCGCTGGCGGATCGTGATGGAGCCGCTGTGTGCCGTCGAGCTCGAGAAAGGCTTCGTCGATCGAAAGCGGCTGAACCAGCGGCGTCAGGTCCTGCATCATGCCTCGAACTTCGCGGCCGATGCGCACGTATTTCTCCATATTGGGCCGGATGACGACGGCCTGCGGGCACGCTTCCAGCGCCTTGAACATCGGCATGGCGGAGCGCACCCCATGGATGCGGGCGATATAACAGGCGGTGGAGACGACGCCGCGCTTGCCGCCACCGATGATAACGGGCTTGTCGGCCAGCTCCGGATTGTCGCGTTTCTCGATGGAGGCATAAAAAGCATCGCAATCGATATGCGCCAGCGTCAGTGCGTAGAGTTCCCGGTGGTAAACGAGGCGAGGGCTGCCGCAGCTCCGGCAGCGCATGCGCGTGGCCGATTGCTCGCTCAAACAATCGCGACAGAAGCCGGAGATATTGTCGGGCGCATGGGTCATCGAGCGAGAACAAAAATTGAACATCGCCACTTTATGATCTAAGCTCACGAGTCTCAAGCTGGAAAACCGCCGGGGAGGCGCGAGTGCAGAACTTATTCGTGCAGCCATTGACTTCGGATCGCTGGAACGATTTCGAGGCGCTCTTTGGACCAAGCGGCGCTTGTTATGGTTGTTGGTGCACCTATTTCCGTGTCCCGACATCGCAGCGCAAGACGATGGACGCAGCAGCAAAGAAGCAGTTGATCCGCGAGCGAATCTCGATCGGGCCGCCGCCCGGTCTTCTGGGCTACAAGGATGGGCAACCAATCGCCTGGGTGCAGGTTGGTCCGCGTGCAGAGTTGCCGCAATGGAACTCGCCGAAAACGGTGTCTCGTCCGCTCGATCCAGCCGATGCGGAAGATAGTTCCGTCTGGGCGGTGAGCTGCTTCTTCATAAATTCGAAGGATCGCGGCAAGGGGCATAGCCATCGCATGCTGTCGGAAGCCGTGAATTTCGCCCGCGCCTCCGGCGCACAGCTGTTGGAGGGCTGTCCGATCGAGCGTACGAAGCAGTCGAAATCCGTAGGCCTCTATGTCGGTTCGCAGCGCATATTCGAGGCCGCCGGATTTTCCGAAGTTGCGAAGCGGAAAGATGGCAGGCCTCTGATGCGCCTGGTCCTTTGAAAGGTGATGGTTCCGGTGAGGTCAGCGCGCGATGTGAGCCTGGATCAGCGGCGCTGCCTGGCCCCATTCATTGGCTTCCGGAATACCCGCGGCGGCGGCCGGCGCCATGCGGTGGACAATGGAATCCGGTTTCAAATTGATGAGGAGGCACTCCGGAACATGCTCGCTGACCGAATGCAGGTTGTGGGCCATGTCGTCGACGAAGGCGACGGGCGTTTCGCGCTGTCGATGAAGCGAACGCACGATCGGCCCCTTCGGCCGCAGCGACGCGAGCAACGGATAGGCAAGCTCGAGTCTGTCGAGGAGCCGCCGTCTCTGCTCCCAGAATTGCGGTGGCATGGCCGTGAGGAAAACGATGTCGGCGTCTTTCGAGAATTCGCCGAGCGTATCGACAACGCGATCAAGCGGTGTCTGCCATTGTTCCTGCGCCTCGAAGAAAGCCTCGATCAGCCGGTGAACGTCCTTTTCTTCCAGCGCGGAACCATTGGCCTTGGAGACGATGTTGCCCGTCAGCCGGAAGGAACGCGGCAGGAATTCATGGCCTTCGGCGTCGATGAAGGTCAGGAAGGGCGCAAAGAAATGCAAGACAACATCGTCGACATCGCAAACGATCAACGGCCGCTCCTGCAGCCGGATATGCGATACGTCGAATTCGATCGGGGCATCCATGATCAGTATTCTCCAGAGGCAAGGCCGGGCGGCGAAAAATGCGCCGATGCGGTAGCGACGGCCTCCGGCGGAATGCCGCTGGCCTCGCAGAAGGCCAGCAATGTCGGTTCGTGGTTCATGAGGAAGTCGAGCATGCCGGCAAGAAAGGCGGGCTCGTTGATGGCGTTACGCACCTGTGCCGGCTCTACGCCGGTCAACGACAGGAAGCGGCCGAACATATCCGGTTCATTGGCAAGCCAGCCGAGTACGGCAATGGCAGTCTCTTGCGGGTCGGCCGCGCTCTTCTTCGGGTTCTTGAAGTTACTTTGCATTTTGAAGGGTGAGTTACCTATTTTTCAACCAAATGCCGGTAGTTTGCGATTCAACTATTTCTGGAATCGGTTCCTCGCGACCCTATATTTCGAGAGAATGGATGCAATACCGGATGCAGGGACAGCTTTCCATGCCTAAGCAGGTAATGATTGTAGAAGACAATGAGCTGAATATGAAGCTCTTTCGCGATCTGATCGAGGCGTCCGGCTATACGACGATCCAGACCCGCAACGGCATGGAAGCGCTCGATCTCGCTCGCAAGCATCGCCCGGACCTGATTCTCATGGATATCCAGCTGCCGGAGGTTTCCGGCCTGGAAGTCACCAAGTGGCTGAAGGAAGACGACGACCTGCACGTGATCCCTGTGATCGCGGTCACGGCCTTCGCCATGAAGGGCGATGAGGAGCGCATTCGCCAGGGCGGGTGCGAGGCCTATGTCTCGAAACCGATTTCGGTGCCGAAATTCATTGAGACCATAAAGACCTATCTGGGCGACGCCTGATGATGGGGAAGAGCTGATGACCGCACGCATTCTGGTAGTCGACGATATTCCGGCCAATGTGAAGCTTCTGGAAGCGCGGCTGCTTGCCGAATATTTCGAAGTGCTGACAGCCGAAGACGGCGTAAAGGCGCTCGCCATTTGCGCGAGTACGCAGGTCGATCTCATTCTTCTTGATATTATGATGCCCGGCATGGATGGTTTTGAGGTGTGCGAACGCCTGAAATCCGATCCCCGCACCGCCCATATCCCCGTCGTCATGGTCACGGCACTCGATCAGCCCGCCGACCGTGTGCGCGGCCTCAAGGCCGGTGCTGACGATTTCCTGACCAAGCCCGTCAATGACCTCCAGCTCATCTCGCGCGTCAAGAGCCTGCTCCGCTTGAAGACATTGAGCGACGAGCTGCATATGCGCAACGAGACCGCGCGCAATTTCGGTATCGACGATCTGATGCGAGCTGGCGACGGCCGCACCGAGGAAACCGGTCAGGTACTGCTGGTCGATGGCCGAGCCAATTCGCAGGAGCGCATCATCCGCACGCTCAAGCCGATTGCCCAGGTCGTCGCGATGTCCGATCCGCAGGCGGCTTTATTCGAAGCCGCCGAACGGCCGTTCGAGCTCGTCATCGTCAATTCGAATTTCGACGACTACGACCCGCTGCGGCTCTGCTCGCAGCTTCGTTCGCTGGAGCGCACGCGTTTTCTGCCCGTGCTGCTGGTGACGGAGCAGGGCGCAGACGACATGATCGTCCGCGCGCTGGATCTCGGCGTCAACGATTATATCGTCCGGCCGATCGATCCGAACGAACTTGTCGCACGCTGCCTCACGCAGATACGCCGCAAACGCTATAATGATCGCCTGCGCGCCAGCGTACAGCAGACGATCGAGCTTGCCGTCACCGACGCGCTCACCGGGCTGCATAACAGGCGCTATCTCGACAATCACCTCAAGGTGCTTTTCGACCGCTCCTTGGCACGGGGCCGGCCGCTCTCGATATTGATTACCGATATCGATCGCTTCAAGACCGTCAACGACACCCATGGCCACGATGCCGGCGATGAAGTTCTCAAGGAATTTGCGGCGAGAATCCGTTCCACGGTGCGCGGCGCAGATCTCGCATGCCGTTATGGAGGCGAGGAGTTCGTTGTGGTCATGCCGGATACGCCGGCCGATACGGCCGCCGCAGTCGCGGAACGCCTACGCGCTGCGGTAGAAAATATGCCGGTGAAATTACGCGAAAACGGTGTTGCGCTTAACATCACTGCATCCTTCGGAATTTCGTGCCGTTTGGAGACAATCGAGACGCCGGAGCAGTTGATGAAGCAGGCGGACCTCGCGCTTTACGAGGCCAAAAGAGCAGGACGCAACAGGGTTGTAGCTTCGGCGGCCTAAGCTGAATGGCGGAAAAATGCGGCTACCCATGAATATTGAGGGTATTTTTCAAGTTTTGAACAACAATTCAAATTTTTTGTTTCGTAGCCTGCGAGCATGACCACATAGCCCCGTTTTAAAGAAACGCTGCATACTTATACTTTTGAATTTGATAGATGCGTTCGCTTTTAGGGTACCTTCGAAATATTTCTGTTGTGTCGGTATATAGTTTTGTTTTTTTGGCGGCTTGTTGATGCGATGTCCGTTGGAAGGTGACGAATTAACTGAATGTAATTTGTATATGCAAATGCTCTTGAATATCTGTATTCGATCTTTTCTACCAAAGGAGGCGTTATCACTTTATTCTTGATGGTTTCTTGAGTTTATTTCACTAAGACTATTGGATATTCCTTTCCACCAAAGTCATGAATTTTAACCATCCGAGCAGACAAGCATTTTTTATCATTAAGAATTTGTTGATTTTCTTTCGATTTCGCGCGAATTTAGTCTCGTACATGGACAACCCGCAAGGGCTCCAAGATACCCCATGATGCTCAGGTCCGCCGCATCTCCTGGGTCGTGGGGTCGGTCGGCTGGCAGGCAGAAGATAACGGTTCCTCGTGCCGTTTTGCAGGCTAGCCGGCCCCCAATTTTAAAACGCCGCCCTTCGTTCATCGGAGGCGGCGTTTTTCTTTTCCGTCGGTATGGCAAGCCATTACTCAACTTGGGAATTTTCCGACTGATGTCGCAAAATCGGACGCCGAGCGAGGCGATACCGACAAAACAAAAAAAGGCGCCAACCCTAGGGTTTAGCACCTTTTTGTAACCTGAAGTTTAGGAAACTTACTTGATCTTCGTTTCCTTGAACTCGACGTGCTTCTTAGCAATCGGGTCGTACTTCGTCTTCGTCATCTTGTCCGTCATCGTACGGCTGTTCTTCGTCGTGACGTAGAAGAAACCGGTGTCGGCCGTCGACAGCAGCTTGATCTTGATGGTGGTAGCCTTGGCCATGGTCGTCCTGCCTTTAATAAAAATGAACGCCGTGGACGGCCAGTGCGGAGGTCCACGGCGAATTCTGGCGCGAAAATACAAATCGCGCCCGAAAAGTCAACCTCTGTTGCCCATGAAAAGCAGGCGTATCCCCGAAAGCAGGACATAAAGACCGAAGAAAAACGCCACAGCCCAGGCAAAGCCGCTGGGATTGGCGAGATCCATAGCCGTACCGATCGTCGGCGGGCCGAGAACCATGCCGACGGCGTAACAGAAAACGAAGGCCGCATTGGCGGCGACGAGATCGACGCCGGTCAATCGCGTGCCGAGGTGACTGAGGCCAACCGTATACATGCCGGAAACGCAGCCACCCCAGAAGAGCAGGATGATGGCAAGAATGATCCAGTTCGATGACAGGGAGGGCAATAGAAGCGCGCCAACAAGCCCGATGGTCGCCATGATCGACAAAAGCGGACGCTTGTCGCGCATCCGGTCGGCAAGCAGGCCTAGCGGGATCTGGAACACGAAATTGCCGACGCCCATGACGGTCAGCAGCAATGCGGCCTGTGATTCGTTGAAGCCGAGACGTGTCGCATAGCTGGTGAAGAGCGAGCCGCCGCCGACGGTGACTGCGCCGAACACGAACACCGCGGCCGTCGCCGTTGGCACCAGGAAGATGTAGCGCACGAAATGCAATTCCGGCTTTTCGTCGACGATCGGGCTCTCATTGCGGGCAATGAAGATCGGAATGGCGGCCGCCAGGATGATGCAGGCGCCGACGATGAAGGGCAGCAAGCCCTCGCTGCCGACCACGGAGAAGAGCAGGGGGCCGGCCGCAAAGCCGAGCGAGAACACCGTGGAATAAAGGCCGAGCACGAAGCCGCGCTTGGAAGGCGGCGAGGCCGCGTTGATCCAGAATTCCGACAGGATGAAGAGCGTTGTCGTCGCCCCATGGAAGACGATACGCAGCGGGAACCATAAAAGCAGGTTCTCGGCATAATAGAAGCCGAGTGAGCTTAACGCCGAGAGAAAGACCGCACAGATCATCGTTTGTACGACGCCGAAGCGGTGCGCGAGCTTGGTCGTGATGACCGCGGCCAGCATCGAGGCTACTCCCATCATCGCCGTGTTGAGGCCGATCAGGCTCGAGGGAATGCCACGCTTTTCAAGAATGATGCTGAGAAGCGGCAGGCCCAGCCCGATGGCGATGCCCACGGCCGACACGGAGGCAATGGCCGCGACGAGCGACGGCCAGTGAATTTCTTCGACATGGCCGGCCTTGTCGTTCGTCGGTTCAAGCATAAACTAAATCCTGGAGCATGAGGCAGGCGAATCGATCCGGATGCGCAACATAGAAAGGCACGGCTCGGCCAAATTCAGTTGACGGGTCGGCTTTCATGAGATCGGTCAAACCCTCCGGAACAGTCCCCTTGACGCGCGGCATGTTCAGACAAGAAATGCTGCCGATGTCAAGCCGTTGCTGATGAACGAGCTCGCGCGAATGGCGAATATCGGTCGAATCGGCGACGATTCCCGATAGAAGGGTGAGATGTCGCAAGACAACTTCGGCCATGGGCGCTGGCCGGCTTCGGGGGCGGGCACCTATCGTCACGAACGATCGTTCCCTTGATCCCATTCCTCCGGGCTGTCGTCATGGCCGCCGAAGCCATGCATGCGCAGCGCCCATTGTAGGCCGATGACGCCGCCCTTGATCGGCTGGATGATGGCAAGCGCCGCGATAATGGTGATGGGTGCCCAGATGGCGAGATGCGCCCAGAGCGGCAGCTTGAAAGTCATGTCCGTCAGCATGTAGCCACCGACGATAAGGTGGCCGAGAACGAGGATTACCAGATAGGGCGGCAGGTCGTCGGCACGTTGATGAGAGATATCTTCGTCGCAGACCGCACAACGGTCGACGGGCTTCAGGAAAGCGCGAAAGAGTTTGCCGGTGCCGCAGCGCGGGCAGCGGTTCAGCATGCCGCGGGAAATCGACCGTCCGAGCGGACGTTCGCTCTCGTCTGAACCGCCGAAACGGATGGGAGAGTCGGAAGGGCTGCCCGTCATGAATACGCTTCCTCCGTGCCGGCAGCCGTGTTTTACCTGCGGCCGCGCGGCGGTCTCGTGCCCGGCGCCTTGCGCGCCTGGCTCTTGTTGCGGCGGGTCGCCTTGTGGAAGGAGCGCACCGCCGTCGGCATAGGCTTGCCATCGCTCAGCATTTCGAAGCGCAGGGCTCCGGCAAGCGGAACGGCTTCCGCCAGTCTCACCGTGACATCGTCGCCGAGGCGATAGCCGAGCCCCGTTCTTTCACCCGTCAGCGCCTGATGCGCCTCGTCATAAATGAAATAATCGGTGCCGAGCGTAGATATAGGGATGAAACCGTCGGCGCCATAGTCCGGCAGGGTGACAAAGAGTCCCGACTTGGTGACACCGCCAACGCGCGCCTCGAATTCCGCACCGACGCGGCCGGCAAGATGATGGGCGATGAGCCGGTCCACCGTCTCGCGCTCTGCGGCCATGGCGCGACGCTCGAAGGTCGAGATCTCAGCTGCAATATCGTCGAGCGATGCTTCTTCGTCCGGCGTGATCCCACCTTCGCCGAGGCCGAGCGAGGCGACGAGCGCGCGATGCACGATCAAGTCGGCATAGCGACGGATGGGCGAGGTGAAGTGGGCGTATTTCATCAGATTCAGGCCGAAATGCCCGATATTGTCAGGGCTGTAGATCGCCTGGCTCTGCGAGCGCAGCACCATCTCGTTGACCATGGTCTGATGCGCTGTGCCTTCAGCTTTCGCGAGGATGCCGTTGAAGCTGTTGGCGCGTACATTGCCGCCCTTGGCAAGCGATATGCCGAGGGTCGCCAGGAATTCGCGCAGCACTTCCTGCTTGGCGAGCGTCGGGCCGTCGTGGATACGATAGATCAGCACCTGCTTGCGCTTTTCAAGCGTCTCGGCAGCGGCAACGTTCGCCTGGATCATCATTTCTTCGATGAGCTTGTGCGCGTCGAGGCGCGGCGGCACGAAGACACGATCGACGGTGCCATCAGGCTTCAGCAGGATCTTGCGCTCGGGCATGTCGAGCTCGAGCGGTTGGCGCCGGTCGCGGCCCTTTTTCAAAATCTCATAGGCGTGCCAGAGCGGCTTGAGGATCGGCTCCAGCATCGGACCGGTCTTGTCATCGGGCTTGCCGTCGATCGCCGCCTGCGCCTGCTGGTAGGAAAGCTTGGCCGCGCTCTTCATCATGATGCGATGGAAGGTATGGCCGGCCTTGCGGCCTTCCTTGGAGAAGATCATCTGCACCGCGAGGGCAGGCCGATCGACGCCCTCCTTCAGCGAGCAGAGATCGTTGGAAATGCGCTCAGGCAGCATCGGCACGACGCGATCAGGGAAATAGACCGAATTGCCACGCTTTAGCGCTTCGCGGTCGAGCGGCGAGTTCGGACGCACATACCAGGAAACGTCGGCGATGGCGACGGTGACGATCACGCCGTCGGGATTATCGGGCGAGGGGTCCATTTCGGCGTAGACGGCGTCGTCATGGTCCTTGGCGTCGGCCGGGTCGATGGTGATCAGCGGCAGGCTGCGCCAATCCTCTCGATGGGACATGGTCGCCGGCTTGGCGGCATCGGCCTCCGCAATCACGGGAGCCGGAAATACATGCGGTATTCCATGCGCATGAATGGCGATCATCGAGATCGCTTTTTCCGACGCGACAGAACCGACAACAGACAGAACTTTGGCGCGAGCAAGACCGAAGCGGCCGAGACGCGCAACTTCGACCTCGACCAGATCGCCGTCCTTGGCGCCGCCGGTATAATCCGGATCGATCACCATTTCTTCGCCGCGCCGCTCGATCGGCATGAGGCGGCCGCCGCCACCTGGCGTTTCGCGGAAGACGCCCATGGAGGCGCCCTGCCGCTTGTCGATGACCTTGATGATGCGAGCCGTATAGGCCGGGCCGCCGCGATCGACGGCCGAAAAGATCTTCGCAAGAATGCGGTCGCCCATGCCGGCAACCGGCGCCTTGCCCGTGCCGTTGCGGCCGGCAGGCGAGGAGGACTGCTTGATCATGACTGCGGGCGCGACGCCGTTTTCGTCGGCCCATTCGGCGGGGCGGCCGATCAGCATGCCATCCTTGTCACGGGTGGTGATATCCAGCACGGCGATCGGCGGCAGCGCGCCGGGGCGGATGAGCGATTTGCGGCTCTTCTGCACCATGCCTTCTTCTTCGAGCTCGCGCAGCAGTTCTTTCAGCGCGACGCGGCTCTCGCCCTTCAAGCCGAAGGCCTTGGCGAGCTCGCGCTTGGAAGCCTGCTGCGGATGATCGGCGATGAAGCGCAGGATGACCTCGCGCGGCGGCAGCTCGCCGTGGATGATCGCCATCATCGGTTCGGCGTTCTCACCCCGCTTGGTCGCACGACCAGACTTGCCGGGGCGTCGCTCCGACGATGAAATCCTGCCGCGGGGTTCTCTGCTCACTCTGCACTCTTCTTTTTCGCTGCCGTCTTCGCCGCAGGCTTCTTTGCAGCAGCCTTCGGCTTGGCGGTCGTTTTCGTCGCTTTGGCGCCGGCAGCCGCGGTCTTTGCCTTGGCGGGTACCTTCTTGGTGGTGCCGCGGCTCTTGCCGGCCTTGGCGGCGATCAAAGCGAGAGCTTCCTCGACGGTGATTGCTTGCGGGTCCGTACCCTTCGGCAGAGTTGCGTTGACCTTGCCCCAATTGACATAGGGGCCATACTTGCCGTCGCGAACGGTGATCGTGCCGCCGCCATCCGGATGCGCGCCGAGATCCTTCAACGCTGCGGGCGTCCCGCCGCGCGCTCCACCGCCTGCCTTGCTCTGCTTTTCGGCAAGAACGGTGACGGCGCGGTTCAGACCGACGGTGAAGACATCCTCGACGCTTTCGAGATTAGCGTAGCTGCCGTCATGCAGCAGGAAAGGCCCATAACGGCCGATGCCGGAAGAAATCATCTTGCCGGTTTCGGGATGCTTGCCGATGTCGCGTGGCAGCGAAATCAGCGCCATCGCCTTCTCATAGTCGATATCTTCGGGCTTCCAGCCGCGCGGCAGCGAAGCGCGCTTGGCATCCTTGCCGTCGCCGCGCTGGATATAGGGACCGAAGCGGCCCGAACGCAGCGTCAGCTCTTCACCGGTCACCGGATCGGTGCCGAGCGCTTTCGGTTCGTTCAATCCGTTGGATTCGGCCTCTGCGCCCCCTTCCGACGAAAGCTGGCGGGTATAATTGCATTCCGGATAATTCGAGCAGCCGACGAAGGCGCCGTATTTGCCGAGCTTCAGCGAGAGGTTACCCGTGCCGCATACTTGGCAGATGCGCGGATCGCTGCCGTCTTCGCGCTTCGGGAAGACAAGCGGTGCCAGCGCATCGTTCAGTGCATCCAGAACATTGGTGACGCGCAGTTCCTTCGTGTCTTCGATCTGGGCGAAGAAATCGCGCCAGAAATCGCGAAGCACGTCCTTCCAGTTCAACTCACCGGCGGAGATGCGATCAAGCTTCTCTTCCAGATCGGCCGTGAAGTCGTATTCGACATATTTAGTGAAAAAGCTTTCGAGGAAGGCTGTGACCAGCCGTCCCTTAGCCTGCGGCACGAGCTTGCGCTTGTCGATGGTCACGTAGTCGCGGTCGCGCAGGGTTGCGAGCGTCGCGGCATAGGTGGAAGGACGGCCAATGCCGAGCTCTTCCATCTTCTTGATTAGTGAAGCTTCCGAATAGCGCGGCGGCGGTTCGGTGAAATGCTGGGTCGAATTGATCTTCTGCTTGGCGAGATTTTCCCGCGCGTTGATGTCAGGCAGGCGGCCGCCTTCTTCGCTGTCGTCGCTCTGCTCGCCGTCTTCCTTCTGGTCGGTATAGGCGGCGATGAAGCCATCGAAGCGGATGACGGAGCCGACGGCGCGAAGGCCGGCCTTCTTGCCGGCATTGTCGGCCAGGATCTCGACGGTCGTACGCTCGATTTCGGCCGATGCCATCTGGCTGGCTATGCCGCGCTTCCAGATCAGATCGTAGAGCTTGAGTTGGTCGTCATCGAGGAACTTGCGGATGCGGTCCGGCACGCGGTCGAAATCGGTCGGGCGGATTGCCTCGTGCGCTTCCTGGGCATTCTTTGCCTTGGTGGAATAGAAGCGTGCCTTTTCCGGCAGGTAGCGGTCGCCGAACTGGTTGGCGATGGCGTGGCGTGCCGCATCGATCGCTTCCGGCGCCATCTGCACGCCGTCCGTACGCATATAGGTGATGAGACCGACTGTTTCGCCGCCGATATCGACGCCTTCGTAGAGCTTCTGCGCTACCTGCATGGTGCGCGAGGCCGAGAAACCGAGCTTCGAGGAGGCGGCCTGCTGCAGCGTCGACGTTGTAAAGGGCGGGCTCGGATTGCGCTTGACTGGCTTTGCCTCGACTGTGTCGACGACATAGGAGGCGCCTTCGAGCAGGGCCTTCAGCTTGCCGGCCTCTTCGCCGTTGCCGATCGCGCGCGGCTGCAGGCGCTTGCCGTCGGCGGAGACTAGGCGCGCTTCGAATTCATCGCCACGCGGTGTCTTCAGGATCGCCGAGAGGTTCCAGTATTCTTCCGAGATGAAGCGTTCGATTTCCGACTCGCGATCGCAGACGAGGCGAAGCGCCACGGACTGCACGCGGCCGGCCGAGCGAGCGCCAGGCAGCTTGCGCCAGAGAACCGGCGACAGGTTGAAGCCGACGAGATAGTCGAGGGCGCGGCGGGCGAGATAGGCATCCACCAGCGGCACGTCGATGTCACGCGGCTCGGCCATCGCGTCGAGCACGGCCTTCTTGGTGATGGCGTTGAAGACGACGCGCTTCACCGGCTTGCCGTTGATGACGCGCTTCTTGTTCAGTACGTCGAGCACATGCCATGAAATGGCTTCACCCTCGCGATCCGGGTCGGTCGCGAGAATCAGGCCGTCGGAGGTTTTCAGCGCATCGGCGATGTCCTTGATGCGCTTTTGCGAGGCACCATCGACTTCCCACAGCATTTCGAAATCCTGATCCGGCAGCACCGAACCGTCTTTGGCGGGCAGGTCACGCACATGGCCGAAGGATGCAAGAACCTTATATCCGGGTCCCAGATATTTATTGATTGTCTTGGCCTTGGCAGGCGATTCCACCACTACAACGTTCATCATCAAGTCTCTGAATACGAGGTCGCGCCGGTATAAGACGCGGGAGATACCGGGTTTTTCCGTCTTCCCGGCCTTCCGACATGGACAGGGAAATCGTCGCGGTCAAGAGGCTACTGCATAATTCCTTAAATCGGAATCGATTGAAGCATAAAATTATGCAGCACCTTTAACGTGCTACAGCGACCTTTGCGCATCTTATGTGACGCGCGGCGCTGTAATGCGATTTTTGCGCTTGGCGCGACGATGCGATGCTTAGAATCGGTACGCGTGTCACAGTTTTCAATCCAGCATGGAGATCGATACCAGTCCGCCGGGATGCCGATGCAGCCGGCCGGCCATGTCGAGTTCGAGAAGAACGGAGTGAACGGCCGATATCGGCAGGCCGGTATGGCGGACGATATCGTCGATCTCGACCGGTGTCGGTCCGAGCGCTTCGACGATGTGGTCGCGCTCGGCATCATCGGGCGGCATGGAGAGCGGCTTGCTTCTTTCGATAGGTGCTGTTGCGGGGCGCGGGCGAAAAAGGTCCGGCTCGGCGAGCGGCCGCAGCGCTTCGACGACGTCATCCGGCGTTGTTACGATCATCGCGCCATCTTTCAGCAGGCCATTCGTCCCTTCGCAGCGCGGATCGAGCGGCGAGCCGGGAACGGCAAAGACAAGCCTGCCGAATTCTCCGGCAAGGCGCGCCGTGATCAGCGAGCCGGAGCGGGTTGCCGCCTCGACGACCACGACACCGAGCGATATGCCCGCAATAAGTCGATTACGGCGTGGAAAATCGCGCGCCCGAGGTTCCCAGCCGAACGGCATCTCGCTGACGGCAAGCCCGTTGCCATCCCAGATGTCATTGAGCAGGCCGATATTCTCAGGTGGGTAGGGCTGGTCGAGCCCGCCCGCCATGGCGGCGATCGTGCCGGTCGCAAGGCTGGCGCGATGAGCGGCCGTGTCGATGCCGCGCGCCAGGCCCGAGACTACGGCATAACCGGCCTCGCCGCAGATGCGTGCAATCATGGCGGTGAATTTGGCGCCGCTGATCGAGGCATTTCGCGAGCCGACCATGCCGATGGCCGGTCTCGTCGCTACGGACATGTTGCCTTTGACGGCAAGCAGCGGCGGCGCACCATCGATCTCGCGAAGGGCAGGGGGATAATCCGGTTCGCCGATGCCGACGAAACGCGCCCCGAAGCGGTGTGCCGATTCCAGCTCCCGCAGGGCGTCCCGTTCATCGGCAATGCGGATCGCGCGCGTCGAGCCGCCGCGCTGCGAAAGCTCCGGCAGCGCGGCCAGAGCTGCTTCGGCCGAACCATAGTAATTGATGAGATCGCGGAAAGTGGAGGGACCGACATTGTCGGAGCGGATGAGCCTAAGCCAGGCGATCCTTTGTTTTTCGGTCAGCGCAACTCCGGTCCGTCTTGCGCTGCCTGTGTCCATTATCCCTTTGCTCCGATCTTGCCTTCCGTTCCCGCGGTCAGCCGGGCAATATTGGCCCTATGCTTGTACCAGGAGATAACGGTCATCAGCGCCATGACGGCGGCGATCTTATCGGCGCCCAATATCCACAATACAACCGGGATGACAAGAGTTGCAACCAGCGCGGAAAGCGAGGAGTAGCGGGTGGTAAAGGCGATCGCCAACCAGACGATGGCAAAGATCAGGGCCATCAACGGTGCAAGCCCGAGCAGGATGCCGAGATAGGTGGCGACACCCTTGCCGCCCTTGAAGCCGATCCACACCGGAAAGATATGGCCGATGAAGGCGGCGAAGCCTGCAAGCACACCGGCATCCTCGCCGAAGAAATGCACGGTGATCAGGACAGCGGCGGTGCCCTTAAAGGCATCGAGCAGGAGGGTTGCGGCTGCAAGCCCTTTGTTGCCGGTGCGCAGCACGTTGGTCGCGCCGATATTGCCCGAACCGATGTTGCGCACGTCGCCGAGCCCGGCCATGCGGGTCAGCAGGAGGCCGAATGGGATGGAGCCGAGCAGATAGCCGATGACCAGAGCTGCCAGCGCGGTCTGCAGGGTAAGCTGCCAAGTCCAGAAATCAGCCATCGCGTCCTATTCTCCGTAAACCCTGGCGCTTGCCTTAGAGACTGTAAACCAGCTTGCCGGCGACATAGGTTGCAACCGCCCGGCCGCTCATTCTCGCATCTTCGAAGGGCGTATTCTTCGAGCGCGACAAAAGCATGTCTTTTGCGACAAGCCAAGGCTCGTCGAGATCGACGAGAGCGATATCCGCTTTGGCGCCGGGCTTCAGTGTGCCGGCAGGCAGCCCGAAGATCTGCGCCGGCCGCGTCGAGAGCGCATCGATGAGCCGCATCAGGCTGACTTGGCCACTATGATAGAGCCGGAGCGCTGCCGGAAGCAGCGTTTCCAGCCCGACCGCGCCGTCCTCTGCCTCGCCGAACGGCAGGCGTTTCGTATCGACATCTTGCGGATCATGCGAGGAGACGATGATGTCGATCGTGCCGTCGGCCAGCGCCTCGATCATGCCTGTGCGGTCATCCTCGGAGCGCAGTGGCGGATAGAGCTTGAAGAAGGTCCGGTACTCGCCGATATCGTTCTCGTTGAGCGCGAGATTGTTGATGGAGATGCCGCAGGTGACCTTGGCGCCGCGCGAGCGGGCGAGGCGGATAGCCTCCGCCGATTCCGGCACTGAGATCATAGCAGCGTGGTAATGGCTGCGCGTCAGCGTCGCGATGCGGAGGTCGCGCTCCAGCGGAATCAATTCGGCCTCTTTCGGAATGCCCGAAAGGCCAAGCCAGCTTGCGAGCAGACCTTCATGCATGACGCCGTTTGCGCCGAGATATTTATCGCGTGTCTCGCAGGAAATGACGGCGCCGAATTCGCGCGCATAGGTCATGATGCGACGCAGAACCTGACTGTCGTGGACGCTGGAATGCGCGTCGGTGAACACGACGGCTCCAGCTTCGCGCAGCAAGCCGATTTCCGTCATCTCTTCGCCGGCCAGCCCCTTGGTAAGGGCCGCTGCGGGATAAACATTGACGACGGCCGTATCGCGTGCCGTCTTGCGGACGAATTCGACGAGGGCAATATCGTCGATAACCGGGTCCGTGTCCGGCATCATGATGAAGGAGGTGACGCCGCCGGCCGCAGCCGCACGGCTCGCCGAGGCGATCGTTTCGCGATGTTCACCGCCAGGCTCGCCGACGTGCACGCGTGCATCGACCAGGCCTGGAATGGCGACGAGGCCATTGCAATCGCGAACGGTTGCGCCTTTGGGAATGCCGTGGCTCTTCGTATCCTTGCCCGAGGCAACGATCACGCCGTCTTCGACGACGATCGTGCCGGTTTCATCGAGATTGCGCGAGGGATCGATGATGCGGACGTTCTGGAGGACGATCGAGTTGCTCATGCGCCCACTCCCTCGCTGCGAGGCCCCTGGTTCTGCGAAACGAGCAGCGTCTCCATCACGGCCATGCGGACGGCGACGCCCATCTCGACCTGTTCGGCGATGACGCTTTGCGGACCGTCGGCCACCTCTGAGGCTATTTCCACCCCGCGGTTCATCGGCCCTGGGTGCATGACCAGCGCATCCTCCTTGGCCGCCTTCAAGGTCTCTGCGTCGAGCCCGTAGAAGTGATAATATTCCCGCACCGAAGGTACGAAGGCGCCGGACATGCGCTCGCGCTGCAGCCGCAGCATCATCACAACGTCGGCATCCTTCAGCCCTTCTTTCATCGAATGGAAGACTTCCACGCCCATGTCGGCGATGCCGGCCGGCAGCAGCGTGGCGGGTGCGACGACGCGGACGCGTGCGCCCATCGCGTTGAGAAGCAGGATATTGGAGCGGGCCACGCGCGAATGCAGCACGTCGCCGCAGATCGCGACGATGATGCGCGAGAGCTTGCCCTTGGCGCGGCGGATCGTCAGCGCGTCGAGCAGGGCCTGAGTCGGATGCTCGTGCTGGCCGTCGCCGGCGTTGACGACGGAGCAGGAAACCTTCTGCGCCAAGAGCGCGGCAGCGCCCGCGCTCGAATGACGGATGACAAGCACATCAGGCCGCATGGCATTCAGCGTCATCGCCGTGTCGATCAGCGTCTCGCCCTTTTTGACCGAGGAGTTGCCGACCGACATGTTCATCACATCGGCGCCCAGCCGTTTTCCGGCCAGCTCGAAGGAGGATTGCGTGCGCGTCGATGCTTCGAAGAAGAGATTGATCTGCGTGAGACCGCGAAGCGTCGATGTCTTTTTCTCGCGCTGGCGGCTGATCTTGACCGCCTCGTCGGCCTTGTCGAGAAGATAGGTGATATCCTGCTCGGTGAGGCCCTTGATGCCAATGAGGTGGCGGTGGGGAAAGAAGACCATGAACCTGCCTCCGGATTTCGTCAGGCGGTCTATAAAGAGGGAGCGCCGATGGGGCAAGCGTGGGTATGTGCCGAGGCCGTTTGTTCCCCATGCAATTTCGCCCGAATCCCACTACAGGAGCGATGCCGGTGGGAGACGTAACTTCCAGTTTCCCTTTGCAACCCACTTGTTCTACAAGCGATTCATGACCCAAGCGACCCGGACTGACGACCCCTTTGCCGACCTGAACCAGCCGAGCCTCTGGACCGGCATCAATGCTTATCGTTCCGATCCGCTGATCGTCGATCTCACCTCCGGCCTGCCGCGTTCGATACGGGAAGAGCTGGAGCAGCATGGTCGTTTCGTCACCTCGCACGAGGCCCAGGAACTGGCGCGCATGGCGAACCAGGGCACGCCGCAGCTGCGCACCCACGGCCCGCGCGGCGAGCGTCTCGATGTCGTCGAGTTTCACCCCGCCTGGCACGCGCTGATGCGTCGCTCCATGGCGATGGGCCTGCATTCCTCGATCTGGGATGCGCAGGCTGACCCTGAAGCAAAGGGTCATTCGCACAAGGTGCGCGGCGCCCGCTTCTATCTGACTGCGCAGCTCGAATGCGGCCACCTCTGCCCGCTCACGATGACCAGCGCTTCGGTCGCCGCCATGATGGCTTCCCCAGCGGTGCAGAAGGATTGGGCACCGAAGATTCTCTCGCGTAAGTACGACTCGTCCAACAAGCCCGCCATGCAGAAGAGCGCCGTCACCATCGGCATGGGCATGACGGAAAAGCAGGGCGGCACGGACGTGCGCGCCAACAAGACAAGTGCTGACAAGGTCAGCGAAGGCATTTACCGGCTTTCGGGCCATAAGTGGTTCATGTCGGCGCCCATGAGCGACGCCTTCATCATGCTGGCCCAGACCAAGGACGGCATGGGCTGCTTCCTGGTGCCGCGGCTGCTGGAGGATGGTTCGGCCAATGGCCTTCATTTCCAGAGATTGAAGGACAAGCTCGGCAACCGCTCGAATGCCTCGTCAGAAGTCGAGTTCACCGATACGTTCGGCTTCCTGCTCGGCGCGCCGGATGCCGGCATCCGCACCATCCTCGACATGGTGACGCTGACGCGGCTCGACTGCGCGCTGGCCTCTGCCGGCATCATGCGTGCCTCGCTCGCCGAGGCCGTGCATCATGCGCGGGGTCGCAGCGTCTTCGGCAAGATGCTGGTCAACCAGCCAATCATGACGCGCGTGCTCGCCGATATGGCGCTCGATGTCGCTGCCGCAACCGCGCTCGCCTTCCGCCTGGCCGAAGCCTTCGACAAGGCAAGCGGCAGCTCGGAGGATGCGGCCTATGCCCGCGTCATGACGCCGGTCGCCAAATATTGGTGCTGCAAGATCGCGCCGGCGCTGATCTATGAAGCCATGGAGTGCATCGGCGGCAGCGGCTACATCGAAGAGCGTCCGATTGCCCGCCACTACCGCGAGGCCCCCGTCAATGCGATCTGGGAAGGCTCCGGCAACGTCATGGCGCTTGACGTCCTGCGTGTACTCAATCGGGGCAAGGACCTGTTCGAAACAGTCTTTGCCGGCCTTGCCCGCGATCTCGGCCCTGCCGGCAAGAAGACTATCGATGTTCTGCGTGCCGCCATGGCGCTTTGCGAACAGGATGAAGGCGCCGCCCGTTTGCTGGTGGAACAACTGGCGCTCGCAGCCGGTGCGGCCGAGCTTTATCGCCTCGGAGCCGGCAAGATCGCCGATGCCTTCATCGAAACCCGTCTCGCCGGTGGCTGGCGGGCGACCTACGGCATGCTCGATTCACGCTTCGACGCGAGCTACATCGTCGATCTGCTGTATCCGCCGGCGACATAGCACTGCGCCAGCGGTTCTGTCGCGACATCCTTGATTGATGCGATACCAATATTTATTATCTATTGGTATCGGCAAGGAGGGCTTCATGGCTCGCAACACATCCGTCTCGCTGGGAGATCATTTCAGCGCCTTCATCGAGGCACAGATAAAGACAGGCCGGTATGGCTCTGCCAGTGATGTCGTTCGCGCAGGTCTGCGGCTGCTTGAAGAGCACGAGGTAAAGGTCAAAGCCCTGCAGAATGCGTTGATAGCCGGTGAGGAATCCGGGGAGGTTGCTTCCTTCGATAACGCGGCGTTCCTCAAGCGAATGCGCGCGACCTATGGTGAATAGGCCTCGCAAGCACGGTCTTTCCCCGCTTGCGGTGGCCGATCTTGAAGGTATCTGGCGATATACGGTCGAGAACTGATCTGTAAGGCAAGCCGAGATCTACCATGCCGAAATCGTCGAGGCTTTCGAGGGATTGGCATCCAGCCTGAAAAACGGTCGTCCTGCTGACATCCGTGATGGCTATTTCAAATATGCCGTAGGGTCCCATGTGATCTACTATCTTTTACGGGATGGTGAAATCGCGATCATTCGCATATTGCACCGGCGAATGGATGTCGGCCGGCACCTTTGAAGAGATGTCTGGCGTCCGAAACGACAGTGTGGTTTGGTCAGTTTCTCTAATCTGTGGATTCGCGCGGTTTGGGGGACACGAGACCTGACGGTTTTGTTGTTCGCGGCGATTTGGCTTGCTATTCACCGCTCGGTGACAGATTGGAGTCGAGTCGATGGCCGTCGCAAACGCTGCTGTTAAAATCCCCCTGGAAGTGCCTGTCGTGGAAAAGCGCGTGCGCAATCGCGCCGCGACGGAGCAGGCAATCCTCGATGCCGCCAAACGCCTTCTGGCGGAGGAGGGGTTCCAGAATTTCGGCATCAATGCGGTCGCCCGCGGTGCCGGCTGCGACAAGCAGCTGATTTACCGCTATTACGGCGGCTTGAACGGCCTCGTGGAAGCCATCGGGACCGATCTCGGCAGCTGGGTGACGGATCGCATTCCTGACGACACCGGCGGCATGTTTCTTTTGACCTATGGCGATCTGATGGAGCGGCTTTCGATGCTGTTTCTCGATGCTTTGCGCGCCGATCCGCTGATGCGCCGCATCGTCGCCTGGGAAGTCTCCGAAAATAGCGAGCAGGTGCGCCGGCTGTCCGAGGCCCGATCCAAGGCGCTCGCAGGCTGGATCGAGCGCATGCGCGGCTCGCTCGTGCCGCCCAAGGGCGTCGATGCCCAGGCGGTCAACGCCATGATCTTTGCCGCCATCCAGCACATCGTGCTGGCGTCAGCCGTCAGCGATCAATGCGCCGGCCTCGTCTTGAAGAACGGCAAGGATTGGGAGAAGGCGGCAACGGCCTTGAAGCGGATCGTGCGCGGGGTCTACGGCTGATATCGACCATCGGACAGGGGATATCCACAGGTCCGCCTCGCTGTTAACCTTAACAAATGGTTTACATTGCGCCGCAGCGGTTAACTCGTCACTGTTGGAAGACGATTAGTTAACCATCAAGCGTGCAGCCATGGGGTTAAAACCCGCTAAATTAGTGTTTCTCGTTACGGCGGTGATGTTCTTTGCCGTGCTTGCACTAGATATCACGCTGCCGACAATGGTGTTGAGCGCTATGGCGCTGTCGAACTGGTTTGTCCTTTCGGCTGGCACGACGCAATTTCAGCGTCGAAGAGGTACCGCATGAAGTGGTTGTTGATTTGCTGGGCTGCCCCTGTCTCGTTCCTCGGGGCATGGTATTATCTATCGTATTACGACATGAGCTTCGGCATCTTCATGCTGACGCGGCAGATGCACGATCTGGTGTTCGATATCTACGGTAACGTTCTCGGCATCCCGCCGGAAACCATCCCGCCGCTTGTGGCGCGCGCCATCGCTTTCGACAGCCTGCTGGTCTTTGCAATCTATGGCTTTCGTCGTCGGGCGGCCATCATCGGATGGTGGAAACGCCGTCAGGAGGCGTCTGGATTGAGCAAGGCGGCCCTGCCGAGCGCCGACAACCTGTCCAATGCTCCCTGAAGAATGAAGCTTGCCGCCGCCGAGTCGATGCGCTCGGCGCGCTTGGCACGCGAGACGTCCATTTCCAGCAGTGCCCGCTCGGCCGCAACGGTCGAAAGTCGCTCATCCCAGAAGACGAAGGGCAGGGCAGTCTTTTCCGACATGCTGCGCACGAAGGCGCGCGTTGCCTGCACGCGCGGTCCGGCAGAGCCATCCATATTCATTGGGAGCCCTATGACGAAGGCCGCGACCTTTTCCTTCTCCGCGAAAGCGAGCAATGTTTCTGCATCCTGAGTGAATTTCACGCGCTTGATGACGGGGCGAGGCGTGGCAAAACGCCGCCCGAGATCCGACATGGCCAACCCGATCGTCTTCGTGCCGAGGTCGAGACCGGCGATCGGCTGGCCGGGCAGGAGCATCACGGCTAGATCTTCGATGGTCAGCGTCGTCATCAGGGTCGTGCTCCTGTCAAAACAAATTGAAGTCCTAACCGCTTTTCTTTGTTGCGGTTTGAGATATCTCCTAGAGCATTTCCAGCAAAAGCGCACAGCGGTTTTGCGTCGGGAAATGCGGAAGAACAAATGGATAGAGCGTTTCCACTGGAAATGCTCTGGACACCAGCCTACCATTTCAAATCAAGTCATAAGGAGAAATCCAATGAAGATCACCTGGCTCGGCCACTCCGCTTTTCGCATTGAAACGGCCAAGGCAAAGATACTGATCGATCCATTTCTGTCTTACAATTCCTCCTTTGCGGCCGCCGGTCTCAACATCAAGGACGTTGCGCAAGGCGTCACCCATATCCTGCTGACCCACGGCCATGCCGACCATGTCGGCGATGCGGTTCAGATCGCCAAGGATACCGGCGCGGTCGTTCTCGCCAATGCTGACCTCGCCTCCTGGCTCGGCACCAAGGGCGTCGATAAGCTGGAAATGGGCAATACCGGCGGCACCGTCGGCCTCGGCGGCTTCTCGGCCACCTTTACCAATGCGCTGCATTCCTCTGCCCAGATCACCGAAGACGGCGTTTCCCACGCGCTTGGCAATCCGAACGGCTTGATGCTGCATTTCGATGATGAGCCGACGCTGTTTCATATGGGCGATACCGACATCTTCTCGGATATGGGCCTTATCAACGAGCTGCATCAACCCGATATCGGCATCGTGCCGATCGGCGACCGCTTCACCATGGGCGGCGCGGTGGCGGCACTCGCCTGCCAGCGCTTCTTCAACTTCAAGACCGCCATTCCCTGCCACTACGGCACTTTCCCGATCATCGATGCGACGCCGGAAAAGTTCATCGCCGGCATGGAAGGTTCGAAGACTGCAGTTGCCGCGCCGAAGGCGGGGGAGAGCGTTTCTGCCTGACGATACCCGTTGCGTATGGCGGGCATGGCCTTTATAGCGTGAAGCAAATCCACTTTTGGTGGATAATCTTGCTATCCGGAGAATGCCATGTCCGTCGATCTCGCTACTGTCAAACGCGTCGCCCATCTTGCCCGCATCGCCGTCAATGAAGACGAAGCGCAGCGGATGATGGGCGAGCTGAACGGCATTCTGGGCTTCGTCGAGCAGCTCTCCGAAGTGAATGTCGATGGCGTCGAGGCCATGACCTCCGTCACGCCGATGGCGATGAAGAAGCGCACCGACGAAGTAACGGACGGCAACAAGGCTGCCGACATCGTCGCCAATGCGCCGAATACCGATCAGAATTTCTTCCTGGTGCCCAAAGTCGTCGAATAACGGTTCCTTCGAGCCTTTTCCGACCCGTTGCCCAATCCCAGATCTGAAGCGAAACAAAATGAGCGAACTGACCAGCCTGACCATTGCCGAAGCCCGCGACAAGCTGCGCGCCAAGCAGATTACCGCCACTGAACTGACCGAGGCCTATATCTCGGCGATCGAGGCGGCCAATGCTCAGCTTAATGCCTATGTGAAGGTGACGCCGCAAAAGGCGCTGGCAATGGCCAAGGTGTCGGACGCTCGCCTTGCGGAAGGCAAAGCCGGTGCGCTGGAAGGCATTCCGCTCGGCATCAAGGACCTGTTCGGCACGGAAGGCATTCATACGCAGGCCTGCAGCCACATCCTGGACGGTTTCGAGCCGCACTATGAATCGACCGTTACGCAGAACCTCTGGAATGACGGCGCCGTCATGCTCGGCAAGCTCAACATGGATGAGTTCGCCATGGGCTCCTCCAACGAGAGCTCCTACTACGGCCCGGTGATCAACCCATGGCGTGCCGAGGGTTCGAACCAGCAACTGGTTCCGGGCGGCTCGTCCGGCGGTTCGGCCGCAGCCGTTGCCGCACATCTCTGCGCCGGCGCGACAGCCACCGATACCGGCGGCTCCATCCGTCAGCCCGCTGCTTTCACCGGCACCGTCGGCATCAAGCCGACCTATGGCCGCTGCTCGCGCTGGGGCATCGTCGCCTTCGCCTCGTCGCTCGACCAGGCCGGCCCGATCGCCCGCGACGTGCGCGATGCCGCCATCCTTCTGAAGTCGATGGCAAGCGTCGATGCCAAGGATACGACCTCGGTCGATCTGCCGGTGCCGGACTACGAAGCCGCGCTCGGCCAGTCTCTGAAGGGCATGAAGATCGGCATCCCGAACGAATACCGCGTCGATGGCATGCCGGAAGAGATCGAGACGCTCTGGCAGCAGGGCATTGCCTGGCTGAAGGATGCCGGCGCCGAGATCGTCAATATCTCGCTGCCGCACACGAAATATGCGCTGCCGGCCTATTACATCGTCGCCCCCGCCGAGGCCTCCTCGAACCTCGCCCGCTATGACGGCGTTCGCTACGGCCTGCGCGTCGACGGCAAGGATATCGCCGACATGTATGAAAAGACGCGCGCTGCCGGCTTCGGCCAGGAAGTGAAGCGCCGCATCATGATCGGCACCTACGTTCTTTCGGCCGGTTACTACGACGCTTATTACCTGCGCGCTCAGAAGGTTCGCACGCTGATCAAGCGCGACTTCGAACTGGCCTTCAACGCCGGCGTCGACGCGATCCTCACGCCCGCCACCCCATCCTCGGCCTTCGGCATTGCCGACGAAAATCTCGCTTCCGATCCGGTGAAAATGTACCTGAACGACATTTTCACGGTGACCGTCAACATGGCCGGCCTGCCCGGCATCGCCGTTCCCGCGGGCCTCGACCCGAAGGGCCTGCCGCTCGGCCTGCAGCTCATCGGCAAGCCGTTTGAAGAAGAAACCCTCTTCAAGACCGCTCACGTCATCGAGCAGGCGGCCGGCAAGTTCACGCCGGCGAAGTGGTGGTAGGCACCTACAACGGCACGAGCAGCTTGATGAACGATCTCGTCAAGTTTCGCGGAGTTTAAAGCCAATAGAAAAAGGGGTCGTCCGGAAATCCGGACGGCCCTTTTTCATGTGCCAATATTCCGCCCGCGCGCCATCACATTTTGGACCGAAATACGATCATAAATTGCAGAGAGCCGCTTGGTCTCGTCCTCTGCAACCGAATCGGAAGGTCTCTTCATGCTCAAGCAAGTCACGACGATCCTGCTCCTCAGCGTGTCATCTCCAGCGATTGCGCTGGCGGCCGACAATGGGGCCATTCGATCCATTATCCTGTCTTCGGGCGGCCTGGCCCAGGTTTCCAGATCGGCCGATATCAATACTGACGGCGTGATCCGGATCGAGGTTCCCCTTGATCAGGTCGACGACATCCTGAAGAGCCTCGTGGTCAACGGGTCCGCTGGTTCGGTGGCCGGCATGTCGCTGGCCGGGCCGCGGCCGTTGCAGGAAACCTTCAAGGGCCTGCCGTTCAGTCTGGAAGCGCTCTCATCCGTGCCGTCGCTTCTGACATCGCTGCAGGGCGGCAAGGTGGCGGTCACCAGCGGCGGCAAGACTGTTGAGGGAAACATTCTCGGCATCGAGACGAGGAAGGTCGACGAGAAAACGACGGTGCCCTTGTTGACCGTCATCGACAAGGATGGCGCGGTCGAGACGCTGGCGCTCGGCGAGGATGCGTCCGTCCGGCTTGACGATCCCGACATGCGGGCAAAGCTCGGCAAGGCGGCGGCAGCCATTGCCCGCGGCAAGAACGATCGCACCCGCGCCATCGATATCAAGGTGAACGGCGTGAAGAACAGCGGCGATATCGGCCTGACCTATGTCGTCCCGTCGCCGATCTGGAAAACCGCCTACAAGGTCGTCTTCGAGGGAAATGACAAGGCGCGTCTGCAGGCATGGACGGTGCTGGAAAATGCCAGCGGCGAGGATTGGAAGGGCGTGAAGCTGACGCTGACGTCTGCCGAGCCGGTGACGCTGAAGCAGGGACTGCATCAACTCTATTGGAAAGAGCGGCAGGAGGTGCCTGTCAACACGGCGTCGAACAATGTCCCTGATGCGGATAGCGGAGACCTGTCCAACCGACAGCGCTTGCCGGCGAATTTCGAGGAACGAGCGGCACCCGCACCCGCAAAAGCGATGATGGGCGGCGTCAGTAGGAAGGCAGCGGCAGACACGGCTGACGAGCTGGAAAAGCCGGCTACACCCATGCAAATGGCTACAGTCGATCCCACCACTGAGACCGAAAGCGATATCTCCGCCACTTTCGAGCTCCCAGGCACTTACGATCTGGCCAATGGCGATACCTTGTCGGTGCCGATCATGGATGCGGATGTGGAAGCCGACATGGTGGATATGTACCGGGCCGGCAGTGCCTATCGCAATCCCATCGCTGCCGTGATGCTCAAGAACAGCACCGGCGTCAGCATGCCGGCGGGGATTCTGACGCTATACGACAGCAAGGCCGGCTATATCGGCGATTCCCAGCTATCGGCATTGCCGAAGGACGACACGCGCCTCGCCAGCTTCGCGACCGATCGCAAGGTAACGATCAGCGAGCAGCAGACGCCGACGGAGGAGATTGCCTCGCTGAAAGTTGCCGACGGCGTGATGAATGCCACCGTCAAATATCGGCAGACGACGACATACACCGTATCGGGCGCGCTGGATGGCGAACGGACTGTTGTCATCGAGCATCCGATCAGGGACGGCTGGTCGTTCTCGTCGGCTGAAGGCTTCGGCAAGACGGCAACGCATCAGCGCCTCAAGGCGGTCGTGTCGGCAGGCACGGAGAAAATGCTGACGGCGGTCGACGAGCAGCTTCAGAGCAGCAGTTATGCTTTGGTTGATACCGATCCGGACATGCTGCTCGGGTGGTCGGCCTCGACCCATGACAAGGCTCTGACCGACAAGCTCGCAAATCTCGCCGACGCGCGCAAAAGGCAGATTGCGATCCAGAACGAACTGGCGAGCCTCGATAGCGAAATCGAGAAAACCGTCAATGAGCAGGATAGGATAAGGCGCAATCTTGGCGCCGTGCCTGACAACAGCGATCTGAAGAAACGCTATTTGAAGGCTCTGGCGGATAGTGAGGATCAAATCGCCGCAATGAACGAAAGGCGAGATGCGGTGCAGCAGGAAAGCGATCGTCGGGGCGACCATGTGACTGACATCATCAGGACATTCTGATCGCTATCGGAGTGTCTTGCTCGAGCCGCATCGACAGGTGAGAGCCACCCATCGGGCGGCTCTCACCGCGTCGCTATCTGTTATCCAGCTGCGCCCTCACCAGCTTCAGTCCCTTTTCCGTGATCCGGTAGGGTTGGCCGTCGGTGGACCGGATGGCCTTCAAACGTCTGAGCCTGCGAAAGAGTTCAAGACTAAAATCAGGATAGAGCCAGCCATCCCGTGTGTAGCAGCTGGCGGTCTCGATCTTCTTCTTTTCGGTGCGTTCGAGTTCGATGCGCCCGCCCTGAGCGAGCAGGTGGAGAATGCGCTGTTCCGCGCGGGAAATGTCCATTGTTGTCAGAATCCGTATAGCGCCAAAGGGCGCACAAAAACGATCCGAGCCTTCCCTTGGGGAAGTCGGGGCTTCGTTTCTCAGGCCCGGCACGCAAGAAGACTTGCGAGCGGGGCCTCTACCGGGACTGACAAAAGTTAGACATCAAAACTCCATTGATACGCTTTTCTAAAGCGGGTTGCGCCTCGCAGTCAAGTTCAACTCGGCAAGCGCTTTTCCGTCGTCAGCAGCGCCAACGAATCTCGGCGCTGGCAAAAGCCTTTGGCCGGTGCTTTACTACTTGCAATGGCGGGGGCTCGATGATCCATATTCGCAATGCCCATGAAGGTGAAACGGCAGTATTGGCAAGCATCGGCCTGCGCTCCTGGCAGCGGGCGATGGGCGCGATCGGCGGCACGGGCGAGCTGTTGGAAAGCGCAAGCGAAGCCTTTGAAAATTTCACCCGCAATCTATGGCTGACGATCACTGTGATAGAGTTGAATGGCGAGGCTGTGGGATGGGCGGCACGCGAGGCGCTGGACGAGGCGATTTCCGATTTCTGGATTGATCCGGATTTCGTCAGACGCGGCCTCGGCTCGGCGCTTCTGGCGCGGATCGAGGCGGATGTGCGCGAGCAGGGGCTGGAGAAAGTTTCGCTGCAGAGTCATGCGGGCAACACCGATGCCATCGCCTTCTTCAGGGCGCGCGGCTATGAGATCCGCTGGCTGTCTATCGTTTATTCCCCGAAGCTCGACAGCGACGTGCCGACGGTCGAGCTTTCGAAATCGCTGGTCGATGACAGCGACGGCGCCTATGGCCCGGGCATATAGCAAGCGCCGACGCCGAAAGCCTTGCGCCGCCTCGCCAATTGCTCTACCTCACCAAAGCAGAAAACAGCATTATACAAGAGCTTCCCATGACCATTGTCGACGTCCGTACGCCTGATCCGAAACGCTTCATTCCCGGTGCCACCGGTGATTGGGAAGTCGTTATCGGGATGGAAGTCCACGCCCAGGTGCTGAGCAAGTCCAAGCTCTTCTCCGGCGCCTCGACGGAGTTCGGCAGTCCTCAGAATTCCAACGTGTCGCTCGTCGATGCCGCCATGCCCGGCATGCTGCCTGTTATCAACGAGGAATGCGTCAAACAGGCCGTGCGCACCGGTCTCGGCCTGAAGGCGCAGATCAACAAGCGTTCGATCTTCGACCGCAAGAACTATTTCTATCCCGACCTGCCGCAGGGCTATCAGATTTCGCAGTTCAAGGACCCGATCGTCGGTGAGGGCAAGATCGTGATCTCGCTCGGCCCCGATCGTCAGGGCCAGTTCGAGGATATCGAGATCGGCATCGAGCGCCTGCATCTGGAACAGGATGCCGGCAAGTCGATGCACGATCAGCACGCCACCATGTCCTACGTCGATCTTAACCGCTCCGGCGTCGCGCTGATGGAAATCGTCTCCAAGCCGGATATCCGCTCATCCGACGAGGCCAAGGCATACATGACCAAGCTGCGCTCGATCGTGCGCTATCTCGGTACCTGCGACGGCAACATGGACGAAGGCTCCATGCGCGCCGACGTCAACGTGTCCGTCCGTCGTCCGGGCGGCGAGTTCGGCACGCGCTGCGAAATCAAGAACGTCAACTCCATCCGTTTCATCGGTCAGGCGATCGAGTACGAAGCGCGCCGGCAGATCGCCATTCTCGAAGACGGTGGCACGATCGATCAGGAGACCCGCCTGTTCGATCCGAACAAGGGCGAGACGCGGTCTCTGCGCACCAAGGAAGATGCGCATGACTACCGCTATTTCCCCGATCCGGATTTGCTGCCCCTCGAATTCGATGACGCCTTCGTTGCGGAGTTGGCCGAGCATCTGCCGGAACTGCCCGACGACAAGAAGGAGCGTTTCGTCCGCGAACTCGGTCTGTCGATCTATGACGCCTCCGTTCTGGTTTCGGAAAAGGCGATCGCCGATTATTTCGAGGCGGTTGCTGCCGGCCGCGATGGCAAGATGGCGGCCAACTGGGTCATCAACGACTTGCTGGGCGCTCTGAACAGAACCGGCAAAGACATTGAAGAGACTCCGGTTTCGCCCGCCCAGCTCGGCGCGATCATCGATCTCATCAAGGCCGAAACCATATCCGGCAAGATCGCCAAGGATTTGTTCGAAATCGTGCTCAACGAAGGCGGCGATCCCGCCGAGATCGTCGAGGCGCGCGGCATGAAGCAGGTCACCGACACCGGCGCCATCGAAAAGGCCGTCGACGAGATCATCGCCGCCAACCCGGATCAGGTCGCCAAGGTCAAGGCCAAACCGACGCTTGCCGGCTGGTTCGTCGGCCAGGTGATGAAATCGACCGGCGGCAAGGCCAATCCGCAGGCCGTCCAGGCGCTGGTCAAGGCCAAGCTCGGCATCGAAGAGGAATAAGCGGTGTTCTTCGTCCGCACCGCCAGCGAGCAGGACCTGGAAAAGGTCCGCGCTCTGCTTGGCGAAACTTGGCATGCGACCTATGACCGGATCTACGGGCCGGAAAAGGTCAGCGAACTGCACGACTCCTGGCATTCGCCGGCTTCGCTGAAGGCGCGGCTGGCGAACAAGAACTCGGAATTCCTCGTTGCCGATGACGGCAGGACGATCGGCGGCATGGGCTACGCTGCCATGTCCAAAGAGATGACGAAAACAGTCATGCTCTACATGCTCTATGTCAGCCCCAAGCATCAGCGAGAGGGCATTGGTCGCGATATCTTTGCGGAACTGGAGACGTGCTTTCCGGATGCGGAGATCATGCGTCTCGAAGTCGAGCCGCAGAACGAACCCGCGATCGCTTTTTATCAAGCTCATGGCTTTGTCGAGGTCGGCCGCACGGAAAACTGCGGCAACGGGCAATCGGGCATTCCGGCGCTGATATTCGAGAAGCCATTGGCGGCCCACTGAAATAATAGACGAGACCGTTCATGGAAGACCCCCGCCTGGTGATCCGCGAAGCGAAAGAATCCGACCTTCGCGCCCTGATCGGCCTCTTTGCCGCCGACGCCGTGGGTGGTCATGGCGATACGACCGACCCCTCTGCCTATGACGACTATCTCCGTGCGTTTCGTACCATCGTGGCGTCGCCAGAGCAGACGCTGTATGTCGCCGAACTCGCCGGCGAAGCAGTCGGGACATTTCAGACGATGATCACGACGACGCTGACCGGGCGAGGTAGTTCCGCCATGATCATCGAAGCAGTCCAGACGCGAGCCGATATGCGCGGGCAGGGGATCGGCGCCGCGATGATCAATTTCTGCATCGACGAGGCAAAAAGTCGCGGCATGCGGATGGTGCAGCTGACCTCGAATGCGGCCCGCAAGGATGCGCACCGCTTCTATGAAAGACTGGGTTTCAAGCCGACGCATCTAGGCTTCAAGATGCTATTGAAATGAAGCCTTTTGCCCGCTGGAATCACTGGACAAGCCGGTCCGCTGGCGGCATAAGCAAACTATCGAATTCTGGTATCGCTCGCCCCTCAGCGGGTATCGAGGAAAAGACATGTGGAATTTCATCGTACAGACATTTACTTGGTGGAACGGTCAGACCATGGGCACGCGCTTCGCGACCTGGCGTTTTGGCAAGCGTGTCGGCGAGGATGAATTCGGCAACGTCTATTACGAAGGCGGCACGTCCTCCTACGGCCTTCCGAAGCGCTGGGTAATCTACAAGGGCTATGCCGAAGCTTCTGCCATTCCTCCGGGCTGGCACGGCTGGATGCATCATCGCACCGACGTTCCTCCGTCCAAGGAGAATTATGTCGCCAAGGACTGGCAGAAGGAACACCGCGCCAATCCCACAGGCTCGCCGCAGGCCTATCGCCCGCCGGGCTCTCTTGCCGTTGCCGGCGAGCGTCCGCGCGTGACCGGCGACTACGACGCCTGGACCCCGGGCAACTGAGCGCGACAGCCGGCTCGTCCTTTGGCCACAATTGGGCTTTAGGCGCGACATAGGCCGGCTTTTGCTCGGCGCCTTGACCGAGACCAAGCGGAGAGTGGCGGATATGATGTTTTTCACGCGGAGCGCTTCTTTGCGTGCACTGGCCGTAGCTGGCGTTGTTCTCGTCGCCGGCATCTTGGCAGCTTCTACCGCCGAGGCTGCCCGCATCGCTAACCCGGTCGCCGTTTTCTCCGGCCTCGACAAGATCACCGGCCGCATCACCACTTTCGACGTCTATGTCAACGAGACCGTGCAGTTCGGTGCATTGCAGGTGACGCCGCGCGCCTGCTATTCGCGAGATGATACCGAGCAACAGAAGGTGGACGGTTTCGTCGAAGTCGACGAGATCACCCTCGATCGCCGTATCCGCCGCATCTTCACCGGCTGGATGTTCGCGGACAGCCCCGGCCTCAACGCCGTGGAGCACCCGATCTATGACGTCTGGCTGAAAGAATGCAAGCAGAAGTCCGACGTCCCGGCGCCAGATACCGCTGGCGCCCGCGCGAAGTAATCGCTTTCAAGACAGGCGCTGCAGCATTGCATAGCCCGCAGAAGACTTGCTCCTGCGGGTATGGTTTTAGCTTTACCCGGTAGCGGCGGCGGCTTCACCTATCACCTGACGATCGGCAACCTCCGATAAGTCGAGAATGATCCTCATGCCGTCTTTGACCTTATGACGAAACACTTCGCTGTGGTCCGGATGGGTTCTCAATCTGCCTCCATCGCGAAGGGCCTGAAGCCGCGAGCGCGAGATCACCAACTCCGATGCAAGCAGCCGATCAAGACGCAGGTTTATCGGGAATTGGGCTGATATCTCGATATCAAGCAAAGTCCAGCCGCTTGCCGCACGTATCGCCTCCTTCTGGATGATAACGTCGGGCGGCTCGTCGATACGTTTTACTTTCCGCTTCAATCCATCAAGGTCGAATTCCTGCGCTCGCACCCACTCTGGATCGCTGCGTTGCAGTGCCTCGAGTGTGGACGGGGCAAGGCCGTGAACGGTCCGGCGCTCGAAGAGCGTTCGGTTCCATGTCTTGTCGCAATCGATGCACTTATAGACGAGCCAGGCATCGAGGCGCTTGCCATTGGCGTTGAGCCTGATCTTGCCGCTCGATCTGAAGGGTTTTGGAGATCCGCAGCCGCTGCAGGCGATCCATGGCTGAGGCGATGTTTTGGGCGTAAGGGTCCAACGGACCTGAAGAATATTGCACATACCGTCTTGGTCTTCCGTCTGGAAGTCCACCAAGCTGGCGGTGAGACAAGCCCGTCAGGGCGCGGTATGGCGATGTTGCGGGACGGCTGAAGAGCTGAGACAGCGGTAGGCTGCATTAGGCGCGTTTTGACAATGCCAAACCGGTCTCAGGCCATCACCCGATGGACATGAACATGCATCGGACGGCGCTGCGCCGCCCCGATGCACTGGGTGATTTGGATGAGACCGGTATTTACGACGGCAAAGTGGAACCTCTATGCACCCACGCTCTTCAACAGGAGGGATAGCAGACCACAATCAGAATTTGAAGCCGCAAAAGACTTCAGGCGTGGATTGCTTCAGGCGTCCGTATTCCCCTTGCGGCGAAACAGACCCAGGATCTTGCGACCGGCTGCGACGACACCCGCCAGCACGACGATGAGGCCTTTCTTCAACGCCAGAAGGGCAACGCCAAAACTCTTGAAGAAGCCGAGAACGACTGCAAGCAGACCAAGCTTTGCCGCAACCTTCACGCCCGCACCGGCAGCAATCATGCCTGCCATGCTGTAAGCGGCGATCTTGTCGCCGTTGGTGAAGTCGGCATAGCGCTTGCCGCTGTCATATTGCACGGTATTGATGACGTTGGGGATGGCGGCGTTGATTTCCTGCAGCTGATCCAGTCCGGCGACGAAATCGAGCTCGGTGACGCCCTCGCGTCCCAGCACGCGCACGGAATAGTTCAGCGTATGGCCGGCATTGGGATCCTTGCCGAAAATCAGATCGCGCGCCCAGTGCAGGGCATGGGTCGCCTTATCGTAATGTGGCGGTTCTGCCCAGCCGACCAGCGTGATCGGATCGAAACCCTGCTGTTCGCGTTCGGGATTCGCTTCCTTGATCGCGTCCTGGATCTTTTTCAGCAGATCGTCGTAATCGGTCGATGCGGCATCCTCATCGGAGACATAGCCACTGCCGTCATAGTCGATGACGGAACCCCAGGAATGTGGGTCGGTCGGCGGGTATTTCACCGGGAAGATCATGCCGAGCGGATTGCCGACCGAACTTTCCGGATTGCCCCAGAGCTCGACCAGCACCTTCTTCGAATCCTTCGGATTGAGATAGTAGAACTGGTCAGAGACATTCAGCGTGGCATTGGCGGTGGGGATTTTGATCGCGCCCTGCTGGAAATCCAGCGTTTTAAGCACGGCGCCTTCGTCACCCGCCGGCGGCTCGGTTCCGAACATGTCGTGGAATGATTTGGCATCGGCCTGCGTCGCGATGGTCAACGCGGCGAGAAAGACAATTGCAATATGGCTCTTCACGATTCTACCCTCGGCTGTCGTGCCGAACTTAAGGCACTCCGTTTCGGAATCAATTCATTTCGGGCAGATTTCCACCGTCGGTGAAGCTGAGATTGGGCGATTCCATCGCCTTCTCCAGCATCTTGGCATAGGCGTCCTTCGCTACGTCGATCGCACCGAATGTCTTCAGGTGCTCCGTGGTGAATTGCGTGTCGAGCAAAGTGAAGCCACGTTCGCGCAGACGCTCTACCAGATAGACGAGACAAATCTTGGAGGCGTCCGTACGGCGGGAAAACATGCTTTCGCCAAAGAAGGCCGATCCCAGCGAAACGCCATAGAGACCGCCGACCAACCGGTCACCTTCCCAGGCTTCGACGGAATGGGCATGGCCGATATCGTGCAGGGTGGCGTAGAGCGTGCGGATCGTGTCGTTGATCCAGGTACTGGGGCGATCGCTCGTCTCTTCAGCGCAGGCGGCGATGACCGCCTCGAAATCGGTATCGAAACGAATGTCAAAGGGGTGTTGGCGGATCTTCTTGGCGAGGCTCTTGGAGACGTGAAACGTATCCAGAGGGATGATGCCTCGCAATTCCGGCTCGACCCAGAAGATTTCCGGATCGTCTGCCGATTCGGCCATCGGGAAAAGCCCGATGGAATAGGCGCGCAACAGGATCTCCGGGGTAATGCCGGGATGTCTGCCGCGCGCTCCGGGCATCGCTAGGCCGATGTTTTCGCCAGGTAGTTTTCCAGCCAGTGGATATCGTAATCGCCGTTGGCGATATCCTGGTTGGAAACCAGATCCTGGAAGAGCGGCAGGGTGGTCTTGATGCCGTCCACGACGAATTCGTCAAGCGCGCGGCGCAGGCGCATCATGCATTCGACGCGGGTGCGCCCGTGCACGATCAGCTTGCCGATGAGGCTGTCGTAGTAGGGGGGAATCTTGTAGCCCTGATAGGCACCGGAATCGATACGAACGCCAAGACCGCCGGGCGCATGGAAATGCGTGATCGTGCCGGGCGAGGGGACGAAGGTGCGAGCATCTTCGGCATTGATGCGGCATTCGATGGCATGGCCTTGGAAATGCACCTCGTCCTGCGTGACCGAAAGACCGCCGCCGGAAGCGACGCGGATCTGCTCGTGCACGAGGTCGATGCCGGTGATGGCTTCCGTGACTGGATGTTCCACCTGCAGACGGGTGTTCATTTCGATGAAATAGAACTCGCCGTTCTCATAGAGGAATTCGATGGTGCCGGCGCCGCGATACTTCAGCTTCTTCATCGCGTCGGCGCAGATCTGGCCGATCTTCATGCGCTGCTCGACATTGAGCGCCGGGGAGTTGGCCTCTTCCCAGACCTTCTGGTGGCGGCGCTGCAGCGAGCAGTCGCGTTCGCCGAGATGGATGGCGTTGCCTTCGCCGTCACCGAAAACCTGGATTTCGATGTGGCGCGGCTTGCCGAGGTACTTTTCCATGTAGACGGATTCGTTGCCGAAGGCGGCTGCCGCTTCCGTGCGTGCCGTCGACCAGGCCTCGATCAGGTCTTCTTCCGTGCGGGCGACCTTCATGCCGCGACCGCCGCCGCCGGCGGTTGCCTTGATGAGCACCGGATAGCCGATCTCGCGCGCCGTCTTCAGCGCATCCGCCTCGGTCTTCACTTCGCCGTCGGAACCGGGAACGACCGGAATGCCGAGCTGCTGTGCCGTGGTCTTGGCGGTGATCTTGTCGCCCATGATGCGGATATGCTCCGCCGTCGGGCCGATGAAGGTGATGCCGTGCGCATCGAGAATATCCGCGAACTTGGCATTTTCCGATAGGAAGCCATAGCCGGGATGCACGGCGTCGGCGCCGGTGATTTCACAAGCGGCAACAATCTGGTGGATGTTGAGATAGCTGTCGCGCGACGGCGGCGGGCCGATGCAAACGCTTTCATCTGCCAGACGCACATGCATCGCATCGCCATCAGCGGTCGAATGCACCGCAACGGTCGCAATGCCAAGCTCCTTGCAGGCGCGCAGCACGCGCAGAGCGATCTCTCCGCGATTGGCTATGAGAATCTTCGAAATAACGGGCATGGGCCGACCTTACTCGATGACGACCAGGGCTTCGCCGTACTCGACCGGACGGCCGTCCTGAACGAGGATTTCAGTCACCGTACCGGACTTCGGCGCGGGAATCTGGTTCATCGTCTTCATTGCTTCGATGATGAGCAGCGTCTGGCCTTCCTTGACGGATGCACCGACCTGGATGAAGGCTGCAGAGCCCGGTGCCGGCGCCAGGTAGGCGGTGCCGACCATCGGCGCGCTGACGACGTTGTCGGGATTGCGGGTCTGGCCTGCGGGGGCAGCGGCTGCCGGCGCTGCTGCAGCGGCAGCAGGCGCGGCGTAAGCAGCCGGTGCGGCGATCGGTGCCTGAACATATTGGGTCGTGCCGGCGCGCGACACGCGGATACGCAAATCTTCCTGCTCGACTTCGATTTCGGTGAGATCCGTGTCGTTAAGAATGTTGGCGAGATCGCGAATCAGCGCCTGGTCGATACCCGATTTCTTTTCAGCCATTGGATTTCTTGCCCTGTATTTTTGTTATTGGGTGATGGATTTCAGCGCTTGAAGCGCCAGGATGTAGCTATGAGGTCCGAAACCGCAGATCATGCCCTTTGCGGCGGGCGCGATCATCGATTTGTGCCGGAATTCTTCGCGTGCGTGGATATTGGAGATATGCACCTCCACGACGGGAATGGAAATGGCGCGGATCGCGTCATGCAGCGCGATCGACGTATGACCGTAGGCACCGGGATTGATCGCGACACCGGCGGCCTTGTCGCCGGCTTCGTGCATCCAGTCGACCAGCACGCCTTCGTGATTGCTCTGGCGGAAATCGATGACGAAGCCCAGGCTTTCACCCGCGGCCTTGCAGTCGGCTTCGATATCCTTGAGCGTCTTGCCGCCATAGATGCCCGGCTCGCGCTTGCCGAGAGCATTTAAATTGGGTCCGTTCAGGACGAAAATAGTTTGCGCCATCAGTGGTTCCGTCAAAGTGCAGCGCAACCTATAGACTCCCAAGGCTCTGTAGGAAAGCCCTGGTGAGAAGGTTGCGTGCCTCTAGGTGTGGAAACGCCGTGATTTTGGCATTTTTGCGCCGTGCCATGCCACAGCATCGTTCCGAAGCTCTTAAAAAATGGATAGGCCCTTTGCTTACCCGCTTTTGAGGGTCGAATTTTGCGCTGTTCAGCAGCTCGTTTTGCCGCAGCTGCGAACGTTGGCGATCTTCTCCTTGATGGCATCGAGCCCGATCGCGCCCGAAACCATCTCGTTGCCGATGACATAGGCGGGCGTGCCATTGACGCCAAGATCGGTGGCAAGCTGGTAGGTGGCCTTGATCATGGCGGTATTTGGCGCTTTTGCCATTTCAGCGCGGATGGCAGCTTCGCTGACACCAAGCGAGGTGGCGACATCGATGGCGGTATCTTCGGAAGCGCGGCCGTCGCTGCCCAACAGCTTGTGATGGAACTCGGCATATTTTTCCGGCGCGAGCAGACGGAACGCGCCGGACACCCGGGAAGCGGCAACCGAATCCTGACCGAGGATCGGGAATTCCTTCAGCACGAAACGAACATTCTTATCCTGCTGCAGGAGCTTGTCCATGTCCCCCAGCGCATGCCGGCAATAGGTGCAGTTATAGTCGAAGAACTCGACAACGGTGATATCGCCCTTCGGATTGCCGATGGCCATGTCATCCTTGGAGTTGAAGATCGCATCCTTGTTCTGGGTGATCACCTCGGCCGACTGCGCAATGCGAGCTTCGTCCTGCTTCTTTTCGAGCGCGGCCTGCGCATCCAGCAGCACCTCCGGATGCTCGACGAGATATTCCTTGATGAAATCCCCGATTTCCTTCTTCTGCTGGTCGTCCAGCGCGGCGGCCGGCTGGATCGTGGCGAAGGATGCTGTCAGGGCAATCGCCGAAACCGTCAGCAGGCTTTTGAGAGAAAAGGTCATTGGGTCCTCGTTTGGATCTGGGCGGAGACGTCATTCTCGGATGCGCAATAACATCGTCGGGTTAACATCCGCAAATAGGCATCGACAATTTACGGTGCGTCCTTACTTCCAGAAACAGGAATTTTCACGACAAAGCCGCAATCGCAGGATTGTGAACGAGCCGATATTGCGGCAAATGTCGATCGCCAATCCGATCCGAAAGAGAATTGACCTTGTTTTCCCTATCCAAGCGCAGCGATGTCGAACCCTTCCATGCCATGGATGTGCTGGCGGAGGCGACGCGACGCCGCCAGGCCGGGCACCCGGTCATTTCGATGGCGGTCGGGCAACCCTCGCATCCAGCACCTCAGGCAGCATTGGAGGCGGCGCGCGCAGCCCTCGGGCATGGCCGCATCGGCTATACGGACGCGCTCGGCACTCTGGCCCTGCGGCAGGCGCTTTCCGCCCATTATAAGGCTCGCCACGGCCTCAGCATCGACCCGAAGCGGATAGCCATCACCACCGGATCGTCGGCCGGATTCAATCTTGCCTTCCTGACCTTGTTCGACGCCGGCGATAGCGTTGCGATCGCACGGCCCGGCTATCCGGCCTATCGCAACATCCTTGCCGCACTCGGCCTCGATGTAGTCGAAGTGCCGGTCACGGAGGAGACGCAGTTTACGCTCACGCCTGAGAGCCTGGAGGCGGCGCAGGCTGCAACCGGCAAGCGCCTGAAGGGCGTGCTTTTGGCAAGCCCCGCCAATCCCACAGGCACGGTGACGGGCAGGGCGGCTCTGAAGGCGCTGGCTGATTATTGTGCGGATCGCTCCATCGCCTTCATCTCCGACGAGATCTATCATGGGTTGACCTTCGTCGGCGAGGAGACGAGCGCGCTGGAACTGACCGACGAGGCGATCGTCATCAATTCCTTCTCGAAATATTATTGCATGACCGGCTGGCGCATCGGTTGGATGGTTTTGCCGGAGAGGCTGGTTCGCCCTATCGAACGTGTGGCCCAGAGCCTTTACATTTCCGCGCCGGAATTGTCGCAGATTGCCGCCGAGGCAGCGCTCAGCGCTGGCGCCGAACTGGATGTCTATCGCGAGAGCTACGGCCGCAACCGCGATTTTCTCATGCGTCGGCTGCCGGAAATCGGCTTCCGCATTGCCTCGCCGATGGACGGCGCTTTCTACGCCTATGTCGATGTCAGCCGTTTCACGAACGACAGCATGGTCTTCGCACAAAAGATGCTGGCCGAAATCAATGTCGCCGCCACGCCCGGCCTCGACTTCGATCCCGTGGAAGGACATCGGGCGATGCGTTTCTCCTACGCCGGCTCGAATGCCGAGATCGAGGAAGCCACCGAACGCATGACGGCCTGGCTGAAATAGAATCCGCAATCAACAGCTTGTCCCAGCTTGTGAAAGTGCTTTCGCAAGCCGAAGGGCTGTATGCGCTTTGGCCCCTCGATCTGTTTGGTACTTCGGCATGACAGGCGAATAAATCGAGTGCCGGAAACGAAAAATCCGGTCGTGTCGCCACGGCCGGATTTTGAATTCATCACGAATTGATCTTCTTAGAAGAAGCCGCGGCGCTGCCACCAGCCGGCCTTCTTCGGCTTGGTCGGCTCTCCGTCGCTTTCGCCACCTTCATTGGCTCGAGTGGATTTCACTACCGGAGCGGAGGAGGAAACGTTGGATTCGCGGTTGGCGCGGGCCGGCTTTGCTGCATCCTCAGTCGCTTCGGATGCTGCCGTTTCCGTCGAATTGTCCAGAGCTTCGGTGGTCTCGGCAACGGCCTCGACTTCAACATCCGCTGCGGGTGCTTCCTCGACGGCGGGCGTCTCGACCGGCGATACCTCGACAGTCTTTGCCTTGCGGCGACCGCGGCCCTTGGCGGGCTTGACGTCTTCGGTGACGACGGCTGCCGTTTCGACCGCTGCCATGGCAGGCTGCGCCTCGACGGCTGCTTCGCCTTCGGTAACCGCGATCTCGGCCACCGTTACGGCTGCTTCGTCGCCGTCTTCGGCATCATTCTCATCAGCTTCGCCGAAACCGGCTTCTTCGCCTGCAGCGATCTGTTCGCTGCCTTCGTTTTCACGATTGCGCCGGCCACCACGCTTGCCGCGGCGACGGCGCTTGCGCTTCTGCTGCGCGTCATCGTCACCGCCGGGGGATACGGCATTTTCTGCGCCGGCATCATCCTCGTCATCGTCGCCTTCGTCTCCATCTTCGGCGGCATTGGCCGTGGAGCCATCTTCGGAAGCAGCAGCGGCTTGGTTATCATTGCCGCGGCCACGACGCCGGCGACGGCGCTTGCGCTTGCGGTTGCCGTCATTGCCTTCGGAGCGAGCGACAGGCTGCTGCTCGGCGCTCGCAGCCTTTTCTTCCAGCTCTTCGTCTTCCTCCTCGTCCGCTTCGATGACGATATCGTCGTCATCATCGTCCGGGATGGCTGCGAAGTTGAACAGGCTTTCGATCTTCACCGGATTGGCGACCGGTTCGCCGCGGTCGATCGCGAAATGCTGCGTGCCGACGGCATTGTCGGCATCGATGACGATCGCGACGCCGAAGCGGCTTTCATAGTCGATGATCGTCTGGCGCTTGTGGTTGAGCAGATAGAGCGCAATGTCCGGCGTCGTGCGCACGGTAATGTCATGCGTCGTGTTCTTGAGCAGATATTCCTCGATGCCGCGCAAGACATGCAGGGCGACGGAAGACTGCGAGCGGACGTGACCCGTGCCGCCGCAATGCGAGCAGATCTGCGTCGTGCTTTCGAGAACCGAAGCACGGATGCGCTGGCGCGACATTTCCAGAAGGCCGAAATGCGAGATGCGGCCAACCTGGATGCGGGCGCGGTCGTTCTTCAGGCATTCCTTGAGCTTCTTCTCGACGGCGCGGTTGTTGCGCTTTTCTTCCATGTCGATGAAGTCGATGACGATCAGGCCCGCAAGGTCGCGCAGGCGCAGCTGGCGCGCGATTTCCTCGGCGGCTTCCAGATTCGTCTGCAGCGCGGTGTCCTCGATCGAATGTTCGCGGGTCGAGCGGCCGGAGTTGACGTCGATCGAAACCAGCGCTTCCGTCTGGTTCATGATCAGGTAGCCACCGGAACGCAGCGTCACCTGCGGCTGGAGCATGCGGTCGAGCTGCGCCTCGATGCCGGAGCGCGAGAAGATCGGGTGAATGTCGCGATAGGGCTGAACCACCTTGGCGTGGCTCGGCATCAGCATCTTCATGAAGTCTTTCGCTTCACGATAGCCTTCTTCGCCGGCAACGATGATCTCGCTGATGTCCTTGTTGTAGAGGTCGCGGATAGAGCGCTTGATCAGGCTGCCTTCTTCGTAGACGAGGCACGGCGCGGTCGAAGCCAGCGTCAGCGTGCGGACGTTTTCCCACAGACGCATCAGATATTCGAAATCGCGCTTGACCTCGACCTTGGTGCGGTTGGCACCGGCTGTACGCAGGATGACGCCCATGCCCTGCGGCACTTCGAGCAGCTTGGCGATTTCCTTCAGGCGCTTGCGGTCCTGCGGATTGGTGATCTTGCGGGAGATACCGCCGCCGCGCGCCGTGTTCGGCATCAGGACCGAATAGCGGCCTGCGAGCGAGAGATAGGTGGTCAGCGCCGCACCCTTGTTGCCGCGCTCTTCCTTGGCCACCTGCACCAGCAGGATCTGGCGGCGCTTGATGACTTCCTGGATGCGGTACTGCTTGCGCGGCTTGCGCTGGGCGCGATCGGGAACTTCTTCCATCGCGTCTTCGGCGCCGACGGATTCGATCACTTCCTCTTCGTGGTCATGATCGTCATCATCGTCGTCGTCATCGTGGCGGCGCTTGGAGGTTGCGGCGTCTTCGGAGATCGAATCGGTTTCGACCATCGCAGCCATTTCGCCGGACGGTCCTTCTTCTTCCTCGCTCGGCGCATCGACCGCAGCCGTTGCTTCCGGAGCGGGCGTCTCTTCGGTGGGCGCGTCCGCTACCGCCTTTTTGCGGCTGCGGCGCGGTTTTGCCTTCTTGGCCGGAGCTGCTTCTTCGGCGGACGCGGTTACCTCTGCGGCAGGGGCCTCTTCGCCGATCGCAGCCGGCACCTCGGCTTCTTTGCCTTCCTTCGCCACGATGCCGATATCGGGCTGTTCCTGCTGCGAAAGATCGAGCGCCGTCTCGACATGCTCGACGTCGTCGTCGCGGCGCTGCTCTTCGGCCTCGGCCTTCAGAAGCGCCTGCCGGTCGGCGAGGGGGATCTGGTAGTAGTCGGGATGGATTTCGGCAAAGGCCAGAAAGCCGTGCCGGTTGCCGCCGTAGTCAACAAAGGCGGCCTGAAGCGAGGGCTCGACCCGCGTTACTTTTGCAAGATAGATGTTGCCGCGGATTTGCTTCTTGTGCTGGGACTCGAAGTCAAATTCTTCTATGCGGTTCCCGCGAACGACAACGACGCGCGTCTCTTCCTCGTGAGACGCATCGATAAGCATTTTGTCTGCCATGAAAGCTGTGCTCCTCGGCGCAGACAATCGGATGGGGGCCTGCCTGTCGTAGGGACAGGCCGGACATGATCCGCAATTGTTGCACCGGATAATGAAAGTCGCGATTGGTTCGGCGATGACAGCATCCAGACGGCAGCCGGGGCATCAGTTCCCTGGGGTCTGTTGACTTTCTGAAAAAGCTGCTGCGGTAACATCCGTAACCAAGCGAGATCGACTATGCCTTAGACCCACAAATGAGTCCGATGAATGTGCTCTCTAAAGAGCGTTTGGTGGCTCTCCACCGATGAACTTCCCGTGTGAAACCGGAAATTCAGATATCCACTGTTTCGAGTAGAAGTACTGCAGACGGCGGATGAATGCCGCTTATTGGCGCCTGGTACTCGAGGCGGCTGCCTTTGCGACGACTCTATCCCGTCAACACTTCTACCCTAATATGCGTTGTATGTTTTATCTGTCACAATAGCAAGGGAAAAGCCAAGTATGCCATAATATTGATGGATTCGTCGGATGATGAGGACGCGGGAGGGTGTCTTGTCGATTCGTCTCCCGGCGCATCACCGATGCAGCCATCAGGTCAAACCTGGTTCCCGTTATTGGGACTTCAAAAACAACGTCGAAACCAATATGGGGCGCGTTGGGCACTTGGTAAAGGGATTGCGGCATGTGGCGGAGATTGGCGTGAAGGCTTTGCGATTAGCGGCAGCGGCCTTCACCCTGGTGATTCTGGTTTCGGTTTCTGCATTTGCGCCCGCAGCAGCAGCGGATGATTCCGTACTCGCCTATGGTGCCCGCATTGCCGGTGACGATGCCCGCACGCGTATCGTCATCGATATGGACCGGGCTCCCACCTTCACGGTTCACTACCTTGACAATCCCGTCCGTGTCGTTGTCGATCTCCCATCAACGGCATTCGGCTTCCCCGCCGGCAGTCTCAAGCCGACCGGTCTTTTCAAGGATATCCGCTATGGCACGATGGATGCGGACAGCGCCCGCATCGTGCTGACGGCAAAGAAACCGGTAAAGCTGGTTACAGCCAAGGTTCAGGCCGATGAGAGCGGCAAGGGCCAGCGCCTCGTGCTGGATGCCGAGATGCTGCCTGCTGAACAATTTGCCGAATTGGTGAAGAAACAGAACTGGACGAGCGACGATACCGCCAAGGATGTCGGTGCGGTCGAGCCGACGCAGAAGGCCGATCCGAATGTGTTCCTCGTTGCAGTCGATGCCGGTCATGGCGGTATCGACGCGGGCGCGACCGGTACGGACGGCGTCACGCAGGAAAAGGACATCACTCTCGCATTTGCGAAGATGTTTGCCGACAAGCTGAATGCGCAGCCCGGCATCAAGGCTTTCCTGACGCGCGACAAGGATCAGTATCTATCCCTATCCGAACGTGTGACGATCGCCCGGCAGAATCGCGCATCGCTCTTCATTTCGCTGCATGCCGATACGCTGAAGCAGAAGGATATTCGCGGCGCGACCGTCTATACCATCTCGGACAAGGCGTCGGACCGGCTCGCCAGCGAAGTGGCGGATCGTGAAAACAACTCCGATCAGATTGCCGGCGCCGAGGCTCAGACGCAGCCGGCCGCCGTCAACGACATTCTGATGGACCTGACGCGCCGCGAGACTCAAGCCTTCTCCATTTCGCTGGCGCAGGATGTCCTGTCCTCGTTCAACGGCCAGATCTCCATGATCAACAATCCGCATCGCCATGCCGGTTTCCAGGTTCTGACGGCGCCGGATGTGCCCTCGATTCTGCTCGAACTCGGCTTTCTCTCCAACAAGGAGGACGAGAAGCTGCTGCTCGATCCCGACTGGCGGCAGAAGGTCGCCGACCGACTGACGGAGGCGGTGAAGCAATATCGTGTATCGATTATCGCAAACGGCGGCTGAGCGCGCCGGATGGGACGATCCGCAGTGGCTTCCATGTAACAGCGATGCATTTTAGAATTGGATGAAATTAGAATACCGACGGCGAGCCCTATTTTGCTCACATTCCCGCCGTTACAGCGAAGTATCATTTGCTCGCGCATGAAGCACGGCTTTGTCCTATTGCCGTCTTGCATTCACGCCGCGAGCGTGCAAAACGCCCGTGATTATGCGATGATCTCGCGCACGTGCCGCATGAAGAACAAGCACCGGTAGTATCAGATGATCAGACTGATTGGATATTTCTTTGGCCTCGGCTGCCTCCTGTTCCTAGGTGCAGCGGCTGCGGCTGCCATCTATCTGAGCGTGGTCTCGAAGGAACTGCCCGATTACGAGGTGCTTGCCAAATACGCGCCGCCGGTCACGACGCGCATTCACGCCGGCAACGGCGCGCTGATGAAGGAATATTCGCGCGAGAACCGGCTTTTCGTGCCGATCCAGGCCATTCCCGATCGCGTCAAGGCGGCCTTCCTTTCGGCCGAAGACAAGAATTTCTATAACCATCCCGGCGTCGATGTCGGCGGTCTCATCCGTGCCGTCGCCGTGAACCTGCAGAATATCGGCTCCGGCCGCCGCTTCGTCGGCGCGTCCACCATCACGCAGCAGGTCGCCAAGAACTTCCTGCTCTCCGCCGACCAGACCTTCGACCGCAAGATCAAGGAAGCGATTCTCTCCTTCCGCATCGAGCAGGCCTACAGCAAGGACAAGATCCTCGAGCTTTACCTGAACGAAATCTATTTCGGCCTGAATTCCTACGGCATCGCCGGCGCTGCGCTCACCTATTTCGACAAGTCGGTCAACGAACTGACCATCGCCGAATCGGCCTATCTGGCATCGCTCCCGAAGGGGCCGTCGAACTACAATCCCTTCCGCCGTGCCGAAGCAGCGCTCACCCGCCGCAACTGGGTGATCGATCGCATGGTCGAGAATGGCTATGTCAGCCAGAGCGACGGTGAAGAGGCGAAGAAGCAGCCGCTCGGCGTCGTGCCGCCGAAGAGCGGCCCGTCGCTCTTCGCATCCGATTATTTTGCTGAGGAGGTTCGCCGTCAGCTGATCGACCAATATGGCGAAAAGACCCTTTATGAAGGCGGCCTTTCCGTTCGTACGTCGCTCGATCCGCAGATGCAGCTCGAAGCCCGCAAGGCCCTTCAGGATGGTCTGATCGATTATGACGAGCGCCGCGGCTACCGTGGCCCGCTCAAGCAGATTGCCACCTCGCAGGATTGGGGCGTCGAACTCGCCAAGGTTCCAAGCCTGAGCGACGTGCCGGAATGGCGGGTCGCCGTCGTCCTTTCCGTATCAGATCAAGGCGTCGATATCGGTCTGCAGCCGCGCGTCGATGCGGCTGGCAAGGTATCGACGGAGCGGACGCGCGGCACGATCGCTCCCGCCGACATGCGCTGGGCTTATCGCTCGGCCGGTGGCAAGTCGGTCAAATCGCCAAGCGGCGTTTTGAGCCCCGGCGACGTGATTTACGTGCAGAAGAGCGGCAATACTGATTCGAGCAGTTATCGCCTGCGTCAGCCGCCGAAGGTGCAGGGCGGTCTCGTTGCCATGGACCCGCATACCGGCCGCGTACTCGCCATGGTCGGCGGCTTCTCCTACGCGCAGTCCGAGTTCAATCGCGCCACGCAGGCTAAGCGTCAGCCGGGTTCGTCCTTCAAGCCCTTCGTCTACGCTGCCGCCATGGACAACGGCTATACGCCGGCCTCGGTCATTCTGGACGATCCGCTGCAGATCACGCTTAGCAACGGCGATGTCTGGAAGCCGACGAACTACGAGGGCGAGGGCGGTGGCGTCCATACGCTTCGGTTTGCGATCGAACACTCGCGCAACCTGATGACGGTGCGCCTCGCTTCCGACATGGGTATGCCGCTGGTTGCCGAATATGCCGAGCGCTTCGGCATCTACGACCATATGAACCCGGTGCTCGCCATGTCGCTCGGTGCCGGCGAAACGACGGTGCTGCGCATGGTTTCGGCCTATTCGGTCATGGCCAATGGCGGCAAGCAGATCAAACCGACGCTCATCGACCGTATTCAGGACCGCTATGGCAAGACCATCTTCAGGCATGAGGAACGCGTCTGCGACAATTGCAACGTCAGCGCCTGGCAGAATCAGGACGAGCCTGTCATCGCCGACAATCGCGAACAGGTGCTCGATCCGATGACGGCCTATCAGGTCACGTCGATGATGCAGGGCGTCATCATCCGTGGTACGGCTGCCGGCAAGATCAAGCTCAATACTGACGTCGCCGGCAAGACGGGCACCACCAACGATGAGAAGGATGCCTGGTTCGTCGGCTACACGCCGAGCCTCGTCGCCGGCCTTTATATCGGCTACGATACGCCGGCCACGCTCGGCCGCGGCGGCACGGGCGGTGCGCTTGCCGCGCCGATCTTCAACGAATTCATGCAAGCCGCCACGAAGGATGAGGCGCCCGAGAAGTTCCAGGTTCCTGCCGGCATGACGATGGTTGCGGTCAACCGCGCGACTGGCATGGCCGCGCAGCCCGGCGAGCCGAATGCCATCATGGAAGCCTTCAAGCCCGGCACCGGCCCGGCCACCAGCCTGCAGGTCATTGGCGGCGGCGATGCCGCGGCGCAGGTGGCGCCTGAGGAAATCCTCAGAACATCGCCGCAGGCGAACCAGGCTGTTACCTCCGGATCCGGCGGTCTCTTCTGATCCGATCCTATTTGTCTGATCGACATGCCGCGGGGCTTTACACCAGCGGCATGTATATCTATGTCACCAGCACTCTTTGAATTGGATGACCGCTTGTCTTGAGCGGTGAACTGAAGAAGTGGGATTATGCGAGCCGAAATCGAGAAAGTAGTCGATGAAACCAAGCAGGCTATCACCCTGCTGAGGAGGCATCTTTGACTGGGACCAGGCGATAAGACGACTGGACTGGTTGAACAACAAGTCAGAGGATCCGACCCTCTGGAACGACGCTGCCGAAGCACAGAAGCTGATGCGCGAGCGCCAGCAGCTTGACGATGGCATCAGCGGCGTGCGCGCGCTGGAGCAGCAGCTTGCCGACAATGTCGAGCTGATCGAGCTCGGCGAAGAAGAGGGCGACGCCGATGTCGTCCGCGAGGCTGAAGAAGCGCTCAAGGGCTTGAAGGCGGAAGCCGCGCGGCGGCAGGTGGAAGCCATGTTGTCGGGCGAGGCCGACGGCAACGATACCTACCTCGAAGTCCACTCCGGCGCCGGCGGCACCGAAAGCCAGGACTGGGCGAACATGCTTTTGCGCATGTACACCCGCTGGGCCGAACGCCAGCGCTTCAAGGTGGAGCTGCTGGAAGTCCATGACGGCGAAGAAGCCGGCATCAAATCCGCGACGCTGCTCGTCAAGGGCCACAATGCCTATGGCTGGCTGAAGACCGAATCGGGCGTGCATCGCCTGGTGCGTATTTCGCCCTATGACAGCAATGCGCGCCGTCACACCTCGTTCTCGTCGATCTGGGTCTACCCGGTCGTCGACGACTCGATCCAGATCGAGATCAACGAAAGCGATTGCCGCATCGATACCTACCGCTCGTCGGGCGCCGGCGGTCAGCACGTCAACACAACCGATTCGGCCGTGCGCATTACGCACATCCCGACCGGGATCGTCGTGCAGTGCCAGCAGGAACGCTCGCAGCATAAGAACCGCGCCAAGGCGTGGGACATGCTGCGCGCCCGCATGTACGAGGCCGAATTAATGAAGCGGGAAGAGGCTGCCAATGCCGAAGCCGCCTCGAAGACGGACATCGGCTGGGGTCATCAGATCCGCTCCTACGTCCTGCAGCCTTACCAGCTGGTGAAGGATCTGCGCACCGGCGTTTCCAGCACGGCGCCGAGCGACGTTCTGGACGGTGATCTCAATGAGTTCATGGAAGCAGCCCTTGCGCATCGCATCAGCGGCGCCGCCGATGCCGTTGTCGACGACGTCGAATAAGGTTGCATCCGTTCAAGCATGAAAAAGCCCTGGAGACGGGGCTTTTTCATGGTGCATCTTGCCTGGCTGCTTCCGGCCTTTTGGGCCTGACGCAGAATCTCTCTCAATCCGAAAACTGTTCCGCCAGGATCCTGTCCGACCATGACCTGTCCGGATCGGAGAGGATACGAGCCGTCGTATCCTCGCTCTGGCGGATCTGAATGCCGAGGACCGACTTGACCTCAGTATTGTCGGCGGCGGCGTTGACGGGGCGCTTATCCGCTTCGAGCACGGTAATGTCGACCGTCACCTTGTTCGGAAGGAGCGCGCCGCGCCAACGGCGGGGACGGAAGGCGCTGACCGGCGTCATGGCAAGCAGCGGCGCTTCCAGAGGCAGGATGGGGCCATGGGCTGAAAGATTGTAGGCGGTGGAGCCGGCTGGCGTCGTCACCATCAGCCCGTCGCAGATCAGTTCCGGCAGGCGAACCCGCCCGTCGATCTCCACCTTCAGCTTTGCCGTCTGATAGGATTGACGAAACAGCGAGACTTCATTGATGGCGAGCGCGACGCAGGAGCTGCCGTCGGCATTGCGCGTGGTCATCTGCAGGGGGTGAAACGCGTTTTCGACAGCTGCTTCGATGCGCTCGGCCAAGCCATCCGTGCGGTAGTCATTCATCAGGAAGCCGACGGAACCGCGATTCATCCCATAGACGCGTTTGCCGGTATTCATCGTCTTGTGCAGCGTCTGCAGCATGAAGCCATCGCCGCCGAGAGCCACGATGATATCCGCATCTTCCTGCGAGGTTTGGCCGTAGAGGCGAGTAAGCTCTTCCTGCGCCGCTTGAGCCTCTGACGCGGTGGAGGCGAGAAAACAAACGGATTGAAGATTGCGCGACATGCAATGTCCTCTGAATAGCGATTCTTCGTAATGTTATTCCCTTGCCGCGACAAGACGTTTCGCGCGAACTGGTGAATCGGTCGATCCCCAGCTTTGACGCCGATCGACCGATTTTCCCTTTACAGGATTTCAAAGTCTGTTATTTGGCATGCCCATACGCCCTTGTAGCTCAGTTGGTAGAGCACCTGATTTGTAATCAGGGGGTCGCGGGTTCGAACCCTGCCGGGGGCACCATTTTCCTGGATATCCTCAATCGTTTCATCTCCGGTATGGAAAACCGGTGGCGGTGACATAATATGTAGTCGTGCGCGAGTTCCGAACACGCGCAGCAGCCATCGCTCCTATATTCGTGTGCCTGGAACCCTATGCCCAGCAAACCCAAGAAGCCTAAACTCGAACACTCCGAGCTTTCGGGTGAATTCACCGACAATGGCGTGACCGTTCTGGTCGATATCTTTCGCCCGGCCGGCACCAATGCCGACTGGCGGATGGAGGTCATCACGCCGGAAGAGGATTTGATCGAATGGGAAGAACCCTTCGCGACAGACCGCGAGGCATTCGATGAGTTCCTTGCGACGATCGCTCGCGATGGCATCAGGTCGTTCTTCGACGAAGCGGATCCTGCGATACACTGATCACCTGTCCGGGCATTGGCGGCGCTGGGTGCGCGGAAAGATCAGCCTTGGGAAGGGGGCTCGCCTTCGCATGACGGCGGTCGCCAACATCAGAGATGTGGTGTTTGAGATACGGCGGGTAGCGGCCGGGCTCTGCTTATTTGCGTACCAGCAGCAACGGCTCGCCTTCCTCTTCTTCGGACTTCTGGAAACTGCCGTCGGGCTTCATATCGAAGGAGAGCGAGGAGCCGTCATTACCCAGCATGACAAGCCCGAACCCTTCCGTCGCCCAGAGTGAGAGCTTGAGGTCGCCGACTTCGCTGGCGCAATCGCCGCTCGGAGACATCTTGGAAGTGCCGTCCTGATCCTTGTCTGTGGTGAGCGTGATATCGCAGACGGGCTTGCCGTCCGGTGTCTGGATGCGCCACGCACCTGCAAGGCTTGCCGCGGTCGGCACATGGTCGACATCGCCGAGCGCCGGCAGCAGCCAGGTCGGATCGCCGCCTTCGCTTTCCCACGGTGAGCCTTCCTCTTGCTGGAAGCGCATGAGCGGCTTGCCCCCACCGTCCGCGATCGCCAGCGCGCCATCATCGGTGAAATTCCAGATCTTGGCCGCGGTAAGGGCGGGGAGCGGCATCGCGCATGCATCCGCCCCTGTAATCTCGTAGCCCCCGGAGACCGTATTCGTCCCGAAGGTGAGGCGGCAGCCCTGGGCGCCGCTTTCCGGCGCTACCAGCCAGACGCCTGCTTGCGCCTGGATCATTTCGTCATCGGCGGCGCGCGCCGGCTGGACTATGGTCAAAGCAAGGGCAGCGGCAACCGCCGCAGGACCAAGAAGACGGATCAAAGCAAATTCTCCCAACGTGCTGCGGCCGCCAAGGGCGCCACTATGATTTGAGATAGGACCGCGTTGCATATAGCGCGATCGCGGCAGCATTCGAGACATTGAGTGACTTGATGGCGCCCGGCATATCGAGCCGAGCGAGCGCATTCACCGTCTCCCGTGTCTTCTGGCGCAGGCCCTTGCCCTCGGAGCCGAGCACGAGGGCGATCTTGTCGCCGCTGAAGGTGCCTTCCAGCGGTGCCGGACCTTCCGAATCAAGGCCGATCGTCGTGAAGCCGAGCCGGTGCAGCTCGCCGAGCGCATCGGCGAGATTGGTGATCTGTATATAAGGTATGAGTTCCAGTGCGCCGGAGGCCGATTTTGCCATCACGCCTGATTCGGTCGGGCTGTGGCGCTGTGTCGTGATGACGGCACCTGCATCGAAAGCGACGGCTGAGCGCATGATGGCGCCGACATTATGCGGGTCCGTCACCTGATCGAGGACCAGCAGCAACGGGCTGTCCTTCAATGCCTCAAGCCTGCGTACGGGCAGGGGGCGCGTTTCCAGCATGACGCCTTGGTGAATCGCTTCTGGGCCAAGCACCTTGTCGATATCCTGCGGCGAGACGATCTCGACGGGAATGCCGAGCGCGTCGGCGGGGCCGATTTCCAGCCGCACCAGCGCATTCTGCGTCGTCGACAGCTTGATGTTCTTGCGCTCGGGATTGGCAAGCGCGGCGCGGACCGTATGCAGGCCATAGAGAAAGACCTGGTCGGGCGCGAGCGCCGGCGGCTTCCAATCGTCAGCGCCGGCCTTCTTGCGCTTCTGTGGCGCCGGCGTTGGGATTTCACCGCGCTCGCGCTTGGCATCGCGATGCGCGCGCCGCAAGGTGGCGTAGTGCGTGTCCTTGGCGGACTTGTCGCCGGTGATGTAGTCTTGGCCCTGGTGGCCGGTTTTTTTATCTTTGCTCATGCGGCTTTATAACCAGCGTGTCCGCGAGCGCATAGTCCTCTTTGACCTGTGGACTTTTTCCACGGGCTGAAATTTTTTTGTCATTTTTGGCAATTCCTTGTGTTGACAGACGGAAGTGGTCCGGCCATATACGCGGCGCAGATCACGGCGGCGACGCCACGGTCTGACAAGCTTGGTCGCAAGATCCAGTCGGAATACTGGAGGGATGCCCGAGTGGTTAAAGGGGACGGACTGTAAATCCGTTGGCTCAGCCTACGTTGGTTCAAATCCAACTCCCTCCACCATTCCGTGCCGGATCTTGACCATCCCGCGGGTATAGCTCAATGGTAGAGCAGCAGCCTTCCAAGCTGAATACGCGGGTTCGATTCCCGCTACCCGCTCCAAGAATTTCAATTTGTTAGCATCTTTATCGTTCTTTGTTACGGCAAAGAGCGTGCCCTGCTTTGCACGGTTGCTGGTCCTGATCGCTGCTTCGGTCAGCGTATCTCACCGGCTCGTATTAGCTTTGGTCTTTGCGTATTTGACATGAAGGGTTGCTTATATTTGCGCGAGCGATACATATTGCTCAGGCAACCGAAACGGGAGAGCGCAAATGGGTATCTTCGACAAGATCAAGGGTGCAATCTGGGGAGAGGCAAAGGCTGCCGAGGCAGCTCCGGCACCTTCGACCACTGCCGCAACCGCCAATCCGGCGCCAGCGCCGACACCGGCTCCTTCAGCGACTACGGCAGCGACCTCGCCTGCGACCAGCGCGCCGTCCGCTCCGGTGGATATCGCCTCGATCCTTGATGCTGCTGTCAAGAAAAGCGGCCAGAAGCTCGACTGGAAGCATTCCATCGTCGATCTGATGAAGGCACTCGGCATGGATGCGAGCCTTTCCGAGCGCAAGGAACTGGCGCAAGAGCTTGGCTATACCGGCGATACGGGCGATTCCGCCAAGATGAACATATTCCTCCATAAGGCTCTTCTGAAGAAGCTTGCGGACAATGGCGGCAAGGTACCGGCCGATCTGCTCGATTGATCGCTGCAAAGCTTCGGCGTCTTCGATCGGCTGCGTCGAATGTTGCATCGTGACAAACGACGATTGATTGTGGTTTGATAATTCTGCGCCCTTTCCTGCCGGGAGAGGGCGCTTTGCGTTCGAGATCGGACGAATTTCTCCCCCTCTAACGGCACTGGATTTCTTCGCCGTGCCTCCCTATGTAAGCGCCTGAACCGGCAAATGCTTTTTTGTCTTTCCGGATCGACCGGCGGACCTTACGCGGCGAAGGAATGTTGATGGCTTGAGATCATCTGTCGTCGGCCAGACTTCGCCCGGAATGGGGCCTGCAATTAAGTCTTGCGCAAATGCGATGAAAGCCTTAAACGGCGGCACTAAACCGGTTCGCCGGGGTCACTCATTACGTTCACAGGAAGCATTCAAATGGCAAAGAGTAAGTTTGAGCGCAATAAGCCGCACGTTAACATTGGTACGATCGGTCACGTTGACCACGGCAAGACGTCCTTGACGGCAGCGATCACGAAGTACTTCGGCGAGTTCAAGGCGTACGACCAAATCGATGCGGCTCCGGAAGAGAAGGCTCGTGGTATCACGATCTCGACGGCCCACGTTGAATACGAGACGCCGAACCGTCACTATGCGCACGTCGACTGCCCTGGCCACGCCGACTACGTCAAGAACATGATTACGGGTGCCGCACAGATGGACGGCGCGATCCTGGTTTGCTCTGCCGCCGACGGCCCGATGCCGCAGACGCGCGAGCACATCCTGCTCGCCCGCCAGGTTGGTGTTCCGGCGATCGTCGTGTTCCTGAACAAGGTCGACCAGGTTGACGACGCCGAGCTTCTCGAGCTTGTCGAGCTCGAAGTTCGCGAACTTCTGTCGTCCTACGACTTCCCGGGCGACGACATCCCGGTCGTCAAGGGTTCGGCACTTGCTGCTCTTGAAGATTCGGACAAGAAGATCGGCGAAGACGCGATCCGCGAGCTGATGGCTCAGGTTGACGCCTACATCCCGACGCCTGAGCGTCCGATCGACCAGCCGTTCCTGATGCCGATCGAAGACGTGTTCTCGATCTCCGGCCGTGGTACGGTTGTGACGGGCCGCGTCGAGCGTGGTATCGTCAAGGTTGGCGAAGAAGTCGAAATCGTCGGCATTCGTCCGACGTCGAAGACGACGGTGACCGGCGTTGAAATGTTCCGCAAGCTGCTCGACCAGGGCCAGGCCGGCGACAATATCGGCGCGCTGATCCGCGGTGTGAACCGTGACGGCGTCGAGCGTGGCCAGATCCTGTGCAAGCCGGGCTCTGTCAAGCCGCACAAGAAGTTCATGGCTGAAGCCTACATCCTGACGAAGGAAGAAGGCGGCCGTCATACGCCGTTCTTCACGAACTACCGTCCGCAGTTCTATTTCCGTACGACTGACGTGACGGGCATCGTGACGCTTCCGGAAGGCACGGAAATGGTTATGCCCGGCGACAACGTGACCGTTGCCGTTGAGCTGATCGTTCCGATCGCGATGGAAGAAAAGCTTCGCTTCGCCATCCGCGAAGGCGGCCGTACCGTCGGCGCTGGCATCGTGGCATCCATCGTCGAGTAATCTTCGGATTATTCCTTTATAAGAAGGCCTCGCTGGAAACAGCGGGGCCTTTTCGCATTCGGAGGTTCGCATGAGCTTGATTATTCTGACCGGTGCCTCCGGTTCGGGGAAGACTGCTATCGCGGAGGCAATAGCCAGGGATCATGCTGGAAGGTTAGCCGTCTATCATTTCGACAGCATCGGCATACCGTCTCTTGACGCCATGGTCAGGGATCATGGTTCGCCCGAGGCCTGGCAGCGCGACAAGACCATCGAATGGGTGGCGCGGCTTGCGCCGCAAGCGCACAAGGGCAAGGCCATTCTTTTCGAAGGGCAGATGCGGCCGTCCTTCGTCATCGAAGCCGCCTTGACTGCCAGGATCGATGACTATCGCCTCATATTGGTCGATTGCGATGACGCAACGAGGACGCATCGCTTGTCCGCTCAGCGAGGGCAGCCGGAACTTGCCGATGCGAACATGATGAACTGGGCCGCCTATCTGCGCCGCGAAGCTCAGGCATCGGGTCTTGAGATTCTCGATACGAGCCATCTTTCGCTGAAGCAGAGCGTGGATAATGTGCTGAGGCGCCTGATCGATTAATCCAACGACACTATCACCAGCCGGTGATATTTTCGATCGATGAGATCTCCATCTTCGCGCGGCGCAGGATATCGGCAACGAAATCGCTCTTGCCGCCGGTGTAGTGGTCCCAATCGCCACCGGCCTCTTCGGCCAGACGCCGTTTCAAGGTTGCATAATTCGCCGCACGTTCGGGATGGGCGCGCAGATAGTCGCGAAAGAGAAGGCGCTCCCGGTGGGCCTCGTTATCAGGCAGGCAAAGATAAAGTCGGGTGCCGTAAGGCGTCTCATCCTTGGTGAAGGTCCAGCGGCCGGCATCATGCGGATCGCCGTGAAAGCGATATCCGCCTTCCTTCAGGCGCTCCGTCGCGTCGTGTCTTGCACTCTCGGAGAAGAGGAACACCGTATCGATATCGAGCTTCGGTTTGGCGCATAGTCCGGCGATGGCAGTGCTGCCGATATGATGGAATTGGGCGGGGTGGCCGAGAATCAGGCCGATCGCCTTGCTTCTCCTTTTGAAGAGAAGGGGCCATTGCGGATCATATTCGACAAGCGTGATCGGCCGCATCCCACTCATCTCCTTTTGTCGTTTTCGCCATGCGGCATATGCTTTACCGAGTCGTCCCCATTATTTTGGCGGGAAAGTGTGAGGTCACCAAGCCGTGTCTTGCGAAACGGAGGCAACGGCCTATGTATCGCTCGATTTTATCTGGAGGAGATTTCATGAAGAAACGTATTTTGTTCACGGGCGGCAGCGGCAAGGCTGGACGTCACACGGTTCCTTGGTTGGTGAATGCCGGCTACGAGGTCCATAATGTCGATCTCGTGCCACTGAACAGTCCTGGCGTCACCAATCTGCAGGCCGATGTCACCGATGCGGGACAGGTTTATAATGTCCTTAGCATGCATCGCGATTTTCCGGATCTCGATCAGGGCAAGGGCGTGCAGCCTTTCGATGCCGTCGTGCATTTCGCCGCTATTCCCCGAATCCTGATCAAGCCAGATAACGAGACCTTCCGTATCAATACGATGAGCACCTACAATGTCATCGAGGCGGCCGCGAAGCTCGGCGTGAGGAAGATCATTGTCGCCTCCAGCGAGACGACCTACGGTGTGTGTTTTGCCGAAGGCCATCGCGATTTCCATCAGTTCCCACTGGAAGAAGATTATGATGTCAATCCGATGGATTCCTATGGCCTGTCCAAGGTCATAAACGAGAAGACGGCTCGGGCTTTTGCGGAACGTTTCGGCATCGACATCTACGCGCTGCGTATTGGCAACGTCATCGAGCCGCACGAATATGAGCGTTTCCCTGAGTTTTTCGCCAATAGCGAAATCCGCAAGCGTATCGCCTGGAGCTATATCGACGCTCGCGACCTCGGCCAGATCGTCCATCTCTGCATCGAGAAGAGCGGCCTCGGCTTCCAGGTGTTCAATGCCGCCAATGACACGGTTTCGGCCAACACGCCGTCGCGGGAGCTGGCCGCCAAGCACTTTCCGAACGTCCCGTTCACGCGCGAGATCGGCGAATATGAGGGCCTGCTGTCCAATCGCAAGATCCGCGAGGTCCTGGGCTTCAAGGAAGAACATGACTGGCGGAAGTATGTGAAGGTCTGAGGCGCAAAGCCTGAGAAATACCCCGGGCGCTGCTCGCTGGCGGCGTCCGGGAGAGAGACAAGCGGAAATCTCTCCATTTGTTACGCAGCATAACCAAAAATGCTTCCGCAAACACTCGACAAATATCCTCGTTTCTTTAAGTAGGTTCAGGTTCGCGGCATCTCGTGTAGATTGCGGCGCGCCGTGCGGCATATTCGGGCACATGTGTTGAACCCTCATCCCGCAGCCTATAGGCTTCATGCGATGAATTGAGCCTTGCTTGCGTCACGGCGAAAGATAATTTGCCGGCTGATTCAAAACAGACCAGCCGTTTCGGAGGTATCATGAAGGATAATGTTGCACGTATTTTCGTCGGATTCGATTCCAAGGAGGTCGTGGCCTACCACGTCCTGACCCAGAGCATCATCGAGCGCTCGTCGATCCCGGTGGTCTTCTCGCCGATCGTGCTCAACAATCTCGACGGCATCTTCACGCGTGAGCGCAACCCGCTGCAATCGACCGAGTTTTCCTTCTCGCGCTTCCTCGTGCCTTATCTCAGCGATTACCAAGGCTGGAGCATCTTCATGGATTGCGACATGCTCGCCCGCGCCGATATCGCCGAGCTTTGGGCGCTGCGTGACGATCGTTATGCCGCCATGTGCGTCAAGCACGACTATCAGCCGAAGATCGAAACCAAGTTCCTCGGCCAGACGCAGACGAAGTATGAAAAGAAGAACTGGTCGAGCATGATCCTGTTCAACAATGCCAAGTGCACGGCGTTGACCAAGGATTTCGTCAATACCGCGACTGGTCTTCAGCTTCATCAGTTCAAGTGGCTGGAGAATGACGACCAGATCGGCGAGGTGCCGGTCGTCTGGAACTATCTCGTCAACGAATACGATTATCGCGAAGATGCCAAGCTCGTGCATTTCACCGATGGCGGCCCGTATTTCGATGAATATCGCAACGACGACTACGCCGAAGAATGGTTTGCCATGCGCGACCGCATGCTGCACGTCCAGCAGAAGTGAGCGATTTGGATCATAAGACGACAGGAAACATCGATGTCGGCATACCGGCCGCGGGCTCCGCGGCCGGCTTGAACAGTGCCGACGAGTGGCGGACAATATTGGCAGGGTTTTCCCATATCGTTCTGGTCGCCAATAGCGACGCGGTCGATATCGCAAGCCTGCGGGCGCAGTTTCCCGGAACTGCGCTCTTCGTCTTCTTCAACAAGGTCTACAAGGTTCTGGATCGCCCGTTCCATGGGCATTCGCTGCTGATCTCCCGTGGTCAGCCGCGTGGTGCCAACATCGTCTATCGCGGCGAAGTGGGCGAGGTGGTCAAATTCTTTCCGAAGGAATATTTCCTCGGCATCATGAATATCCGGCTTGGTCCGGAAGAAAAGCTCAATCCCGCCGCCGACTTCCAGGCTGCGCCGACCGGCCACCTCGATCTCGTGGGCTTCTGCTCCGATTTTTATACGGAAGGCAAGACGCCGACGAGCGGCTTTGCTATGGCGCTTTGGCTCAGCGATCTGAAATTGCCCGGCGCGATCGTGCTTGCGGGTTTCTCGGCCAGGCGCGGTCAGAAGTGGAGGGTGGTTTCCGCCCATGACTGGAGCTTCGAGCAGACCTTCCTTCGTCTCTTTGCCCGCCTGGGCAAGATCACCATCCATGGTGGGATCGCACTGAACCCCTATATCAGCCTTGCCCAGCGCTTCACGGAGGTGCCTCCGGCCGAGATCGCCCTGGCCGCAGCCGATGTTCTGTCGGAACGGCTGGGCAATACCGATGCCGAAATAGACAAGCTGATCTCCCTGACCAATGTGATTCGCTCCGCCGACAATTTTATGCGTCACCTCAGGCCGAAATTTCTCAAGCGCAAGCCGAAAGGTTCTCCCGGAGAGTAACGAGGATAAGGGCATCCTTTCTGCAGCTTTTGCGGCGGCTTTGCCTGTCCGGCAGATCTGCCCGCTCGGGCACGTCTCATGTGAAGTTGCGGGTTCGATTGGGAAAAAGCAAAAAACGCTCTTGCCAATCGTTTCGTCCCGCCTTAAAGGGAGCGCCATGTCTTCGAACTGCTCGGACGGTCCACCGCCTGAAGCGAATATTCGAAGGAAGAAGGGGTATAGCTCAGTTGGTAGAGCGGCGGTCTCCAAAACCGCAGGTCGTAGGTTCGAGCCCTGCTGCCCCTGCCATTTTCCTTGATTTGACTGGCGCGTTGTTTCGCAGCTTCTCGGGTTGAGGGTTATGCCGGATTGCCGGCAAATTTTAGAAAACACCGTATCGCCTCTTGTTAAATCGGGAATCGGTGTTTATGTAGGGTTTAACAGACACGCGGTGCGTGGGGCTGATAGTTTCAGCTTTACGCGCCGTAATTGCGTGGGCAGTCAATGGCATCCAAAACGAATCCACTAGCGTTTCTGCGGCAAGTGCGCTCCGAGACGTCGAAAATCACTTGGCCCTCACGCCGCGAGACGATGATCTCGACGGTGATGGTGCTCGTCATGGTCGTTTTCGCCTCGCTGTTTTTCTTTGCTGCTGACCAGCTCATCGGCTGGATTCTCGGCTACGTGCTGAATACCGGCAATTGATATCGGGTGGAGATGAACATGGCGGCACGTTGGTACATCGTCCACGCTTATTCTAATTTCGAAAAGAAGGTGGCTGAATCCATCGAGGAGAAGGCCAGGCAGAAGGGTCTCGAGCATCTGTTCGAGAAGATCCTTGTGCCGACCGAGAAGGTCGTCGAGGTTCGCCGCGGCCGTAAGGTCGATAGCGAGCGCAAGTTCTTCCCGGGTTACGTGCTGGTGCGCGCCAACCTGACGGATGAAGCTTACCACCTGATCAAGAACACGCCGAAGGTCACTGGCTTTCTCGGCTCCGACAATAAGCCCGTTCCGATTCCGGATTATGAAGCCGAGCGCATTCTCGGTCAGGTCCAGGAAGGCGTCGAGCGGCCGAAGGCTTCCGTATCCTTCGAGATCGGCGAGCAGGTCCGCGTTTCCGATGGTCCGTTCGCGTCGTTCAATGGCACGGTTCAGGATGTGGACGAAGAGCGTTCGCGCCTGAAGGTGGAAGTGTCGATTTTCGGCCGTGCTACGCCGGTCGAGCTGGAATACAGCCAGGTCGAGAAGGTCTGATTGCGATTTCTACGAAAGGTTGGCCTGGCGGCTAGTCTTTCGTTCGAGTTTGGATATAAGCAAGTGCTTGCTTATATCTCGCGGCCAAGCCGCAATTCCGCGTGGAAGGGTAGGGTCTTAGCCGGGCCTGGTGATCCGCACCACGCAACCGCAGCCGCCGGAGCGATCCGGCATAGTGGGCCGGGCAACCGGTCATATAGAAAGGCAGAGAGAAATGGCTAAGAAAGTTGCAGGCCAGCTCAAGCTGCAGGTCAAGGCCGGCTCGGCGAATCCGTCGCCGCCGATCGGTCCTGCGCTTGGTCAGCGTGGCATTAACATCATGGAATTCTGCAAGGCGTTCAATGCCGCCACGCAGGAAATGGAAAAGGGTATGCCGATCCCGGTCGTCATCACCTACTACCAGGACAAGTCCTTCACCTTCATCATGAAGCAGCCGCCGGTCAGCTACTTCCTGAAGAAGGAAGCGAAGATCCAGTCCGGCTCCAAGACGCCGGGCAAGGGCGCCAAGGCTGGCACCCTGAGCAAGGCTCAGGTCAAGGCGATCGCCGAAGCCAAGATGAAGGATCTGAACGCCGCCGATATCGAAGGCGCAATGGCCATGATCGAGGGCTCCGCCCGCGCCATGGGCCTGGAAGTGGTAGGTTAAGACCATGGTAGCTAAGCGTATTCAGAAAATTCGTGAAGGCGTCGATCCGACCAAGCTCTACGCTCTGGATCTGGCCATCGGCATGGTCAAGGAACGTGCCGTCGCCAAGTTCGATGAAACCGTCGAAATCTCGATGAACCTCGGCGTGGACCCGCGTCACGCCGACCAGATGGTTCGCGGCGTCGTCAACCTGCCGAACGGCACCGGCCGTACGGTTCGCGTTGCCGTCTTCGCTCGCGGCGCCAAGGCTGATGAAGCCAAGGCTGCCGGCGCAGACATCGTCGGCGCGGAAGACCTGGTCGAAATCGTTCAGGGCGGCAAGATCGATTTCGATCGCTGCATCGCGACCCCGGATATGATGCCGCTCGTCGGCCGTCTCGGTAAGGTTCTCGGCCCGCGTGGCATGATGCCGAACCCGAAAGTCGGTACCGTCACGATGGACGTCAAGGGTGCTGTCGAAGCATCCAAGGGCGGCGCTGTCGAGTTCCGTGTCGAGAAGGCTGGTATCGTCCATGCCGGTATCGGCAAGGCCTCCTTCGACGCCAAGGCTCTGGAAGAAAACATCCGTGCCTTCGCCGATGCCGTCATCAAGGCGAAGCCAGCTGGCGCCAAGGGCAACTACGTCAAGCGCGTAGCGATCTCCTCGACCATGGGTCCGGGCGTCAAGATCGAGCCGTCGACGGTTACGGCGCCAAGCGCCTGATTGGTTCTGCCGGGCTCTGAGCCCGGCATTTAAGAATTCCCGGCCTTTCGGGGCCGGGATTTCCGGAGAAATCCGGAATTCCTGTCCGAGATTGCAGGTGGTTATCCCTTAATCACTTAAGCCTGCATGAGACGGGTAAGACCCGAATTTTGAAGAAGCTTCGCTTCGATGAACTCGGTTCGAGCCTTGGATGCCTTGTGCCTTGGAGCCGTCAGGCTCGAGCGCGAGGGGACAGGATCCTCAAGCGTCGCTTGGGATCTCATTGATCCCAGGAGGCAAAAGGCAACCCGGCAGGCCCGTTAACCCGGTCCTGTCAACTGGAGAAAAGCAGTGGAAAGAGCGGAAAAACGCGAATTCGTCACGGAACTGAACGAAGTCTTCAAGGCTTCGGGCTCGGTTGTCGTGGCCCACTATGCTGGTGCTACAGTCGCTCAGATGAACGATTTTCGTTCCAAGATGCGCGCTGCTGGCGGCACCGTCAAAGTCGCGAAGAACCGCCTGGCCAAAATTGCTCTTCAGGGCACGGATGCGGAAGGGATTTCCAATCTCTTCACCGGTCAGACGCTGATCGCATACAGCACTGATCCGATTACCGCTCCGAAGGTCGTCGTGGATTTCGCCAAGGGCAACGACAAGATCGTTGTTCTGGGCGGCGCCATGGGAACAACAACGCTCAACGCCGAAGGTGTAAAGTCGCTCGCGACCCTGCCTTCGCTGGACGAGCTGCGCGCGAAGCTGCTGGGCATGATCCAGACTCCGGCTACCCGCATCGCAGGTGTTGTTGCAGCGCCGGCAAGTCAGCTTGCTCGCGTGTTCTCGGCCTACGCCAAGAAGGACGAAGCCGCGTAAGGCGGTTTTTCGCTGTTTATAACCAAACCAGTTCGAACCGAACAAAAGGAACTACAAAAATGGCTGATCTCGCAAAGATCGTAGACGACCTCTCCTCGCTGACCGTTCTCGAAGCCGCAGAACTGTCGAAGCTTCTCGAAGAAAAGTGGGGCGTTTCCGCCGCTGCTCCGGTAGCTGTTGCTGCCGTTGCCGGTGGTGCTGGCGGCGCTGCTGCAGCTGCTGAAGAAGAAAAGACCGAGTTCGACGTCATCCTCACGGATGCCGGCGCGAACAAGATCAACGTCATCAAGGAAGTCCGCGCCATCACCGGCCTGGGCCTCAAGGAAGCCAAGGACCTCGTTGAAGCCGCTCCGAAGGCTGTCAAGGAAGCTGTTTCCAAGGCTGAAGCTGCTGACATCAAGAAGAAGCTCGAAGACGCCGGCGCTAAGGTCGACGTTAAGTAAGCTTGAAACTGCTTTGGGAGGTGGCATTTTGCTACCTCCCATTTGCCGTTTTTCTGAACGAATTACCCAAAAGCCGCGGGCAAAACGGCTTTTGGGTAATGGGTTCTTCAAGAGGATGGTCTCAAACCGAACCGCGACGCAATCCGGCTGAGCGGTTTTCGGTTAGATAGACGAGATTGAACTACTCATTGATTGATGGGGTCGCCTGGCCAGCGATTCCCATCCGTTGCAGGCCCGGGTGCAGGATTTTAAAGGAGCGACGATGGCTCAGACCCTTTCGTTCAACGGTCGCAGGCGCGTACGCAAGTTTTTTGGTAAGATTCCCGAAGTCGCAGAGATGCCGAACCTCATCGAGGTTCAAAAGGCGTCCTACGATCAGTTTCTCATGGTCGAAGAACCCAAGGGCGGCCGCCCTGACGAAGGTCTTCAGGCCGTCTTCAAGTCGGTTTTCCCGATCACCGACTTCTCCGGCGCTTCCATGCTGGAGTTCGTATCCTATGAATTCGAGCCGCCGAAGTTCGACGTCGACGAGTGCCGCCAGCGCGACCTGACCTATGCGGCGCCGCTGAAGGTGACCCTCCGTCTGATCGTGTTCGATATTGATGAGGATACGGGCGCGAAGTCCATCAAGGACATCAAGGAACAGAGCGTCTACATGGGCGACATGCCGCTCATGACGAACAACGGTACGTTCATCGTCAACGGCACCGAGCGCGTGATCGTGTCGCAGATGCACCGTTCGCCGGGTGTTTTCTTCGATCACGACAAGGGCAAGAGCCATTCTTCCGGCAAGCTGCTCTTTGCCGCTCGCGTCATCCCGTATCGCGGTTCCTGGCTCGATATCGAATTCGACGCCAAGGACATCGTCTATGCCCGTATCGACCGTCGCCGCAAGATCCCGGTGACGTCGCTGCTGATGGCACTCGGCATGGATGGCGAAGAAATTCTGTCGACCTTCTACACGAAGTCGCTCTACCAGCGCGACGGCGATGGCTGGCGCATTCCCTTCAAGGCGGAAACGCTGAAGGGCGCCAAGACCGTTGCCGACATGATCGATGCCGACACCGGTGAAGTCGTGGTCGAAGGCGGCAAGAAGCTCACGCCGCGCCTGCTGCGTCAGCTTCAGGACAAGGGCCTCAAGGCTCTGAAGGCGACCGACGAAGAGCTGTATGGCCTCTTCCTGGCAGAAGACATCGTCAATTTCCAGACCGGTGAGATCTATCTCGAAGCCGGCGACGAAATCGACGAGAAGACCCTGCCTGTCATCCTGAAGGCCGGCTTCGACGAGATCCCGATTCTCGGCATCGACCACATCAATGTTGGTGCCTACATCCGTAACACGCTGTCGGCTGACAAGAACGAGAACCGCCAGGACGCTCTGTTCGACATCTACCGCGTCATGCGTCCGGGTGAACCGCCGACCATGGAATCGGCCGAAGCCATGTTCAACTCGCTGTTCTTCGATGCGGAGCGTTACGATCTCTCCGCCGTCGGCCGCGTGAAGATGAACATGCGTCTCGACCTCGACGTCGAAGACACCGTCCGCATCCTGCGCAAGGACGACATCCTGGCCGTGGTCAAGATGCTCGTCGAGCTGCGCGACGGCAAGGGCGAGATCGACGACATCGACAACCTCGGCAACCGCCGCGTCCGTTCGGTCGGCGAGCTGATGGAAAATCAGTATCGTCTCGGCTTGCTGCGCATGGAACGTGCGATCAAGGAGCGTATGTCCTCGATCGAAATCGACACGGTCATGCCGCAGGATCTGATCAACGCAAAGCCGGCCGCTGCTGCCGTCCGCGAATTCTTCGGCTCCTCGCAGCTGTCGCAGTTCATGGACCAGGTGAACCCGCTTTCGGAAATCACTCACAAGCGTCGTCTTTCGGCTCTCGGCCCGGGCGGTCTGACCCGCGAGCGCGCCGGCTTCGAAGTCCGCGACGTTCATCCGACGCACTACGGTCGTATTTGCCCGATCGAAACGCCGGAAGGTCCGAACATTGGCCTCATCAACTCGCTGGCGACCTTTGCCCGCGTCAACAAGTACGGCTTCATCGAAAGCCCTTATCGCCGCATCATTGACGGTAAGGTGACCAATGACGTGCTCTACCTCTCCGCTATGGAAGAGGCGAAGTACTACGTTGCTCAGGCCAATGCCGAGCTCGACGCCGACGGCTCCTTCATCGAGGAATTCGTCGTTTGCCGTCATGCCGGCGAAGTCATGCTCGCTCCGCGCGACAACATCAACCTGATGGACGTCTCGCCGAAGCAGCTGGTTTCGGTTGCTGCCGCTCTGATCCCGTTCCTGGAAAACGACGACGCCAACCGCGCTCTCATGGGCTCGAACATGCAGCGTCAGGCCGTGCCGCTTCTGCGTGCCGAAGCTCCGTTCGTCGGTACCGGCATGGAGCCGGTCGTCGCGCGTGACTCCGGTGCTGCTATCGGCGCCCGTCGCGGCGGTGTGGTTGACCAGGTCGACGCAACGCGTATCGTTATCCGCGCCACCGAAGACCTCGATCCGTCGAAGTCCGGCGTCGATATCTACCGCCTGATGAAGTTCCAGCGTTCGAACCAGAACACCTGCGTCAACCAGCGTCCGCTGGTCACCGTCGGTGACGTGGTCAACAAGGGCGACATCCTGGCAGACGGTCCGTCGACCGACCTCGGCGATCTGGCTCTCGGCCGGAACGTGCTCGTCGCGTTCATGCCGTGGAACGGCTACAACTACGAAGACTCGATCCTGCTCTCCGAGCGTATCGTCGCCGACGACGTGTTCACCTCCATCCACATCGAAGAATTCGAAGTGATGGCGCGCGACACCAAGCTCGGTCCGGAAGAAATCACCCGCGACATTCCGAACGTTTCGGAAGAAGCGCTGAAGAACCTGGACGAAGCCGGCATCGTTTACATCGGCGCGGAAGTCCAGCCGGGCGATATCCTCGTCGGCAAGATCACGCCGAAGGGCGAAAGCCCGATGACGCCGGAAGAAAAGCTTCTGCGCGCCATCTTCGGTGAAAAGGCATCGGACGTTCGCGATACCTCCATGCGCATGCCGCCCGGCACCTACGGTACGGTCGTCGAAGTTCGCGTCTTCAACCGTCACGGCGTCGAAAAGGACGAACGTGCCATGGCGATCGAGCGCGAAGAGATCGAACGCCTTGCCAAGGACCGCGACGACGAACAGGCGATCCTCGACCGTAACGTCTACGGCCGTCTGGTCGAGATGCTGCGTGGTCAGGTTGCTCTTGCTGGTCCGAAGGGCTTCAAGAAGGGCACGGAACTGTCGAACTCCGTCGTTTCGGAGTATCCGCGTTCGCAGTGGTGGATGTTCGCCGTCGAGGACGAAAAGGTCCAGAGTGAGCTCGAAGCCCTGCGTGGCCAGTATGACGAATCCAAGTCGCGCCTTGAACAGCGCTTCATGGACAAGGTCGAAAAGGTCCAGCGCGGCGACGAAATGCCTCCGGGCGTCATGAAGATGGTCAAGGTCTTCGTCGCTGTTAAGCGCAAGATCCAGCCGGGCGACAAGATGGCAGGTCGTCACGGGAACAAGGGCGTGGTCTCGCGCATTGTTCCGGTCGAGGACATGCCGTTCCTGGAAGACGGTACGCATGTCGATATCGTGCTGAACCCGCTGGGCGTGCCCTCGCGCATGAACGTCGGTCAGATTCTCGAAACGCACCTCGGTTGGGCTTGCGCCGGCATGGGTCGTCAGATCGGGGAACTGATCGAAGCCTACAAGGCAAGCGGCAACATCGAGCCTCTGCGCAAGACGATCGATCTGGTCGTCGGCGACGGCCCGAAGAGCGACGACGTTCACGAGTACGACGATGCATCGGTGCTGCGTCTGGCCGATCAGTGGAAGCGCGGCGTGTCCATCGCGACCCCGGTCTTCGACGGCGCTGGCGAAGCGGATGTCAATCACATGCTGGCGATGGCAGGTCTCAAGCAGACCGGTCAGTCGACACTGTACGACGGTCGTACCGGCGAGCAGTTCGATCGCCAGGTTACGGTTGGCTACATCTACATGCTGAAGCTGAACCACCTTGTCGACGACAAGATCCACGCCCGTTCGATCGGTCCGTACTCGCTCGTCACCCAGCAGCCGCTGGGCGGTAAGGCGCAGTTCGGCGGCCAGCGCTTCGGCGAAATGGAAGTCTGGGCGCTCGAAGCTTACGGTGCAGCCTACACGCTGCAGGAAATGCTCACGGTCAAGTCGGACGACGTGGCCGGCCGTACCAAGGTCTACGAAGCCATCGTGCGTGGCGACGATACCTTCGAGGCGGGCATTCCAGAAAGCTTCAACGTTCTCGTCAAGGAAATGCGCTCGCTGGGCCTCAGCGTCGAACTGGAAAATTCCAAGGTCGACGATCTGCAGACGGCAAGCCAGCTTCCGGACGCAGCCGAGTAATAGCCTGCGGGTGCGCGCTGTCGGTCAGCGCGCACTCCTTGGAATATTGCAGCGCCGTTGGCGTCCTCCTGGATGCATGGCGCCGCAAGGCGGTTTTAAAGCGTCAGTCCGGTTCCCGGGATTTGCCGGCACTGTTCGCAATTCGAGGGCGTTTCGCCCCTAAAGGAGATAGGCATGAACCAAGAGGTCATGAATCTTTTCAATCCGCAGGTGCCTGCGCAGAATTTCGATTCCATCCGGATTTCGATTGCGTCGCCGGAGAAGATTCTTTCCTGGTCTTATGGCGAGATCAAGAAGCCGGAAACGATCAACTATCGTACGTTCAAGCCGGAACGCGATGGTCTTTTCTGCGCACGAATCTTCGGACCGATCAAGGACTACGAATGCTTGTGCGGCAAGTACAAGCGCATGAAGTACAAGGGCATCATCTGCGAAAAGTGCGGCGTCGAAGTCACGCTGTCGCGCGTTCGCCGTGAGCGCATGGGCCATATCGAGCTTGCCGCTCCCGTTGCCCACATCTGGTTCCTGAAGTCGCTGCCTTCGCGCATTTCGACGCTGCTCGACATGACGCTGAAGGATGTGGAGCGCGTGCTCTACTTCGAAAACTACATCGTCACCGAGCCGGGCCTGACTGCTCTTAAGGAGCATCAGCTGCTCTCGGAAGAAGAGTACATGCTCGCTGTGGACGAGTATGGCGAAGACCAGTTCACCGCCATGATCGGCGCTGAAGCGATCTACGAGATGCTGGCCAGCATGAATCTCGAAAAGATCGCCGGCGACCTGCGTTCCGAGCTTGCCGACACCACCTCGGATCTCAAGCAGAAGAAGCTGATGAAGCGCCTGAAGATCGTCGAGAACTTCATGGAGTCGGGCAACCGTCCGGAATGGATGATCATGAAGGTCGTCCCGGTCATCCCGCCGGACCTGCGCCCGCTGGTTCCGCTCGATGGCGGCCGCTTCGCGACCTCGGATCTGAACGATCTGTACCGCCGCGTCATCAACCGTAACAACCGTCTGAAGCGCCTCATCGAACTGCGCGCTCCGGGCATCATCATCCGCAACGAAAAGCGCATGCTGCAGGAATCTGTCGATGCGCTGTTCGATAACGGCCGTCGTGGCCGCGTCATCACCGGCGCCAACAAGCGTCCGCTGAAGTCGCTGTCCGACATGCTCAAGGGCAAGCAGGGCCGCTTCCGTCAGAACCTGCTCGGCAAGCGCGTCGACTATTCCGGCCGTTCGGTCATCGTGACCGGTCCGGAACTGAAGCTGCACCAGTGCGGTCTGCCGAAGAAGATGGCGCTCGAGCTGTTCAAGCCGTTCATCTATGCCCGCCTCGACGCGAAGGGTTACTCCTCCACCGTCAAGCAGGCCAAGAAGTTGGTCGAGAAGGAAAAGCCGGAAGTCTGGGATATCCTCGATGAGGTCATCCGCGAGCATCCCGTTCTCCTGAACCGCGCACCGACGCTGCACCGCCTGGGCATCCAGGCCTTCGAACCCACGCTGGTCGAAGGCAAGGCCATCCAGCTGCATCCGCTCGTCTGCACGGCTTTCAACGCCGACTTCGACGGTGACCAGATGGCCGTTCACGTGCCGCTCTCGCTGGAAGCCCAGCTGGAAGCCCGCGTGCTGATGATGTCGACCAACAACATTCTGCACCCGGCAAACGGCGCGCCGATCATCGTTCCCTCGCAGGATATGGTTCTCGGCCTGTACTATCTGTCGATCCTGAACCAGAACGAACCGGGCGAAGGAATGGCCTTCTCGGATCTCGGTGAGCTGCATCACGCGCTTGAAAACAAGGTCGTGACGCTGCATTCGAAGATTCGTGGCCGCTTCAAGTCGATCGGCGAAGATGGCAAGCCCTATTCGAAGATCTATGAAACGACCCCCGGCCGTCTGCTGATCGGCGAACTCCTGCCGAAGCATGGCAAGGTGACCTTCGACATCTGCAACCAGGAAATGACCAAGAAGAACATCTCCAAGATGATCGACACGGTCTACCGCCATTGCGGCCAGAAGGACACGGTCATTTTCTGCGACCGCATCATGCAGCTTGGCTTCTCCCATGCCTGCCGCGCCGGCATTTCGTTCGGCAAGGACGACATGGTCATTCCGGATACCAAGGTTAAGATCGTCGGCGATACCGAAGCACTCGTGAAGGAATACGAGCAGCAGTACAATGACGGTCTGATCACCCAGGGCGAAAAGTACAACAAGGTTGTCGACGCCTGGGGTAAGGCCACGGAGAAGGTCGCCGAAGAGATGATGGCCCGCATTAAGGCCGTTGAATTCGACGAGAAGACCGGTCGCCAGAAGCCGATGAACTCGATCTACATGATGAGCCACTCCGGTGCTCGTGGTTCTCCGAACCAGATGCGCCAGCTGGGCGGCATGCGCGGCCTCATGGCCAAGCCGTCGGGCGAAATCATCGAGACGCCGATCATCTCGAACTTCAAGGAAGGTCTCACCGTTAACGAGTACTTCAACTCGACCCACGGTGCCCGTAAGGGTCTGGCCGACACCGCCTTGAAGACCGCGAACTCGGGCTACCTGACCCGCCGTCTTGTCGACGTCGCGCAGGATTGCATCGTCACGCACGTCGATTGCGGTACCGAAAACGGCCTCACCATGACCGCCATCGTCGATGCCGGTCAGGTCGTTGCCTCGCTCGGCGCCCGCATCCTCGGTCGTACGGCCCTGGACGATATCGATCATCCGGTCACGGGTGAGCGCATCGTCGACGCCGGCAAGATGATCCTGGAACCGGATGTCATCGAGATCGAGAAGGCCGGTATCCAGTCGATCCGCATCCGTTCGGCCCTGACCTGCGAAATCCAGACGGGCGTCTGCTCGGTCTGCTACGGTCGTGACCTTGCTCGCGGTACGCCTGTCAACATCGGTGAAGCTGTCGGTGTTATCGCCGCACAGTCGATCGGTGAGCCGGGCACCCAGCTGACCATGCGTACCTTCCACTTGGGCGGCACGGCGACCGTGGTCGACCAGTCGTTCCTGGAAGCTTCGTATGAAGGCACTGTTCAGATCAAGAACCGCAACATGCTGCGCAACTCCGACGGCAACCTGGTTGCCATGGGCCGCAACATGACGGTCCAGATCCTGGACGAACGCGGTGTCGAGCGCTCCTCGCAGCGCGTTGCCTACGGTTCGAAGCTGTATGTCGACGACGGCGACAAGGTGAAGCGCGGTCAGCGTCTGGCGGAGTGGGACCCCTATACCCGTCCGATGATGACGGAAGTGGCCGGTACGGTTCACTTCGAAGATGTCGTCGACGGTCTCTCGGTTCTCGAAGCGACGGACGAGTCTACCGGCATCACCAAGCGTCAGGTTATCGACTGGCGCTCGACGCCGCGCGGTTCCGATCTGAAACCGGCGATCGTCGTCAAGGACGCCAGCGGCAATGTCGCCAAGCTCTCGCGCGGTGGCGAAGCCCGCTTCCTGCTCTCGGTCGACGCTATCCTGTCGGTCGAGCCGGGCACGAAGGTGTCGCAGGGTGACGTTCTCGCCCGTTCGCCGCTGGAAAGCGCCAAGACCAAGGACATCACCGGTGGTCTGCCGCGCGTTGCCGAACTGTTCGAAGCTCGTCGTCCGAAGGACCATGCTATCATCGCAGAGATCGATGGTACGATCCGCCTCGGCCGCGACTACAAGAACAAGCGTCGCGTCATCATCGAGCCGGCGGAAGACGGTGTCGAGCCGGTCGAATACCTGATCCCGAAGGGCAAGCCCTTCCACCTTCAGGAAGGCGACTATATCGAAAAGGGTGATTACATCCTCGACGGTAACCCGGCTCCGCACGACATCCTGGCGATCAAGGGCGTGGAGGCTCTGGCTTCCTACCTGGTCAACGAAATCCAGGAAGTCTATCGCTTGCAGGGCGTTGTCATCAACGACAAGCACATCGAAGTGATTGTCCGTCAGATGCTGCAGAAGGTTGAGATCACCGATGCAGGCGACAGCCAGTACATCGTCGGCGACAACGTCGACCGTATCGAGCTGGAAGACGCCAACGACCGCCTGATCGAAGAAGGCAAGAAGCCCGCTTATGGCGATCCGGTTCTGCTTGGTATCACCAAGGCATCGCTGCAGACGCCGTCCTTCATCTCGGCTGCATCCTTCCAGGAAACGACGAAGGTGCTGACCGAAGCTGCAATCGCCGGCAAGACCGACGGTCTGCAGGGCCTGAAGGAAAACGTCATCGTCGGCCGCCTGATCCCGGCCGGTACCGGCGGTACCATGACGCAGATCCGCCGTATCGCTACGGCTCGCGACGAGCTTATCCTCGAAGAGCGTCGCAAGGGCACGGGCGCCGGCGTAGCAACGCCGATGCTGCAGGATCTCGCCAGCGAGAACAGCCCGGCCGAATAAGCCGGCAGCGAATGTGAAAAAATCAAAACCGCCCGGAGCGATCCGGGCGGTTTCTTTTTGTGCATAACGAAATCGATGAGGTGAGGGGATGCCGCCTTCATCAGGCGGCGTCCGATCAGCGGAAGCGGATGATCGCGACTTCGCCTTCGAGCGCGCCTTGATAGGCGGAGGCATGCGGCTCTTCGTCCGGAATATCCGTCAAGAGCCCAATCTGGTCGAGGTCGGCCTCGATGAAGCCTTCTTCGGCAAGAGCGTTCAGTGCCTCACGCACGGCGGTATCATCGTCTGGCGCTTTCAGCATGACGTGCAGGTCGATGCCTTCGCCGCCATCGGTCTCGTAACCCTTGCCGATGATGATGAAGACCATGGGACCGTCGGAATTGTTGTCGTTGTCTGGCGCTGTAATCATGAGTCTTCCTTCGGGAGTGTCGAATCGACCCGGCGATTCCTTTTCGCCGCGCGGGTCCGTCGGATGGAAATGTTCTTCGGTGATTCCTTATAGGGATTTTGACGAAATACCAAAGTCCATCTTGCCGAAGGGGCGGCATTTCCGTATCCAATGCGCCAAATGGCTGGTTTGGCCGGGGTTTCAGGGCTTTGTGACAAAGATAATTTCTTAACCGGCCTTGACGAACCGGCGGGAAACCAGTAGTACCGCCGCCATCGGAACCCATGTGAGGCATGGCTATTCGGGGCGACGCGCCCTGGAGTTCACCTCAAACAAGGTTCTAAACGCACGTTGAAGACACGAATGCTGCACGCACGACGCCACTTTTGGTGTCCTCTGCTTTTTTGTGGTCCATCTGCGAGAGCGGATCGGGCCACGTTTTGCGCATTGAGACGAACGTGTGTCGTTGCCGGTGACGGCGCAAGTGAAGCCCGTAAGGGTGTCGACATAGATTTACAAGGGATGGTTGAATGCCTACCGTAAACCAGCTGATCCGCAAGCCTCGCCAGGCGCAGGTAAAGCGTAATAAGGTTCCCGCTCTCCAGGAGAACCCGCAGAAGCGCGGCGTTTGCACCCGCGTCTACACGACGACGCCGAAGAAGCCGAACTCGGCTCTGCGTAAGGTCGCAAAGATCCGCCTGACCAACGGCTTCGAAGTCATTGGTTACATCCCCGGCGAAGGTCACAACCTTCAGGAGCACTCTGTCGTCATGATCCGTGGCGGCCGCGTTAAGGACCTTCCGGGTGTTCGCTACCACATCATCCGCGGCGTTCTCGATACCCAGGGTGTCAAGAACCGCAAGCAGCGCCGTTCCAAGTACGGTGCAAAGCGTCCGAAGTAATTCGGTTTTTTAGATAATCCGGTGCTGCGCGAGGTTCTCCGCGTGGTGAAGCGCCGCAAAAGTTGAGAGACGAGAAGTTATATGTCCAGACGTCACAGAGCAGAAAAGCGCGAGATCAACCCGGACCCGAAGTTCGGCGATCTGGTCGTTACCAAGTTCATGAATGCCATCATGCTCGACGGCAAGAAGTCCGTAGCTGAAAACATCGTATATGGCGCGTTTGACGCCGTGCAGGGCAAGGCAAAGCAGGAGCCGCTCGGCGTGTTCCATCAGGCTTTGGATAACATCGCTCCGCACGTTGAAGTCCGCTCGCGCCGCGTTGGTGGTGCTACGTATCAGGTTCCGGTCGACGTACGCCCTGAGCGCCGTCAGGCTCTGGCCATCCGCTGGCTGATCACCGCCGCTCGCAAGCGTAATGAGACGACGATGGTCGACCGTCTGTGCGGCGAACTTCTCGATGCCTCCAACAACCGCGGCGCTGCCGTCAAGAAGCGCGAAGACACGCACAAGATGGCTGATGCCAACCGTGCGTTCTCGCATTATCGCTGGTAATCCCGAACGGTTTCGGAAAGGCAGTCCATTATGGCTCGCGAATATAAAATCGAAGACTACCGCAATTTCGGTATCATGGCGCACATCGACGCCGGCAAGACCACGACCACCGAGCGTATTCTTTACTACACCGGCAAGTCGCACAAGATCGGCGAAGTGCACGACGGCGCAGCCACCATGGACTGGATGGAGCAGGAGCAGGAGCGTGGCATCACGATCACCTCCGCTGCCACGACCACCTTCTGGAAGGGCCGCGACGGCAAGACCCGCCGCTTCAACATCATCGACACTCCCGGCCACGTCGACTTCACCATCGAAGTCGAGCGTTCGCTGCGCGTTCTCGACGGTGCCATCGCTCTGCTCGACGCCAATGCCGGCGTTGAGCCGCAGACGGAAACTGTATGGCGTCAGGCCGAGAAGTATCATGTTCCGCGCATGATCTTCTGCAACAAGATGGACAAGACCGGCGCTGACTTCTATCGCTCGGTCGAGATGATCAAGACCCGCCTCGGCGCAACCGCCGTCGTCATGCAGCTGCCGATCGGCGCTGAAAGCGATTTCAAGGGCGTTGTCGACCTGATCGAGATGAACGCCCTCATCTGGCGCGACGAGTCGCTCGGCGCTCAGTGGGACGTGGTCGAGATCCCGGAAGACATGAAGGCCAAGGCTGCCGAATACCGCGAAAAGCTGATCGAGACCGTTGTCGAGATCGACGAAGCCGCGACGGAAGCCTACCTCGAAGGCAACCTGCCTGACAACGATCAGATCCGCGCGCTCGTTCGTCGCGGCACGATCGACGTCAAGTTCCATCCGATGTTCTGCGGCACCGCCTTCAAGAACAAGGGCGTCCAGCCGCTGCTCGACGCCGTTGTCGATTACCTGCCGTCGCCGCTCGACATTCCGGCGATCAAGGGCATCGACTTCAAGACGGAAGCCGAAATCGAACGCCACGCTGACGACAGCGAGCCGTTGTCCATGCTGGCATTCAAGATCATGAACGACCCCTTTGTCGGTTCGCTCACCTTCGCCCGCATCTACTCCGGCAAGCTCGAGAAGGGTGCATCGGTCATCAACACGGTCAAGGACAAGCGCGAGCGCGTCGGCCGTATGCTGCAGATGCACTCGAACTCGCGTGAAGACATCGAAGAAGCCTTCGCTGGCGACATCGTTGCTCTGGCCGGCCTCAAGGAAACCACCACTGGCGATACGCTCTGCGATCCGCTGAAGCCGGTTATCCTTGAGCGCATGGAATTCCCCGAGCCGGTCATCCAGATCGCGATCGAGCCGAAGACCAAGGGCGACCAGGAAAAGATGGGCCTCGCGCTCAACCGTCTGGCTGCTGAAGATCCGTCCTTCCGCGTGAAGACGGACCAGGAATCGGGTCAGACGATCATCGCCGGCATGGGTGAACTTCACCTCGACATCATCGTCGACCGTATGCGTCGTGAATTCAAGGTTGAAGCGACTGTCGGCGCGCCGCAGGTTGCTTACCGCGAAACCATTACGCGTCAGACGGAAAAGGACTACACCCACAAGAAGCAGTCGGGTGGTACCGGTCAGTTCGCTCGCGTCAAGATCGTGTTCGAACCGAACCCGGACGGCGACGACTTCAAGTTCGAGTCCAAGATCGTCGGCGGTTCCGTTCCGAAGGAATACATCCCGGGCGTTCAGAAGGGTATCGAAAGCGTCCTGTCTTCTGGTCCGCTGGCTGGCTTCCCGATGCTCGGCGTCAAGGCGACGCTCGTTGACGGCGCCTTCCACGATGTTGACTCGTCGGTTCTGGCCTTCGAAATCGCTTCCCGCGCTTGCTTCCGTGAAGCAGCCCGCGAAGCTGGCGCCCAGCTCCTCGAGCCGATGATGAAGGTCGAAGTCGTGACGCCGGAAGATTACGTCGGCGACGTCATCGGCGACCTGAACTCGCGTCGTGGCCAGATCCAGGGCCAGGAAAGCCGCGGTATCGCTGTTGTCATCAACGCGAACGTCCCGCTGGCGAACATGTTCAAGTACGTCGATAACCTGCGTTCGATGTCTCAGGGCCGTGCACAGTACACGATGACCTTCGATCATTACGCGCCGGTTCCGTCGAACGTCGCACAGGAAATCCAGGCAAAGTATTCCGGTCAGAAGTGACCGGAATACCAATTGACCGATAACAAGAATTGATCCCTCAGGGGACAGGAAAACGGAGAGCCGAAAATGGCAAAGAGTAAGTTTGAGCGCAATAAGCCGCACGTTAACATTGGTACGATCGGTCACGTTGACCACGGCAAGACGTCCTTGACGGCAGCGATCACGAAGTACTTCGGCGAGTTCAAGGCGTACGACCAAATCGACGCGGCTCCGGAAGAGAAGGCTCGTGGTATCACGATCTCGACGGCCCACGTTGAATACGAGACGCCGAACCGTCACTATGCGCACGTCGACTGCCCTGGCCACGCCGACTACGTCAAGAACATGATCACGGGTGCCGCACAGATGGACGGCGCGATCCTGGTTTGCTCTGCCGCAGACGGCCCGATGCCGCAGACGCGCGAGCACATCCTGCTCGCCCGCCAGGTTGGCGTTCCGGCGATCGTCGTGTTCCTGAACAAGGTCGATCAGGTTGACGACGCCGAGCTTCTCGAGCTTGTCGAGCTCGAAGTTCGCGAACTTCTGTCGTCCTACGACTTCCCGGGCGACGACATCCCGGTCGTCAAGGGTTCGGCACTTGCTGCACTTGAAGATTCGGACAAGAAGATCGGCGAAGACGCGATCCGCGAGCTGATGGCTCAGGTTGACGCCTACATCCCGACGCCTGAGCGTCCGATCGACCAGCCGTTCCTGATGCCGATCGAAGACGTGTTCTCGATCTCCGGCCGTGGTACGGTTGTGACGGGCCGCGTCGAGCGTGGTATCGTCAAGGTTGGCGAAGAAGTCGAAATCGTCGGCATTCGTCCGACGTCGAAGACGACGGTGACCGGCGTTGAAATGTTCCGCAAGCTGCTCGACCAGGGCCAGGCCGGCGACAACATCGGCGCGCTGATCCGCGGTGTGAACCGTGACGGCGTCGAGCGTGGTCAGATCCTGTGCAAGCCGGGCTCTGTCAAGCCGCACAAGAAGTTCATGGCTGAAGCCTACATCCTGACGAAGGAAGAAGGCGGCCGTCATACGCCGTTCTTCACGAACTACCGTCCGCAGTTCTACTTCCGTACGACTGACGTGACGGGCATCGTGACGCTTCCGGAAGGCACGGAAATGGTTATGCCCGGCGACAACGTGACCGTTGCCGTTGAGCTGATCGTTCCGATCGCGATGGAAGAAAAGCTTCGCTTCGCCATCCGCGAAGGCGGCCGTACCGTCGGCGCTGGCATCGTGGCATCCATCGTCGAGTAATTCGAAGACGGCCACTTCATCCGAGTGGCCGATTCGATGACAATATTATGATGCAAGCGGCTGTAGCCGCTTGCTTATGACATAGAAATGTTGCAAATGGCGCGCGAGCGCGATTTGCGCGCTGCTTCGGATGACGAAGCGGCCAATGAAATTAACAATAAGGTGGGCCGAAAGGCCTAAAGAGTGGATGGGGATGCCGCAGCCGGCGTCCCTCTCGATCTTTGAAACCGGTGGTCCGCCTTAGGAAACAGAACAATCCGTGCCTTTTCGAGAGGCGCGCGAGATAACAAACACAAGGATAACGTCGAATGAACGGCCAAAATATCCGCATTCGCCTGAAGGCGTTCGATCACCGGATTCTCGATGCTTCCACGCGCGAGATCGTGTCGACGGCGAAGCGCACCGGTGCAAGCGTCCGGGGCCCCGTTCCGCTTCCGACTCGTATCGAGAAGTTTACGGTAAACCGGTCCCCGCACATCGACAAGAAGAGCCGCGAGCAGTTCGAGATGCGCACGCATAAGCGCCTCCTCGACATCGTTGACCCGACCCCGCAGACGGTAGACGCGCTGATGAAGCTCGATCTCGCCGCCGGTGTCGATGTTGAGATCAAGCTCTGAGACCTCCGGTCCTCGAGCTGAGTGAGAAGGATTGAACCGATGCGTTCAGGTGTGATTGCACAGAAGGTGGGAATGACCCGCGTCTATAACGACGCCGGCGAGCATGTCCCGGTTACCGTATTGCGTTTGGATGGCTGCCAGGTCGTAGCCCAGCGCACAGTTGAAAAGAATGGCTACACCGCAGTTCAGCTCGGTGCCGGCCAGGCTAAGGTTAAGAACACGACGAAGGCTCTTCGCGGCCATTTCGCCGTTGCAAGCGTAGAGCCGAAGGCCAAGCTCGCAGAATTCCGTGTCACGGAAGACAATCTGCTTGAAGTCGGCACCGAGCTCAACGCAGGTCACTTCACGGCGGGTCAGCTCGTTGACGTGACCGGCACGACGATCGGTAAGGGCTTTGCCGGCGCCATCAAGCGCCACGGCTTCGGCGGTCTGCGCGCCACGCACGGTGTGTCGGTTTCGCACCGTTCGCACGGTTCGACCGGTTCGCGCCAGGACCCGGGCAAGGTGTTCAAGAACAAGAAGATGGCTGGTCACATGGGCCAGACGCGCGTTACGACGCAGAACCTTGAAGTAGTATCGACCGACGAAGATCGTGGTCTGATCCTGGTCAAGGGTGCGGTTCCCGGCTCCAAGGGTGCCTGGATCATCGTGCGCGACGCCGTCAAGTCGGCAGCGAAGTAAGGGAGCCAAACCAATGGAATTCAACGTCAAGACCCTTGAGGGCAAAGACGCCGGGAAGGTTTCCCTTTCTGATGCGATTTTCGGCCTCGAGCCGCGTGAAGACATTCTCGCTCGCGTTATTCGCTGGCAGCTTGCCAAGAAGCAGCAGGGCACGCATCAGGCCAAGGGCCGCGCGGACGTAGCGCGCACCGGTGCCAAGATGTACAAGCAGAAGGGTACGGGCCGCGCTCGTCACCATTCGGCTCGCGCTCCGCAGTTCCGCGGCGGTGGTAAGGCTCACGGCCCGGTCGCCCGCAGCCACGAGCATGATCTGCCGAAGAAGGTTCGCGCCCTCGGCCTGCGTCACGCTCTCTCGGCCAAGTTCAAGGCTGAAGACGTGATTGTTATCGACAATCTCGTCGCTACCGAAGCCAAGACCAAGGCACTCGCTGGCGCTTTCGAGACGCTCGGCCTGACGAACGCTCTGTTCATCGGCGGTGCTGAACTCGACAGCAACTTCAAGCTCGCAGCCCAGAACATCCCGAATATCGATGTTCTGCCGGTTCAGGGCATCAACGTTTACGACATCCTGCGCCGCGGCAAGCTCGTGCTGTCCAAGGCTGCAGTTGAAGCTCTAGAGGAGCGATTCAAGTGACGGATCTTCGCCATTACGATGTGATCGTTTCTCCTGCGATCACCGAAAAGTCCACGCTGCTTTCGGACAATAACCAGGTTGTTTTCAACGTTGCTAAGACCGCGACGAAGCCGGAAATCAAGGCTGCCGTCGAAGCGCTCTTCGGCGTCAAGGTTACGGCCGTTAACACTCTGCTGCGCCTCGGCAAGACCAAGCGGTTCAAGGGTCTCGTCGGCAAGCAGAAGGACGTGAAGAAGGCTGTTGTGACGCTCGCCGAAGGCCAGTCGATCGACGTCTCCACCGGTCTCTGAGGAATAAGAAAATGGCATTGAAAACATTCAATCCGACGACCCCGAGCCAGCGTCAGCTGGTCATCGTCGATCGCTCCTCGCTCTACAAGGGCAAGCCGGTCAAGACGCTGACGGAAGGTCTGACCTCCAAGGGCGGCCGTAACAACACCGGCCGCATCACCGTTCGTTTCCAGGGCGGTGGTCACAAGCGCACCTATCGTCTGGTCGACTTCAAGCGTCGCAAGTTCGACGTCGAAGCAACCGTCGAGCGTATCGAATACGATCCGAACCGTACCGCTTACATCGCTCTGGTGAAGTACACGGATGGCGAACTGGCCTACATCCTCGCTCCGCAGCGTCTCGCTTCGGGCGACAAGGTCATCGCTTCGGAAAAGGCAGTGGACGTGAAGCCGGGCAACACCATGCCGCTTCAGTTCATCCCGGTCGGCTCCATCATCCACAACGTGGAAATGAAGCCAGGCAAGGGTGGTCAGATCGCTCGCTCCGCCGGTTCCTACGCTCAGCTCGTTGGTCGTGACCAGGGTATGGCGATCCTTCGCCTGAACTCGGGCGAACAGCGCCTCGTGCACGGCACCTGCCTTGCAACGATTGGTGCGGTTTCGAACCCGGATCACGGCAACATCAACGACGGTAAGGCCGGTCGTTCGCGTTGGCGTGGCAAGAAGCCGCATAACCGCGGCGTTGTCATGAACCCGGTCGACCATCCGCACGGCGGTGGTGAAGGCCGCACCTCCGGTGGTCGCCATCCGGTGACCCCATGGGGCAAGCCGACCAAGGGCAAGCGTACGCGGTCGAACAAGTCGACCGACAAGATGATTATGCGCTCGCGCCATCAGCGCAAGAAGTAAGAGAGGAAGTCTCAAGTGGCTCGTTCAGTATGGAAAGGTCCGTTTGTTGACGGCTATCTTCTCAAGAAGGCTGAGAAGGTGCGTGAAGGCGGACGTAACGAAATAATCAAGATGTGGAGCCGTCGCTCCACCATCATGCCGCAGTTCGTTGGTCTCACCTTCGGCGTCTACAACGGCAGCAAGCACATTCCGGTCAGCGTCAATGAAGACATGGTCGGACACAAGTTCGGCGAGTTCGCCCCGACCCGTACCTATTATGGTCACGGTGCGGACAAGAAGGCGAAGAGGAAGTAACAATGGGCAAGGCAAAAACCGAACGCCGGCTGAAGGACAATGAGGCGCAGGCAGTTGCGCGCACGCTCCGTGTCAGCCCGCAGAAGCTCAACCTGGTCGCGGCTTCGATCCGCGGCAAGAAGGTTGACCGCGCGCTCGCAGAGCTGGAATTCTCGCGTAAGCGTATCGCTGGCGCCGTGAAGAAGACGCTCGAATCTGCGATCGCCAATGCAGAAAACAACCACGATCTCGACGTTGACTCGCTGGTCGTAGCGGAAGCTTACGTCGGCAAGTCGATCGTCATGAAGCGTTTCCACGCTCGTGGCCGCGGCCGTGCATCTCGCATCGAGCGTCCGTTCGCGCACCTGACGATCGTTGTTCGTGAATTGGAAGCTCAAGAGGAGGCCGCATAATGGGTCAGAAAATCAATCCGATCGGCTTTCGTCTTGGCATCAACCGCACTTGGGATAGCCGCTGGTTCGCGGACAATGCCGAGTACGGCCAGCTCCTCCACGAAGACCTGAAGATGCGCAAGTTCGTCATGAACGAACTGAAGCAGGCTGGTATCTCCAAGGTGGTCATCGAGCGTCCGCACAAGAAGTGCCGCGTCACGATCCACTCGGCTCGTCCGGGCCTGATCATCGGCAAGAAGGGCGCTGACATCGACAAGCTCCGCAAGAAGCTGTCGGACATGACGAATTCCGAAACGCACCTCAACATCGTTGAAGTTCGCAAGCCGGAAATCGACGCGACGCTGGTTGCCCAGTCGATCGCTCAGCAGCTGGAACGCCGTGTTGCTTTCCGACGCGCCATGAAGCGCGCCGTTCAGTCCGCGATGCGTCTTGGCGCCGAAGGCATCAAGATCACCTGCGCCGGCCGTCTCGGCGGTGCAGAAATCGCTCGTACGGAATGGTACCGCGAAGGTCGCGTGCCGCTGCATACGCTGCGCGCCGACATCGACTACGGTACGGCTGAAGCAGAAACCGCTTTCGGTATCTGCGGCATCAAGGTCTGGATCTTCAAGGGCGAAATCCTTGAGCACGATCCAATGGCCTCCGAACGCCGCGCGCTCGAAGGCGACGCCCAGGGTCCGGCTAGCCGCGATCGCGATAGAGACCGTCGCCGCGACAACGCTTGATAGCGTACGTGGCAGATAAGTTCGGAGAATAAGAAAATGTTGCAGCCAAAGCGTACGAAGTACCGCAAGCAATTCAAGGGCCGCATCAAGGGCGTTGCCAAGGGTGGTTCTGATCTGGCTTTCGGTGAATTCGGCCTGAAGTCGCAGGAGCCCAACCGCGTCAACGCTCGCGAGATCGAAGCGGCTCGCCGCGCGATCACCCGCTATATGAAGCGCGCCGGCCGTGTATGGATCCGCGTGTTCCCGGATGTTCCGGTAACCGCAAAGCCGACCGAAGTCCGTATGGGTAAAGGTAAGGGCTCTGTCGAATACTGGGCATGCAAGGTCAAGCCCGGCCGTATGATGTTCGAGATCGACGGTGTGAGCGAAGAAATCGCTCGTGAGGCTCTGCGCCTCGGCGCTGCCAAGCTCTCGGTCAAGACGCGCTTCGTTCAGCGCATTGCAGAGTAAGGAAGAAGCTCATGAAAGCCGCAGATGTTCGCGCCCTGAGCGCCGACCAACTCAAGGACGAGCTTGCCAAGCTGAAGAAGGAGCAGTTCAACCTGCGCTTTCAGAAGGCGACCGGCCAGCTCGAGAAGTCCTCGCGCATCAACGAAGTCCGCAAGGACATCGCTCGCGTGAAAACCATTGCCCGCCAGAAGGCGGCAGAAGCAAAGGCCTAAAGGAAAAATAACATGCCGAAGCGCATTCTGCAGGGCGTCGTGGTCAGCGACAAGAACGAGAAGACGGTAGTTGTCCGCGTTGAGCGTCGTTTCGCTCACCCGCTGCTCCAGAAGACCGTTCGTCGTTCCAAGAAGTACAAGGCTCACGACGAAAACAATCAATACAAGACCGGCGACGTCGTTTCCATCGAGGAATGCGCGCCGATCTCCAAGGACAAGACCTGGACGGTCATTTCCGCCCAGTCCAAGTAACAGAATTTCGCTCAGGCCCTTGCGCTTGGGCGAAATATCTGTATGAAGCACGAGCTTGGAAGCAGGACGCTCGAGAACGGGCGTTCTTTTGCTTTATTGATGGCCGGCAGAGACGATCCTTATGGTCGCGAAGCCTGGCATAATCAGACAAGACACTAGTCCATAAGCCGGGGTAGGGGGTCGATTGGCCCAACCATTCCGGTAACAACAAGAAGGCGACCTGACATGATTCAGATGCAAACAAACCTCGACGTGGCGGATAATTCCGGCGCACGTCGTGTCATGTGCATCAAGGTGCTGGGCGGCTCGAAGCGCAAGTATGCCTCGATCGGCGACGTTATCGTCGTTTCGATCAAGGAAGCTATTCCGCGCGGCCGTGTGAAGAAGGGTGACGTGATGAAGGCGGTCGTCGTTCGTACCGCCAAGGACATCCGTCGTCCGGATGGCAGCGTCATCCGCTTCGATACCAACGCAGCAGTCCTCATCGACAACAAGAAAGAGCCGATCGGCACCCGCATCTTCGGACCGGTTCCGCGCGAACTCCGCGCCAAGAACCACATGAAGATCATCTCGCTGGCTCCAGAAGTACTGTAAGGAGCGGAGCGATGCAGAAGATCCGTAAAGGCGACAAGGTTGTCGTATTGACCGGTAAGGACAAGGGCCGTACCGGCGAAGTCATTCAAGTGCTGCCGAAGGAAGACCGTGCGGTCGTTCGTGGCGTCAACGTCATCAAGCGCCATCAGCGCCAGACGCAGAACCAGGAAGCCGGCATCATCAGCAAGGAAGCCTCGCTTCACCTGTCCAACCTGGCAATCGTCGACAAGGACGGTAAGCCGACCCGCGTCGGTTTCAAGGTTGTAGATGGCAAGAAGGTCCGCGTGGCGAAGACCTCGGGAGAAGTGATCGATGGCTGAGGTAAAGTACGAGCCGCGGCTCAAGAAAGAATACGTTGCTCGCATCCGTGCAGCTATGCAGGAGAAGTTCTCCTACGCTAACGAGATGCAGATCCCGAAGCTGGACAAGATCGTGATCAACATGGGCGTTGGCGAAGCGACGGCTGATTCGAAGAAGCCGACCGTTGCTGCTGCCGACCTGGCGGCCATCGCTGGCCAGAAGCCGGTCATCACCCGTGCACGCAACTCCATCGCTGGCTTCAAGGTCCGCGAAAATATGCCGATCGGCGCGAAGGTTACCCTGCGCGGCGCCCGCATGTATGAGTTCCTGGATCGTCTGGTCAACATCGCGCTTCCGCGCGTTCGCGACTTCCGCGGCCTGAACCCGAAGAGCTTTGACGGTCGTGGCAATTTTGCCATGGGCATCAAGGAGCACATTGTGTTCCCTGAGATCAACTACGACAAGGTTGATCAGATGTGGGGCATGGACATCATCGTTTGCACGACGGCGACGACCGACGACGAAGCACGAGCTCTTCTGACAGAGTTCAACTTCCCGTTCCGTCAATAACCGTAACGACGAGCGTAGAAAAGGAACCCTGATATGGCGAAGACAAGCGCAGTTGAAAAGAACAAGCGCCGCCGCAATACGGTTGCCAACCAGGCCGCGAAGCGGGCTGCTCTCAAGGCAATCATCATGAACCAGTCTCTCTCGATCGAAGACCGGTTCAAGGCCACTCTGAAGCTGGCATCGCTGCCGCGCGATGGATCGAAGACCCGTATTCGCAACCGTTGCGAAGTGTCTGGCCGTCCGCGCGCCTACTACCGCAAACTGCGCATGTCGCGTATCGCGCTGCGTGAACTCGGCAATCTCGGCAAGGTGCCGGGCATCGTCAAGTCCAGCTGGTAAGGAGCAGATTAGATGTCTATGACTGATCCTTTGGGCGATATGCTCACCCGCATCCGCAATGGCGCTTCGCGCCGCAAGTCGTCGGTTTCGACGCCTGCGTCCAAGCTCCGTGCACGCGTTCTCGATGTACTCCAGGCTGAAGGCTACATTCGTGGCTACTCCGTCGTCGATTTCGGCAACGGCAAGTCTGAGCTCAACATCGAACTCAAGTACTACGAAGGCGCGTCGGTGATCCGTGAGATCGGCCGCGTGTCTAAGCCGGGCCGCCGGGTTTATGTCTCGGTCAAGTCCATTCCGCAGGTCGCGAACGGCCTCGGCATCACCATCCTTTCGACTCCGAAGGGTGTGATGGCCGATCACCAGGCTCGCGAACAGAATGTTGGTGGCGAGGTTCTCTGCTCGGTCTTCTAAGATCGAACAGAGATATCTCCTTCGAAACAGACAGGTTTGAAAAATGTCTCGTATCGGTAAGAAGCCCGTTCAGGTACCTGCAGGGATCACGGCCACGGTTGATGGCCAAAAAGTGACTGCCAAGGGCCCTAAGGGCGAGCTGTTTTTCGTCGCTAACGACGAAATCGGTCTCAAGCTGGAAAACAATGCAATCGTCGTGACGCCGCTCAACGACTCCAAGGATGCTCGCGCAAAGTGGGGCATGTCCCGCACGATGATCGAGAACATCCTTAAGGGTGTTAAGGACGGCTACGAGCGCAAGCTCGAAATCAACGGCGTCGGCTACCGTGCCTCCATGCAGGGCAAGAACCTGCAGCTTGCGCTCGGCTTCAGCCACGACGTGGTTTATGAGCCGCCGCAGGGTATCTCGATCGCTGTGCCGAAGCCGACGGAAATCGTCGTCACCGGCATCAACAAGCAGCAGGTCGGCCAGGTTGCCGCTGAAATCCGCGAATACCGCGGCCCCGAGCCCTACAAGGGCAAGGGTGTTAAGTATGCCGAAGAGCGGATCATCCGCAAAGAAGGCAAGAAGAAGTAAGGATCACGCGAAATGGCTAGCAGGAAAGAAGCACTTGCGCGTCGCGCCAACCGCGTGCGCCGTCAAATCAAGTCGGTGGCCAATGGCCGTCCGCGCCTGTCGGTTCATCGCTCGTCGAAGAACATCTACGCCCAGGTCATCGATGACGTGGCTGGCAAGACCCTCGCGGCTGCCTCCACCCTCGACAAGGATCTGCGCGGTTCTCTGAAGACCGGTGCCGATACCGCAGCCGCAGCCCTCGTTGGCAAGCTCGTTGCAGAGCGCGCCTCCAAGGCCGGCGTGAAGGAAGTCGTGTTCGATCGCGGTGCTTTCATCTACCACGGCCGTATCAAGGCCTTGGCTGAAGCAGCCCGCGAAGGCGGCTTGACCTTCTAATCAGATTTCCGGCCGGCGATCCCAGGATGCCGGCCGGATATTCACCGGACCGCAGGTTTCCCGAGAGGGAAGGCATGCGGTCTTCGTTTTGTTTGCCGATTGCACCCGGAAAAGAAAAAGGAAGAGGACAATGGCACAGGAAAAGAGGGCTCCGCGGGAAGACCGTCAGAGCCGTGAAGAGCGCGATAGCGAATTCGTCGACAAGCTGGTCGCGATCAACCGCGTCGCCAAGGTTGTTAAGGGTGGCCGTCGCTTCGGCTTCGCCGCTCTCGTCGTCGTCGGCGACCAGAAGGGCCGCGTAGGCTTCGGCCATGGCAAGGCTCGCGAAGTGCCGGAAGCCATCCGCAAGGCAACCGAAAGCGCCAAGCGCGACCTGATCTTCGTACCGCTGCGCGACGGCCGTACGCTGCATCACGACGTTCATGGCCGTCATGGCGCCGGCAAGGTTCTGCTGCGCTCGGCCAAGGTCGGTACCGGTATCATCGCCGGCGGCCCGATGCGCGCCGTTTTCGAAACGCTCGGCGTTCATGACGTCGTTGCCAAGTCGACCGGTTCGTCGAACCCGTACAACATGGTTCGCGCCACGTTCGACGCCCTGAAGCACCAGGTTCACCCGAAGGACATCGCAGCTCAGCGCGGCATCAAGTATGCCACCCTGCAGGCTCGCCGCGCCGCTTCGGGCAACGCCTCCGAAGAATAAGGGAGTTTGACCTATGGCCAAGACGACCAAGAAGGCTGAAGCTAAGGCGACCGTTACGGTCGAGCAGATTGGCAGCCCGATCCGCCGTCCGGATGTTCAGCAGAAGACGCTGATCGGTCTCGGACTGAACAAGATGCACCGTCGCCGCACGCTGGAAGATACTCCGGCTGTTCGTGGCATGATCCGTGCTGTCCAGCATCTCGTTCGCGTTGTCGACGAGAAGTGAGCCGGAGGTAATTCGCTATGAAACTGAATGAAATCAAGGATAACGAAGGCTCGACCCACAGCCGCAAGCGCCTCGGCCGCGGCATCGGCTCCGGCTCCGGCAAGACCGGTGGCCGTGGTGTGAAGGGTCAGAAGTCCCGTTCGGGCGTTGCGATCAACGGCTTCGAAGGCGGTCAGATGCCCATCTACCGTCGTCTGCCGAAGCGCGGCTTCAACAACATCTTCGCATCCGACTACGTTGTCGTATCGCTGGCACGTATTCAGGCTGCCGTCGATGCCGGCAAGCTCGATGCCAAGAACACCGTTGATGCAGCAGCCCTCAAGGCTGCGGGCGTTATTCGCCGCGTCAAGGACGGCGTTCGGGTTCTCTCGGACGGCGAACTGAAGGCGAAGCTTGCTCTTGAAGTTGCAGGCGCTTCCAAGTCCGCAGTCGAGAAGATCGAAAAGGCTGGCGGTTCCGTCAAGCTGCTCGCTGCTGCCGCAGAATAATATTATCAATAATCGCCCGAAGTGACTTCACTTCGGGCGATTTTGCTCCCATATGTGAGCCTCACGAATCTGATCGATGCTGCAAGTGTCTTTCCGATCGATAACGGGAACCCAGGGTGAGGCGCCCGATTGCAGCGCAATCCGTCCGAAGCCCGGCTTTTGAACAATTTACAGACTGATTCCGGGCTCGGCCGACTATGCCGGAATTGGTGATGCGGAGATTTGCATGGCTTCTGCAGCGGAACAATTGGCGTCCAACCTCAATTTTTCGACCTTTGCCAAAGCCGAGGATCTCAAGAAGCGCCTATGGTTTACGCTCGGTGCTCTCCTCGTCTACCGGCTCGGCACCCACATTCCGCTTCCTGGCCTCAATCCTGCTGCTTATGCCCAGGCTTTCCAGAATCAGTCGGGCGGCATTCTTGGCCTCTTCAACATGTTCTCGGGCGGCGCCGTGCAGCGCATGGCGATCTTCGCGCTCGGCATCATGCCGTATATCTCGGCCTCGATCATCGTTCAGCTAATGACCTCGGTCGTTCCATCGCTCGAAAACCTGAAGAAGGAAGGCGAGCAGGGCCGCAAGATCATCAACCAGTACACCCGCTACGGCACGGTGCTGCTCGGCGCATTGCAGGCTTATGGCATCGCGATCGGCCTTGAGCACGGCAACGGCGTCGTCGTCGATCCTGGCTGGTTCTTCCGCATTTCCACCGTCATCACGCTGCTCGGCGGCACGATGTTCCTGATGTGGCTTGGTGAGCAGGTGACGTCGCGCGGTATCGGCAACGGCATCTCGCTGATCATCTTCGCCGGCATCGCTGCAGGTCTTCCGACCGCTCTTGCTGGTACTCTTGAACTTGGCCGTACCGGTGCGCTTTCCACGCCCCTTATCCTCGCCGTGCTGATCGTCGCCATTCTGGTCATCGCGCTTATCGTCTTCGTCGAGCGCGCCCAGCGCCGCCTTCTGATCCAGTATCCGAAGCGCCAGGTTGGTACGCGTATGTTCCAGGGCGATACGTCGCACCTGCCGCTGAAGCTCAACACTTCGGGCGTCATCCCGGCGATCTTCGCGTCGTCGCTGCTGCTGCTGCCCGCAACCGTTGCAGGCCTCGGTAACAACACGGCGCTGCCGACCTGGGTGACCTCGATCGTTGCGGCACTCGGCCACGGCCAGCCGGTCTACATGGTGCTTTACGGCGCTCTGATTGCCTTCTTCGCCTTCTTCTACACGGCTCTCGTATTCAATCCGAAGGACACGGCCGACAATCTGAAGAAGCACGGCGGCTTCATTCCGGGTATCCGTCCGGGTGAGCGCACTGCCGAATATATCGATTACGTGCTGACCCGCATCACGGTCATCGGCGCGATCTATCTTGTCTTCGTCTGCATCCTGCCAGAAATTCTCGTATCCCAGACAGGTATTCCCTTGTCCCTGGGTGGCACTTCGCTTCTGATCGTGGTTAGCGTAACGCTGGATACGGTGGCGCAGATTCAGGGTCACCTGATCGCACAGCAATATGAAGGCCTGATCAAGAAATCGAAGTTGCGTGGAGGAAAGAGGGGGCGATGAGACTCATACTTTTAGGGCCGCCGGGAGCAGGTAAGGGGACCCAGGCCCAGCGCATTGTGGAAAAGCATGGCATTCCGCAGCTTTCCACAGGCGACATGCTGCGCGCGGCGGTTCAGGCCGGCACGGAAGTCGGCAAGCGCGCCAAGGCTGTCATGGACGCTGGCAAGCTTGTTTCGGATGAGATCGTCAACGCGATCGTTTCCGAGCGTATTGATCAGCCGGATTGCGCCCGGGGTTTCATCCTCGACGGTTTCCCGCGCACACTGGTTCAGGCGGATGCAACGGAAAAGATGCTCAATGCGAAGGGCCTCGAGCTCTCCGTAGTTATCGAGCTCAAGGTCGATGACGCCGAACTGATTCGCCGCGTCTCCGGCCGCTATTCCTGCTCGAACTGTGGCAGCGTCTATCACGATACGGACAAGCTTCCGGCAACGGCAGGCGTTTGCGACAAATGCGGTTCGACACATTTCAAGCGCCGTCCGGACGACAATGCCGAAACCATGGCGACTCGTCTTCAGGTCTATTACAAGGAGACCTCGCCGCTGATCGGTTACTACTATGCAAAGGGCAAGTTGCAGAGCATCGACGGCATGGCCGATATCGAGCATGTGACCGACAGCATAGAGGCTATCCTGGCTAAGCTTTAGATAGCCTAAAATAAACTTGCCGGAGCGGTTGCTTTTTTGCGCTGATTCCGCTAAACACCGCGCCAACTCGCGACATGCCATGCGATCGGCGCGGATTTCCAACGGGAAGTCCGGGTACGGTCGTTTTGACATGTGGCGGACGCACATTGAACAAGCAGCTCCCGGGCTGCATAACAAGACCTTTGCCAAGGCAAAAGGAATGCAAGGAGAACAGGCGTGGCTCGTATCGCTGGCGTCAACATCCCGACTGCAAAGCGCGTAGTTATTGCGCTTCGTTACATTCACGGGATCGGACCGAAGTTTGCTCAGGAAATCTGCGAGAAGGTCGGTATTCCGGCCGAGCGTCGCGTCAACCAGTTGACGGATGCCGAAGTTCTGCAGATCCGCGAAACCATCGACCGTGACTATCAGGTCGAAGGTGATCTGCGTCGCGAAACCGCGATGAACATCAAGCGTCTCATGGACCTTGGTTCTTACCGTGGTCTGCGTCATCGCCGCGGCCTGCCGGTTCGCGGCCAGCGCACGCACACCAATGCCCGCACCCGCAAGGGTCCGGCAAAGGCGATCGCCGGTAAGAAGAAGTAATTTCCGGGCAACCGGATTTGGGAGGCTGGCGGTCCGCCGGCCTCTTTTGAGTTTGAAGCGGTGCTCCGTGGGCGCCGCTTCGGTGTAGCCGCTGGCATTACGGCGGTGCAGAGATCCAAGAAAGGACTAACATGGCCAAGGAAGCCGTACGCGTTCGTCGTCGCGAGCGTAAAAATATCACGTCGGGCGTCGCACACGTCAACTCGACCTTCAACAACACGATGATCACCATCACCGACGCACAAGGCAACGCCATTGCCTGGTCGTCCGCTGGTGCCAAGGGCTTCAAGGGTTCGCGCAAGTCGACCCCGTTCGCTGCCCAGATCGCTGCCGAAGACTGCGCCAAGAAGGCTCAGGAACACGGCATGAAGTCGCTGGAAGTTGAAGTTTGCGGTCCGGGCTCCGGTCGTGAATCCGCTCTGCGCGCCCTCCAGGCTGCTGGTTTCATGATCACGTCCATCCGCGACGTGACCCCGATCCCGCACAATGGTTGCCGCCCGCGCAAGAAGCGCCGCGTCTGATCATCGCCACTCACGACACCGGCCGGGGTAGATGCGCCCGGCTTGGTGTTACTCAAGCTCGGTTGCCACGATTGGATGGTGGCAACGAACGGAAGGCAAAAACATGATTCAGAAAAACTGGCAGGAACTGATCAAGCCCAACAAGGTCGAGTTCACCTCGAGCGGCCGTACCAAGGCAACGCTCGTGGCCGAACCGCTGGAGCGGGGCTTCGGTCTTACCCTCGGCAACGCGCTGCGCCGCGTTCTGCTGTCTTCTCTGCGCGGCGCCGCTGTAACGGCCGTGCAGATCGACGGCGTACTGCATGAGTTCTCCTCTATTCCGGGTGTCCGGGAAGACGTGACGGACATCGTGCTGAACATCAAGGAAATCGCCATCAAGATGGACGGCGATGACAGCAAGCGCATGGTCGTCCGCAAGCAGGGCCCAGGCGTGGTAACGGCTGGCGACATCCAGACGGTCGGCGATATCGAAATCCTCAACCCCGAGCATGTCATCTGCACGCTCGACGAGGGCGCCGAAATCCGCATGGAATTCACCGTCAATAACGGTAAGGGCTATGTGCCTGCCGAGCGCAATCGTGCGGAAGATGCTCCGATCGGCCTCATCCCGGTCGACAGCCTCTATTCGCCGGTCAAGAAGGTGTCCTACAAGGTTGAAAATACCCGCGAAGGACAGGTTCTCGACTACGACAAGCTGAGCATGTCGATCGAAACCGACGGTTCGATCAGCGGTGAAGATGCAGTCGCTTTCGCAGCCCGCATTCTTCAGGATCAGCTTGGCGTGTTCGTCAACTTCGACGAGCCGCAGAAGGAAACCGAAGAGGAAGCAGTTACCGAACTCGCTTTCAACCCGGCGCTCCTCAAGAAGGTGGACGAACTCGAACTGTCCGTTCGTTCGGCAAATTGCCTGAAGAACGACAACATCGTCTACATCGGCGACCTCATTCAGAAGACCGAAGCAGAAATGCTCCGCACGCCGAATTTTGGTCGCAAGTCGCTGAACGAAATCAAGGAAGTTCTCGCTTCCATGGGCCTGCACCTCGGCATGGAAGTGCCGGCATGGCCGCCCGAGAACATCGAAGATCTCGCCAAGCGCTACGAAGACCAATACTAACGTTTCAAACGGCAGGCGAACGATGCCTGTAAGTGAAGGAGAATAGCAATGCGCCACGGTAAAGCCGGCCGCAAGCTGAATAGAACCGCTAGCCACCGTAAGGCGATGTTCGCCAACATGGCGGCTTCGCTCATCACCCATGAGCAGATCGTCACCACGCTTCCGAAGGCGAAGGAAATTCGCCCGATCGTCGAGAAGCTGGTAACGCTCGGCAAGCGCGGCGACCTGCACGCTCGTCGTCAGGCCATCTCGCAGATCCGCGACGCTGCTGTCGTTTCGAAGCTGTTCGACGCGATCGCAACCCGCTACGCCACCCGCAACGGCGGCTACCTGCGCATCATGAAGGCTGGCTTCCGCCAGGGCGACAATGCCGCTCTCGCAGTTGTCGAATTCGTCGATCGCGACGTCAATGCCAAGGGCGCGGCTGACAAGGCTCGCGTTGCCGCTGAAGAAGAAGCCGCAGCCGCTTAAGGCTAAGCTTTGGATTAAATATTGAAGGCCGGATGAGCGATCATCCGGCCTTTTGTCGTTTGTGCTGTGGGCGGGGTCTTTCAATCTCCCTGAATGCTTTGGAGTATCGCAAGTAGCCTTGCTGAGTCGCAGTCGACTCGGGCTCATCAGGGACAGGGAGCGTCGTGGGATATGCAGCGAAAATTGACGCGCGGGAGACTGCTGCTGTTCGTGGTGCTGCTGATGACGATCGCCAGCGGTCTTGCGTTGCGGGGCTATGGCTATGCGATCAATCTGCCCTTCGCGGTCGTCAAATATGGCGGCTCATTATTGTGGGGAGCGATGGTCTATTGGCTCCTGGCGGCAATCTTCGTGTCACAGCGGCGTTTCAGGATTGCCGTGGCGGCGCTGCTCATCGCCGTCGCCGTAGAGTTTTTCAGGCTTTGGCACACGCCTGATCTCGATGCTTTTCGATTGACCACCGCCGGAGCCCTGTTGCTGGGCAGGGTGTTCTCGCTCTGGAATATCGCCGCCTATGCCGCCGGCATCGCGCGGCATTTGCGCTCGATTGCGCATTGTCCGGAACGAGGCGCTCGGCTTGATGTTCTTGCCTAGCTTCTATCTCGGCGCCCTCGATCGTCGCTGAGTGATTCACTAGGCCATCGGTCGCTTGCGATCCCGGTCGGTTACCGCTGCCCCTCCCGATATTCGCATGGCTGCATTTCGCATTTCATATAGCGCTTTTAGTCATAATAATTTGAATCCTAATTAGTTTAGTGCTAATAGGTTCTTATGAACTCGTCAAACGCCCTGCAACGCCTATTCACCGCCAATCTACTGACCACCGGCCGCCAATGGCGCCGGGCTGTCGATCTCGCGCTGAGTTCCCATGGTATATCCGAGGCGGTGGCCGCGCCGCTGCTTTGGATCGGCCGCTTGGGCGGAGGCGTGAGGCAGGTGGTGCTCGCCACCTATGTCGGCATCGAAGGCCCGTCTCTGGTTCGGCTGATCGATCAGCTCGAAAGCATGGATCTTGTCATCCGCAAGGATGATCCGACGGATCGGCGTGCGAAAGGCCTGTGGCTGACGCCCGAGGGCGAAAAGCTCGCGTCCCGTATGGAAGACGTGCTTGATGAGTTGCGTGGCAAGATCCTGGCCAATGTCGACCCTGCCGATATCGAAGCTGCGGTTCGCGTCCTGAAGGCTTTCGAGGAGTTTGAGGCATCCAAGGCCGTCGAACCGGAGCCGGAGAAGGTCTCATGAGCATTCCATCCTGGCGCGAGTGGTTGTTTTCCGTCAAAGCCTTCATTGCTGCGATCATGGCGCTGTTCATCGCCTTGTCGCTCGATCTGCCGCGTCCGTATTGGGCGATGGCCGCCGTTTATGTGGTCGCCAATCCTCTTGCCGGCGCAACCAGCTCCAAGGGGCTTTACCGCGCTCTCGGCACGCTTATCGGTGCCACCGCATCGGTTATCCTCATCCCGCTCTTCGTCAACGCGCCGGAACTGCTTTCGATCGTTGTCGCGCTGTGGACCGGCACCTTGCTGTTCATCTCGATGCTCGATCGCACCTCGCGCAGCTATGTCTTCATGCTGGCCGGCTATACGTTGCCGCTGATCGCGCTGCCGACCGTCGGCTCGCCCGAAACCATTTTCGATGTGGCGCTTGCCCGCTCCGAGGAGATTATTATCGGCATCGTCTGCGCGAGCGTGGTTAGCGCCGTCGTCTTTCCGAGCAGCGTCGGTACTGTCCTCGGCCAGCGCATAGGTTCCTGGCTGGATGATGCCGGCACCTGGGCCGACGAGATCCTGCGCGGCGAGGGCGCCTCGCCCGCAACTCCCCTTAAACGGCAGAAGCTCGCCGCCGACGTTTCCGGCCTGGATCTCGTCATCAGCCAGTTGCGCTATGATGCCGGCAGCCGTGACATCGTCAGGCATTCGCGCGAGCTGCGCGGCCGCTTGCTGATGCTGCTGCCGCTCTTCTCCTCACTTGCCGATCGCCTGCATGCCTTGAAGGCCGGTGGCAAGCCACTACCGCAGGAGCTGGTCGTTGTTTTGAACGAGGTGGCCGACTGGCTAGTGCAGGGTGGTCGCGGCAAGGCCGATGAGACCGCCGAGACCTTGTCGAAGAAGATCGAGGAGTTGCAAGAGAACGACCTCGATATCGGTTGGGACGATCTCGTTCGGTCGAGCGCTCTGGCTCGCCTCAAGGAAATTGTCGACTTGTGGCAGGACTGCCTGACGCTGCGCGCTCAGATCGTTTCGGGGCAGCAGGTGGGCACCTGGCGCCCCGCCTTCCGTTACCGCAATGTCGTCGGCCGCAGCAGACACTATGATTATGCCCTGCTTGCCTTCTCGGCCGGTAGCGTCATCGCCGGAATTGCCGTCGCCTGCTTCTTCTGGATCTATTCCGGCTGGGCGGATGGCGCCGGCTTCATCGCCATGGTGGCCGTTGCCTGCTCGTTTTTCGCCGCGCTCGATCGTCCCGCACCCTTCATCACCACCATGTTCATCTGGACTGCGGTGAGCCTGGTCATTGCCTGCGTCTATATCTTCGGCGTGTTGCCGTCGATTTCCGGCTTCGAGATGCTGGTGTTGGTCTTTGCGCCGCCCTTCCTGGTGATGGGGCTGCTGATTACCCGCCCGCAAACCAACATGCTCGGCATGCTGCTGGCGGTGAACGGCGCAAGTTTCATCGCGCTGCAGGATCGGTACACCGCCGATTTCGCCAGCTTCACCAACAGTGCGATCGCCGCTCTGGCCGGTGTTGGCTTCGCCTTGGTCTGGACTTTGCTCACCCGCCCATTTGGTTCCGAGCTTGCCGCCTGGCGGTTGGTCCGGGCCGGCTGGAGAGATCTGGCCGAAACTGCCGCCGGTATCCGCCGCGCCGATCATGAACGCCTCTCAGGCCGCATCCTCGATCGCCTGGGCCAGCTCGTGCCCCGCCTTGCAGGCATCGAAGACCGCGAACTGAAAAAGGTCGACGGTTATGCAGATGTCCGTCTCGGCTTCAACGTGTTGATGCTTCAAAAAGAGCGTGGCCAACTGAAACCGGCTGCCGCTGCCTCGGTCAGCGAAGTGCTGATCGGCGTGTCGGATTTCTATCGTTCGCGGCTGAAGGCAAAACGGGCCGTGGATCCGGCCGACGAACTGCGCGTGTCGATCGACCATAGCCTCGAAGCTGTCGCGCAGGAAAAGCGAGATTCCGCTCGGGCGAGCCTTGATGCGCTCGTCGGTCTTCGCCGGGCGCTCTTCCCGCATGCCGAGCCGCCGGCGAGCTGGCGGCCACCGCTATCCGATACAACCCAACCTCTTCCCATTGCCGCCGAGTAATAACATGCCCGCAGAATTCGATCTTTATGGCGTCTATATCCCGCGCCTTCTCGTCCTCATGCTCCTGACGCTGTTTGTCGTCATCATCCTTCGACGCCTGCTCGCATGGATCGGCGTCTACACTCTGGTCTGGCATCGCGGTCTCTTCGATCTCGCGCTTTACGTCCTGCTGCTCGGCGCCGTCTCCTCAGTCTCTCGTTGGTACTTCACATGAACGCGTTAAAACTCATCGGCCGTGTGGCCGTTACACTCATTTTCGTTGTTGCCGCCGTCTATGTCGGCCGTCACCTCTGGGGCCATTACATGGATGAACCGTGGACGCGCGATGCGCGCCTCAGGGCCGATGTCGTCGGCATCGCGCCTGACGTCTCCGGCCTGGTGAGCGAGGTCCTCGTCAAGGACAATCAGGCCGTCAAGAAGGGCGATGTCCTCTTCCGCGTCGATCGCGATCGATTCGCCATCGCTCTCGAACAGGCGGATGCAGCGCTTGCCAGCAGCAAGGCAGCTCTTGAGCAGGCTCAGCGTGAAAGCGCGCGGCAGGCGCGCCTCGGCGATGCCGCCTCCCTGCAGCAGAAGGAGCAGGCGCTGACCACCGTGCAGCAGGATGAAGCCGCCGTTCGTCAGGCGATAGCCAATCGCGAACTCGCCCAGCTCAATCTCGACCGCTCCGAGGTCCGCGCCACCGTCAACGGCACGATCTCGAACCTCAGCCTGCGTCCGGGTGATTATGTCTCTGCCGGCACCGCCAAGGTGGCGCTGATAGATAGCGATTCCCTGCGCGTCGAAGGCTATTTCGAGGAAACCAAGCTGCCGCGTATCCAGATCGGCGATGAGGTCTATATCCACCTGATGGGCCAGGCCGAGAAGCTGACCGGCCATGTCGAGAGCATCGCCTATGGCATCGAGGACCGCGAGCGAACCTCCGGCAGCCTGCTTGCCAACATCACTCCGACCTTCAGCTGGGTGCGACTGGCGCAGCGCGTGCCGGTGCGCATCGCGCTCGACAAGGTTCCCGATGGCACGAAGCTGATCGCCGGCCTGACGGCAACCGTCGAGGTGCAGGAGCAGGGCCAGGCAAAAATCGCCAGCGCTGCGGAATGATTTTCGCTTAAAGGCAGGGCGGCCGCCTTCAGGCCGCTCTGGAACTCGATGCGGCAGCCGGTTTACGCGCCGCTCGGCGTCTTTCCATCATGATCGGCCGGTAGGATCTGTAGAGGATCATCGCGATCAGCAAGCCGATATAGATGAACTGCTCCACCGACAGCACCTTGGTCGATAGCGCAAAGTGCAGAGCACCGCAGGCGGCGATGATATAGACGAGGCGATGTAGCCAGATCCATTTCTTGCCGAGCCGTTTGATCGAGAAATTGTTCGAGGTCACAGCCAGCGCCAGCAGCATGACGAGCCCCGCCATGCCGAACATGATGAAGGGTCGCTTCAGGACATCGTCAACGACGGCCTGCACGTCTAGCGCCTGGTCGAGAACCATATAGACCGTCAGATGCATCAGCGCGTAATAGAAGCAAAGCAGGCCGAGCGCGCGGCGATAGCGCAGATAGTTCCAGCCGAAGAGATCACGAAGCGGCGTGACAGCAAGCGTCAAAAGCAGGAGGCGGATCGCCCATAGCCCAAGGAAGAGCTCGAAGGTCTTCACTGCGTCGGCGCCGAGCTGATCCGTCGCCCCGAGATAGAATTCCCAGGCGGCCGGCAAAAGCCCGACGACGTAGAGCGCCCATACGGAGGCGGATTGCCAGCGCTTGGGCAGGGCGAAAGAGAGGGCCATCAGAAATTCACCCTGAGATCCATGCCGCTATAGAGGCTGGCGACCTGATCGGCATAGCCGTTGAAGGGCAGGGTGGGATGCCGATTGGAGCCGAAGAAGCCGCCTTCACCGATACGCCGTTCCGTCGCCTGGCTCCAGCGCGGATGATCGACGGCCGGATTGACGTTGGCATAGAAGCCGTATTCCTGGCTGTTCGTCGCCTGCCAGGTATTCACCGGCTGCTTGTCGGTGAGCGTGATGCGGACGATCGACTTGATGCCCTTGAAGCCATATTTCCACGGCACGACGAGCCGGATCGGCGCGCCGTTCTGGTTCGGGAGGGTTTCACCATAAAGGCCGACGGCAAGCAGCGTCAGCGGATTGCGCGCCTCATCCAGGCGCAGGCCCTCGACATAGGGCCAGTTCAGCGATTGCAGCAGGCCCGACTGCCCTGGCATTTCTTCCGGCCGCACCACGGTCTCGAAGGCAACATATTTGGCGCTGCCCTGCGGCTCCACCTTGTCGAGCAGGGCAGAGAGCTGGAAACCATCCCATGGAATGACCATCGACCAGGCTTCGACGCAGCGCATGCGATAGACCCGCTCTTCGGGCGGAAACTCCTTGATCAGCGCATCGACATCGAACGTGCCGGGCTTGTTGACCATGCCGTCGACCTTGATTGTCCAGGGACGTGGCTTGAACTTGCCCGACAGGCTGGCCGGATCAGCCTTGTCGAGGCCGAATTCGTAGAAATTATTGTAGGTGGTGACGTCCTTGATCGGCGTCAGCTTCTCATTGACCGTATAATTGCTCTTGGTCGCCGTCAGCGCCTCGGCCAGCGCCGCCTTGCCTCCGATAGCCGCCATGCCGACGCCGGCCGCTGCGGCCGTCAGGAACTCGCGACGCTTCAGATAGACCGAGCGGGGCGTGATCTCGGAGGATGTGATTTTCGGTGGGCGGAAGGAGGCCATGGAGCAATTCCTCTATGCGGTAACAGCTTCGATATGAGCGATACGCAACGGACACAGGTTTTGTTACACTCTTAGGCAGGCATTTCTTTGGAAGTGAAAGCAACTTTTTGTGTGCGCTTGCGATCGGGCCGTTTCGTTCCCAACTTTGGTCGAGCGACTTGTTTGGCCGGACGCAGCCCCTTGCCCGGCAGCGTACCGGATTCGCTTGAGTTGATAGTGACAGTACGGCACGATTGGATTAGGACAATTCCAAAAAGCGGAGTTGCCGGCGCCCCCTTCGGCCCAAAACCCTTGGCCCCTGCCGACGCCGCACAATTTCCAGGATGACGAGGAAGACACCATGCCAGCTTATCGTTCCAGAACAACCACCCACGGCCGCAACATGGCCGGTGCGCGCGGCCTTTGGCGCGCGACGGGTATGAAGGACAGCGATTTCGGCAAGCCAATTATTGCGGTGGTCAATTCCTTCACCCAGTTCGTGCCCGGCCACGTTCACCTTAAGGATCTCGGCCAGCTCGTCGCGCGCGAAATCGAGGCGGCAGGCGGCGTTGCCAAGGAATTCAACACCATCGCCGTCGACGACGGCATCGCCATGGGCCATGACGGCATGCTTTATTCGCTGCCCTCGCGCGAGCTGATCGCCGACAGCGTCGAATACATGGTCAACGCCCATTGCGCCGACGCCATGGTCTGCATCTCCAACTGCGACAAGATCACCCCCGGCATGCTGATGGCCTCGCTGCGCCTGAACATTCCAACTGTTTTCGTGTCCGGCGGTCCGATGGAGGCCGGCAAGGTCGTCCTACACGGCAAGAAGCATGCGCTCGATCTCGTCGACGCCATGGTTGCCGCCGCCGACGACAAGATCAGCGATGAGGATGTCCAGGTCATCGAACGCTCCGCCTGTCCGACCTGCGGCTCGTGCTCGGGCATGTTCACGGCCAATTCCATGAACTGCCTGACCGAAGCGCTCGGCCTGTCGCTGCCGGGCAACGGCTCGACGCTTGCCACCCACGCCGACCGCAAGCGCCTCTTCGTCGAAGCCGGCCACCTGATCGTCGATCTTGCCCGCCGCTATTACGAGCAGGAGGATGCGTCGATCCTGCCGCGTTCGGTCGCTTCCAAACAGGCTTTCGAGAACGCCATGGCGCTCGATATCGCCATGGGTGGCTCCACCAACACGGTTCTGCATATTCTTGCCGCCGCGCATGAAGGTGAAGTCGATTTCACCATGGCCGACATCGACGCGTTGTCGCGCCGCGTCCCGTGCCTCTCCAAGGTTGCGCCCGCCAAGAGCGACGTTCACATGGAAGACGTGCATCGCGCCGGCGGCATCATGTCGATTCTCGGTGAGCTCGATAAGGGCGGCCTCATCAACCGTGATTGCCCGACGGTTCACGCCGAAACTCTCGGCGACGCCATCGACCGTTGGGACATCACCCGCACCAACAGCGAAAGCGTACGCGAATTCTTCCGCGCGGCTCCGGGCGGCGTTCCGACGCAGGTCGCCTTCAGCCAGAGCTCCCGCTGGGATGAACTCGATACCGACCGCGAGAAGGGCGTCATTCGCTCCGTCGAGCATCCCTTCTCCAAGGATGGCGGTCTGGCTGTCCTCAAGGGCAATCTCGCGCTCGATGGCTGCATCGTGAAGACCGCCGGCGTCGATGAATCGATCCTGAAATTCTCCGGCCCCGCTAGGGTCTTCGAAAGCCAGGATGCATCTGTCAAGGCTATCCTCAGCAACGAGATCAAGGCCGGCGACGTCGTCGTCATCCGCTACGAAGGCCCGAAGGGCGGTCCCGGCATGCAGGAAATGCTCTATCCGACGAGCTACCTGAAGTCGAAGGGTCTCGGCAAGGCCTGCGCGCTCATTACCGACGGTCGCTTCTCCGGCGGCACCTCGGGCCTCTCGATCGGCCACGTTTCGCCCGAAGCAGCTAATGGCGGCACGATCGGTCTGGTGCGCGAAGGCGACATGATCGATATCGACATCCCGAACCGCACCATCAGCCTGCGCGTCGACGACAATGAGCTTGCCGCTCGCCGCGAAGCTCAGAATGCTAGGGGTTGGCACCCGGCTGAACCGCGCAAGCGCAATGTGACCACGGCGCTCAAGGCCTATGCCGCCTTCGCCACGAGCGCGGACCGCGGTGCTGTTCGCGATCTGGGTGGAAAGTAACCAAGCCCCTTCGCCCTGCGCAGCGGGGAGAAGGTGGACTCGAACGGTCGAGCATAGCTCGACCGCGAGAGGACGGATGAGGGGCTTTCGAGCTTTATCGCAGCGGCGGAGCTTATCTGTCCCTGCGTTTACCCCTCACCCTAACCCTCTCCCCGCAGGCGGGGAGAGGGGACATCTCCGGTGAAAGCCTTCAAGCCAACGCAAAACGCGCTCCTATAGCGGGCGATTGATCTGCTTGTAGGCGTCATTCAGTTCTTTCTGACGCTCCTGGTAGGACGAGGTAAGGCAGGCGATATCGGCACCGCAAGCCTGCCGTTTCTTTAGCCACTCCGTCTGCTGGTCCTGCATCGTGCCACGCGCACCCATGGCAAGCAGCCCCGAAAGCAGATCGAAGGTCGTCACCATTCTCACGTCGGCATCGTTGAGAGCCCTCACATCGCAGATCGTCTTCTCGTCCGGCTTCAGGTTCTGCGCATCGCAATCGAAGCTGGCGGCCTGGGAAGTGCCGGCCATTCCCAGCGAGACGAGGAGGGTGGCAGCGGCAAGATGGATCGATCGCATATGTGGCTCCCTTTGACGATTCCCAACGCGAAATGCATGACAGCATGTTTTTGTTCAGCGAGCCTGTTTTTTATCGTCGCCGACTTCCATTTATGCTTCATGGTTCCGCCCTCTTTTCTTTCTAGCGTCGGGCGCTACAACGTTGTTTAAAGAGCATTAAAAAGGGAAATTTCCATGCATGTCCTTCTGAAGCGCACTGCCGTTTCGATGATTGCCCTCGTCATGGCGATGCCGCTTTCCGCTGAGGCTCAAACGGCAAAGACGCTGCCGCAAAGCCAGACGCAGATGCAGCTTTCCTTTGCTCCGCTGGTCAAGCAGACCTCCGGCGCCGTGGTGAATGTCTATGCCGAGCGTGTGGTGCAGCGTCAGTCGCCGTTTGCCGGCGATCCCTTCTTCGAGCAGTTTTTCGGCCAGCGCATGCCGAATCGCACCGAGAAGCAATCGTCGCTGGGTTCCGGCGTGATCGTGGAGGCGAATGGCACCGTCATCACCAACAACCACGTCGTCGACGGCGCTGACGACATCAAGATCGCGCTTTCGGACGGCCGCGAATTTCCCTGCAAGGTCGTTCTGAAAGACGATCGCGTCGATCTCGCCGTCTTGAAGATCCAGTCGAAGAACGAGACTTTCCCGGTTCTGCCGCTCGGCAATTCCGATGGCATCGAAGTGGGCGATCTCGTGCTCGCGATCGGCAATCCCTTCGGTGTGGGACAGACGGTGACGAGCGGTATCGTCTCGGCGCTTGCCCGCAACCAGGTCAAGAACGAGGTTGGTTTCTTCATTCAGACCGATGCCTCGATCAACCCTGGCAATTCCGGCGGCGCGCTCGTCAACATGACCGGCGAGCTGATCGGGCTGAATACGGCGATCTTCTCTCAGGGCGGCGGCTCCAACGGTATCGGCTTTGCGATCCCCGCCAATCTGGTCAAGGTCTTCCTCGCCGCTGCCGATCGCGGCGACAAGGCGTTCGAGCGCCCCTATATCGGCGCGACTTTCGAGCCGGTGACATCGGACGTCGCCGAAGCGCTCGGGCTGGACAAGGTGCGCGGTGCGCTTGTCACCAAGGTGGTCGATGGCGGGCCTGCAGCCAAGGCCGGCCTCAAGCCCGGGGAGGTGATTACAGCCTTGAACAACATTTCTATCGAACATCCCGATGCGCTCGGTTATCGCCTGACAACGGCTGGTCTCGGCGCGACGGTGGCATTGACCGTGCTCGACAATGGCAAGGAACATCAGGCCACGATGACGCTGGCCGCAGCGCCCGAATCGACACCGCGCGACGAGCGGGTGATCGACGGTAACAATCCTTTCTCCGGCGCGACCGTTGCCAATCTCTCGCCGCGCGTCGCCGATGATCTGCATATGCCGCCGGATTCCACGGGCGTCGTCATCGAAAGCCTGAAGCAGAACTCGCCGGCCGACCGGCTTGGATTTGCCGCCCGCGATATCGTCATCTCCATCAATGGTGTTGCGATCAACACCACGGAAATCCTTCAGAAGGCCGTCACCTCCAACCCAAGCTTCTGGCGCGTCGAGATCGAGCGTGACGGCCAGCGTATCCGGCAGTTCTTCCGATGAGTGATGACCTGTTTGCACCACGGATACCGGAGGAGGTCGCCAACAAGCGGCCTCTCGCCGATCGTCTGCGGCCGCAAACATTGGCTGAAGTCACCGGTCAGGAACATCTGACCGGCGAGGATGGTGTATTGCGCCGGATGATCGAGGCGGGTTCGCTTGGATCGATGATCTTTTGGGGGCCGCCAGGCACCGGCAAGACGACCGTTGCAAGGCTACTTTCGGGCGAGGCGGGCCTCGCCTTCGAACAGATTTCGGCGATCTTTTCCGGTGTTGCCGATCTGAAAAAGGTCTTCGAGGCGGCGCGGTTGCGCCGCATGGATGGCCGCCAGACCCTGCTGTTCGTCGACGAGATCCATCGCTTCAATCGCGCCCAGCAGGATAGCTTCCTGCCAGTCATGGAAGACGGCACCGTCATCCTAGTGGGCGCAACCACGGAAAATCCATCCTTCGAACTCAACGCTGCTCTTCTGTCCCGTGCTCGCGTCCTGACCTTCCATTCGCATGACGAGGAAAGCTTGGAAGAGCTGCTGCGCCGCGCCGAGACGGTGGAGGGCAAGCCGCTGCCGCTGACGGAGGATGCCCGCGCCAGCCTGATCCGCATGGCCGATGGCGATGGCCGTTCGGTGCTGACGCTGGCGGAAGAGGTCTGGCGTGCCGCGCGCAAGGACGAGCTTTTCGATCCCGATATGCTGGTCAAGATCGTCCAGCGCCGCGCTCCGGTCTATGACAAGGCGCAGGATGGGCATTACAATCTGATCTCGGCCCTGCACAAGTCGGTTCGTGGCTCCGACCCGGACGCCGCGCTCTATTATCTTGCCCGCATGTTCGATGCCGGCGAGGATCCGCTCTATCTCGGGCGCCGGCTGGTGCGCATGGCGGTGGAGGATATCGGCCTTGCCGATCCGCAGGCCCTGGTTATCTGCAATGCTGCCAAGGACGCCTATGATTATCTCGGGTCGCCTGAGGGTGAATTGGCGTTGGCACAGGCCTGCGTCTACCTCGCCACCGCGCCGAAATCCAACGCCGTCTACACGGCTTTCAAGGCGGCGACCCAGGCGGCCAAGCAGAATGGCTCGCTGCTGCCGCCCAAACATATCCTCAATGCGCCCACGAAGCTGATGCGCACCGAGGGATATGGCGACGGCTATCGTTACGATCATGACGAACCGGATGCTTTTTCAGGGCAGAATTACTTTCCGGAGAAGATGGGTCGCCAAACCTTCTACGATCCGCCGGAGCGTGGTTTCGAGCGGGAAATCCGCAAGCGGCTGGATTGGTGGGCGAAGCTGCGCAAGGAGCGTGGCGAGCGCTAGTCCATATATCACCAGGCGGTGACGGATTGCCGCTATGCTTTTTGCATGCGTGGAACGGTTACCCTGTCCACCATTTTGACGTTCGATTCCGCCAGGCTCTTATGGCCTTCCATATCGACCACCAGATGCCAATGACCGGCTTCCGGAATGACCAGCCGTATCGGCGATTTCTTGGCAACGCCGCCGAGAAACTGATGCTTCAGCGTTTCGGTGAAGCGCTCGAAATTCGAGCCGTTCATTAGCCTGACATTGGCAATGGCCGAAAGGGTGATTTCGATCACCGTTCCGGCGCGCTGTTCCCCGAGATCGTAGTGGCTGTAGCGGAAGGCAGGCTTCGACATTGTCTTCTGTTCTATGGATATCTGGCGAAAGCTTACCTTGGGGCGGTTAAGGAAGCGTTCGGCGGGATAGTGTCGAAGCCCGCTAAGGTCAAGTTCAGTGCAGGTTTGACGATACGGAGGCAAAGCCGTCGAGGTCGAGGATGGCGCCTTCGGGTGCCAGGCAGATGTCGGCCGGATTGTGGTTGCATTCTTCAGCAGCGAAGTGCAGGGCGGCTGTCTCGTTGCGGAATAGGCCGCCAACGAGGCCTTGCCGGTCCTGAACGATCCAGCTGCCGCGGCGGTCACGGCCGATGATGAAGCGGGCCGGAGCCGGCGAAATCGGGCTGTGAGCCGAACGGCGCTGAAGATGCTGTGTGCTTGCCATTGTTATTTCCTCTTGGATCTCTTCGATTTCGCTCAGTGTCCGGTCAGATGCAGCGCCATTTGCAGGGCGGCGGCGATCAGGAGGACAAGTCCGAGGCGCGGAGCGACGGAACGAAGCCCGTTCAGCAATGCGTCCGAGGAGAAGGGCCGCTCGTTGCGCGCAAACGCGGCGGCACGAGATCGTTGGAGAGGGTCGGCGGATAGGCCGACATGCCTGTAGCGTGACATCATAGTTCCTTTCAGTGTCACCGGCACCGCTGGTCCGATAAGACCATTTCCGGTGCTACGCTGTTGAATCTATGGGGGAGCCGCTAGGTTTTCCATTTGCCTGAAACAGCAAAAATATAAAAATCTCATAGAGATGGAGCGATTTCACAATCCCGGGCGATAGGCATGGCGCGAGGCAAACCGGCCGCTGCCGTCGAGTTGAAACGGGGTGATTGCCGCCTGGATGGCCGCAGCCGTCGCGGTGCCGACGCCAACCAATGGCAGGCGAACCTCCGCCTCGATATCTCTAACTAGTGACAGGGTATGCTTGACCGTCGCCGGCTCGCTTTCGCGGGCGAGCGCGCTGAACAATGGCTGCAACCGTTCATCGATGGATTGTGCCGCGCCGACATTGCCGCAGGCGGCCGAATGCTGCATCGATTGAAAGAGCCGCGGAACGATATTGGCAGCTCCCGAGAAGCAGCCATGACCGCCCGCGGCCGTAAAGCCGAGTGCACTGGCGTCATTCGAGGTAAACAGGCCGAACCGCTCCGGCAAAAGAGGTCGCCAGAGATCGACGCGCGAGATATCGCAGCCGCCGTCCGCAATCCCGATAATCCCTCGAATTTCGGCAAGCCGCGCGACCGTTGCCGGAGCGAGATCGATCGCGGTGTGCGATGGCTGATTGTGGACGATGATGGGCAGCTCGGTCTGCGCCGCTAGCTGCTCGAAATGGTGGATGATCCCCTTTTGAGTCGGTTTGGAGTAATAAGGAACCGTCACGAAGGCTGCATCAGCGCCAAGGCGCTGTGCTTGTATCGTTTCCTCTAAGGTCGTTGCCGTGTCGTTGGTTCCGGTCGCGACGATGACAGGCACCTTGTCTTCCGAAAGCTCGATGCAGATTTCGATGGCGCGAATGCGCTCGGCCTCGGTCAGCGTCGGGCCTTCGCCAATCAGCGAACAGACGAGAAGCCCATCGGTGCCGCTTAGCAGCTGCCACTCGATATGGGCCATCATGTCGACGCCATCGAGAACGCCGTCGCGAAAAGGTGTGACAAGGGCGGTGATCGCACCGCCGATGCGCCTTCGAAAAGTCGGTCTACTCATGTCTGTGAAATCTCAGAGGTAATGCAGCACGATGAAGAGCTCGAGGGCGCCGAGCAGCAGCCCGAATGCGAACATCGCCTGAAAGGTGCGCTTTTCCTGGACCTGGCGCGAATGAAGCGGGCGCTTACGTGATCTTTTCGCTGTTGCTGCCGGTGCTGCAACGCGATGATGCTTCTCATCGCTGTTATGAATGAGGACGCGGATGGATTCCGTGAGATTGGGGGTGTGCGTGTCGAGCATGGGGTCTATCTCCATATTCCACCGCAAGCGTAACGCCGGCTCCCATAGGAAATCCATTCGGGGTTACGGACGAAGACGTAAGTGAAATATAAAGAACTGATATGCCCGCAGTTTCTCCCGAAACTGGCCCGTGGACCGCTGCCGCTTACTCGGCGCCTTGCTGGTTCTTGCGGTCGAGCTGCGTCACCAGCGCCAGGATGGTCTCTGAGACCGGCGTCGGCACATTTACGAGCTTTCCGAGCGAGACAACGACGCCCACGAGGGGCGTGATTTCCAGCGCCTTACCGGCAAGCAGATCCTGCAGCATCGAGGTCCGTACGGGTCCGATCTGACGGGAACGCTCAAGACGTTCCTCCACAGACATGGCGATGTTCGATCCTAAAGCCTCGGCAACGGCTTTTACCTCGCTCATTACCTGGCCGACCATAGTCGCAAGCGCGGGATCGTCCATGATATCGGACATCAATCCGCGGGTGAGCGCACTGATCGGATTGAAAGCGGCATTGCCCATGAGCTTGCTCCAGATATCGTCGCGGATGCGCGAGGAAATCGAAACATTCACCCCGGCCTGCTGCAGCAGCGCCGCGATAGCTTCGATATCGCCCGTCGTCTCGCCGGAAGGTTCGCCAAGGATGAAATGTCCGTTGTTGGCGAGTTTGACCTCGCCGGGTGCGACGACTTCCGCTCCCTGATAGGCAACGCAACCGATGACGCGCTCCGGCCCGATCAGGTGCCAGAGATCGCCGTTCGGATCGAGCTCTTCCATCTGGTATTCGGCATGGCCGCTCTGATGGTCCCGGTGGAAATACCACCATGGAACGCCGTTGAGGATCATGACGACGCGGGTGCCCGAATGCAGCAGCTTCGCAATGCCGGGGACAGCTGCGGCAAGCTGATGCCCTTTGAGGCCAGTGATGACAAGATCCTGTGGCGGCAGTTCGCCAGCATCGGCCGTCGCGGTCATCTGCGCGACGAGGGGACTATCCGCATCGGCTTCCCACAGGCTTATGCCGCCAGCGCGAATGGCCTCCAGATGAGCTCCGCGCGCCACGACGGAAATCCTCGTCTGCGCTTCTTTGGCGGAGGCGAGCTTGGCCGCGATCGCACCGCCGAGTGCGCCGGCGCCGTAGACACAGATGTTCTTGAAGGGAAAGGGCGTCATGACTTGATGCTCCGAAAGAAGTCGCATGTTCTGCCAAGATATGGCGAGCCCGTGATTTAGCGAGTGGTTTATCAGATTGTCGGCAATTGGAATTGAAAATCGCCAAACCTTCCGACACACTACAGTCTTATCGAAATTTCACCATACTCGTCCGAGCGCGAATGGGGTTAACAGGTAAAGGAAATACCTTCTCAGCCGTCGCTGCTTCACCCGGATTTTGTGAACAGATTATGTTTTCACTGCATACATTTGGCGGTTTGAAGCTTTTGGAGGGCGATGGTCACGAGGTCGCCTTTCCCGAGAAGGGTCTGCTGATCCTGGCCTATCTGATGCTGGAGCCAACGTCGCGCGCGTCGCGCAGCGCGATCGCCCGGCTTTTGTGGGGAGACGACAATGGCAGCGCGCAGGTCAATCTGCGCAAGCTGGTTTCGCGTATCAGGGTCCGTCAGGAAGCACTCGGGAGATCATTTCTGCGTTTCAGCGAGACAGCCGTCGAACTCGACGCGCCTCCAACCACCTCCGATCTCTGGTTCGCGCATACGGACGATGACGGGCCAATCTTTGCAAGATTGAAATCGCTGGTGAGGACGTTCGAGGCGGAATTCCTGCAGGGTATAGATTGCCAGAGCGCGGTTTTCTTTCATTGGCGGGAGGCCCAACATGGCAGGCATCTATCGGCGCTGAAGAAGGCGCTGAATGCCGCTGCAGCCGAAGCCAATGGGATGGAGGATGTCGCTCTGGTGAGAGAGGCGGCGCTCCTGATCTTTGGTATAGACCCCGAAGATCGCGATATTCATCGCATCCTGTTACGGATATTCGATGCAGAAGGTGAGGTGGAGCACTTCAGGCAGATTTTCGCGCAGCGTGCCGCGCTGCTGGCCTCATGGTTGACGCAGCGGGAATATGCTTCGGAAATTCGAGCCGGGGATACCATTCTCCATCACGAAGGGACTTCGGCTGCACGAGCGAGGGTGAAGATACCCCTCCTGCTCTTGCCCTCCACGGAAGGGCAAGGGCAAGACTATGATGCCTCATCCCTCGTGAACGATATCGCAATCGGTTTCTGCGCGCTGGACAGTCTCCAGATTGCAGATCGCTACACGGCGGTCCGGGTTGGCAGGGCTGGTGAACGTGCCGTCGCAACTTTCGACCAATGGGATCGCTCTTACATTCTGGAGATGCGGCTTAGCCTTCGCGACAACGGACCGCTGCTGTTTTCGCAACTGGTCGACGCCGCAAGCGATGAGATCATCTGGGCCGAGCGCATCGGCCTCGGACAATCCTCGCCCGAGGAGCGGAGACAGGCGATCGCGCGTCATATCGTGCTGTCGCTTGCAGGGCAGATCGAACGGCGGGAGATGATGAGGTCGCATTTCGAGGAAAATCCAGCGGCCTATCAGCGCTATCTCGCCGGCAAGCGTTATATCGAGCGCCTCTCCGTACCCGATCTGCAGAGGGCGCGGGGTGAGCTTGAGATGGCGCTGCGCACCGGTGGCCACTTCGCGCCGGCCTTGAGCGCGATGGCTCGCACCTATTCCAAGGAATGGGTGTTGACCTTCGGTGGCGATGCGGCCTTGCTGGACGAGGCGGAAAGCTATGCGATGCAGGCCATCGCAGCACGGCGCGACATCGCCGACGGCTATCGCGAGCTTGGCATGACGAAGGTCTTCCGGAAGGCGAGTGAGGAGAGCATTGAGGCATTGAAACTGGCTGAAGCCCTTAATCCGGGCCATGCCGGTATCATTGCCGACCATGCCGAAGCTTTGCTTCATGCGTCCCGGCCGGATCTGGCACTGACGAAGATTGAAAGCGCTATTGCGCTCAATCCGGTAAGCCCCGATACCTATCTTTGGACCGCTTCCGTGGCGAGCTATACGCTCGGCCGCTTCGAAGCTGCCCTCGATTATATCGGCCGAATGGCGAATGCACGCCTGGCGGACAGGATTTCCGCGGCGAGCTGGGCGATGCTCGGGCATGAGGAAAAGGCAGGCTTTTTCGTTCGGCGCGTCCATAGAACCAACCCGGATTTCGATGTCGATCGATGGCTTTCCGTCGTGCCGTTCAAGGAGCAATGGCAGCGTGACATCTATCGGGAAGGGCTGCGACGGGCAGGTTTCTGGAAGGCAATCCCGAACGTGAGCATGGCATAGCAGCAGTCCACCATCAGGTGGAAGCGTCGTCCTTGCTCACGTCAGTGTTTTCCGATCGACACAGGCTCGGGCTAGTCTTTACCACAATCGCATCCTAACCTCTGCCATATCGCTCTGGACCATGGACAACCGGTGCGGTATCGATTTCTCAATTGTCCTTTCTAAGTTGATGAATTCGCCGGGGAAGATCGTTGCGTTTCGAAGCCCTCAACCGTCTCTGGAACAGCGTTCGGGAGACCAGCCATGATTTCCGAGCCTCGACGGACGTGTTTCCCGTCGTCGATATCGAAAAGCTAGGCACGACCCTCGACCTGAAGGAAAAGGGCGCCGCTGCCGGGCGTCAGAACCGGCCGCCGTCGGATGCGCAATCGCATGACGAGACGGAGCAGCGCATCGTCGCCTGGGTCGAGGCGGAAAAGAAAAGCTCCTACCAAATCCTTGAAGATCAGTTCCAGACCTTCGATAGCCGCTTGCGCAACCTCGATTTCGAGGGACAGTTCGGCCTGATCCGCCAGGCGAACGCGTCAAGCATCTCGGATTTCAAGGCGGAAGTGGCAAGCGGCGTCGACGAGCTGCATGGTCTGCGCCGCAATCTGAAGACGGCCGAGGATGAAATGGTGGGCTTCAAGGCCAGGCATAAGCTGCAGCGCGCCGCGAAGGTTTCCAGCAAGGCAGCCTGGGGCTTCAAGGTCTCTCTGATCGTCTTCCTCGTGCTCATCGAAATGGTGATGAACGGCAGCTTTCTGGCCAAAGGAAGCGAGCAGGGTCTCGTCGGTGGTGTAACCGAGGCGGCCGCCTTCGCCCTCCTGAATATCGGCATGGCGCTGATTTTTTCTTTCTTCTGCGTCCGTTTTCTGGTGCATCGCTCCTTTGCGCTGAAGCTGCTGGGTTTGCTGGGACTTATCGCCTATATCGCCGTTGCCCTCGGGATCAACATTGCGCTGGCGCATTATCGCGAGGTCTCCGCGACGATTCTGAGCGGAGCAGGTGCCGAGGTGATCCAGCGGCTCAAGACCGCACCGCTCGGGTTGCAGGAGCTGAACTCCTGGATGCTCTTTGCCATCGGCCTGATGTTTTCGCTCGTCGCCTTCATTGACGGCTGCTATCTGACCGACCCCTATCCGGGCTTTGCCGGTGTGCAGAAGCGTCTCGATGCGGCGAGGGACAATTATATCGACCGCAAGCTCGATCTGATCGAAGACCTCCGCGAGATCCGCGACGAGCATAACAGCAAGATCGAGGAGATCATCCGCGACCTCTCGCTGCGCCGGCAGGAAACGGCTGCCATCATCGCGCATCGCGCCAGGACCGCAGGCCTCTTTGCCGAACACCAGAACCATCTCGAGCGTGCTGCCAATGTGCTGCTCACCTCCTATCGCGATGCGAACCGTGCTGCGCGAACTGAGGCGGAGCCACCCTATTTCAAAACCGCTTACAAGATGGAGCGCCTGACGCCTGTCATCCGTAGCGAAGAGGAGTGGGACGACAAGGTGCTGGGCTCGCGCATCCAGAGTGCCCAGGCGGAGCTTTCGGAGCAGATCAAGCGGATCGGCGACGAATTCGAGCGCGCCATCGAGAAATACCATCAGCTCGATAATCTTTTCCCGGAGAGCATCCTTGGCGCGACGCAAGCGGCGTAGCCGGCGCGGCGGATCCGCCGGTCTCATCATTGCAACGGTTTGCCTTGCCGTCCTGTCCCTCGGGATCGTCGGCGCCTATGGCTGGCTGCGCTACAAGGCAAGTGGGAACATCGCCGTCGATCAAGCCTCGCTCTGCCCAGTGGACGGACCGAAGGCGGAAACGGCCATTCTGCTCGATGTCACCGATCCGATCGCCGATACGACGGCGCTCGATCTGCGCAACCAGTTCCAGAAGATCGTTGCAGATGTGCCGATCGGCGGGGCCATCGACATCTATGCGCTCAAGGAGAAGGAAGGGGAGCTCATCCAGACCTTCCATGGCTGCAATCCCGGAAGCGGCGCGAATGTCGACGAATGGACCCGCAATCCGCGGTTGGCGCAGGCGCGCTGGGAAAAAGGCTTCCAAAAGCCGCTTGCCGATATCGCCGGCAAGCTGACGGCGGGCGAGTCGGGCAGATTGTCGCCGATCATGGCGGCCATTCAGAAGATCAACCTGGAAGTCTTCGCCAATGCACCAGGCGGCATCCCGAAGCGGCTCTACATCGCTTCCGACATGATCGAACACACCGCCGCCTTCTCCAATTACCGGGATGGCGTCTCCTATCAGAAATATCAGAACAGCCCTGCGAACGACCGCTTTCGCACGTCACTGGATGGTGTCACGGTCAAGATCCTTGCCTTTCAAAGGCCGAACATGAAGTTCAGCATGGAGGATCTTGCGAATTTCTGGGCGCAATGGATCAAGAACAACAACGGTGATTTTGGCGGCTTCGTCCGGCTGGAGGGGATACGCTGATGGCCAATACCGACGCCAGATATCTCATCCGGGATTATGGGCCGATGGCGCTGTTCGCCTCCATCACCGTCGGCGGCATGATCTTCATCTGGTCGTCGAAGCTCATGGGCTGGTCGCTGCCCATCGTGACCGGTGTGCCGCTGGTGCTGATGGGGATCTACTTCATCGTCTCGCTGGCCGTTGCCGGGTTCCGGCTGCACAATGAGCAGGCGGGCGACAACCTCTATTACATGGGTTTTCTCTTCACCCTCTCGAGCCTCGGCGTATCGCTCTATCTCTTTGCCGGCGAAACATCGATCGAGACCATCGTCCGCAATTTCGGCATCGCCGTCACTTCGACCATTGCCGGCGTCACGCTGCGTATCCTCTTCAACCAGATGCGGCGCGACCCGATCGATATCGAGCGCAGCGTCCGCCATGAGCTAGCGGAGATGACGCGGCGCGTGCGCACCGAACTCGATTCCTCCTCGCGTGAATTCTCGCATTACCGGCGCGTCAGCAACCAGATGCTATCGGAGGGGTTCGAGGAGATCGCGCGGCAGGCCGAGCGCAATGGCCAGGAGATCAACAAGATATTGGAATTGCTGGCAAGGCAGGCGGTGACGCCGATCAACGATGCCGCCGCGCAGCTGACGGCGACGACCTCGCAGCTGTCCGAGATCATTGGCACGTTCGGCACCGCTGTCGAGAATGTCGGCAAGAAGCTGGAAGAGATTCGCGCGCCGGAGGATGTCGTGCGCGCCGAGCTGGCACCGGCGATTGCTGCCATCAAGGAGATGTCGGAGGCGCAGTTGCAGCCGCTGCGCAACATCGAGGTGGCGCTCGGTCGCGTGGCTGAAGCGATGGGGCAGGCACCACTGCCGAAACCGCAGGTCGATGGCGACATCGCTGCTGAGCCCGAAATCGTGCCGCGAAAACGCTGGTGGCATCTATGGTAGCTGGAGGTTCGGACAGCACGCCGAAACTGGAGCACAAGGGCTACAACCGCGGCCTGATCCTTGGCCTAACGATGGCCGAATCCATGCTGCTTCTGGTCTTCTGCCTGTTGCTGGTGGCCGCTGCCTTGATCTCGGCAGAGAGAAGCAAACGTTATGAAGTCGAGCGCAAGCTTGAGAAAGCCGAACAGCAGGTCGCTGTGCTCGAAAAGAAGCGAGCGGAGCAGGCTGCCGAGATCGTGCTTCTGCAGTCCAAAGTCGTCTCCGGCGATCTCTCTGCCGCCGACAAGGCCGTGGTAGACAAGCAATGGCGCGAGCTGGTGCTGGCGAAGGAGACACTCGACAGCATGGCGGATCAGGGCGCGACAACGGCCGATCTGCAATCGCTTTCCAAGCTTGCCTCTGTTCTGAAGGAACATGGTGTCTCGTTGGCGGCGGCACCCGATGAGGTCAACAGGCTCTTGGCCGGCAATGCGGGCGGGAAGGGCGCGCACGACTGGCCGCCCATCATCAATCTCGACGATGCCAAGAAGAACTATTTCCAATCGGGAAGCGCCGAACTGACAGGCACCTTTTCACAGCTGCTCAGCACGACGATCACGGACGAAATCGCCAGCAATCTGAGCCTCTATGGCGCCAATATCGTCGAGGTGATCGGCCATACGGACGAACAGCCTCTGGCGCGTGAAAAATCCAATCTCGACGACACGATCATCGGCGCAATGGATGGCAAACTGCCGGTGTCGGCCTTGTTGCCCGCCGACAATGCCGGCCTCGGCCTTGCTCGCGCCATTGCCGTCGCCAATGTGCTCAAGGCCAATCCCAAGCTGAAGGACGCCACCATCCTGCCGATGTCCGCCGCACAGCTCATCCTGCCCGGGGACACCGTCACCTCGGGTCAGCGCGGCGCTGTCGAAGCGCGCCGCCGCATCGAAATCCGCGTGCGCGGCAGGACGGCGCCCGTTGCCGTCATCAATGCCGGTGCCGCGCCGTCAACGAATACCCAGTAGTGCTCGTTCCGCCTGTTATCAGCTTCTGAGGCCAGGTGCTTCGTAACCGGTGCGTTCCACATACTCGGTGTAGCCGCCGGTATATTGGTGGATACCTTCGGGCGTCAGCTCCAGAACGCGATTGGAGAGCGCTGCCAGGAAATGCCGGTCGTGCGAGACGAACAGCATCGTGCCTTCATATTGCGACAGCGCCTCGATCAGCATTTCCTTGGTGTCGAGATCAAGATGGTTGGTCGGCTCGTCGAGTACCAGCAGGTTCGGTGGATCGAAGAGCATGATTGCCATGACAAGCCGCGCCTTCTCGCCACCCGACAGCACGCGGCACTTTTTTTCCACGTCGTCGCCAGAGAAGCCGAAGCAACCGGCAAGCGCTCGCAGAGCGCCTTGGCCTGCCTGCGGAAAATCATGTTCGAGCTGCTGAAATACGGTGCGTTCTCCATCCAGCAGATCCATGGCGTGCTGAGCGAAATAGCCCATCTTGACGCTGGCGCCGAGCGCGACGCTGCCTTCATCCGGCTGCGCCGAGCCGGCAACCAGCTTCAGAAGCGTGGATTTGCCGGCACCGTTGATACCCATGATGCACCAGCGCTCGCGGCGGCGTACCATGAAATCCAGTCCTTCATAGATGGTGCGGCTGCCATACTTCTTGTGGACGTTCTTCAGCACGGCCACGTCTTCGCCCGAGCGCGGTGCCGGCTGGAATTCGAAAGCGACGGTCTGGCGGCGCTTCGGCGGCTCGACACGATCGATCTTTTCCAGCTTCTTCACGCGGCTCTGCACCTGTGAAGCATGCGAGGCGCGCGCCTTGAAGCGCTCGATGAACTTGATTTCCTTGGCGAGCATGGCCTGCTGGCGCTCAAATTGCGCCTGCTGCTGTTTTTCGTTCTGCGCCCGCTGCTGCTCGTAGAATTCGTAGTCGCCCGAATAGCTGGTCAGGCTGCCGGCATCGATTTCGATGATCTTGGTAACGATGCGGTTCATGAACTCGCGGTCGTGCGAGGTCATCAAAAGCGCGCCCTCGTAGCCCTTCAGGAAGGATTCGAGCCAGATCAGGCTTTCGAGATCCAGATGGTTGCTCGGCTCGTCGAGCAGCATGACGTCGGGGCGCATCAGCAGAATGCGGGCAAGTGCCACACGCATCTTCCATCCGCCGGAAAGCGCGCCGACATCGCCATCCATCATCTCCTGGGTAAAGCTCAGGCCCGCCAGCACTTCGCGGGCACGGCCCTCGAGCGCATAGCCATCGAGCTCCTCATAGCGTGCCTGCACCTCGCCATAGCGCTCGATGATCTCGTCCATCCGGTCGGCCTGATCCGGATCGCTCATGGCCGCTTCAAGCTCGCGCAGCTCGGCAGCGACAGCGCTCACTGGACCGGCACCCTCCATGACTTCGGAGACGGCGCTACGGCCTTCCATCTCGCCGACATCCTGGTTGAAATAACCGATGCTGACGCCTTTATCGACGGAAACTTGCCCTTCATCCGGCAGCTCCTGTCCGGTGATCATCCGGAAAAGCGTCGTCTTGCCGGCACCGTTAGGGCCGACAAGCCCAACGCTCTCGCCTCTGTTAAGCGCCGCGGATGCCTCGATGAAGAGGATGCGATGGCTGTTCTGCTTGCTGATATTCTCGATACGAATCATGATTACGCGTGGCCCGAAGAAAGTTTTTCGGGGGCCTTATGCCACGGGTTATCGTCTCTGTCGCAGCTTTTCGAGCAGAGAATTGAGATCGATGGCGAACTTACGTTCAAGGGCGACAATTTCCGGTCCGCCTATTTGCCATGCGGAAGAGAAACTTTCGCCGGGGCGACGGATTCTTGTCCACGCGCTCGTTCAAGCAGCATATCTTCCAGCAGGGTCGGCTCTTGGTCGGATCGCCGGCCGTCTTCCGCCTGGCTGGAAGTCGCTATATTCATTGTCATCCGTCTCAGCCGAGTTTTTACAGATGAAGATTATGAGAAGCATTCAGGGCCGGGTTTGCGCCCGACTGACGATCGCAGCATTGATTGCCATCGGCATGTCAGGCGAAGGCCAGTCGGCCGATGCGGCTTCCCAACACGCGCGGCTCGAAGAACCCGTCAAGGAAGTCGCGGATCAGCGCCTGCTCCTCGATACCCCCGAGGGGAAGGGAGAGCTGCCGGTTTACGCGGATCATGCGATCGAAGCGGCGTCGCCTGACGTGACGAAGGTGCTGATCATAGTCCACGGCACGCTCCGAAACGCCGATGCCTATTACGCAACCGGGCAGGAGCTGCTCGCAAAGGCCGGCGATCTCGCCGACGGTACGATGGTGGTCGCGCCGCAATTCCTCATAAGACCGGATGTGAATGCCTTCTCGCTGTCTGCGCAGACGCTGGCCTGGACGCAGAACGGTTGGAAAAGTGGAGACGCCGCGCGTCAGCCGGCACCGATTAGCTCCTTCTCCGCGCTCGATGCTCTGCTGCGGCATTTTACCGATCGTCGCCTGTATCCTTCGCTGAAGACCATTGTCGTAATGGGGCACTCGGCAGGAGCGCAATTGGTCCAGCGTTATGCCGTCGTCGGACGGGAGGCGGAAAATCTGACGAGTGCCGGCATCGCCGTTCGCTATCTCGTCGCCAATCCGTCGAGCTATGTCTATTTCGACAGCGAGCGGCCGGCCTTGCCGGATCAGCAGGCGGGGCTGGCTTCCTGCCCGAAGGCGACGCAATGGCGATACGGGCTCGCCGGCGCTCCACCATACATATCCTCGCAGGATCCGAAGCTTCTCGAAACGAGATATGCCGCGCGCAACGTGGTCTATCTGCTAGGCCAGGCTGATACGAATCCCTATACCCACTTCATCGACCGCTCCTGCGGGGCGATGGCGCAAGGACCCTATCGGCTTGCACGGGGGCTCACCTATTTCGACTACATGAAGAAGCGGCATCCATCCGATCTCAATCAGAAGGTCGTCGAGGTGCCCGGCGTAGGGCATGACGACGAGGCGATGTTCACCTCGGATTGCGGCATTGCCATTTTGTTTGATCGACCGGTGCCGCCATCCTGCCCGGTTATCGATGGGACGGCAAAAGTATCCGGAGCGGTGCCGTAAGTCTCTTCGAGTTGTCGATCCCTTGGCGACTGCATGCCATTGCAGCCTGATGCATTTCGGTCCGCTGAGATCTGTTCGGCCACTTTCATGCGTCAGCTGCGATAGACCGGCCGCGGGCGCGACGATCGCATTTTTCGCTGTATCGGGCGCTCGATGCACACGTAGCAAACGATGGCAAAGGCCAGCGAGCCCACTGCGATGGGCACAGGCTGCATGTTGTGCGGCACCCCGACGCGTAAAAGCAGCGCTGTGACCAGAATGCCCGTCAGGACATGCCAGACATAGATGGAATAGGAGGCATCTCCCAGGAAATGCAGGAATGCCAGCTGCGGCACGCCTCGTTCCCGCTCCGCGAAAACAGCGCCCGACAGCAGCAACACTGCCGGTATGCCCCAGCGCACAGCTCGTTCCAGATGGATCAGCGGGTCACTCGCCACTAGCAGCACGACCCCGACGATCATCAAGCCGATAGCGGCGGCAAAAGGCAGCCGAAAGCCCTGTTTCCACAGGCGTCCGATGACGATGCCGGCGGCGAATTCCAGAATGACCGGCTGTGTGAAAACACTGAGATAGCCGGAAGGCAGCAGATAATGCCCAATCACGATGGTCATCAGGGTCATCATGAGGAACCATAGCCGCCTGAACTCAGGCAGAAGCAGTGAAATCGAAAAGATGAGATAGAAGAACATCTCGTAGGAGAGCGTCCATCCCTGCTCGACGACGGGATGCAATGCCTCGTCCTTCATGGAGGGCACGAAAAACAGCGAGCCGATCAAGTTCTCGATGCTCGAATTCGTGTCGAAGAAGAATTGTGGTTTCAGCACGGCGACGACGAAGGTTGCCGCCGTCGCAATCCAGTATAGCGGCACGATCCTGACGAGCCGGCGCCACATGAATTCCTGCGGGCCGAGCGATCTTCCATCGGTCGTGACCCACATGATAAAGCCGCTGATGACGAAGAATATATCGACGCCCGCTGCTCCGCTCTTGAAGTCCAGGCCGTATGTTTCGCAGACATGGAAGCAAAGAACGGAAATTGCAGCGATGGCCCGCAGATATTGAATGCTCTTGATATCGCTGCCGGTTTTCAAAGCGGTGCCTCACACGATTGAACTGCTATCTCCGATACCTCAAGGGCCGGACTCAGCGATAAAATGCGTCGAAAGGCCGGGCACCGTGCATGACGGGTTTGAGGCTCGGCAGACCGAATATTGCTGCACATTGCTGCAGCAACAATTTCAATGAAAATGGATCATTTCCCGCCGGTTTCGTGGCTGAAATCGGGCAATTGGGATGAAGGGGGCGTGAACGGCGCTGAAGCCGATCAGACCGCTCGAACCTCGGCAAGCCGCTTGACCGCATATTCGTCCTGCCAGCAGACGGCAGCTTCCCATGCGGCTGACGCCTGTGCGGCGATATCATATGCACCGTCATCAAGGTCGGCAGCGTTATCGGGCAATACGAGGTCAAGGTCTGGAACGTCGATATGTGACTCGTCCCAGTCGATCAACGCGACGAAATCTGCAGTCATGCGGATATTGCCAGGGTTATTGGGGTTTCCATGGACGACGCATGTCTGACGCCCGACGAGACGCGCCCACGCTGCACGACATCGAGTGACGCCCTCGGATGGCATTGCGGCAAGGTTGACCCTCGTTCCGGTCTCGGCATACAGGAGGTCGGTTGACGATCTCCAACCGGGGTGCTGCGGCCAGCCCTGTGTCAGCCGGTGTAGCTTACGCAGTGTCTCGGCGACACGACGCCAATCGGCCCCCGTCTCAGGCGGTCGGCCCTCCAGGTATTTCATTACCGTTAAGCCGTCTACGAACAGCCGGCTGTCCATCGTCGGGATCGGCACCGGAACGGTCATGCCTTCATGATCGAGGTGCTGGAGTAGGGCGGTTTCCCAATCAAGATCGGCATCGGACCTAGAACCGAGACGAGCGACGGCAATCCGTCCATGGATGCGAACGCTCCATACATCGTTGGCAACTCCACCGGTGAGTGGTTCGAGGCGGACCGCGTCCTCACCCCATTGCGCGAGTGCTTCCCATCCCATTGGCGATATCCTGGCGCATGATTAGTGCCCGACTTGCTCTCTCTGCACGCGCTGGGCAATGCTAATTAGCGAGTTTAGCGGCTGAACAAGTTGACCTTGTTACGTCCCTTTTGGATGTGGGAGCTTGGAAGTGCTGCTGGTTCTTCTTTGCATACACTCGCGATTGGCGTAATATGCAACAGCGATGGCATCTTCCGTCAATGATCGATCGCTGGCGAGCTTATATTTGTGATCTTGCGAACAAAGAGGCAGATATGAGCATTACACGCAAGAAAACAGCGCTCGTGACCGGTGCGTCATCCGGGATGGGCAAGGAAATCGCCAAGCGTCTCGTCAGCGATGGCTTCAGGGTCTATGTAGCGGCGCGCAGCGTCGATAAGATGCTGGATCTCGAACGCCTTGGGGCACGTGCCCTGCAGATGGACGTGTCTGACGACGACGAGATCAAGGCGGCCGTGGGAATCATTCTCGCCGAAAGCGGAGGCGTCGATGTCCTTGTCAACAATGCAGGATTCGGACTGTATGGACCGGTCGAAGACATCGCCATGGACGAGGCGAGATATCAGTTCGAAGTCAATGTCTTCGGCCCGGCTCGCCTGACTCAGCTTCTTTTGCCCGCGATGCGCCAGAGAGGTTCCGGCACCATCGTCAACATCACGTCGATGGGTGGCAAGATCTATACGTTGCTTGGCGCGTGGTACCATGCCGCCAAGCATGCGCTTGAGGGCTGGTCGGACAGCCTTCGGCTGGAACTGGCCCCGTTCGGCATCGACGTCGTTGTCGTCGAACCGGGCCTGATCGAGACGGGATTTGGCGACGTGGTCGCCGACGGCCTTGTGAAGCGCTCCGGGTCAGGTCCCTATGCCAAGGTCTCGCAGGTGGTCGCCAAGATCACGAGGGCGACCTATGGCCATGGGCGCGGCACCGATCCGAAGGTGATCGCAGATGTCGTCTCGGCTGCCGTGCATGCGAGAAGGCCGCGGACGCGCTACGTCGCCGGTAAATATGCCAAGCCGATGATTGCGATCCGTAAATGGCTCGGTGATCGGATGTTTGATCGCATCATCATGAGCCAGATGCGCTAACATTTCCGCAAGCGAATGACAGACCAGCGTACCTCTGCGAGAGCAGACTTAGAGGATTGGCTGAGATGAGTGTGATGCCAGCAGACAAATGCAAGGTGCCTCAGGCCTTCTGGCGTGCGGTCGAGCGGATCGGCTTGCCACCCTCCGCGGTGCTGCGGCAGGCTCGGTTGCCCGCTACGCTGCATCTGGGCGAGACCGGCATGGTGACGACCGCGCAGTATTTCGCGATCTTCAGGGCACTTGAGGAGTTGGCGCCGGAGCCTGCACTCGGACTTCGGCTCGTCCGCGAGGCAGACACGGCGGCTCATCCACCATCGACTTTGGCCGCCTTTCACGCCAAGGATTATCGCGATGCACTTTACCGGGTTGCGCGCTTCAAGCGGCTCTGCACGCCCGAGCAGTTGAGTTTCCATGAGGACAAAGGCGAAGTTTCGATCGCAACCAACTGGGTTTACACAACCGAGCTTGAGCCTGGGATCGCCACCGACGTTACCTTCGCCTTCCTGATCGAGCTTGGCCGCCGCGGAACTGGCCAACTCCTGACGCCGGTTCGGGTCGAGTTCATGCGCTCGGGGCCAAAGAGCGATCTGTATCGGCTCTTTTTCGGGTGTCCTGTGAAATATGGTGCTCCGCAGAACAAGCTCATCCTGAAATCGGTCGATCTTGACCGCCCGTTTCCGGGCCACAATCCCGAGCTCCTGGAAATCCTCACGCCCGCGCTTGCTGCCGCTATGGGTGAACTGCAGGCCCGCAGTTCCATTGGCGACCAGGTGAAAGTCGTCCTCAAGCGATCGCTTGCAAGCGGGCGTCCGGAGTTGTCGCAGATAGCGCAGGATCTCAACATGAGCGAGCGAACGCTGCAACGGCGCATCACCGAAGAGGGCAAGACCTTCCGCGAGCTTCTATCGGAGGCGCGCCAGGAACTCGGGCGGCAATTGCTGTCCAATCCGTCCACCGACATCGACGAGGTCGCATGTCTTCTAGGTTATCAGGATCGCAGTTCTTTCTATCGCGCGTTTCGCGACTGGGAGGGGCTGACGCCTCTGCAATGGCGCGAGCTGAACGGGCACGACGCGGCACAATTCAATTCACTGCATTGATGCGGTTCGGACCGCTTGCTCCCGCCATGGCGGCAGACGAGAAAGATTATTTCGAGCCATCAAAGGCAAATCTTTGGGCGCCCATTGCAACGCGATCGGCAACGTCTGCCAGCGTTGGTATGCCGCGGCAGATACGGAACGATGTCACAGGCCGATAGCGGCTGTTGTCAGACTGAAGCCAAGGAAACATGCGTCGTACAAGCGCACGAAGAGCGACATCGGCGTTGGTAAAAGCATTTGTCGCAGTAATCCACTGAATATATGTTCTTGTTTTGTTCATCTTTGCACTTTCCGGACACCGAAGTGCCCGGAAAGTGCCAATTGGAATTTACTCAATCGCCTGAGGCTAGCCCATTGGCTTCCCAGACTTTCGCACGGACCGATACTCAGCTGCAGCCGCTCGTAGCTCCACAGGTGTCGCACTTCTCGCAAGTTCCATTCCGGACCATGGTGAAGTTCTGGCACTCGGTGCACATGTTGCCCGTGTAGCCCTGCATGATGGAGCGGGCGCGGCGTTCGGATTCCAGCTTCTTGGCTTCCGTCTTGGCATTGGCTGCTTCGCTTGCCGCGTTATCGGTGAAGAGGCCCGTCGCGGATTCGGAGATGACTTCCTCTGCGATCTCTTCGGCCAATTCCTTTGCGCGCTCCTCATAATCGCGCTTGAAGGCGACGACTTCGGAGGTCGAGACGGAGCTTGCCGGCTCCAGCTTGCGGACCGTGTTGCCGGCGAAAGCCGTCACCGTGCCGAGCGAGGCGGCGCGGGCAGGGGCAGCCGTTGCCGAGCCCTTGGCGTCTGCCGAACGCTCGCCCGATGTCTGAACCAGCGTCGGCTTGTAGCCGCGGGTCAGGCCCTTGGAGACCACATCGGCCTTGCCTTCGGAAACGCCGCGGCCAAGCGCCGTGTTGTTGAAGTCGGACGTGTCGACATGGGCGAGATCGTGACGGCCGAGATAGGAGATCGCCAGTTCGCGGAACACGTAATCGAGGATCGACGTCGCGTTCTTGATGGCGTCGTTGCCAGTGACGATGCCGGCCGGCTCGAACTTGGTGAAGGTGAAGGCGTCGACATATTCCTCGAGCGGCACGCCATACTGTAGGCCGAGCGAGACGGAGATCGCGAAGTTGTTGATGAAGGCGCGCAGAGCTGAGCCTTCCTTGTTCATATCAAGGAAGATTTCGCCGAGACGGCCGTCGTCATATTCGCCGGTGCGCAGGAAGATGGTGTGACCGCCGATCTTGGCCTTCTGGGTATAACCCTTGCGGCGGCTCGGAAGTTTTTCCTGCGTACGCACGACCTTCTCGATCACGCGCTCGACGATCTTTTCCGTGATGGTGACGGCCTGTGCGGCGACCGGCGCCTGCAGGAATTCCTCCAGCGCATCCTCATCGCTGTCATCCTCGATCAGCGATGCGTTCAGCGGCTGGCTGAGCTTGGAGCCGTCGCGATAGAGCGCGTTCGCCTTGAGGCCGAGCTTCCAGGACAGCATGTAGGCGTTCTTGCAATCCTCGACGGTCGCCTCGTTCGGCATGTTGATCGTCTTGGAGATAGCGCCCGAGATGAACGGCTGCGCTGCCGCCATCATGCGGATGTGGCTTTCGACCGAGAGATAGCGCTTGCCGATCTTGCCGCAGGGGTTGGCGCAATCGAAGACAGCCAGATGCTCTTGTCTCAGGAATGGAGCGCCTTCCAGCGTCATCGCACCGCAGACATGGATGTTCGCAGCCTCGATATCCTTCTTCGAGAAGCCGAGATGGTCGAGCAGGTTGAAGCTCATATCGGCCATCTGCTCGTCGGACACCTTCAGCGTGCCCTTCAGGAAGTCGGCGCCGAGCGTCCATTGGTTGAAGACGAACTTGATGTCGAAGGCGCTCTTCAGTGCTGCGTTGACCGCATCGACCTTCTCAGCCGTGAAGCCCTTGGCCTTCAGCGTCGACGGGTTGATGGCCGGAGCCTGGTTCAGGTTGCCATGACCGACCGCATAGGCCTCGATTTCGGCGATCTGGCTTTCGGAATAGCCGAGCGTGCGCAGTGCTTCCGGAACGGCACGGTTGATGATCTTGAAGTAGCCGCCACCGGCGAGCTTCTTGAATTTCACCAGGGCGAAGTCCGGCTCGATGCCGGTCGTGTCGCAATCCATGACGAGACCGATGGTGCCGGTCGGCGCGATCACGGTTGCCTGGGCGTTGCGGTAGCCATGCTTTTCGCCGAGCTCCAGCGCCTTGTCCCAGGCAGCCTTGGCATGGGCGACGAGATCCTGGTCCGGATTGTCGGAATGGATCAGCGCCACCGGATTGACCGACAGGTTCTCATAGCCCGAGGCTTCGCCATAAGCGGCGCGGCGATGATTGCGGATGACGCGCAGCATATTCTCGCGGTTCGGCTTGAACATCGGGAAGGTCCCGAGCTCGGAGGCCATTTCCGCCGAAGTGGCATAAGCGATGCCGGTCATGATCGCGGTCAGCGAGCCGGCAATGGCGCGGGCTTCGTCTGAGTCATAGGGGATGCCCGACGACATCAGCAGGCCGCCGATATTGGCGTAGCCGAGGCCGAGCGTGCGGTATTCGTAGGAGAGTTCGGCAATGCGGCGCGAGGGGAACTGCGCCATCATCACGGAGATTTCGAGAACGACGGTCCAGAGACGGACGGCGTGTTCGTAGTCGGCGATGTTGATGCGCTTCGTCGCTGCGTCCTTGAAGGTCATCAGGTTCAGCGAAGCGAGGTTGCAGGCCGTGTCGTCGAGGAACATGTATTCCGAGCACGGATTGGATGCGCGGATCGGGCCGGCAGCCGGGCTGGTGTGCCAGTCGTTCATCGTCGTGTTGAAGTGCAGGCCCGGATCGGCCGATGCCCAGGCGGCGTAGGAGATGGATTCCCAGAGGTCGCGGGCTTTCAGCGTCTTTACGACCTTGCCGTCCTTGCGGGCGGTCAGGTTCCAGTCGCCATCATTCTCGACGGCACGCAGGAAGTCATCCTTGATCGAGACGGAGTTGTTGGAGTTCTGGCCGGATACCGTCAGATAAGCTTCCGAATCCCAGTCCGTGTCGTAGGTCTTGAATTCGAGATCTTTGTAGCCCTGGCGGGCGAACTGGATGACGCGCTGGACGTAGTTTTCCGGAACCTGATCCTTCTTGGCAGCACGGATCTCGCGCTTCAGGGCCGGGTTCTTGGCCGGGTCGAAGCAATCGTCATTGTCGCCTTCGCAGTTGACAGTCGCCTTCATGATCGCCTTCAGGTGCTTGGCGACGATCTTCGAGCCGGTCACGAGGGCGGCAACCTTCTGCTCTTCCTTGACCTTCCAGTTGATGTAATCCTCGATATCCGGATGGTCGATGTCGACGACGACCATCTTGGCGGCGCGGCGGGTCGTGCCGCCCGACTTGATGGCGCCGGCAGCGCGATCGCCGATCTTCAGGAAGCTCATGAGGCCGGAGGAACGGCCGCCGCCGGAAAGCTTTTCACCCTCGGCGCGCAGCATCGAGAAGTTCGAGCCAGTGCCGGAGCCGTACTTGAAGAGACGGGCCTCGCGGACCCACAGGTCCATGATGCCGCCCTCGTTGACGAGGTCGTCCTCGACGGACTGAATGAAGCAGGCATGCGGCTGCGGATGCTCATAGGCCGACTTGGACTTAGTGAGCTTGCCGGTGAAGGGATCGACATAATAGTGGCCCTGGCCGGGGCCATCGATGCCATAGGCCCAGTGCATGCCGGTGTTGAACCATTGCGGGGAATTCGGAGCGACGCGCTGCGTGGCGAGCATATAGGCGAGCTCGTCCTGGAAAGCGGAGGCGTCTTCCTCCGACGAGAAGTAGCCGCCTTTCCAGCCCCAGTAGGTCCATGTGCCGGCAAGGCGGTCGAAGACCTGGCGGGCATCGGTTTCGGAGCCGCTCTGCTGATCCTTGGGCAGATCTTTCATGGCCGCATCATCGGGCACGGAACGCCACAGGAAGGAAGGAACGTCGTTTTCCTCGACCTTCTTCAGCTTGGCGGGCACGCCGGCCTTGCGGAAATACTTCTGCGCGAGAATGTCGGCGGCGACCTGCGAGAACTGCGCGGGTACGTCGATGTTTTCGAGGCGGAACACGATCGAACCGTCAGGGTTTTTGATCTCGCTCGTCGCCTTGCGGAATTCGATATCCGCATAGGGTGACTGGCCGGCCTTCGTAAAACGACGTTCGATGCGCATGGTCCCAATCCTTCATTCGTTGGTGTGCGTCCGCATGCAAGCAGGGCGCAAAAATTCTCATTCCGGCATCGCGAATTCAACGCGCAGCCAGCTTCCGATCCGCTCTTTGACAGGAGGTGTCACCCGGAGATGTCTTTCCTGTATCTTGTGGTGATGGTGGCTGCAAACACTAAATATAGTATTAACAGCTTATTGCCGCCAGTCCCCGCATGTGTTTTTTCGGCAGATCGAGATCGGCACAAAAATCCTCACGGCGGGCCACCTGCACAGGTGAATCACCTTGAATTCAAATCCGATTTCGAATTGAGAACCAGTCCTCGTAACCCCGCCTGGTCCAGTCGCCGCCGCAACGTCGTCCATTAACTTTGAAAGACCCGATTCCGTCAAGGGGTGGTTTGTAACGGATTGCTAACCACAATATCTTGTGGGCTCACCTGTGGAAACTGGGGAAACGCCAGTAGGCTAAGAGATTCAAGAGCTTGAGGAGGGATGCTCGCCCTTCGCGCGACCGTTGGCGCAGCAAGTATCATCACCGGCGGTGTCGAAAGCGACAAAATTGTGACCGTGACCTCAATGCCATTGGCAGCGCGGCAAATTCATGCCGTGACGCATCATGATTCGGGTGGAAAGCCTTGAATCTCACGCTTTCTCGCCTTTGTGGCGCCCACTAAATCTAGTGGGCGCCGCAGCGCCCACCTCTATTACCGTTATCCGAATCAGGTTTCGGCATCGCGATCAGATCTTGACTGATTCGCGCCTCCGGGCAGCTGGAGATCAGCCGCGATGGCCTTTGGCGATCGGTTCCTGATAGGTGAAGCCCATATCCCAGGGGAAGTAGATCCAGGTGTCTTGGCTAACTTCGGTGATGAAGGTGTCGATAGTTGGCACCCCCTTCGGCTTGGCATAGACGCAGGCGAAATGCGCCTTCGGCAGCAGGTTGCGGACCTCGACGGCGGTCTTGCCGGTATCGGTGAGATCGTCGATGACAAGCACGCCTTCGCCGCCATTGACCGACAGTTCCGGTGCAATACCCTTGAGCAGGTTCATTTCGCCTTGGCTGGAATAGTCGTGATAGGAGGCGACACAGACCGTCTCGATCAGCCGGATGTTAAGCTCGCGGGAGATGATGGCGGCCGGCACGAGGCCGCCGCGAGTGATGCAGACGATTGCCTTGAATTCACGGTTGAGGCCGGCAAGCCGCCAGGCAAGCGCGCGCGCATCGCGATGGAACTGATCCCAGGATACGGGAAAGGCTTTATCGGGCAGGGACATGGCAGAAAGCTCCGGGGCATGGAATAATAACGCACCGGCGGTGCCGGCGACCCTGAGCAGACCCCGCGCCGGGCGCGGACCAAGAACCAAATCCGGAACGCGATTCGCTTGCTATCTGCTTGAACAGGATCTCATCCGGAAAAAGCCTGGGCTTTTCGGGATCATGCCCCTTAGACCGCGCGAACGGTTCCCTGGCGGGAATTCTGTCATCGGTCGCTGCTTTCTGCTGGATTTGCGGGCAAAAGGCAATAGCTGCAAGGGGCGCAACCGATGCACATTTGCACCGGTTGCCGCAGGATTTGAGCTTTAAGCCGTTCAGCGGGCCAGCAGCGTCATCGCCGTCATCGATTGCAGCAGGGTGCGCGTCGTGCCGCCGAAGATCATCTGCCACAGCCAGGAATGCGTATAGGCGCCCATGACCAGCAGGTCGATGCTGTCGTCTGCCAGCCGGTTTTCGATGACCTGCGACGGCGTCGACTTGCCGCTGCAGGCTGCCGTCTCGAACTTGGCGCGAACGCCGTGGCGCGTCAGCGCGGCGGCTATCCGGACGCCGGTTTCCTTGGACGGATGTGGGTCCTTTTCCGAGGTGCTGACGGAAAGGATCTCGACTGAATCCGCAGCCTTGAGGAAAGGCAGGGCGTCGAAGGTGGCGCGCGCCACTTCCTTCGAGCCGTTCCAGGCGATCAGCACGCGGCGGACGGGCTTCGGCTCCTTGAGAATGTAGGGGATCAACAGGACCGGCCGCCCGCTGTCGAACAGGAAGGTTTCGACATCGACCTGAGTATCGGCGTATTTCGACGGGTCGGGCTGCACGGCCACCAGAAGATCGGCGCTGCGGGCGCTTTCGATCAGCGGTTCGGTGCCGTAGCCGACCGTACTGGCAACGCTATGCCATTCGTAATCGAGACCGGCGCGTTCCATCTTCGAGCGGAACACCCGTTCGATTTCGACCGCCTGATTATGGGCGACATCCTGAAGCGCCTGAACAGCGACAGGGTCCGGAATCTCCATCGGCGCCACCAGCGGCACCGTCGAGACGATTTCCGCATGAAGTCCGACGACATGGGCGCCATGCTCCTTTGCGAGCGCGGCTGAGAACTCCGCCGCGACGCGCGTATTGTCGGGATTGTCGAGAACGGTCACTATCGTTTTGTAGGACATGAAGAGATCTCCCATGCGGAAGGGTTGGATCGGATCATGATATCAGCATTCCGCTACAAGATAATGCTCTGAATAATCTCAGGGTTCCCGGAAGCACAAGTCCTCGTTGAGAGTCAGGCCTCACCCGACTGATTTTCGATACAGCGCCGCGCTTTATATATGACGCGCAAAGGTCGCTGTAATACTTTAAGTCTGCTGCATAATTTATCCTTAAATCGATTTCGATTTAAGGAATTATGCAGTCGCTTTCGACTGCCCGATGGCCTCGATCATCGCGCGCACTTCGGCTGCGACACTTTCAACCAGCTCGGCGGAACGCCCGCGCACGACGATCTCGGTCGAGAAGAATTGGCCGACATAGCGCGGATAGGAACCGATGCTGGTATCCGGATGCGCCTTCTGGATAAGGCCGAGCGGCGTGCCGATCTCGCCTTCGCCATAGGGGCAGGAAATCGCTGTTGATAGCACCTTTGCGCCGGTCCTCAGCGTCGGTATGACATTGTCGAGCATCGCCTGGAAAACCTGCGGCACGCCGGCCATGACATAGACATTGCCGATGTTGAAGCCGGGCGCGGTCGAGACCGGATTGGCAATATGCTTTGATCCCACAGGCATGCGGGCCATGCGCTGACGGGCCTCGGTGAATTCCATCTCGCGCCGGGCATACATTTCACCCATGATCCTCATGGCTTCGGCATCATGTTCGCAGGGCACGCCGAATGCCTTGGCGATGGCATCGGCGGTGATGTCGTCATGGGTCGGGCCGATGCCGCCCGAGGTGAAGACGTAATCATATTGGCCGCGCAGGGCGTTCAGCGCCGATACGATGGCATCTTCATCGTCAGCCACGATGCGGACTTCCTTCAGGTCGATGCCGGCCAGCAGCAGCACATCGGCAAGATTGCCGATATTCTTGTCCTTGGTCCGGCCGGAGAGCAGTTCGTCGCCGATGGCCAGCATGGCGGCTGTGACAATGATTTCGTTCGACATAAAGTTATCCAGGACAATGCGCGGTTGGCGCGTTCAAAAAGGTCCGAGATAGGTAGCGCTGTTTGCAGCGAATGCAAACGCTCCTTTTGCTGGGCCGCTGGTCATCACAAGATGTTGCAAGTGGATTTCCGTCTACACAGGATGAACACTGCGTTCTGAGCGTGGGGGCTGCGCCCCTGTCGCATCGCTGATACAACATTCCTCGACATTCAACGCGTCCAACAAACGGGAGACGTTCTCATGGCTAAGGTTCTGGTTCTCTATTATTCCGCTTACGGTCACATCGAGAAGATGGCCTATGCTGTCGCAGAAGGTGCAAAGTCCGCCGGTGCTGACGTCACCATCAAGCGCGTGCCGGAACTCGTTCCGGAAGAGGTCGCCAAGGCCTCCTACTTCAAGCTCGATCAGGAAGCCCCGATCGCAACGCCGGACGAACTGGCAGACTACGACGCCATCATCGTCGGCGCCGGCACGCGCTTCGGCACGGTCGCCTCGCAGATGCGCAATTTCTGGGATCAGACCGGCGGCCTATGGTTCGGCGGCAAGCTCGTCGGCAAGGTCGGTTCGGTCTTCACCTCGTCGGCAACGCAGCACGGCGGCCAGGAGTCCACTATCCTCGGCTTCATCCCGACGCTTCTCCACCACGGCATGGCCGTCGTCGGCCTCCCTTACGCCTTCCAGGGCCAGATGGGCACGGAAGAAGTCAAGGGCGGCTCGCCCTATGGCGCCTCCACCATCACCAACGGCGACGGCTCGCGTCAGCCCTCCGAAATCGAACTGGAAGCTGCAAAGTATCAGGGTGCCCACGTCGCCAAGATCGCTGCCAAGCTCACGGCCTAAATTTGAAAGTCTTGCAAATATCGAAGAGGCGCGGTGAAAGCTGCGCCTTTTTCATTGGGATTTTGATGGAATTTAATTTTGGTGCGGACGACGGGGGTCGAACCCGTACAGCCAAAGGCCGAGGGATTTTAAGTCCCTTGCGTCTACCAGTTTCGCCACGTCCGCGTGCCTTTTCCCATCAAGCACTTGAGTGATTCAGTCAAGGCTTGTTTTGCAGGAGGGGCCGATCAGCGTGAGCCTGACATGCTCGGCTCAGTGACCCTTGAGAACACTGACAAGCGCCGGTGTCACCTTCTTCTGTTGGAACATGGCCTTAAAATCGGCATAGCTGATCTTTCCCGATACCACACCGTTCATCAGTCGCTGACAAAAGAGTCGCTTTGCGTCGCTTCTTTGAGATTTGACGTAGAAAGCGATTTCATCCAGCGTTTCCGGTGGCAGGCGCTGCGACATGCACTTGTCGATGACCTGCGCTCGTGCCGTCGGGCTTTCCTTCATAATGGGGATGTTTTTCTCGAAGCTTTTTTCCTGCGAGGCGCAGGAAGCAAGCACCGCAAGAGTGAAAGCGATTACAGCTAGGCGCATGAGGCGCATGATGATGTTCTCCCCTCGAACAAAACTGGGATAAACATCTTTCGCGCGATTCTCAATCCTATGCGCAAGTATAAGTTAATGCCAACATGGATAAGCGAAGCCCGCCGTAGCCGACGGATCGGATTTAAGGCGGGCCTCTAACCATCATCATGATGGCTGTGTCATATTGGACGCAGGGGGGGCTTGGCTGTCAATTCACAGATTTAGGGGTTTCGACAGTCAGGGGCATAAATGGTTAATGACTTGTTCGGTGCGGCCAATCTCGCCATTGCAGGACCGAAAGCGCGATAAAGAGGCTTTCTTTGCTCATCTTTCCTGTGTCATAGCGAGGGCGATTGAAGAAGGACGGATAGACCGTGGACAAACACAGTGTTCTCGAAGCCACAGAGGCCATGCGTGGCCTCTTCCCCGCAACGCCGCTGCAGCTAAACGAGCATCTTTCCGCCCGCTATGGCGCCGATATCTGGCTGAAGCGTGAAGATCTGACGCCGGTTCGCTCCTACAAGATCCGCGGTGCCTTCAATTTCTTTCGCAAGGTGATTGCCGAGGGAGGTACGGGAAAGACCTTCGTTTGCGCATCCGCCGGCAATCATGCCCAGGGCTTCGCCTTCGTCTGCCGGCATTTCGGCGTGCCGGGCGTGGTCTATATGCCTGTCACGACGCCGCAGCAGAAGATCGATAAGACCCGCATCTTCGGCGGCGAGTTCATCACCATCAAGCTCTTCGGCGATTTCTTCGATCAGTGCTATCAGGCGGCACGCGAGCATGTCGAAAAGATCGACGGCGTCATGGTGCCGCCTTTCGATCATGCCGATATCATCGAAGGGCAGGCGACGGTCGCAGCCGAGATCGCCGAGCAGCTGCCTGATGGCGTTATTCCCGACCACGTTTTGCTTCCCGTAGGCGGCGGCGGTCTTGCCGCGGGCATCACCGGCTATTTTGCCGATACGCTTCCGCGTGATGCCTTCACCTTTGCCGAGCCTGCCGGCGCGCCGAGCCTGCGCCGCAGCATCGAGGCGGGGAGGGTGATCACGCTCGTCAAGGTCGACAATTTCGTCGATGGCGCTGCTGTCGGCCGTATCGGCGAGTTGAACTTCGCCGCGCTTAAGGGTTTTGCGGCCGAGCAGGTCGAACTCATCGAGGAAAACGCCATCTGCGTCACCATCACCGATATGCTGAATGTGGAAGGCGTTGTGCTGGAGCCAGCCGGCGCTCTGGCGATCACGGCGCTGGAAAAGCTCGATCGCGATGCCGTCCGCGGCAAGACGATCGTCGCCGTCGTCTCCGGCGGCAATTTCGATTTCGAGCGCCTGCCCGACGTCAAGGAGCGTGCCATGCGCTATGCGGGTTTGAAGAAATACTTCATCCTGCGCCTCGCGCAGCGCCCTGGCGCGCTTCGTGATTTCCTCAACATGCTCGGACCGGAGGATGATATTGCCCGCTTCGAATATCTGAAGAAGAGCGCTCGCAATTTCGGCTCCATCCTGATCGGCATTGAGACGAAGAATCCGGATAATTTCAAGCAGCTTATCGCGAACTTTGAAAGTTCCGGCATGGGCTATGAGGACATCACCGAAAACGAGATCCTGGCAAACCTGATCATTTGACTTTGCGACCCCGCAACCTTCATGCTAAAGGCGATCCATGGCTTCGTTCTTTTCAAATATCCTTTCGATTTTCACTGGTGGCGCATCGCAGGCGGGCACTGCAAAGTCCGGCGGCTCGACGGTCAGCGTCGAACCCCAGGTGCATGCCGGCTGCACGATCTATGCGACGCCGCAGCGCGAGGGCAATCAGTTCCGGCTCATGGGCCGGATCGAGAAGGATGTGAACGGCGAGATCCTGGTGCGCAATTTCATCCGCGCCGATGTCTTCACCTCATCGGATGACGCGGTGGAATCGACCTTCCGCAAGGGCCAGCAGATCATCGATCAAAACGGTGCCGGCCTCTTCGGCGATGGCGAAAAGGTTCGCCAGGTCTGATATCGGGCGCATTTCCTTAATAGGCACCTGATGCAAGGGCCGCCTCCAGCGTCTGCTTTGGCGGCCCATAACAATCACTGACAATTGATGACTGATAGTTCGCAGGGTTCAAGCCGTGCGGAAGAGCTTGGCGCCGGACGGAGCGTTGATCGCGCCGCCGTCGACGGTGATCTCGATGGCTGTGACGTTGGCGGAATCGTCGGAGGCGAAATAGAGCGCGGCCTTGGCGATTTCGTCGGCTTCGCTCATGCGGCCGAGCGGGCTGAGGCTGCCGAAGCGGGCCTGTAGAGCATCGAGGGCCTCCGGCGTGGCAGCACGTGGGTCCCAGATCGGCGTCTTGGTGGCGCCTGGCGTGACCTGGTTGACGCGGATGCCGCGTGGCGCAAGTTCGGAAGCAAGATTGCGGGTCATGGCGCGAACGGCGCCCTTCGTGCCGGCATAGGCCGACGCGCCGGGAATGCCGAGAACGGCATGCACGGAGCCGTTCAGGATCACAGAGCCGCCATCGTTCAGATATGGCAAGGCAGCCTGTACGGTAAAGAACACGCCGGTGAAATTGATGCGGACGATGGTTTCGAACTGCTCAAGCGTCGTTTTGCCGAGCGGCGTATCCCCGGCAATGCCGGCATTGGCAAAGACCACATCGAATTTTCCAAGCTTCTCCGCAGCCTCGACAAAGGCTTTTTCCATGGCCGGGATATCGGTGGTGTCGGCCTGCAATGCCAGCACGTCGCCGCCGAGTTGCTCGGCCGCCGCAGCCAGTGTCTTGGCGTTGCGGCCTGTTATGGCGACCTTGGCGCCTTCGGCGAGAAAGAGGCGGGCGGTGGCAAGGCCAATACCGCTGTTCCCACCGGTGATGACGGCAACCTTGTTCTTGAGACGCATGTTCGTAGCTCCAGTTGGCTTTTGTCACGATCTGGATTATGATCGTTATCTATAAGGATTATGTTCGTAATCCATTTTGTCAAGCCGGACATGAAAGGATTTTCGATGGGCCGCTCACAATTGGAGAAGCAGAAGACGCACGAACGCATCGTGATGCTCGCCGCCAAGCGTTTGCGTGAGGAGGGATTGGAAGGGATCGGCGTCGCCGATCTGATGAAAGAAGCGGGGCTTACAGTCGGCGGCTTCTACAAGCACTTCGCCTCTCGCGACGAACTGGTGGCGGAAGCCGTGGAGTCAGCGATCGGGTCGTGGGGGCGACAGCAGGAGGACAAGGGGATCGATCCCGCAAGTATCTCGCTCGACGAGTATGTCGATACCTATCTCAGCGGACGTCACCGCGATCATTGCGGTGAGGGCTGTGCCTATGCGGCGCTGACGGCAGATATGGCGCGCAGCAGCGATACGGTCCGCGCTGTTGCGACGGAAGGCTTGCGGAGGAATTTCGATGCGATGACGGCGCGCATGCCGAAACCGGAGACAGCCGAAGCCAGACGCAAGGCGATCATCGCCTCCTGCCTGATGACCGGTGCGCTCGGCCTTGCGCGCGTGTCAAATGACGAGGCTCTTTCCGATGAAATTCTGGAAACCGTGAGGTCGTTCGTGAAGGAGTTGCCACAGGCGGAATAGCAAAGCGGCCGGCTGATGCCGGCCGCCTGTCAATGTCTGAAGGCTGCAGTCGATTAAGCGGCGAGAGCCAGCTCCGAGGCGCGGGCCTGGGCGGCACCGACGGCCTTTTCGGCAGCTTCCGGACCAAAAGCAACGCCTTCGATGTAAACGGTCTCGACATCGGTGATGCCGATGAAGCCGAGAACCGACTTCAGGTAGGGAACGGCATGGTTCAGCGGGGCAGCCGGGCCTTCCGAGTAGACGCCGCCGGAGGCAAGCACGATATAGGCCTTCTTGCCGGTCGCCAGACCCTTCGGGCCGGTTTCCGTGTAGGTGAAGGTGCGGCCGGCGCGGGCAACGTTGTCGATCCAGGTCTTCAGCGAGGAATAGATGTTGAAGTTGATGAGGCCGGTGCCGATGACCAGGGTGTCGGCTGCCAGCAGCTCGTCGATCAGCGCGTCGGAAACCTTGACCAGTTCCTGCTGTTCGGGCGTGCGGGCGTCAGCCGGCGTGCGGATGGCGACCGTGAAGGGGCCATCGATGTGCGGCAGGTTGTCGGCAGCGAGATCGCGCTTGACGAGCGTCTTGCCCGGATTGTTGGCCTTGATCTTCTCGGCCAGTTCGGTGGCGATCTTCGTGGAGAGCGAGTCCGGACGCGGGCTGGAGGTCAGAAGCAGAATGGAGGACATATCCGTTTTCCTTTTCAATGAGTTGCTAAATCGGCTGGGAGAGTCCGATCACGTTCGCCTCCATAAATAAGTCTTCAGTGCTATCGAGAAAAACTGTGATAATATGGATTGGAATTATCGATAGAATGGATGGCAGATGCTCCCCAATCCCACCCTCGACCAATTGCAGGTCTTTCTGACCGTTGCCGAGTCAGGCAGTTTCTCGGCCGCGTCACGGATGCTCAACCGCGCGCAATCGGTCATCAGTTACACGATTGCCAATCTGGAGGCCCAGCTCGAAATGCCGTTGTTCGAGCGGTCGGGCTCGCGCCAGCCGAAGCTGACGGACGAGGGCAGGGTGATGCTGGAGGATGCGCGCCGTATCCTTTCCGATCTCCAGGTGATGCGCGCCAGAGTGAAGGGTTTGAAGACGGGGCTAGAGGCAGAGGTGGCTGTCGCCATCAGTGTCATGGTGCCGGTTCATGCCACCGTCGAGGTGTTACGCGAATTCCGCGATCGCTTTCCCTATGTGTCGCTGCGGCTCGATACGGGCGAGCTAGGCACGATGATGGAGCTTGTCACGAGCGGCAAGTCGACCATTGGAATCGGCGGCGCTGTCGTCAAACAGGATGACGCTTTGGTCATCGAGCGCATCGGACATTCCTTCATGATGCCGGTCGCAGCCCCGACGCATCCGCTCGCTTTGCTGGGACGACCGCTGACTCTTGCCGACGTGCGCGAAGAAGTGCAACTGGTCGTCACCGACGCATCAAACCTCACCAATGGCAAGGATTTCAACGTCCTGTCCTACAAGATCTGGCATCTCAGCGACATCGCCACCAAGCATCAGCTGATCCGCGGTGGTCTTGGCTGGGGCGGCCTGCCGGCCTCGTTCATCATGGAGGATCTGCAGAAGGGCAGGCTGGTGCCGCTCGCTCTCGATGCCTACGATCAGAGCGAATATCCGCTCTATGCCATCCGCAAGGTGGATAATCCCCCTGGGCCTGCGGCTGCGTGGATGATCGAGGCTTTCCGCTCGCGTCTGGCACGGTGCCCGAATCAGGAAGACTTCAAGTCCGCCGTCGAGATGTTCCATCCGGGAGACAAGCGCCTGGCGGCGGAGTGAAAAAGTCCTCTCCCCCAGCGAGAGGAGAGGACGATAGCATCCTTGATTACAGCACCAGCCGGTAGTTGCGGAAGCCGTCGGCGCCTTCGCCGGCATCTTCGATCTTCACGCTCTTGACCTGATCGAGGAAATCCTTGGCCTTTGGCGAGCTCTGGAACCGTACGGTCGTGTCTGCCAGCGGCTTGAAGGTCCAGTTGCCGTCGGCGGTCGGATTGATCGTGCCCTGCTCGTGAACATAGCGCACGATAACGTCGCGGTTGGTGTCCGGCGCCTGATAGACCACCTTGTCCGCCGCGATTTCCGGGAAGTTGCCGCCGCCGCCGGCGCGGTAGTTGTTGGTAACGACCAGGAATTTCTGTGCCGGGTCGATCGGCTTGCCGTTGAACTGAAGGCTCTGGATGCGGTTTGCATCGGCATTCAGAACCTTGCCGTCATCGCCGAAGCGGCGCGGCTGCGAGAGGTCGATCTGGTAGGTGACGCCGTCGATGACGTCGAAATTGTAGGATGGGAAGCTGTTGTTGATGAGATCCGCATCCTTGGTGCCCGGCTGCACCTGATTGAACATCGCGGCCGACATTTCCAGCCAGTTCTTGACCTGCGTGCCGTTGATGACAACGGCCTGAACCGTGTTCGGGTAGAGGTAGAGATCGGCGACGTTCTTGATGGCGATATTGCCGGCAGGAACGTCCGTATAATAATCGGCGCCGTTGCGGCCGCCGCATTTGAAGGGGGCAGCCGCCGAAAGAACCGGCAGGTCCTTGTACTGGGTCTCCTTCAATATGTTCTTGATGTACCAGATCTGCGCCTGGCTGACGATCTGGACGGAGGGATCATCGGCAACCAGCGCGAAGTAGGAATAGAGCGGCGCGGACGTCTTGCCGACAGGCGTGCGGACATAGGTCAGTGTCGCCTCATGCTCGGCCTTGGCGGCTTCCACGACTTCCTTCTTGTCGGCGACATCGGCAACGACCTTCTTCTTGTCGTCGCGATGATAGATCGGGCGCGCCTCGGAGGTGAAGTCAACGATCTTCCAGCTCTTGCCGTCCTTCTCCAGCAGCAGGTCGATAAGGCCGAGATGCGAACCCCAGAAACCGGCCATGACGGCGGGCTTGCCATGCAGCGTTCCCTTGACCGGATCGGCATCCTTGATGCCGTCCCAGGTCTTCGGGCCGGGGAAGACGAGGTGCTGGTGGCCGGTGAAGACGGCATCGATGCCATCGACCGCGGCAACATAGAGAGAGGCGTTTTCCATCTTCTCGCTCTGGCCGCTGCCGTCGATGCCGGAATGCGAGAGCGCGATGATGATGTCGGCGCCTTCGGCCTTCATGACAGGCACCCAGGCCTTGGCGGCTTCGACAATATCGCGCGTCTGCGCCTTGCCTTCGAGGTTCTTGATATCCCAGAGCATGATCTGCGGCGGCACGAAGCCGATGAAGCCGATCTTGATCGGGCTTTCATTGCCGGCACCGTCCTTGATCTTCTTTTCGAGGATCAGATAGGGCTTGAAGAACAGGTCGTCCTTGGTGGGATCGGAAGCAAGCTGGCCTTTGGTCAGGTTGGCGCAGACGAAGGGGAAGTTCGCGCCGGCCAGCACCTTGAACATGAAGTCGAGGCCGTAGTTGAATTCGTGGTTGCCGAGCGTGCCCACGGAATAGCCGAGCGTATTCATCGCCTTGATGACCGGATGGACGTCGCCATCCTTCATGCCGTGCTGATAGGCCATGTAATCGCCCATCGGATTGCCTTGGAGCACGTCGCCATTGTCGATGAGGAGCGAATTGGTGGCTTCGGCGCGGATATTGTCGATGATCGTCGCCGTACGCGTCAGGCCCATCGTGTCGTTCGGCTTGTCGGCATAGTAGTCATAGGGGAAGACGTTGACGTGAATGTCGGTCGTTTCCATAAGGCGCAGATGCGCCTGGTTGCCGGCGGCGCGGGCGGCGAAAGGATGCAGCACGATCAGCGCCGCCGCAGCACTGAGGCCTTGCAGCAGGGAACGGCGCGACATGCTGGGCAAATCCAGAATGGAAGACATAAGACACTCCTTCAACGATGGGGCTATGGTCCGTCGATCATCTCTCGGGCGAGGGAGATTAGGACGATTTTTGAAGGTGTGCACCAGGAATGTGACAGGCTTATTGTGGATCGTAGCCGGCTCAAGCCGGCATGCTGTCAACGTTTGAGAACCGGCTTCATGTCCTTATGGAAAAAGCGGAAATAGGATGCGACCTTAGCCGAGGCATTGGACGAGCGGTCAAACTCTATGCCGATACGGCCGTTGTGAGCCCAGCGCACGAAACCATCCAGTAAGCCGATATCGTCGCATTCGACGCGAACCTTGCTGCCCGCCGCCGCGTAGAGCGGCGCCTGCAGGTCGAGCGCGATGCCGCTTGTGGAAATGTCGACGACGCGGCCGGCGACGAGCTTGGTGAAATATCGAACCTGACCCATGAGCCGCGCATGATGGCGCGGCGAGCCGCGTGTCTTGATTTTCAGATTACCCTGAACGGGAGATTTCGAAGAGAACTGCATGATGTTATCCCGGCTCATCCATCTTTTCTAGGTTTGGATATCAGATGTGTCTTGAGGGATGTTTAGCATAATCGCTAAAATTGTAGCCGGACGTCCCGAATCGGTACCGCATCGAGATGACCGCTGCAATCGGCGATGTGACTATGAGAGGTGCAGGATATGCGTATCGTTTCGTTGAATGCATGGGGCGGTCGGCTGCATGAGCCGCTGATGCCCTATCTCGTGGATGTCGATGCGGATATTCTCTGCCTTCAGGAAATGGTTCGCACGCAGGGAGCGGATGCCGATTGGCTGGTTTATCGCGATCACGGCGTCGAGCTCCTGCAGCGCGCCAATCTCTTCGAGGAGCTGAAGGCTGCTTTGCCGGCTTACGATGCTTTCTTCCTCCCCGTGGCACGAGGCGATCTTTTCGATGGGGACCGGCGATTCGATTCCGAGTTCGGACTGGCAACTTTCGTGCGCCGGACCTATCCAGTCATCGGCCAGGCAGCCGGCTTCGTTCACGGCGAATTCTCGGCCGATGGCTATGGGCCTCATCCGCGTTCGCGCAATGCGCATTGCATCCGTCTGTTCGACTATGAGCGCGGCTATCCGATCACAATTGCCCATATGCATGGCCTGCGGGATCTGGAAGGGAAGGGTGACACGCCCGCCCGTCGCCATCAAGCAAATGCGTTGGTCGATCTCATCCGGCAAGTAAAGCACGAGGGTGACAGGCTGGTCGTCTGCGGCGATTTCAACCTGCTGCCCGGCAGCGAGACCTTCGATATTCTCGGTCTACTTGGCCTTGTCGATCTCGTCACTTCAAGGGGACATGAGGATACGCGCACGTCCCATTACAAGAAGCAGCCGCGCTTTGCCGACTACATGCTCGTGACGTCCAATGTCGAGGTCATCCATTTCGATCCTGTAGCTGAGCCTGAAGTCTCGGATCACCGCGCATTGCTGCTGGATATGCGCTGACGAAGATCAGAGGCCGACATTCGGCCGGTCGATGATCTCGCGCAGTGCGAAGCTGGAATTGATCTTCACGACGTGGGGCAGGGCCGAGAGCCAGTCGCGATGGATACGTTCGTAGTCTTCGAGATCCCGCGCGGCGACGCGCAATATGTAGTCGTATTCGCCCGACATGAGGTAGCAGGAGAGCACATTGGGACAGCGCTTGACCGCGGTTTCGAATTCCGAAAGCGTCTTGGCGAACTGGCCCGACAGCGAGATGTGCACGAAGGCGATCATCTTGTAATCAAGCGCCTTGTGCGAGAGATGCGCGTGATAGCCGTCGATGACGCCGCTCTTTTCCAGAATATCGAGCCGCCGCGAACAGGCCGAAGGTGAAAGACCGACCTTCTCAGCCAGTTCCGCATTGGTGATCCGGGCATTTTGCTGCAGCATCCGCAGAATCGAATGATCTATGGCGTCTAGGTCGGACATTCGAAGAACTTTCGAAAAAACTCTTGCTCGCGCAATAAATCACGAAAAATGACTGTAGCGCAAATCGTCTTTGCAAGGACATTGCGGCGCGGTGGTGGTCTGATTTCATGTGGAGAAAATGAAAGACGCAAAAGCATTCGAGGAGGAATGAAATGCGCGTTGGCTGCCCCAAGGAAATCAAGAACCATGAATACCGCGTTGGTCTGACGCCGGCGTCCGTCCGCGAATATGTCGCCCATGGCCATGAAGTCTGGGTCGAGACGAAGGCCGGTGCTGGCATCGGCGCCGATGACCACGCCTACATTGCCGCAGGCGCCAAGATCGCCTCAAGCGCCAAGGATATTTTCGAGAAGTGCGACATGATCGTGAAGGTCAAGGAGCCGCAGCCCTCGGAATGGGCGCAGCTTCGCGAGGGACAGCTTCTCTACACCTACCTGCATCTTGCGCCCGATCCGGAACAGACCAAGGGCCTGCTCGCCTCGGGCGTCACCGCCGTGGCCTATGAGACCGTAACCGACGAGCGCGGCGGCCTGCCGCTGCTGGCGCCGATGTCCGAGGTTGCCGGCCGCCTGTCGATCCAGGCCGGTGCGACGGCTCTGCAGAAAGCCAATGGCGGCCTCGGCATTCTGCTCGGCGGCGTGCCCGGCGTGCTGCCGGCCAAGGTGACGATCATCGGCGGCGGCGTCGTCGGCCTGCATGCGGCCAAGATGGCCGCCGGTCTCGGCGCCGATGTCAGCATCCTCGATCGCTCCCTGCCGCGCCTGCGCCAGCTCGACGACATCTTCAACGGCCGCGTCCATACGCGCTATTCCAGCATCCAGGCTCTGGAGGAAGAAGTCTTTTCCGCCGATCTCGTCATCGGTGCCGTGCTGATCCCCGGCGCCGCCGCGCCGAAGCTGGTCACGCGCGAAATGCTGTCGGGCATGAAGCAGGGTTCCGTTATCGTCGACGTCGCCATCGACCAGGGCGGCTGTTTCGAGACCTCGCATGCGACGACGCATTCCGACCCGACCTATGTGGTCGAAGGTGTCGTGCATTACTGTGTCGCCAACATGCCGGGCGCTGTTCCCGTTACGTCTGCGCATGCGCTCAACAACGCCACGATTTATCACGGCCTCGCCTTGGCCGATCGTGGCTTGCGCGCCATCGCGGAAGACAAGCATCTCCGCAATGGCCTCAATGTCCATAAGGGCCGCATCACCAACCGGCCGGTGGCCGAGGCGCTCGGTTATGAGGCCGTTGCACCCGAAAGCATTCTGAACGTTGCGTAAAGCCCATCGCGCGCACGTCAGATGGAGGCGCCGGCATCCGCGTATGCCGGCGCCCCTGTTCTATCGATCCGGCATTGATAGCAGTTGTTTCGCGCCGAGCGGATATGGACATAGGCGATGTCGGGGCGCTCAAGCAGCGAAGCCGCATAAGCTGGAATGTCTCCAGTCGGCGTCACGGCACCAGTCCCGTAGACGATGCGGTCATTCTTCCCATAGCCGCGCACGATGAAATCCTTGCTGGTCGTTAGTACCGGCGGGAAGATTTCTTCCGCTTCATAGCGTTGGCACGGAGTCTTATGCAGGAAGATCGGACCCGTCTCCGCATAGGGCTGCAATTCCGGGAAGGGGCGATAGGCGAAGACGAACAGCTCTTCGCCGGCATCGACATTGCGCAGGCAGTGGCGGCAGGGATGGCCAGGGCCATTGGAAATCAAGATCTCGGGCTGGTGACCATAGGCATCTGCGCCACCGTTCCACAGAACTTCGGCGTCGGAGGTGGGCATGGCTGCAAAGGCGATGGAAGGCATGGCAAAGCTCCTTTCGAGATTTGCCATGTGATGCGCCGGAACAAGAACCAAAACCACCCGATTCCTGTCGCTAGGGAGCCCCTAGCCCTTCTTGGCGAGCTCGAGCAATTCCTTGTCGCTCAGCGGCCGGACGATGCCTTCTCCGGTCGAGATCGGCGAGAAGCCGAACATCTGATAGAGCTGCAATGCCCGCGGATGATCGAGATTGTTCGTCGTCGTCACGATCCGCTGCGGGTTCAGCGTCCATATGGCGTAGAGCGACTGCAGCAGGAACCATTTGCCGATGCCGAGGCCGAGTGCGTTTTCGATGAGACCAAAATGACTGAGCTCGATCGTTTCCTCGTCTTGCCGGAAATATTCGAAGAATCCACCCGGCGCGCCATTGACGTAAAGCACGCTGATATCGTTGCGCTGGTCGTGAAGAACAGCAGTCAATTGCTCGTCAGAAAGGCGCAGACGCTCCACCCAGTGCCAGCGGGCGCCAACCTGGCGATAGAGGTAGCGGTAGAAGGGCAGCGGGATGCCAGGCGCCCGCATGATCGCGGTCTGGATATTGACCGGGACCGGCAGGCTGGCCTTGGGCGGCGCAGTCATTTCCAGGCGGGTGATGTGAACCTTGATGGAGGAGGGCGTCTTCACGGCTATGATGCTCAATCTTGACCGGTGACGATGGGCGTATCCGCCCGGCTGCCCCATTCCGACCAGGAGCCGTCATAGAGCTTGTTGTTGCCGTGGCCGAGGGATTCGAGCGCCAGCGTGATGATGGCGGCGGTAATGCCGGACCCGCAGGTCGTCACCACAGGCTTGTCGAGATCGATGCCGGCCTTCTCGATGGTTTCCCTCAATTCCGGCAGCGACTTGAACTTGCCATTCGTGGCGAAGACGCCCGACGGCAAGCTTTTCGCGCCCGGCATATGACCCGAGCGCATGCCTTCACGCGGCTCCGGTTCCGTTGCTGCGAAGCGGCCGCCACTGCGGGCATCGGCGATCTGCAGGGAATGGCTGTCGACGATTTCTCGCATCTCGTCGAGCGAAACGACACGGTCGGCATCGAACTTCGGCTTGAATGTCGCGGGCGCGAAGCTAGGCGTCGCCGTCTCCAGCGGCCGACTCTCGGCCTTCCAGCCATCCAGGCCGCCATCCAGTACAAAAACATTCGGCGCACCCATGACGATGTGGAACAGCCACCAGACGCGCGGCGAGGCAAACAGGCCCGGGCCGTCATAGATCACGATGCGATCGCTCTCGCTGATGCCGAGCTTGCCGACCTCTGCCGCGAAGAATTCGGGCGAGGGGACCATATGCGGCAGGTTGGTCGAATGATCCGCAATCTTGTCTTGATCGAAGCGGATCGCGCCGGGAATATGGCCGCTGGCATATTCCGCATCGGCATCGCGCTTCTGTGCCGGCAGATAGAAGGACGCGTCCAAAATGCGCAGGTCCTCGGCACCCAGCTCGCTTTGCAGCCAGTCGGCGGATACGACGAAACGGCTCTTGTCCGCTGCCATGATGATCACTCCCTGCTATAATCTATTGGTTTGATATCGAGGATATGGAAGGGGTGCTTGCCCCGTCAATTCTCGTCGGTTGGCGCGCCGAAACGAATGCGGAAGCGGCGGTTTTCCTTGCCCTTCTTCTCGATCTTGGCGATGTGGATCGCGCCGACCTCCTGCGTTTCCGACACATGCGTGCCGCCGCAAGGCTGGCTGTCGATAGCCGAATCCTCGCCGATGCAGACGAGACTGACGCGGCCAAGGCCTATCGGCGGGCGCACATTCTTGGATTTGACGATGCCGGGATTGGCGATCAGCTCCTCGTCGGTAATCCAGCGGACGAAAACCGGATGGTTCTCGTTGACGAGCGCCATCATCCTGGCCGTTACCTCGTCCTTGTCGATCGTCTCGCTCATGTCGAAATCGACCCGGCTTTCATCCTCGCCGACTGCCGCGCCCGTGATCGGATAGGGGCAGACCACCGAGAGGAGATGGCAGGCCGTATGCATGCGCATCAGCTTGTAGCGGCGCGCCCAGTCGATATGCAGCACCAGCTTCTCACCGACGATGGGCAAGGGCTGATTTTCGAGCGGGACATGAATGATGATGTCCTTGATCGGCCCATGCTTCGTCTGACCGAGCATGATCCTCGAGCCGTCGCCGCGCTCGAGGAAACCGGTATCGCCCGGCTGACCGCCCGAGGTGGCGTAGAAGCAGGTCTGATCGAGCTCTATGCCCCCGTCTTCGTGGATCGCAGTAACGACTGCTTCGGCCGTCGATAGATAGAAATCGTCACGATAGAGGGCATTGACGGTCATAAGATCACGCTGTTGTTTCGTAGGGGACGGCAATTTCAGTCCGCTTTTCCAAGTAGCCCGGCAGCGGCAAGCCCTTCGACTTCAGGAAGTCCGGATTGAAGAGCTTGGACTGATAGCGATTGCCGTAATCGCACAGGATGGTCACGATCGTATGTCCGGGGCCGAGATCCCTGGCGAGACGAACCGCGCCGGCAATATTGATGGCAGTCGAGCCGCCTAGGCACAGGCCCTCGTATTCGACCAGGTCGAAGACGTAGGGAAGCGCTTCGGCGTCGGTGACCTGATAGGCAAAATCGGGCGTGAAACCCTCCAGGTTCGCCGTGATGCGGCCCTGGCCGATGCCCTCGGTGATCGAAGAGCCGGAGGATTTCAGCTCGCCGTTCTTGTAGAATTCATAAAGGGCGGCACCTTCGGGGTCGGCAATACCGATCTTGATGTCCTTGTTAAAGGCATGCAGCCCCATGGCGACGCCGGCGAGCGTGCCGCCGGAGCCGACCGAGCAGATAAAGCCGTCGATCTTGCCGTTGGTGTCGGCCCAGATTTCCTTGGCGGTCGTCTCGATATGTGCTTGACGGTTGGCCACATTGTCGAACTGGTTTGCCCAGATCGCGCCGTTCGGCTCGGTCTTTGCCAGCTGTTCGGCCAGCCGGCCCGAAACCTTCACATAGTTGTTCGGGTTCTTGTAAGGGACGGCCGGAACTTCGACCAACTCGGCGCCGAGCAGCTTCAGCGCGTCCTTCTTTTCCTGGCTCTGCGTTTCCGGAATGACGATGACGGTGCGATAGCCGAGAGCTTTGGCAACCAGCGTCAGGCCGATGCCGGTATTGCCGGCCGTGCCCTCGACGATCACCCCACCGGGTCTCAGCAGACCTTTTTTCTCAGCATCGCGAATGATATAGAGCGCGGCGCGATCCTTCACCGATTGGCCGGGATTCAAAAACTCGGCCTTGCCGAGAATGGTCGAGCCCGTCGCCTCGGAGGCGCCCTTGAGCTTAATCAACGGCGTATTGCCAATTGCTTCGAGGACGGAGGGATGGACGGTCATTGGAATCTGCCTTCTGTTCGCAACTACTGTAAGAACGGTCTTTTCCCTTCACAAGGCGGCATAGGCAAGAAATTCTGTTCCTTGCTACTCGTTTGCCCCGCAAAATTCGACTTGGCAGGCCTCTTGGCCTCTCTCTTTCATCCAACTCCGCAGTCTCCAATTGGTGACATTGTTTTCCCGATGACGCCGTTAGTCTGGCCGAAAGCGGCCACAATGATGCGCTATTTCTAAAATGCCACGGACGGTCGCGGTTTAAGCGTTTGATGTAGGCGGCCGTCAGCCAAGGAGAAGAGCCATGAGCCCGTTCATCGCACGTCCTGAACATGGAGTGGTCTGGATCACCGGCGCCAGTTCCGGTATCGGCCGCGCGCTCGCGCTGAAACTGGCTGAAGAAGGATACAAGGTCGCCGTTACGGCGCGCAGCCACGACAAGCTTCTGGCGCTACAGGCCGAGGCCAGCGCGCTTGCCGGCAGCATCGTCGTACTCGATGGCGATGTGACCGATGTAGAGGATATGGAGCACACCGTTGCCGCCATCGAATACCAGCACGGCCCCATCGCCTTGGCGGTTCTGAACGCCGGCATTTATCTGCCGGCACGGGGAGAAGACCTCAATCACGAAGTGTTCGAGCGCAGTTTCGCCGTCAATCTTCACGGTGTCGTCAATTGTCTCGTTCCGGCGGTGCGGCATATGCGGGCGAGGGGATACGGCCAGGTTGCCCTCGTATCCTCCGTGGCCGGTTATGGCGGTCTGCCCGGCGGTGCAGCTTACGGGGCCAGCAAGGCTGCACTGATCAACATGGCCGAAAGCTTGAATTTCGAGCTCGACCGCATGGGCATCCACATCCGACTCATCACACCCGGTTATGTCGACACGCCATTGACGGCGCAGAACAAGTTCGAGATGCCTGATATCGTGTCGGCACAACAGGCGGCTGATGCGATCGCGGCCGGATTGAAATCTCCATCCTTCGACATCAGTTTCCCGAAGAGCATGGTCTATCGGGCAAAGCTGCTGAAGTTTCTGCCCTATAGCCTATATTTCAGGGTGCTCAGGTATTTTCTGGGGAGCGGCAACCCACGCCGGCCGACCAGGCCGCATATAACCGCGCATCCGGCCGAATAGCGCCTATCCATCATCTTTGAGCGATGCGTGCGCGGCGAGTGCACGCCGCCGCGCCATGGCATGATCGACGATGGGGCGGGGGTAGTGTTTGCCGAGTTCTACGCCCGCACGCTTGAGCACATCATCAGGCGCCTCGAACGGCCGATGGATATATTTGCGGTCAAGATTTGCCAGTTCCGGCACGAAGGTCCTGACATAGCCGCCATCCGGATCGAATTTCTCGCCTTGTAGCACCGGATTGAAGATGCGGAAGAAGGGGGAGGCGTCGGCGCCGGAGCCCGCAACCCACTGCCAGTTTGCCGCATTGGCGGCCGGATCGGCATCGACGAGCGTATCGCGAAACCAGGCTTCGCCGTCACGCCAGTCGATCAGTAGATCCTTGATGAGAAAGGAGGCCGCGATCATGCGGACGCGATTATGCATCCAGCCGTGGCGCCAAAGCTGCCGCATGCCGGCATCGACGATCGGATAGCCCGTTTGCCCACGCTGCCAGCTTCTCAGCAGCTTGGCATCGGTAAGCCAAGGGAAGTCGTCGTAGCGATCGTTCCAGTTTTCCGTCCTGAGTTTCGGGAAATGAAAGAGCTGGTGATAGCAGAATTCGCGCCAGACAAGCTCCTTGCGGAAGCGGACGACGTTATCCTTGGCGATATTGTCGGGCAGTCCGCGCGTCGCATGCCAGATACGGGCAGGCGAAATCTCTCCGAGCGCCAGATGCGGCGAGAGCAGGGAGGTTGCCGGTCTGTCCGGAAAATCGCGGCCGACCGCATAATCATCGATAGCGCCATCGATGAAGTCCTTCACCTTCTCTTGCGCCGCGGCTTCGCCCGGTGTCCACATCTGCGGAAAGGCGATCGCCCAGTTCGGCTTGGTGGGTAGCAGCGACCAGGCATCGAGCCTATCCGATTTCGGCCAATGGCTAGGAGCTGGAAGTTTTTCGGGCGGCTCGATAGGAAACGGGGGTTCGCCGGATTGCTCGAACGCACGCCAGAACGGCGTATAGGTCTTGTAGTGGTTGCCGGTGCCGGTGCGCAAGCGTATCGGCTCATGCAGCAGCTGGCCGGCAAAGCTGGTGGCTTCAATGCCGTTGCCCCGCAGTGCCTTCTTGATCTGCGTGTCTGCCGCTATGCCGGCCGGATCGTAGCGCCGGTTCCAGACGATGGCTTCGGCGCCAGTCTCCGCAATAAGGTTATCGAGTACAGCCAGCGCATCGCCTTGTCGAAGGATGAGCTTGCTGTCGAGCCTACCGAACGCCACTTGCAAGGCAGCGAGCGAATGGTGCAGCCACCATTCCTGCGCGCCGCCCAGCGGCCCGCCGCCATTTCCTTCGAGCTCGAGAATATAGATCGGAATGACGGGACGGCCTGATGTTGCGGCGGTCTGCAGGGCGTGATTGTCGTCAAGACGCAGGTCTTTGCGAAACCACAGCAGGATGGGCTTTGTCTTCGATGTCGTCATGGTCGCAATCGATCACCTGTCCTTCGTTTCTTTCACATGCTTTGCCGTCATCGAAACCAATATACGGCACCGGTAGCGAGATGGTTCCGCTACTGCGCGTTTTATAAAGGAATCCTACACGCAACTCTCGTGAGGAAATCTGGATGCCATTAGTGATATAGGGCATGCTTGTCACTGTTCTGTAATGCAAATTCGCTAGCAGTCCACCCGATTGACGTGCCGAAATGGACAGGCGGGGAAGATTAAAATGGCGGAAATCCGCATCGAACAAGTTCGCAAGGCCTATGGCCGCAATCCGGTCGTCCATGGGGTCGACCTGAATTTCCGATCGGGCGAATTTGTCGTCATCCTCGGACCTTCCGGCTGTGGCAAGTCCACGTTGCTGCGTATGATCGCCGGCCTTGAGGACATCACCTCGGGCGAGATCAGCATTGACGGTAAGGTGGTCAACCAGCTTGAGCCGCGTGAGCGCGGCTGCGCCATGGTCTTCCAGAACTATGCGCTCTATCCGCACATGGATGTCGCAGCCAACATGGGCTATGCGCTCAAGGTCGCCGGCGTGCCGCGCGCCGAGCGTGATCGTCGCATCAGGGAAACCGCCAAGATCGTAGGCCTCGAGGATTTCCTCGCCCGCAAGCCGGCCGAGCTTTCCGGCGGTCAGCGCCAGCGCGTCGCCATGGGCCGCGCCATCATCCGCGAGCCGAAGGTCTTCCTATTCGACGAGCCGCTTTCCAACCTCGATGCCAAGCTACGCGTGCAGATGCGCGTCGAAATCCGCCGCCTGCACAAGCGCTTGTCGGCCACCTCGGTCTTCGTGACGCATGATCAGGTTGAAGCCATGACGCTCGCCGACAAGCTCGTCGTCATGTACAAGGGCAATGTCGAGCAGGTCGGCACGCCGCTCGAGGTCTACAACACGCCGCGCACCCGTTTCGTCGGCTCCTTTATCGGCTCTCCGGCCATGAATTTCCTGGAAGGCACTTTCGCCGCCAATGGCGAGCAATTCATCTTCGACGGCATTCCGATCGCCATCGACGCCAACATCGGCAAGCGCCATGCAGGCCAGCCGGTCGCCCTCGGCCTCCGGCCGGAACATGCACGCCTCGTTCCTGCCGGTACGCCCGGCGCAATCCCGGCAACCGTCGATTTCGTCGAAGAACTCGGCGCCGGCCGCGTCATCCATTGCGATATCAACGGTTCGAGCTTCGCCGTCGCCGTTGCCGATCATACGACGGGCCAGACCGGTCAGTCCGTAGCACTGGAACTGCCGCAGCAGCACACGCATCTGTTTGCCCAGGATACCGGGCTGCGGCTCGACGCCGTTGCTTCGGTTACGCCGCTGAAGGTGCTGGCGAGCTGATTTCAAACATAAGTTTTCAGTAGGTGTTGCCCGGAAGTTTTCCCGACTTCCGGGTTTTTTATGTGTCGCAGGTCGACTGAGTTTAAGTGAGGTTGGGTTTGCGTGGGGATATTCCAGCGCGATGCAGATGAATACTCGATCGCGGGACTGCCGCGCTCGCAAATGCGACGCGGCAGGAGACGAGATTACTTCTCCGTAGCGATCATGCCGCGAACGACCCAACGCTGCATCAGCACGACGACGGCAAGCGGCGGAATCATAATGATCAGCGTGCCGGCCATAGCGATATGCCACTCCGGAAGGCCGCCAAAATTCGGGATGAGCGACTTGAGTTCGTGAACAGCCGTTATGTGGGCGGGATCGGTAGTCACCAACAACGGCCATAGATACTGGTTCCAGGCCCAGAGGAACATAATTGTACCGAGGGCGGCCATATTGGTGCGCGACAGCGGCAGCAGGATGTCGACGAAGAAGCGCAATGCCCCGGCGCCGTCCATGCGCGCGGCCTCGGCCAGCTCATCCGGTATGGTCAGGAAGAACTGGCGGTAAAGAAAGGTGCCAGTCGCCGTCGCGACCAGCGGCAGGATAAGGCCGATCGAGGAGTTAAGCAGCCCGAGGTTCAGGGAGACTTCGATGCCCGTAAGCTTTGCGATGAGCCAGGTGATTCCGGTAAAGTCGAGAATTCCCTGGAAGGGCGACAGGACGTTCGCTGCGACCGCATAGGTCGGCACGATACGCACTTCGAGCGGCAGCATGAGCGTTATGAAGATCAGCCAGAAAATGAAATGGCGGCCCGGATAGCGGAAATAGACCAGGGAAAAGGCCGTTATCGCCGAAATGAGCACCTTGCCCACCGCAACGCCGGTGGCGAAGATCAGGCTGTTCAGCAGCTTCGGGCCGAGACCGGCGGTCGTCCATGCCGTCTGCATGTTGACCCAGAAATCCGAACCGGGGATCAGCGACATCGGCACTTTGTTGACGTCGGCGATGTTATGCGATGCGGCAATGGCGACGATAGCCAGCGGGCCCACGGCGACGATGAAGCCAAGGAGCAGGATCAGGTGGGTAAAGAAATTGAGAATGGGGGTGCGCTCGACCATGTCAGCCTCAACGGTAATGTACGCGCTTCTCGATGAAGCGGAACTGGAAGATGGTAAGCAGGACGATCAGCAGCATGAGAATGATGCTCTGCGCCGCCGCACCGGAAAAATCGAGGCCTTTGAAGCCGTCCGAATAAATCTTGTAGACCATGAGGTTGGTCGAGTTGTGCGGGCCGCCCGATGTCATGATGTCGACGATGCCGAATGAATCCTGGAAACTTTCGGTGATGTTGATGACGAGCAGGAAGAAGATCGTCGGCGTGATCAACGGGAACTGGATGTCCCAGAAGCGGCGCAGCACCCCGGAGCCATCCATGGCGGATGCCTCGATCAGCGCGCGTGGAATGGCCTGGAAAGCGGCGAGGAAGAAGATAAAGCTGTATCCGATATATTTCCACGAGAAGGCGGCGATGACGCAGGCCATGGCGGCGTTGCCGTCGAGGCCCGGGTCCCAGAATCCCGGCCACCACTGATTGACCACGGCCATGAGGCCTGCTTCTGGCGCCAGGATGAAGCGGAAGGCCATCGCCGATGCGGGTGCCGCAATACCGTAAGGCCAGATCAAGACCACGCGGTAGATTTTCGAGCCGCGCAGCTGCCGATCGGTCAGGGCCGCTAGTATCAGCCCGCCCGCCATGGAAATACTTGTGCTGATAGCAGCGAAGATGATGCTGATCGTGACCGAGTTCCAATAATCGGAACTGGCGAGAATGGATTTGAAATTGTCTAGCCCGACCCAGATATTGCCGCCGCCCCAAGGCTGCTGCAGCGTCAGCGACCAGAAGACAGCCTGACCGGCCGGCCAATAGAAAAAGGTGAAGATGAGAAGCAGCTGCGGCACTGCGAACAGGATGCCGACGCTCCATTTGTTGAAAGTTACTCGCTTTTCCATTGTCTCTACCGGCTTGAGATCTCGATGCCACGCTTGCCTCATAACGAACGTCCGCCGGGAAACCCGGCGGACGTTGTTCTGTTACGAGTTTTGCGCTTACGGCAGCTGCTTGCCCTTGTAGGTCGCTTCGAAGCGCTCGAGCACGGCGTCGCCGTTCTTGACGAGGTTGTCGATGCCTTCCTGGACGCCGACCTTGTTGGCGAAGATGGCCTGCATCTGGTTGCCGAACTCGGCGCGGATCTGCGTGAAGCTGCCGAGGCGAATGCCGCGGGTGATCGCGGTCGGCTCGGAAGCGGTCAGGCTGGCGATAGCGACTTCGCGGCCCTTGAAGGGAGCCTTGTCGTAGAAGCCGGAGGACTTCATGAATTCGAAGCCGGACTTCGTAACCGGGATGTAGCCTGTGTTGGTCGACCAGAAGAGAGCAGTTTCAGGCTTGGCGATGAAGTTCAGGAACGCGGCAGCGCCCTTGTATTCGTCAGCCGATTTGCCGGAGAGAACCCAGAGCGAAGCGCCGCCGACGAGCGAGTTCTTGCGCTCGGTGCCGGCGTAGACCGGAAGCTCGGCAACATCCCAGTTCATGTCGGCCTTATGGGTCTTGCCGACCGTGCCATGGTCGCCGACCGAGGTCATGATCATCTGGCAATCGCCGGCGGCGAAGGCCTGGACCATGTCCTGACCGAGGTCCTTGGACTTGATCTTGACGAGGCCCTGGTCGTACCAGCTCTTGAGATCAGTCACATACTTGACGAACTTCGTCTTGTTGACCGTCAGGCGGGCGTCGAGGCCGTCGTAGCCATTGTTCTTCGTAGCGATCGGCTGGTCGTGGATGGCAGAAAACTGTTCCATCAGCTGCCAGCTTTCGTTGCCGGAGATGTTGATGGCCATCGGGCATTCATAGCCGGCGCCCTTCAGCGCCTTCATGTCGTCGGCAGCTTCTTCCCAGGTCTTCGGCGCGGCGGTCTTGCCGATCTTTGCGAAGGCATCCTTGTTCCAGTAGAGCAGGGCGGTGGAAGAGTTGAAGGGGAAGGAGAGCAGCTCGCCCTTCGAGGTGGCGTAGTAGCGGGCGATACCCGGGAAATAGTTGTTCCAGTCAACCTTGTAGCCGTTCTCTGCCATCAGCTTGTTGACCGGATAATAGGCGCCCGAAAGCATCATCGTTGCCGTGCCGACGTCATAGACCTGGACGATCGTCGGCTGCTTGCCGGCGCGGAAGGCGGCAATGGTGTTCTGCAGCGCGGCGTCGTAATTGCCCTGGCTGACGCAGGAAACTTCATAATCCTTCTGGGAATCGTTGAAGTTCTTGCAGAGCGTCTCAACGACGCGCTGAAGGTCGCCCGACAGACCGAACCAGAAATCGAACTTGACCGGAGCTGCGGCAGCCGGCATCGCCAAAGCGACGCTCATGACGCCAGCAGCGGCGGCAGAAATGTAATTTTTAAGTTTCGACATAATCCCTATTTCCTTTTGAAAGCTCGGAACCGGTGGCCTTGCGCAAGTCCGCGGTAGCGCGGGTTATAGACAAGCTGTGTGACAGTTTGTTGTGGGCAAGAATCCCGCATTGACGGGCTTTTTCACAAGCGCAGCGGCTCTGCGGAGCAGCGTTCGTTGCAGGATCGTGCATTTGCGGTTTTGCTAATCAAGAGGTGCGGGCCGCGTGCGTTCGTTCATAGATTGCCGGTCGGCTAAGAAGACGCGATGGTCTTCCTTGCTTGTGCCCCGAGCGATGTTGCAAGATCGCCGGCGGGACGTTCGGAACGCATTGGAGGAATGAGAGCATGGGTCTCAGCGAGCGGCAGAAAATGGCGACGGGGGAGTGGTATTGCTGCTTCGATCCGGAGCTCGACGCCTTGCGCTGGCAAGCACGCGAGGCTGTGCATGCACATAATACAATGCCGCCCGCCGAGCGCGGCAATCTCGCGCCGGCTTTGTCTGCGCTCTTTGCCGAGATCGGCGAGAGCGTCTTCATCGAGGCGCCGTTTCATTGCTCCTATGGCATCAATATCTCGCTCGGCCGCCGGGTCTACATGAATGCCGGCTGCACGATCCTCGACAGCGCCAGCGTCCGCATCGGCGACGGCAGCATGCTGGGGCCGGGCGTTCATATCTATTGCGCCGAACATCATAAGGACGCCGAATTGCGCGGAGCGGGGGTGGAAATTGCCCGGCCAGTGACGATCGGCAGAAGCGTTTGGATCGGCGGCGGCGCGATCCTTGTCGGCGGCGTGTCGGTGGGGGACGGCGCGATCATCGGCGCCGGCGCGGTCGTCACCAGGGATGTTGCCGCCGGTACAACCGTTGTCGGCAATCCGGCTCGTCCCGTTCGTGCGCGATAGGAAGAAGAGAGTTTAGTTTGCCGGGCGGCGTTTTCGCGTCCACCATATAGCGAAACGGCGGCGCCAGCGGCGTACCATAGGCATGTCGTGCGAGAGCACGATAAAGCCCAATGGCAGCATCCAGAAACCGAGCACCGGCAGGAAGCCGAGCAGTCCGCCGAAGACAAGCGCTATCCCCACGCCGACGCGGGCAAGGCGCGATCGGGGCAGGGGGATTCTCACGGAGCCGAAAACCAGCTCGCGGGTCGCGGGATCAATGCCAAAACGGCGGGTTTTCCGGCCATTCCGATCGGCATTTGCTGTCGTTTCGCTTTGATCGGTCATCCATAGGAAATGGTGGCGCGAGGAAATAATGCAAGAGAATGCATTTTTTTTGAAAAAACCGCTTGGCAAATCGGGAAAGCATTTGTATTACCCCGCTCACACCGCGCCAAGCGCATTCCCTGGTAGCTCAGCGGTAGAGCATTCGACTGTTAATCGACAGGTCGCCGGTTCGAATCCGGCCCGGGGAGCCATTTCAGATTGAAACTGCGAACGCCGTGCGCCGCAGTTTCCACTCCAGGCTTTCCTTCAGACGCCACGAGCGTCTGAAGGAGCCGGGCTCTCGATCCCACTATCCTTATTTCGTCGGTTCCCACCTCGGCTCGCTGTACGAGCTGCTGGATGTAGTTGCGCCGGAAGGAACCGTCGGAGTCCCGCATGCGCTCCTTTGCTGCTGCCGCGAAGGTCCGAAGCGCCTCGGGCGTAATTTCGATCCTCTCCCCCCGGCGACCTTCCGCCCGTTCGACATCGGCCTGGGCCGAATCCCGAATCCGCTTCAGCTCGGCGATTCGACCCTTGAGGTTCGAATCGGTCAGATCGGCCAGCCCGGCCTCAATGGCCTCATAGAGGCGTGTCAGCTTGTTCTCCGCATCCAGGGCGTTTCGCTTGAGGGTCACGATACGGCCTGTCTCACGTTCTGCCGCATCGTCCCGCCGCTTCAGAAGCGCGCCGAGCGCTTCCTCGAGAAAGTTCGGGCTGAGGAGCCGTTCGACGACATTGGTCACGACCAGGTCGTTCAGCTCGTCCATCGGGATGGAACGGCCCTTGCAGCCCTTGGGGCCCTGCCGAGCGGCCGTGCAGCAGGTGTAGTAGCGGTATTCCGTTCCCTTGCCGGAGGTGCGGATGGTCATCGCCCCGCCGCAGTCGGCGCAGAAGGCCACCCCACCAAGCAAGGTAGGTCCGCTCACGAATCGCGGAGCCCGGAGCTGCGGACTACGCGACCGCATGATGTCGCGGACCTCTTCGAACTCTTCCACCGTGATGATCGGCTCTACCTCGACCTCCACGACCTCATCTGCTGGCTTCTCGACGCCGTTCCGCCAGCTCGACACGTTGAAGCGGTGCTTACCGATGTAGGTCTCGCGGGTCAGGATCTGGTGGACGCCTCCCACGCCCCATCGGCCGCCTGTCTGCGTTCGAATGCCGCGATCGTTGAGGTAGCCGGCGATCTGCCTCGATCCCATCGGGCCGTCGCCGTCACCGACACGCGCCAAGCGGAAAATCAGCTTCACGTTGTCGATGAGCATCGGATCAGGCTCGATCTTCTTCTTCGTCCTTTGCCCGCGCGTCTCAGCGGCGATAATCCGGTAGCCGTAGGGCGGGCGGGAGCCGTTCCAGTACCCTTGCCGGGCGTTCTCGCGCATGGCGCGGAGCGTGTGCTTGGCGTTTTCCTTGGACTGATATTCATCGAACAGCGCCATGATCTGGCGCATCATGCCGCTGATCGGATCATCGCCCAGGTCCTGAGTGATCGACGTCAGCTTCACGCCGTTCTTGGCCAGCCGGCGAAAATAGAATTCGAGCTGGAACTGGTCCCGGAAGAACCGGGAGAACGAGTGAACGATGATGCAATCGAACGGCGCCGGCTTTTCAGAGGCGGCGTCCATCATCTTCTGAAACTCGGGGCGCTTGTCGTCCGTCGCGGAAGCGCCCGGCTCGACGAATTCTGCGACGACCTCGATGCCTTTGGCCTCGCAATAAGCTCGAAGCTGCCGCCGCTGGTCCGGGATCGACAGATCGTGCTCGGCCTGCCGCCCGGTCGACACGCGGAGATAGAGCGCGGCACGCCCCGGCGTCGCCAAGGCGAGGTTCGCTTTGGCCTTCATGCGACGCCTCCTTCAGTAAGCTCAGTTCTTCGGGTCGAATATCTCGTCCAAGACGTCGGCGAGATGGATTTCGAGAATGTCGAGCTCGGCCTCTGTGACGCCCGAGGGCCATTCGGCAACAACGCGTGGCCGAGGCTTGGCCTTCTTTGGCCGACGCTCGCGGGCGGGTGAATAAAACCCGTTTTGCGCGTAGTCGAAGAAGTCGTCGATTTCGGTTTCGACTTGGGGGATAGCGTGCTTTGCTGACATGATAAGATAATCATGCTAAGCGACGATTTATCCAAGACTTTCCGAGTGTTAATGCGAACTTCGCGCTGCGGGATTTGGCGCCAAACGGCGGCAGTGGAAAGCTCGCGGCGGCAATCTGAAACGCTGGCGTAGTGCAATGAAGTGCGCACGGCGGCCGGATCGCCGGTCTGCGTAGTATGTTCGGCGGCATTGGGGCGCATTAGGGTGTCCTCGGCAAAAAGTCCGAATCTGCCCTCGCCACTTCCTGGCCTTGCAGATTTCCGGGGTTCTGGCTATATTACCGGTTATAGTTCGGAGAGCCAGAATGAGCAAGAGTCCTCAGCGTCGAGCAATCGATAACTATCGCAGTCGGCTAACCGAACGCGGGATGACCCGGTTCGAGGTGATCGGCCGCGGCGACGATCGCGAACTGATCCGCTCGGTCGCCAAGCGCCTAGCCGAAGGCGGCGCGGATGCCGATCGGCTGAGGGCAGCGGTCAATCAATCCATTGCCGGCGAGCCGCCCAAGAAAGGCGGCATCCTCAAGGCGCTGCTCGCTTCGCCCCTGATCGGCTCCGAACTCGACCTGACCCGTCCGCGTGAGGAAGGACGGAAGGTCGATCTTTGATGCACTATCTGCTCGACACCAACATCCTCAGCAATTTCACCAAACCGGCGCCTTCGGAATCGCTGGTCGCGTGGATGGCCGACCAGTCCGACGATGACCTATTCATCGCCTCGCTGACGCTGGCCGAGCTTCGCAGAGGCGTCCTTGAGAAGCCCGCCGGTAAGCGCCGCGATCAACTCGACACCTGGTTTAGCGGCCCCCAAGGCCCACAGGCGCTGTTCGCCGGCCGCATCCTGCCGTTCGACGAGCGCGCCGGTCTCGCCTGGGCGGAGCTGATGGCCGAAGGCAAAGCCGCCGGCCGCCCGCGCAGCGGGCTCGACACGATCATCGCCGCAATCGCCGCCGCCAACGACTGCGTTGTCGTCACCGACAATGAGCGCGACTTCATTGGGATAGAGATCGTCAATCCGATTCGTGGTGAGCGCTGATCGGCATGGCCTTCTTCTCACAAGATCAGTTGGAGGCCATTGCTGGAGCGCTGGGCGACACGAACCATGGTCTTACAGGTCCCGAAATCCAGCATCTTCTTGCTTCCACCAAGATGAATGATCCCGGGCCGATTACGAAGCGCGTCCGCATCTACAATGCGTTTGTGGACTGCCAGAATACGAAGAAAAATCGCACAAACATCTTGGAGTTCATTCGGCTCGCGATGAAGCCGGCTCGCTACAGCCGCGATCCGGAGCGTTACGAGCCCATGCGGGCACTACTCAATCAGGCGCTAGCCTTCGCGGGCCTAGTGGTCGATCAGGCCGGCAATCTTGCGAAGGCCGAAGCTGTTCAGACATTGCCCGAGGCGCAACGCCGGGCACGGGAACTCAGGGCTGACCTGGAAGGTCGAGGCGTCCATCCCGACGTTCTGAAATTCTGCCGCGCGGAACTGCTTGCGGACAATTATTTCCATGCGGTGCAAGAGGCGGTGAAAAGCGTCGCCGATAAGATGCGGACCCGTACAGGCCTGACTGATGATGGCGCTGGTTTAGTGGACCGGGTCCTCGCGGGAGACCCGCCCCTTCTGGCAATCAATGCTCGCGCGTCAGCGAGCGAGCGCAGCGAACAGAGCGGCTTCGCCAATCTCGTGCGCGGCACCTTCGGCATGTTCCGCAACCCGACCGCCCACGAGGCGCGCATCCATTGGAGCATGACGAAGGAGGATGCTGAGGATCTCCTCACCATCGTCTCCCTAATCCACCGGCGGCTCGATAAAGCTCATATGCCGCCAAGGGTTTAGCGGACCGGCCCTGAATCTCCCTTGACTCTCACGCTTCAAACTAGAACAAATAGAGAACATGATGCTGAACCCGTCCCCGGAGGTCAACGAGGAATTTGCGGCCCGAGCCCGCCATAGAGTCATTGCGCGCGCAGATCGAGAAGATCGAAGGCCGAGGCCGGCGCGTGAAATCGGTGCTTCCGTTCGGGATCACCGACATAGACTCGCGCCTTCCAAGCGGTGGCTTGGCGCTCGGCGCGCTCCACGAGATCGCCGGCGGCGGTAACGGCGCGGTCGACGGCGCGGCGGCGGCACTCTTTGCGGCCGGGGTCGCCGCGCGAACCAAGGGCAAGGTTCTCTGGGTCATCACGCGGCCTGATCTCTTCGCGCCGGCGCTGGCCCAGGCAGGTCTTGCGCCCGACCGCGTGATCTACGTCGAGGCCGGCAACGACAAGACCGTCCTCGCCTGCATCGAGGAAGGTCTCCGCCACGGTGGGCTCGGCGCTGTCGTCGGCGAAGTGGCACGGCTCGACATGACCGCGTCGCGCCGCCTCCAACTCTGCGCGGAGGAAAGCGGCACGATCGGCATCGCGTTGCGCCGCTGGCGCCGCCAGACCGAGGCCTCCGATTTCGGCCAGCCTACGGCCGCCGCCACCCGATGGCGCGTGTCCGTCATGCCCTCGGCGGCCTTGCCCGTTCCCGGCGTCGGCCGTCACCGCTGGCTCCTGGAGCTGATCCGCGCCCGGGCGGGCGAAAGTGCAGATTTTGAAGTGGAGGCGTGTGATGACACGGGTCGTCTCGCTCTTCCTGCCGAGCTGGTCCACCGACCGGCTTCGGCGGAAGGCCGGCGACGCGGCGCCTCCGGCTGAGGCGCCGCTCGCTCTGATAGGCCGAGACGGAAGAAAACAGGTGGTGCTGGCGGTGGACGCCGCGGCCCAGGCCGCCGGCGTGCGCGTCGGTATGCCGGCGACGAAGGCGCGCGTCCTCGTCCACGGCCTCATCGTTCACGATCATGACGCGGTCGCCGACGCCCAGGCGCTCGACCGCCTCGCGCTGTGGATGCTCCAACGCTACGCGCCGATCGTCACCGCCGATCCTCCTGACGGCCTGGCGATCGATTCCACCGGCACCGACCACCTCCATGGCGGTGAAGACGCCATGCTCGCCGGGCTGATCGACCGGCTTGCCGCATCCGGCGTGCAGGCGCGCGCCGCGATCGCCGACACCTGGGGCGCGGCGCACGCCTTGGCTCGCTATGCCGCCAAGCCTGCGCTGGTCGCACCAGCAGGCCACGGCAGCTCGGTCCTGGCCCGCCTGCCGCTCGCAGCCCTTCGTTTGCCCGCCGACATGATCGCCGCGCTCCATGTCCTTGGCTTCGAGCACATCGGCGATCTCCTCGCGCAGCCGCGCGCCCCGCTCACCCTGCGGTTCGGGCCGCAGCTCGGCCGCCGCATCGATCAGGCGCTGGGGACACTCAGCGAGCCGATCGACCCGATCCGACCCGACGAGCTGATCCAAGTGAAGCGCAATTTCGCCGAACCGATCGGCGCGGCCGAGACCATAGCCCGCTACATCGGCAAGCTGGTCGTGCAGCTCTGCGCCGAGCTGGAGGCTAAGGGCCTGGGGGCCAAGCGCCTCGACCTCATCTGTCACCGCGTCGACAACCGGCTACAAGCGGTCCGTGTCGGCACCGCCATGCCGGTTCGCGATGTGAAGCGCCTCACACGGCTCCTGACCGACAAGATCGAGACAATCGAACCCGGGTTCGGTATCGAGATCCTCAGCCTGACCGCGACGCTCGCCGAACCGCTCTGCGAAAAGCAGACCCTGACGGCGATGGTCGACGACGGCGTGCCTGATGTGTCCGATCTGGTCGACACCCTCATCAACCGCGTCGGCGAGCGCAGCCTCTACCGGGCCGCGCCGATCGCGACCGAGGTGCCGGAGCGCTCGGTGCGCCGGATCGCGCCGATGGCGCCGGACACAGGCGCGACCTGGCCGGGCCATTGGCCGCGGCCGTCGCGGCTGCTCGCATCGCCGGAGCCCATCGAGACGATGGCGCTGCTGCCAGATCATCCGCCTGTCGCCTTCACCTGGCGCGGTATCCGGCGACGCGTCCGTCACGCGGACGGGCCCGAACGCATCAGGGGTGAATGGTGGCGGCGCGATGCCGAGCTGACCGCGGTGCGCGACTATTTCCGCGTCGAGGACGATGCCGGCGAGCGCTACTGGATCTTTCGCTCGGGCGATGGCGAAGACCCAAATAGCGGCTCCCAGCGCTGGTTCCTGCACGGGGTATTCGGATGACCGGCCTATCCCGCTACGCCGAGCTTCAGGTCACCTCGCATTTCTCGTTTCTGCGCGGAGCATCGTCCTGCGAGGAGCTGTTCGCCCACGCCGCGATCCAGGGCATCGAGGCGATCGCCGTGGTCGATCGCAACTCGCTCGCCGGCGTCGTGCGCGCCTTCGAGGCCGCGAAGACCACCGGCGTGCGGCTTATCGTCGGCTGTCGTCTCGATCTCGCCGACGGCACCTCGATCCTTGTCTATCCCACCGACCGCGCTGCCTATGGCCGGCTCTGCCGGTTGCTCTCCCTCGGAAAAAAGCGCGGCGGCAAGGCGAAGTGCATCCTCGAATGGGCAGATCTGGTCGCCTACAGCGACGGCCTGATCGGCATTCTCGTGCCTGACGAGGCCGATGAAACTTGCGGCTTGCGCCTGCGCCGCCTGCGCGATGCGTACGGCGATCGGGCCTACCTCTCGCTGACGCTACGCCGGCGGCCCAACGACCAGCTCCGCATCCACGAGCTGTCGAACATGGCTGCGCAGATGCGCGTGCCGACCGTCGCCACCAACGACGTGCTCTACCATGCACCCGACCGCCGCATCCTGCAGGAAGTGGTGACCTGCATCCGCCACGGCATCACGATCGATGAGCTGGGCGACCGGCGTGAGTTCGGCGACCGTTACCTGAAGCCGCCGGAGGAAATGTATCGGCTGTTTCCCCGCAATCCCGAGGCGGTGGCCCGCACGATCGAGATCGCGGCGCGTTGCCGCTTCGACCTCAAGGAGCTGGCCTACCAGTATCCGGAGGAGCGTGACGATCCGACGCTCACCCCGCAGGAGACGCTGGAGAAACTCACCTGGGAGGGCGCGGAAGCGCGCTACCCCGAGGGCGTTCCGGATAGCGTGCGGGCGTCGCTGCAGCACGAGCTCCGCCTGATCGAGAAGCTGCAATATGCGCCGTACTTCCTGACGGTGAACAGCATCGTCCGCTTCGCCCGCTCAAGGGATATCCTCTGCCAGGGGCGCGGCTCGGCCGCCAACTCCGCCGTCTGCTACGTGCTCGGCATCACCTCGATCGATCCCGGTCGCAACGACCTTCTGTTCGAGAGGTTCGTCAGCGAGGAACGGCGCGAGCCGCCCGACATCGATGTCGATTTCGAACACGAGCGGCGAGAGATCGTCATGCAGTGGGTGTTCGACACCTACGGCCGGGATCGCGCCGCGCTCTGCTCGACCGTCATCCGCTATCGCACCAAAGGCGCGATGCGCGACGTCGGCAAAGCGCTCGGCCTGACCGAGGATCTGATCAAGACGCTCTCGGGCCAAGTCTGGGGCTGGTCGGAAGGCGTCGAGGACAAGCACGTCGAAGCGCTCAACCTCAATCTCGGTGATCGGCGCCTGCGCCTGGCGCTCGATCTCGCACGCCAGCTCATGGGCGCGCCCCGCCATCTCTCGCAGCATCCTGGTGGATTTGTTCTCACGCACGACCGGCTCGACGAGCTGGTGCCGATCGAGCCCGCCGCGATGGTGGACCGCCAGGTCATCGAATGGGACAAGGACGACATCGACGCCTTGCGCTTCATGAAGGTCGACGTTTTGGCGCTGGGGATGTTGAGCTGCATGAAGCGCGGCCTCGACATGCTCGCCGACCACAAGGGCATAAATCTCGACCTCGCTACGATCCCGGCCGAGGACCCGCGCACCTATGCGATGATCAGGAAGGCCGACACGCTCGGCACCTTCCAGATCGAGTCCCGCGCGCAGATGTCGATGCTGCCAAGGCTGAAACCGCGGACCTTTTACGACCTCGTGGTGCAGGTCGCGATTGTCAGGCCTGGGCCGATCCAGGGCGACATGGTGCATCCGTATCTGCGCCGGCGCGAAGGTCTGGAGCCCGTGGTCTTCCCGAAGCCCGAGTTGGAAAAGGTGCTGGGAAAGACGCTCGGCGTGCCGCTCTTTCAAGAGCAGGCCATGCGCGTCGCTATCGAATGCGCGGGTTTCACCCCGGGCGAAGCCGATATGCTGCGCAAGTCGATGGCCACCTTCAAGTTCACCGGCGGCGTCTCCAGCTTCAAGGAGAAGCTGATCAAGGGGATGGTCGACAACGGCTATGAGCGCGATTTCGCGGAGGCGACGTTCAAGCAGCTCGAAGGCTTCGGCTCTTACGGATTTCCGGAATCGCACGCAGCCTCTTTTGCGCTGATCGCCTATGCCAGCGCCTGGCTCAAATGCTGGCATCCCGATGTCTTCTGCGCCGCGCTGCTCAACGCCCAGCCCATGGGGTTCTACGCCCCGGCACAGATCGTCCGCGATGCGCTGGAGCATGGCGTCGAAATCCGTCCCGTCTGCGCCAACGCCTCACGCTGGGACTGCACGCTGGAGCGGACCGATGACGACAGCCGCTTTGCCGTGCGCCTCGGGCTGCGCATGGTCAAAGGCCTCGCCAACGCGCACGGCGCCACGATCGTCGGGGCGCGGTCCGACCAGCCCTTCGCGTCTATAGATGATCTCTGGCGTCGCGCCGGCGTGCCATCCGCTGCCCTGGTCCAGCTCGCCGAGGCCGATGCCTTCCGACCCGCGTTGGGGCTCGCCCGCCGCGAGGCGCTATGGGCGATCAAGGCCCTGCGCGACGAGCCGCTCCCGCTGTTCGCGGCCGCATCCGCCCGCGAGGCGGAGATCGTGCCCGAGGTGAACGAGCCCGCCATCGAGCTGCGGCCGATGACAGCGGGCAGCGAGGTGGTCGAAGACTACGGCCATGTCGGGCTGACGCTCCGGGCCCATCCCCTGAGCTTTCTGCGCGAGGACCTCCGCCGTCGGCGGATCGTCTCCTGTGCGGAGGCCATGGCGACCCGTGACGGGCGTTGGCTCGAGGCGGCCGGCATCGTCCTCGTCCGACAGCGCCCGGGCAGCGCCAAGGGCGTGATGTTCATCACCCTGGAGGATGAGACGGGTATCGCCAATCTCGTGGTCTGGGCGAAGGTGTTCGAGGCGAACCGCCGCGCCGTCCTGTCGGCCAGCATGATGGCGGTGCGCGGCCGCATCCAGCGCGAGGGCGACGTCGTCCACCTGGTCGCGCAGCGCATCACGGACCTTTCGGCCGACCTCGCGAGCGTGGGAAGCCGAGATGCAGCATTCCCGCTGCCGCACGGCCGCGGCGACCAAGTGCGCAACGGCGGCTCCGGTGCCGACCCGCGTGAGCTGCCCCCCAAGGGTCTGCGCACCCGCGACATCTATATCCCCGACCTCCACATCGACACGATCAAGGTGAAGGCGCGGAATTTCCATTAGCGCTGCGCCTAAGCGTCAGCGCGAGGCCACCGCATCTTGCCGCGACCGATCCGCAGAACGTCGACCAACGTCGTCCGGGCGGGAATCCGACCCGAGAAAAGACTTGGCTTCGGATCGACGGCAGGTTTTTTGAACGCGAACAGCCGACGGTAATCCGGCGTTGCGAGCCAGGTTTGCCCGTCGCCAGCATCCGTGATGATCCGGTACAGGCCTGGCGCGGGCGCCCGCACGCCGGCTGGCACATCGAGCAGGCGCTTATTGGGCTCGACATTCCACTTTTGGATACCGCCACTCAGCGCCTCCGTTCTGAACCGCGCCCAAAGCGCCGCGGTATCCGGAGTCGGCCAATCGCCGAGATCGGTGAAAGCCGTGATCTCGTCGGATTCAAGCCAAGCCCGCATCTCTGCCGGCGTGACAAAGACCGGCTCAGCGCTTTCGATCGCGGCTATCGCAGCGCGGCGCGAAGGTAGGCCGGCACGGATCAGCATCGACATCATGAAGCGCGGCACGCCCGTTTCGAGCGCCGCCGCCCCGCCACCGGGGATGATGTCCGGCGACCATCCGAGAGAAAGACGCCGCGTCCGGATCGCCTCGAGCGCCCAAACGAGCCGGTAGGTGAAGGCCTCCTCGACCACGCGCATATTGGCGGGGCCGATCTCGGCCACCTCCGCACCCGAAACCCATTGGCGAAGAATCCTCCGCCAATCTGCCGGGAGCGCATTCCTCTTGTCGGGGATAAACGGTCGCATGACAAGCAAGCGCTCGGCGAGGCCGGCGAGTGCGTCGGAGAGTTCGTCGACGTCACCGGGCAGCGAAGCCGCGTCGGCTCGATCGACGAGCGCTCCCAACTCGTCAGCCATCGCGTCTATGGCCAGGCCGGCCTCGAGCCCGACGCCCATCGCGAAATGACCCTTGCGCGCTTGTGGCGTGGTCACGCTCCAGATCAGATTGGCTCGCGCTTCGAACACCCTCCGGTGCTGCGCCACCGTCGCTTCGCCTTCGCGTGCGATCTGGCGCGCCCAAAGCGAGCCCTGCAGCGCTTCATCGAGCAACCGCGGCAGGTCCGCCCGATCAGCGTCGAGAGCTTCGATCAAACCAAAGACGGTGGCGTCAAGGCGCTCAACGAGCTGGGACAGCGGTTCTTCCTCGATGTCCTCCTCTTCATCGCCGCCGCCGTCACCTTCTTCGTCTTCGTCCTCTTCATCATCGACGGCGCCTGGATCAGCCAGCTCGGCAGCAACCGCAGCTTCCTCCGCCTCCGATTTCCAGCCGTCCCTCGAATTCGCCAGGTATTCCCAAGCGTCGGCCCGTCCGAGAATGCCTTCGCGCGTCAAGCGCTCCAGGATCTCGGCAACGATCTGAATCAGGCCGCTCTGCAATGTCCGCGCCTTCGAGGAGGCCACCAGTTGCCGCCACTCGCCGCTGCGCCAGTCCACCCGATCAAACATGACATGGACGATAAGGCCCTCGACGTCGACGAACGCACGGCCAGCTCGACCCGCGACGTTCGCGAACTCTTCTCCGGTGATGAGCGCACCAGAACGATAGAGCGCTGGTACGAGCAGCACCGCCGCATTGAGGTTGAGGCCTTGCGACAAGGTCGGGGACGCCACGATGACCTTCAGCACGCCCTCCGACAGCAGGACCTCCAGCTCGCGCAGAAACGGACTCGGCAGGCGACCGTGATGGATGGCGACGCCGACCTTCAGGCTGGCAACGGCGGGATGATCCTCGCCGAGCCATTCCTTCCCGACTTCCAGCGCCCTTGCGATCGGGCCCTCGTCGTCGAGAAGCGGCTCAAGATATCCGCGTCGGCACAGGTCGACCACACGCTTGCCGTAGCCTTCGACCCAATTGGCCTGCGTAGAAAATATCAGGGTCCGTTTGCCCTGACCGGCAAACTCCCACGCAGCGAACAAGGCGAGATGACCGGCCTCGCGCGGGTACGGCTTCTTTTCACGGCCCAGCGGCGGCTTCTGGACCACAAATCGATCGATGAATGGTCCGTTAGCCGTGAGATCGAGCGTCAGGCGCGCGTCGCGCCCCCGCCATGTCAGCATCCCGAAGCGCTGGCGCGTCGGTCGCCAATCCGACCGCACGGGCTCGCCGGGCTGATCGGAGCGTATCCACGCGGTCAGATCGTCAAGTTCGTCGCCGCTTGGAAGGATGGCGGACAGACACACAATCCGACGGTCGGCAGCGTCACCGCGCCGAAGCAGGCGCTGGACAAGCGTCTCGTAGCGGATCTCGCGCTCGCTCGGACCGATCATATGGCCTTCGTCGAGAACAATCAGGCCGACGTCGTCGATCAAGCTTGGATCGCTGCGAAGGGCGAAGTCGAGTTTCTCCGGCGTCGCGATGATGATCTCGCGCGACCGGAGCGCGTCCTCGTCTCCCGCCGACAATCCGCTTGCGCCGTAAAGCGACGAGACGCTGAACCCCAGCGGAGCGAACGTCTTGCGGAACGAGCGCTCCGTCTGTGCCGACAGCGCCCGCAGCGGCGTGACGATTAGGACGCGTCGCGCTGCGGAAAGCGTCATCAGCGCCGCGATCTCAGCCACGCGCGTCTTTCCGGCGCTGGTCGGAAGCGCCACGACGAGATCGTCGGTCATGTCCGTCGACCGACGCGCCGCTTCGCGCTGAGACGGCCACAACTCGACCTCGGAGCTCTTGCGGGCGAACAGTGAGCCGATGAAAAGCTGCCGAAGCTCGGGATAACGCTCCTCCGCCCCGTCCGGCGGATCGATCGGTAGGTTCTGGTGTAGCGAATGCGCCCATAGATCGTCGATCAAATGACGGCAGAGGTTCGAAATCCACCAGAGCGGTACGTTCTCGGCGTTGTCCGCCAGGCTGACAGCCGTGGCCAGGAGACTGCGGGCCGTCTCAAGCGGCTCCTCGTCGCCGGTCGCAAGCGCAAACTCGAAGTGAGCCAGGGCGCGGCAGATCGTCGTGTTGAGGATCGTAGCCAGCACTTCGTCAGGATCAGCTTCCTCTCCGCGCAGCTCGGCCGACATCTGCGCATCGCCATGCGCTTCGTCGTTGAGCCAGTCGCGCACATAGGTTCGAAGGCGATCGAGGTCGCGCAGGATCAGCAACATGACAGCGGTTTCGCCTGGCGCGGCGTTGAGATCGCCGGGAACCTCGTTGAACAGCGAGTACGCAACCGCCGAATAGCCGGCGAGATGATAGGCGGCCGCCGCTATCGTCCTGCGAAATCCACGATCCGGTGCCTCGGGATCACCATTGCGGACAAGAGCTTCAAACGCATTGGCCGCGCGCTCGAAAGCCTTGCTGGTCAGCGGCGACGCGCCTTCGCCAACACGAAGCGCCATCGCGCCCCGCAGCAGCGCAAAACCATGCTCGGCAAGGTCCGTCTCGATCGTCGCACCCAGCGCGGGCGCGTCAGCCGGCAACACGCCATCCGTCCGCATCAACGACCAAGCGGCACCTCGGTAAAGCAACCGCCGCTGGATGCCGTCCTGGGTCGCGGCGGTCAGAAAGGTCCGAAGTTCTTCAATCGTCTCCAAGGTCTTCCGCCTCTTCGTACATCTCCTTGATGAAGTCCTGGTGGTCCTCGATGCGGAGGTTCACCACGAACTGGTCCCGGTTCGTGCTCGCGCCCTCCAGGTCCTCTTTCAACGCGGCCGGCGGCGCGTTGCCCGACATGGTGAACAGCATGTGGTCGATGCGGCCCGCGCGCGGCACTTTCAGACCTATCTCGTCGCGGATCGCACGGCCGAGCGCGACGTCGCCGGCATCGTTGCTTTCCAGCAAACGGTTGGCGACGAACAACAGCGAGTCCGGCGTGCAGCGGCCGCTGTCCCGATTGAGAACCTTGCGCGCCGCCGTGACGGTCGATTTGCCCAAGACTTGGTTGCTCTTCGCTTCGCCCTTTAGGAGCCACAGCTCTCCGTCGTCGCCTGCGCCATAGCCGGCGCCGATGAAGTCGTCGCCCCGCATCGCCATGTTGCGTCCGTCCTTGTAACGGAGCCGGCGCACCGGAACGCGAAGACCGATCCCTTCCTCGACCAGCTCGGTCGCAAGAATCTCTCCGAGATCGCCAGAACGTCCTTTGGGGGTCTGCGGGAGTTGCGCGCGGAGGATTTCGGCGGCACCTTCGTAGCCGAGGCGCGCGACATCATCGGCGATCCGATCAAGCCGATCGTAGTGAGAGCGGACGGTTTCCGCGAGCGATGCGCGGATCGCGTCGCGTCCGCCAGCCTTTTCGACGAGGCACCAATACTCCTTGCGCTCGTCTTTTTCTTTCGTGGTGGTGCACCACTCTTCGTACAACGGCACGCCGCGCCTCCCCAACAGCGCTGACGAACAAACCCTACTTTCGCCCCATGAACGACTGAGTCGTGCCGGTCGTTGGAAAGTTGTGCCCCGCGCCCAATTCTGATTCACACATCATACACTCAGAGCGTGTCCACGTCCCTAGAGAGTTGGGAAACAAAGCGAAAGACGCGATGCCCGCCAAATCTATCCGACTTGTTCGACCGCAAGCGTTCCCGCAGCCAGCGGCCGGATCAGCGACTGCGCGGGCACGGACGGATCGAGCCAGTCAGCCCAGGCGTCACGTTCGAGGATGACGATCTGCCGGTCATGGTATGGCGCGATGTCAGGCCCGGGCTCCATCGTCAGCATGGTGAACGCTTCGCCCACATCCTTCGTCTCGCGCCAGATGCCGGCGATGCAGAAGATCGGCTCGTCGCGCTTGGTGAACAGCCACTTGTCCTTCCGCTTCTTTCCCTTCTCGGTCGGATCGGTGAACTCGTAGAAACCGTCGGCGACGATCAGGCAGCGGTTCGAGTTGAACTCGCGGCCCTCTGAACGGAAATTGTAGACCGGGCGCTTGTTCTGGCCCGGCCAGCTCCACCGCCGCTGCACCAGGTCGCCTTCGCCGCGCACGCCATCGACGGTGCGGATGATCGGCGCGACGTCCGTGATCTTGATGTCGTCGCGCGCCTCGATGTTCGGGGCGCCTTCGCCGAAGCGGATCTTGATCTTCAGGTCGGCGAAGTCCTCCATGATCGAAGCGACATCCACCTTCAGTCGATAGTCATTGCACATCGGTCCTCCGTCTCGATCGCCATTGCCTTGCGACCGTGTTCTTGTTATGTTCGCAGGTCATGAGCGCGAAGGTTTTCGATTCCGACGCATCGCTCGACGAACGCCGTGTCATCATAAGGCGTGACGGCGGCGATGTTGAGATGGTGGAGCTGCCGTGGGGTCTCCAGCCCCGCGAGCGCGGCGGCCGGCCGTTCACCGTCGTGCGCGCCGAAGGCCGCACCTTCCCAGCCTATCGCTGCCTCGTACCGGCTTCCGAGTTCCGCCATCGCAGCCACGGCAAGCATTACAGCTTCTCGCTCGCCAACGGCGACTGGTTCTATTTCGCGGGCATCTGGCGGCCAGCGACGCTGGACTGGCCGGAGGCCTATGCGATCCTGACGACGGCGGCCAACGACGACGTCGAGCCCTATCATGACCGGCAGATGGCCGTGCTGCGCAGGGACCAGCGCATGGACTGGCTTGACCTGACCCGCCCGGAAGAAGAACTGCTGCGGCCCTTGCCGGCGCGGAGCTTCCGCGTGTCGCGGCTGCGTGAGGCTCAGGCGGCGCTCGCGTTCTGACCTACTGAAATCCGCTCTACGGAACTGCTCTATCAAGGGGGGAAAGCCTTCCCCTGCGGCCGAGCCTGCCGTCTCGGCCGACCCCTTCTGCGGGGAGACCCCGCAACGCCCCCGGTAGAGTGAGAGTGCGGACCGGATTTGCCGTGACGGGTTGAGAGCTGGGAGAGAGTCTTCCGGCGCCCGTCGCGGAGATCCGCGATGCCCAGAAAGACCGCTACCGCTCGCGCCGGCCAGGACCGGACGAGCCTCTACGACGAAATCACCGGCAAGATCATCGGCGAGCTGGAGGCGGGCCGCGTGCCCTGGGTCCAGCCCTGGGGGACCGCGGCGGCGAAGGCGCCGCTCGCCATGCCGAGGAACGCCGCCACCGGCCGGCATTACTCAGGGATCAATGTGCTGATCCTCTGGGGCGCCGTCATCGAGCACGGCTTTTCCGGCCAGAGCTGGCTCACCTTTCGCCAGGCGCTGGCGCTCGGCGGCAACGTCCGCAAGGGCGAGCGCGGCACGGCCGTCGTCTATGCCGACCGCTTCGTGCCCCACGACGAGAAGCGGCGCGCCCGCGAGACCGGCGACGAGGCGCAGGCGATCCCGTTCCTGAAGCGCTTCACGGTGTTCAACGCCGCGCAGTGCGAGGGCCTGCCTGAGGACGTCGCCATCGTCGCGCCGCCGCCGGCGCCGGGCCTGATCGAGCCCCAGGTCGAGGCGCTGATCCGCGCCACGGGCATCGACTTCCGCATCGGCGGCAATCGCGCCTTCTACGTGCCGGCGCTCGACTATGTGCAGGTCCCACCGCCCCAGGCCTATTTCGAGCCAATCAACTGGCACCGCACCGCTCTGCACGAGCTGGGTCACGCCACCGGCCATCCGTCCCGTCTCGGCCGCGACATGACCGGCGGCTTCGGCACCAAGAAATACGCGTTCGAGGAGCTGGTCGCCGAGATGAACGCCGCCTTCTGCGGCGCCTCGCTCGGCATCGTGCCGACCGTGCGTCATGCGGACTATATCGGCTCCTGGCTGGAGGTGCTGCGCGAAGACAACCGCGCCATCGTCCGCGCCGCGAGCCAGGCGAGCAAGGCCGCCGACTGGCTGCTCGGCTTCGTGCCGGCTGATGGGGCCGCGCTGTCGGCCGAACCCGCGATCGACAGGAGGGCCGCATGATCCTCCTGACCGACGAGCTGCGCGAGCAGCTCCTGGCCAATGGCCGGAACCGCGACGCCGACCACATCCCCGTGGTCAAGTTCTTCAATCCTCTCGGCGAAGGCGTCTGGCTCGCGACCGAACTCGACGAGGACGGCGACACCCTGTTCGGGCTGGCCGATCTCGGCGAACCCGAGCTTGGCTCCTTCAGCCTCGCCGAGATGATCGCCGTGCGACTGCCGCTCGATCTCGGCATCGAACGCGATATCCTGTTCGAGGGCCTTTATCCGATCTCGGCCTGGGCCGAGACGGCCCGTCGGACCGGCAGCATCCGCCAGGCCGAACGCATGCTTCACGCCGTCCACCGAAGCGCGACGACCGGGCAGTCTGTAAATCCGTAAATCCGTGGCGGCGGGTCTGCGCTTCTGCGTCTCCCGTCGCCGCGCCCGGGGCGCCGGCCAGTAGAGAGTGAGAGGGAGGACGGGATTTTCGTGACGGGTTGGAGGTTGAGAGAGAGTCTCTCGACCGCCCGTCGCGGAGTAATCCCCGATGGCTACTGCAATTCAGAAGATCGTCCTGTCGTCCTCGCGCGACATCCCGTTCCACAAGCTGGTCTTGAGCCAGTCCAACGTCCGGCGTGTGAAGGCCGGCGTTTCGATCGAGGACCTGGCGGCCTCGATCGCGCGTCGCGGCCTGATCCAGAGCCTCAGCGTCGTGCCCGTGGTCGATGCCGAAGGACAGGAGACTGGCATGTTCGAGGTGCCGGCCGGCGGCCGCCGCTTCCGCGCGCTGGAGCTGCTGGTGAAGCAGAAGCGCCTCGCCAAGATCGCGCCGGTGCCCTGCGTGGTGCGAGAGCGCGACGACGAGATCCTCTCCGAGGAGGTCTCGCTGGTCGAGAACATCGACCGCGCGCCGCTTCATCCCCTCGACCAGTTCCGCGCCTTCCAGGACATGAGGGTGAAGGGCAAGACCGAGGAGGAGATCGCCGCGGCGCTCTTCGTACCGTTGCAGGTGGTCAAGCAGCGCCTGCGCCTCGCGGCCGCATCGCCCACCTTGCTCGACGTCTATGCCGAGGACGGCATGACGCTCGACCAGCTCATGGCCTTCACCGTCACCGACGACCATGCTCGCCAGGAGCAGGTCTGGGAGGCGATCAAGGACGCCTGGTCGAAGGAGCCGTATCAGATCCGCCGCATGCTGACCGAGACGACGGTGCGCGCCTCTGACAAGCGCGCCGTGTTCGTTGGCGTCGAAGCCTATGAGCTGGCGGGCGGCATCGTCATGCGCGACCTGTTCCAGTCTGACGATGGTGGCTGGCTGCAGGATGCGGCTCTGCTCGATCGGCTGGTGGGCGAGAAGCTGAAGGCGACGGCTGAGACGATCGCCGCCGAGGGCTGGAAGTGGATCGAGGTCGCGGTCGGCTTCCCCTACGACGCCACGCGCGGCCTGCGCGAGCTGCAGGGCGAGCCGCTCGACATGACGGCGGAGGAACAGGCGACGATCGAGGCGCTCAACGCCGAATACCAGAAGCTCGAAGCCGAATATGAAGGGGCCGACGAACTGCCCGACGAGGTCGACCAGCGGCTCGGCGAGATCGAGACGGCACTGTCCGCGTTCGAGACCCGTCCAGTCCGTTTCGATGCCGACGACATCCCCCGCGCCGGCGTGTTCATCAGCATCGCCCATGACGGTAGCGTCGCCATCGATCGCGGCTATGTCCGGGCCGAGGACGAGGCTCCCGAGCCCAGCGCCGACACCGATGGGGACGAAGCCGAAGGTCGGCCGGACGAGCCCGGTGCGCCGGTCCTGCAGCGCACCGTCATCACGATCGGCGGCCAGCCCGTCGAGGCGGAGGACGACGAGGACGACGCGATCAAGCCGCTGCCCGAGCGCCTGGTCATCGAGCTGACGGCCTACCGCACGCTCGCGCTGCGCAACGCCGTCGCCGAGAACCCGCACGTCGCCATGACCGCGCTCATCCACAAGCTGGTCTCGGACACCTTCATGACCCGCATGTACACGGGCGCCATGGAAGCCGGGGTGAAGCACATCTTCTTCCCGGCGCAGGACGATGCCCTGAAGGATAGCCCGTCGGCGCGCGCGGTCCAGGATCGCCACGCCGCCTGGGCCGGCGACATCCCGAAGGAGGACGACGCCCTGTGGGACTGGCTTGCGGGGCTGGACGATGCCAGCCGGATGGCGCTGCTGGCGCATTGCGTCAGCTACGGCGTCAACGCGCTCTACGAGCGGCCGAACCCGCACAGCGCCGGCGGCGTGTCGCAGCACACGCTCGACATGCGGCTCGCCCAAGCCGACCGCCTGACGAAGGCGACGGGCCTCGACCTTGTGGAGGCCGGCTGGCGCCCGACCTTCGGCAACTACCTCAACCGCGTCACCAAGCCCCGCATCCTGCAGGCAGTCCGCGAGGGTGTCGGCGAACAGGCCGCGCAGCTCATCGACCACCTGAAGAAGGGCGACATGGCCAAGGAGGCCGAGCGCCTGCTCGCCGACAGCGGCTGGCTGCCCGAGCCGCTGCGCCCGATCTACGATGCCGAGGCGTCCACGCCGGAGGTCGAGACCGGCGGCGAGGATGGCGACGCGGTGCTGCCCGCATTCCTCGCCAGCGACGACGAGGACGTCACGCCGGAGACCACGGACGATGAACCGCACCTTGTCGCGGCCGAATGACGAGCACCCGGAGCGGCTTCGGCCGCTCCGGTCCTTTCCCCGATCGAAGGAGCATCGCCATGTCGCGATCCATCCCGTCGCCACGCCGCGTCGTCTTTCAGTTCCTCGTTCCCGTGCATGTCGAGGTCGAGGACGGGCTCGTCGGCCGCGTGACGATCATCGACGAAACCCCGGTGCGCGATCCCGTCGCCGTCGAAGGCGATCCCGCCAATCTAGCCGACGCCGTGCGCGCCGCCGACGACGGCCAAGCCTGGCCATCCTGGCAGTTCGGCTACTAGCCGCCGCCGCCCCGAACCCACCCCGAGCCCGGCCCCAGCGCCGGGCTCTTTCCTTTCCGGAGCCCGCCATGACCGATTTCTTTACCCGTTATTCCTGCCTGCTCGACGTCGGCACGTCCGCCAATGTCGCCCGGGCCTTCGACATCTACGCCGCTTTGATGGCCGAGAACGGCCGCGAGGACCCGCCGGCCGAGCCGTTTCACCTGTCGGTGACACCCGACCACGGTGCGTCGCGGCTCTGGCTGCGCGATCCCGGCACCGCAGATCAGCAGCTCGTCATCACCTTCGTAACGCGCTGCGCCGAGGCCTTCGGGCTGACCGGCCGCTGGGGATTCCAATGGGCCGGCATGGCGTCCAATCCCGTGATCGACGGCTTCTCGGGCGGCGCCCATGTGCTCGATCTCGCCTCCGGCGAGACTATCGCCTGGACGAGCACCCGCCGCTGGCTCGCCGAGCGGCTTGCCGAGGGAGGCGTGCGATGAGCATTCCCGATCATGCCCGCGCCAACTTCCAGACATTGCTGCGCGCCGCGACCAGCGGCGACCTGGCGCTGATGGAATGCACCGACGTGGCGACGGGCGAGCCGCGCTACGTCATCTGTGCCGTCGGCCGCGATGACGGCGAGTTCGTCTTCACGCCGTTCGGCCATCTCGCCGATGGCAATCCCTTCGAGATCTACCGCCCGCCGGAGGCCTCGATATAGAGGCGCACGGCATCGAAAAGACCCGCGACGGCCACGCGGGCCTTCGACGCAAAGGCCCGATCGCCATCGAAGCGACCAAAGGCATGGCGCGGATAGTAGGCGTTCAGCACCACCATCACGTCGGCCAGTTCGTCGCCTGCGCCGACCATCCCGAACTTGCAGGCGCTCGCCAGACCTCGTTCGAGATCGTGGCGGATGGTCCGGCGACAGCGATCGTCGCTCCATCCCTGGCTCGAAAGATACGCCTTGAGCCCAAGCTCGGCCGCGATCGCGATCATGTAGCAGGTGTCGCGAGGATCGCCGGTCTCCGCCCGCACCACGGACGGCAGAAACTCCTCGCCATTGGCAAGCAGAGCGCGGGCTCGCTCGTTCGCGTCTACCAGACCGCCACCTCCCATTGCCCGTTGACGCGGGCAAAGCCGATCGGCCGGTTCTGCGGGCTCGCGTTCGGCTTGGTCGGATCGAGCAGGATCTGCGTCATGCAGGTCACGCCGGGGCCCACGCCGCCCGGCGAGCAGTCGCCGAGCTTCAGGGTCGCGTTGGCGAGCGACGTTCCCGTGAACAGGCGGTGGCGCCGCACGGCTGCGGTAGCTTCGTCCTCGCTCGGTTGGGCGACGCCGGCGGCGACGGCCGGTGATGCGGCGACCGGCGAGATCACCGGCCGGAGCACGAAGCCCGCCCCGAAGCCGACCACCAGACATGCCGCGCCAAGAATGCCGACCGCGCTGCCCTTCATCTCGCCTCCCATGCTCATCATCCCGCGCGGCGCGCCCGCATGGCGGGAGGCGCAGCAGCTTGTTTTCCTACGAGAGCTTAGCGGCCGATCCGCGTCCCCGGAAGCCGGTGCGGCAGGCCGGGTTCCGCCCGCGCCAGAGTGAGAGGATGGCCGGGACGGGTTTGAGCCCGTCCGGTCGAGAGAGAGAGCGTCGGGCTGGCTCGCCCGTCTCCCGCTCTCCGAGGTTTCGCCCATGCTCCATGCTCTGATCCCCGCCGTCGAGGCGGATACGCTTCCGCTTGTCCCGCACACGCCGCCGGCCGCCTCCATCCTCGCCGCCGCCGAGCGCATCCTCTCCCACCTCGAACAGGGCCGCACCGTCGATGCCGCCATCCTGCGCAGAGCCATGGAGGCCGCCTTCGGCGCATCCGACACTGCTGGCGCCTGGGATTGGAAAACCGCCTACGACGCCTGCGAGGGCGCAACAGTCCTCTTTCTGCGCAAGTACGGAAAGCCGCTTTTCCGTAAAGCCGCATCGCCGGCTTCACGGTTGTCGGCCCTCGCCAAGATCGTCGCACTGCTGCCGACGCACACGCGCCGATCCGAGGAGGCGCAGGCCTTCCAGCAATTCTCGACGCCGCTCCCGCTCGGCCTTGCCGCGCTGACGGCGGCAACATTGACCTCGGCCGACCGCGTGCTGGAGCCGTCCGCCGGCACCGGGCTGCTCGGCGTCCTCGCCGAGACCGCGGGCGCATCGCTCATCCTCAACGAGCTAGCCCAGACCCGCGCCGATCTTCTCACCTCTCTCTTTCCGGCCATGCCCGTCACGCGCTTTGATGCCGCCCAGATCGACGATCATCTCGATCCGGCCGCCGTGCCCAGCGTCGTCATCATGAACCCGCCATTCTCGGTGATGGCGAACGTCACCGGGCGCGTCGCCGACGCCGCCTATCGGCATATCGCCTCGGCGCTCGCCCGTCTGGCCGATGGCGGGAGGCTTGTCGCGATTACCGGCGCCAACTTCTCGCCGGAGCTTCCGGCCTGGCGGGACGCCTTCGTCCGGTTGCAGGCGCGCGGCCGCGTCGTGTTCACCGCGGCGATCGCCGGCTCGGTCTATGCCAAACATGGCACGACCATCGAGACCCGCCTGACCGTCATCGACAAGGCGCCGGCCGAGGACCCCGAGCATTTTCCAGACTCTGCCGGGATCGCTCCCGACGTCGCGATGCTGCTCGGCTGGATCGACAGGCAGCTTCCCGCGCGTCTGCCGGTCTCGATCGCACGTCCCACGGCGATGCCGGCCGCCACGCCGCGCACGGTGCGAGGCTATCTCGCCCGCGCGGCGACAGCCCAGCCCGCCCGTCGCATCGCCCAGCTCGAAGGCGTTCCGCTCGCCTATGAGACCATCGACTGGACGCCGCCGGAGACCGGCCGCCTGTCGGACTCGATCTACGAGGCCTATTCGCTCCAGTCGATCCGGATCGAGGGTGCGCAGCCGCACCCGACCAAGCTGGTGCAGTCCGCCGCCATGGCCTCGGTCGCGCCGCCGAAGCCTAGCTATCGGCCGACGCTGCCGGCGCCGATCGTCGCCGACGGCATCCTGTCCGACGCCCAGCTCGAGACGGTCATCTATGCCGGCGAGGCCCATGGCGAATACCTCGCCGGATCCTGGACCGTGGACGAGACCGCCGATCTCGTCACCGCCGCGCCGGACGATGCCCCGAACGCGGTGCGCTTCCGCCGAGGCTTCATGCTCGGCGACGGCACCGGCGCCGGCAAGGGCCGCCAGTCGGCCGGCATCATCCTCGACAACTGGCTTCAGGGCCGCCGCAAGGCGGTGTGGATCTCCAAGTCCGACAAGCTGCTGGAAGACGCCCAGCGCGATTGGTCGGCGCTTGGCATGGAACGCTTGCTGGTCACGCCGCTGTCGCGCTTCCCGCAGGGTACGGCGATCCGACTGCCCGAAGGCGTCCTATTCACCACCTATGCCACGCTACGGTCCGACGACCGTGGGGAGAAGCTTTCGCGCGTCAAGCAGATCGTCGAATGGTTGGGCTCCGATTTCGACGGAGTGATCATTTTCGACGAGAGCCACGCGATGCAGAACGCCGGCGGCGGCAAGGGAGAACGGGGCGATGTGTCCCCATCGCAGCAAGGACGTGCGGGCCTTCGGCTCCAGCATGCGCTCCCGAACGCCCGCGTGGTCTACGTCTCGGCGACCGGCGCGACCACCGTCCACAATCTCGCCTATGCCCAGCGCCTCGGCCTGTGGGGCGGCGAGGACTTTCCCTTCGCCAATCGCGCCCAGTTCGTCGAAGCCGTCGACAATGGCGGCGTCGCGGCGATGGAGGTGCTGGCTCGCGACCTGCGCGCGCTCGGCCTCTATACGGCCCGATCGCTCTCCTATGACGGCGTCGAGTACGAGCTGGTCGAGCATCAGCTCACGCCCGAGCAGACCCGCATCTACGATGCCTATGCCGGCGCCTTCGCCATCATCCATAATCATCTCGATGCGGCGATGCAGGCCGCGAACATCACTGGCGATACCGGTACGCTGAACCGGCAGGCCAAGTCGGCCGCGCGCTCGGCCTTCGAGAGCGCCAAGCAGCGCTTCTTCGGCCATCTCCTCACCAGCATGAAGACCCCGACGCTAGTCCGCTCGATCGAGCAGGACCTGGCGGCCGGCCATTCCGCCGTCATCCAGATCGTCTCGACCGGCGAGGCCCTGATGGAGCGCCGGCTGGCCGAGATCCCCACCGAAGAATGGAATGACGTCCGCGTCGACATCACGCCGCGGGAATATGTCCTGGACTATCTCGCCCATTCCTTCCCGGTACAGCTCCACGAGCCGTTCTCCGACAGCGAGGGCAACCTGTCGTCGCGGCCAGTCTATCGCGACGGCCAGCCCGTCGAGAGCCGCGAAGCCGTCGCCCGCCGCGACGAGCTGATCGAACGCCTCGCATCGCTTCCACCGGTCCCCGGCGCGCTCGACCAGATCGTCCAGCGCTTCGGCACGGACGTCGTCGCCGAGGTGACCGGACGCTCGCGCCGCGTCGTGCGCAAGGGCGACCGGCTTGCCGTCGAGAATCGGGCAGGATCGGCCAATCTCGCCGAGGCGGCCTCGTTCATGGACGACGACAAGCGCGTCCTCGTCTTTAGCGACGCCGGCGGCACGGGCCGCAGCTATCACGCCGACCTCGCTGTCCGGAACCAGCGCCTGCGCATCCACTATCTGCTGGAGCCCGGCTGGAAGGCCGACGCGGCGATCCAGGGGCTCGGCCGCACCAACCGGACCAACCAGGCGCAGCCGCCGCTCTTCCGGCCGATCGCCACCGACGTGAAGGCGGAAAAGCGCTTCCTCTCGACTATCGCACGGCGGCTCGACACGCTCGGCGCCATCACGCGCGGACAGCGCCAGACCGGCGGCCAGGGCCTGTTCCGGCCCGAGGACAATCTCGAATCCCACTATGCGCGCGATGCGCTCCGCCAGCTCTACCTGCTACTCGTGCGCGGCAAGGTCGAGGGTTGCTCCCTCGATCGGTTCGAGACCGCTACCGGCCTGAAGCTGATGGACGACAACGGCATCAAGGACGAGTTGCCGCCGATCACGACCTTCCTCAACCGGCTGCTGGCGCTCACCATAGAGCTGCAGGGTATCCTGTTCACCGCCTTCGAGCAGCTCCTGACCGCCAAGATCGAGGGTGCGATCCGCAGCGGCCACTATGACATCGGATTGGAGACGCTGCAGGCCGAGAGCTTCGTGGTCACCGACAGCCAGGTCATCCATGTCCATCCCGGCACGGGCGCTGAGACGCGGCTGCTGACCATCACCCGCCGGGAGCGCAATCGCCCCGTCACGCTGACCGCCGCGCTCGACCACCTTGCCGATCCGCGCGCGCGGCTCCTGGTCAACGGTCGCTCCGGCCGGGCCGCAGTGCAGATGCCGGCCCCGTCGATGATGCTCGACGACGGCGAGATCGAACGCCGCGTCTGCCTGATCCGGCCGATGGAGCAGCATTATGCGCCGTTGCGGATGATGGACGAAAGCCATTGGGAGGACGCCGACCGCGACCGCTTCGCCGCCGCATGGGAGGCGGAGCTTGCCGACATCCCGGACTTCTCCGACAGCACGATCCATATCGTCGCCGGCCTGCTGCTGCCCATCTGGAAGCGCCTGCCGGACGAGTCGACCAGGGTCTACCGGCTCCAGACCGATGCGGGTGAGCGCATCATCGGTCGCCGCGTCTCGCCGGCCTGGGCTGCGAACGCCGCCACGCAGGGGGCTGGCACGCTGACGCCGGAACATGCCTTCGCCGCGCTGATGGAGGGCCGCACGATCCTCGACTTGGCCGAAGGCCTCCAACTTCGCCGCGCCCGGGTCATGAGCGCCTATCGGCTGGAGCTGACCGGCTTCACCGAGGCGATGCGCGAGCGACTGCGGGCCTATGGCCTGTTCAGCGAGATCATCTCCTGGAAGCTGCGCTTCTTCGTGCCGGTCGACGGCACCGGACCGGGCATCCTCACCAAGCTGCTCGACACCTATGCGGTGACGCGCATCTCAGAACGGGAGGCCGCGTGATGTCGCGTCACGATGCTTCCGATCTCGCGCAGCGTCTCGGCCGGCGGGCCGAAGCAGTGTGCCGCCATTACCTCTCCAGTGGACGGCGTGAAGGCCGCTACTGGCTGGTCGGCGATGCGCGCAACACGCCGGGCCGCTCGATGTATGTGCGGCTCAAGGACTCACCCAAGGGCCCGGCCGGCAAATGGACCGATGCGGCGACCGGCGAGCATGGCGATCTTCTCGACGTGATCCGCGAGAGCTGCGGCCTGGTCGATTTCAAGGACGTCGCCGATGAGGCACGGACCTTCCTCTCGATGCCGCAGCCAGAACCATTGCCGGCAAACCCGCGTCAGGCGCCCGCACCGCACGGGTCGCCCGAGGCAGCCCGCCGTCTGATCGGCATGTCGCAGCCGATTACGGGCACGCTCGTACAGGCGTATCTACGGGAACGCGGCATTACGGATTTACGCGGAACCGGAAATCTGCGCTTCCACCCGCGCTGCTATTATCGGCCCGACGAGCATTCCCCGACCGAGACCTGGCCGGCAATGATCGCCGCCGTCACCGACCTCCGCGACAGGATCACCGGGGCGCACCGGACCTGGCTCGACCCGCGACGCCGCGACAAGGCGCCGCTCGACACGCCGAGGCGGGCGATGGGCGATCTTCTCGGCAACGCGGTGCGCTTCGGCATCGGCGACGAGGTGATGGCGGCCGGCGAAGGCATCGAGACCGTCCTGTCCGTCAGGCAGGTCTTGCCCGACATGCCGATGCTGGCGGCGCTCTCCGCAGCCCATCTCGCCGCTATCCTGTTCCCGGACACGCTACGGCGGCTCTACATCCTGCGCGACGACGATCCGGCCGGTGACGGTGCGCGGGACAGCCTGGTCGAACGGGCGAACGCGGCCGGGATCGACGCGATTGTCATCTCTCCGCAGCTCGGCGACTTCAACGAGGATCTCCGCACCCTCGGCATCGACGCGCTCAGAAGCCAGACCCGGATGCAGATCGGGCCACAGGACGTGGCGCGCTTCATGGCTCTCGCGGCATAGCCGGCAAGGAGGAAAGTGGCGGCGGTGCCGTCATGCCCGTCCGGATGCCCCATATCGTCCGAGAGGACCGCGCCTCGGCCTTCGAGGGGGCGATCGGCCCACAGTCGGGCCGGCCCGGCAATGGCGGCGGCCGACTATTTTCCGGCGGCGCGTGCCGCGCCTTTCCATCGCGAGGCAAAATAGCCGGCCTTCGCCATCCTCCGCTGACGCTCCGGCCCTGCGCTGCGCTTCGGGTGCAGGGCCGTCTCGCCGGTGGGCTTCGTCGCCATGAAGGCCGCGACGGTCGCGGTCCTACCGACGGAGCATCCCATGAACGCGCATGACGACTTCGAACCACACCACGAATCCTCACCTACCGACCATGTCCTCAACGAGTTGCAGCTCCACGGCTACAGGCCCTTTTCCGACGAACCGGATCAGCGGCTTCTTCCGGACGGCAACGCGGTTGCGGGCGCCATCGCCGACATCTTCGACGCCCTGATCTCCACCCTGGAGGACACGCGCCTCGAACCCGACCTCGACGATCTCCTCTGGTCGACCGTGAACGTCTTCCATCGCGCCACCGACCGGATCGCACGCGAACTCGACGACAATGAGCAAGCCCAGAAGCGTTCGCAGAGGGAACAGGACGGCAGCGAGGTGAAGTCGGTCGAACTGGAGCGCCAGATCGCCGAGGGCCAGACGCTCATCGAGCGCCAAGCCGCTTTCGAGCTGATGCGTGATCAGGCCGCCGAACACTACGAACGCCACGTCGGCAAGGCATGGCTTCCGCGCAGCGGATCGAAGGTCAACCATCGCAATCTCACCTCGGCGATGATCGATAGCCGCGACTTCCTGATGGCGAAGAAGCGCGCCGATCAGGAGGTCCTTCTTCCTCCCGGCCCGAAGATCGTCGTCACCGGCGGGCTCGACTTCAACGATCACCGGCTCATTTGGGCCAAGCTCGACCAGGTGCATGAGAAGCACCCCGACATGGTCCTCGTTCACGGCAAGTCACCAAAAGGCGCCGAGAAGATCGCGTCGCTCTGGGCGAAGAACCGCAACGTGCCGCAGATCGGTTTTGCACCCGACTGGACGAAGCACGGTCGCGCCGCGCCCTTCAAGCGCAACGACGGGATGCTGGAGATCGTGCCGAAGGGCGTGATGCATTTCCCCGGCACGGGCATCAACGACAACATGGCTGACAAGGCCAAGAAGCTCGGCATCCCGGTCTGGAAGTTCGGCGGCGCGTGAGCGCCGTCAGACTTCGCAATACTTGCCGATCGCGAGTATTATTGCACGCCCGGATATCAGAAAGGAGACGCCGCTGAATCTCGACCTGGACCTTCCGCCGCGCTCAGAACCACTCGTCATTCCCTGGCCATCGCCGGGAATGCCCGGTGGATTCCTTCAATTCGACGATCCCGAGACTTGGCGGAAATTCATCGTCAGCCTCGGCATCGACGAGCGCATCCCGGACATCGTGCGCGCGAAGTTCGCACGAGCGCAGACGCTCTACCTCCTCGGCTGGGTCGACCTCGACGTGCTGAAAGCCGGCGAGCTTGCGGCGCTGATCGCCCTCGAACTCGCCACGATGGACCGATATGGCGACAAGATTCCAAAGAAGAGCCGGACCTTTGCGGCGTTGCTGAAACATATGGTCGACGTCGACGGCCTGACCGACGCGCACATCCCGATGACCGTCCGCACCGGCGGCACCGCGATCGGCTTCGTCACCGGAGACGCGAAGCCCAGCCTCAGCCAACGGCGCAACGGCATGGCGCATGGCGATCCCTTCGACGGACTGCCGGTCGGCGGGCTGCTCGAGCTGGTTCGCGACCTGGTCAACTATGCCTACCGGGACTTCATCGCCAACGCACCGGCATGGCGAATGCAGGCGCTTCCGGACTGACGGGACAGGGCCGGCTCCCGGCGCCGAGCACCACACCCGCTTCTCTGCGCTGATCCTTGGTCAGACTGGCCGCTTGGCGCCATCAACCCGTAAAGGGTCGGCTATGCGAGCATGCCGCCGCTACGGCTGCGCCTGCGCGGTGATTGCAGCGACCAGTCCGACACTTCGGGCGCCTGTCAGCGGGGGATGGTCCACCGCTCGAAACAGGAGCCGGGTCGATGTCCCTCAAGCAAGCGCATGCCTTCGCCTTCAGCCTCGCCACGTCGCTGATGGCCGCCATCGTCATCTTTCAGGCCGGCGACGGAACCCATTCGGTGATGCCCGCCAGCGAGTACGATGGCGACACCGCCGCGATCGTCCATGAGATCGATCCTTTCGCCTGACCGGGGCAACCCGGTCCGCCGAAGCGGAAATCGGCCGCGATTTCCGCTCCCGGCGCAGTCGATCTTCAGCTATAGTGCGGTCGCGCCGTGGTGGTGGTGGCAGGCGCAACCGTCAGACATTTTGGCACGGAGGCCACCACTATGATCATCCTCGCAATACTTGCATCTCTTGCAGCTATAGGCCTGCTTTGCTGGCTGTTGTTCACGCTGGCCGTCTTCGCGCTGCCAGCCTTCGCCGGCTTCGCCGCAGGAGGCTGGGCCCACGGCACCGGCGCCGGTGTTCCCGGCGCGATCCTGGTCGGCCTCATCGCCGCGGCCGTTACCTTCGCGGTCGGCCAGCTCCTCATCACCTTTGCGCGGCCGATGTGGCTAAAGCTCGGGGTCGCCGTCATCTTCGTCGCACCGGCCGCCGTCGCGGGCTTCCACGCCACCCATGGCATCGTGAAGCACCTGATGCCGTCGGACGCGTGGCAGATCGCATTCTCCGTCATCGGGGCCATCGCCGTCGGCATCACGGCCTTCGTCCGGGTCGCCGGAATGGCCACGGCCAGCAGCCCCACCAGCCGGGACCTCGCGCGGGCCTGACATCGCGCATGTCGTGCTGGTGCGGACCAGGGCGACGATTGAAGCGGCGATCCCCGTCAGGAGAGTGGGCGGTTGCGGGGCTGGAAAAGCGGATCGTCGTTCGGCCTTGAGAGCGACCCACGGCAGGCGCAGGCGCAGCGTCAGCCGTCATAGCTTGTGCGGAGATCCGGTTGATGCGGAAGCGTCCCTGCAGGCAGGCCGGGTCAGGACGCCGTGATCGGCCCGGACAAGGGCGCAACTCGCCAGTGTGGTTCGTGGCGATATTGTCTTGGCGGCAGCGGTGGGCCGCCATCTCTCCGTTTCTCACCGTCACGCGACCGCTCCAAACGGCCTCTCAAATGGCCTGATCTGGCCGAAGGCCGGCTGCGCCTCGATCGCCTATGACGCAACAGCCGCGTCAAACTTTCTTCCCCTGCCGGCTGCGCCGCCATTCCTCGCGGGACAAGAAAGCCCTCCTTAGCTGTCAGGCCCCTTCGGGGTGCGCCGTCGATCGCCTCCGGCCAACCGATCGCCATCGAGGCCGCAATGGTGCGGGCTCAGGAACGGAAAACGGAGACTTACAATGGCGACCATCGGCACCTTCAAGAAGACCGGCACGAACGAGTTCACCGGCGAAATCGTCACCCTCAGCGTCCAGGCCAAGAACGTGCGCATCGTCCCCGACCAGCGCGCCACCGGCGAGAACGCCCCCAGCCACCGGGTCCTGGTCGGCCGCGCCGAGATCGGCGCCGCCTGGTCCAAGCGCTCCAACGAGGGCCGCGACTATCTGGGCCTCAAGCTGGACGATCCGAGCTTCAACGCCCCGATCTACGCCAACCTCTTCGACGACGAGGACGCCGACACCTTCTCGCTCATCTGGTCCCGCCCGAACGGGCGGCGCGGCGACTGAGGCCGGCGTGAGGCCCCGGCCGAAAGGCCGGGGCCTTCGCTCTGCAAGGCGACCGAATCGGTTGAGCCGGATTTGCGGCGAACGGGCCTCTCACGACCGGCTTTGGCCTCGCCAAGGCGGCCAAAGGCGACTATTATAGTCGTTTTCGTGGCGTGCGAAGTTCGGACTGTAGGAGGTGGTCATGCATGATCACCGCCCGACAGTCACGGGCCGCCCGCGCGTTGCTTGGTTGGAATCAGGAGACGCTCGCTGACAAGGCCTTGGTATCGCTGACCGCTCTTAAGCGCGTCGAGTCCGAGAACGGGCTTGGCGTGCATGAATCCACGCGTGACCAGGTCCGACGCGCGCTTGAGGAAGCCGGAATCGTCTTCCTCAACTCCGATCAGGGCGAAGGGGTGATGATTGTCCGGCAAGACCGTCCACGGGCTGAGCGGCGCGCGCCAGTCGAATAATGCCGCCGATTGTCGTCGTCTTTACGATACCGCCGTCGTGCAAACTCTATCCGTTTCGGATATGACGCGGTGGGGACGTTAACTATGAGCGCTAAATCCGCCTTCCAAGATCAACCGCCGACCGACTCGCGGCTGACCGACTATGACCGTGCGCATCTGGCGACCTACCTTCGTCTGCTGGACGCCGAAACCGCAGGCGCCTCATGGGAAGAAGTCGCCGTGATCATCTTCGGCATCGATCCGAACACTGATCATGCGCGCGCCGAACTCGTCTACCAGAGTCATCTCGCCCGAGCGCATTGGATGACCGAAAACGGTTTTCGCGACCTTATAAGATCCTCATTTCATTAACCTTATAGCTTGCGGTGATGCAGCTTCCGCATCACCCGTGTTCACCTTCGGGCTTCCAAAACTGCCACTCAACCGCGAATCGTTAGCGCTTGTAGTTCTCGCGTTTAGCGAGGTGTGGGAGGCCAAGGATGCCGGAGCAAGGCACGTGGCGGATCTCAACCGCCTATGAGTATGTAAACGATCTCGATGCTCCGGACTTGGCCTGGGAATTCTTGAGGCGCAATCCTGAGTACCAGCAAGACTACAAGCGATTGAAAGGCCGCGGTCTCGACGAAGACAAGGCCGAGGTCGCTCTTGCCAACAAATGGGGGTTATCCTTTCGTTGCCGACCCCGATCTCTCGGCAACGGATGCAAAACCCGCGTGGACACCAGCAGCCGATCCGTGGACGCTGATCCTGCAGGGCCTCCCGGCGTGGATTGCGCCTGCAGCCCCGGCTGACGGTCCGGCGCTCGCCCCGGCAGGCGATACCGACGCACGCATCGCCGTGGGGGGCGAAGTGATCCGTGCGCGCATGGTCGGCATTGGCGATGACGCGCGGCCGCGCGCCGCCCTGATCCTCCTTGACGACGCGACGCCGGATCGGCTGGAAGCGCTCGCCCGATACTGGCGCGGCACCCACGAGCCGCCAGCGCTACCGGACCCGCGCGTAACGCCGCAGCGTCGCCAGCGCCTGCGCCAGATGCTGCGCGCCGTCGATGCCCGCCTCGAGCGGCAAAGCTACCGGGCGATCGCGATGGCGCTCTTTCCCCAACACCATATCGAGGCGGCCTCCTGGGCGGGTGACGCGTTGCGCGAGACGACGATCCGTCTCGCCCGCGACGGCATGAAACTCGTCCACGGCGACTATCGCGACCTTCTGAAACGGCCGCGCAAACCGTAGCCCCGTCGCCCCCGTCAGGGGGTGTCGATTATTCCCCGAAATCTTCGACATCGTGGATCGCGCCAGAGCGAACGACCGTGCGCTGGAACCGCCGCCGACATCCGGCAGCCCCCCAGCACCGCACGGAGCCCGATCATGGCCGAAAGCGCGACTGTCCACGTTCCTCCACGCTATCTGCGCACACCTGAAGCGGCGCGCTTCCTCGGCCTGTCGGGCCGCACGCTTGAGAAGCATCGCACCTACGGCACCGGGCCGGCGTTCAAGAAGCTCGGCGGACGCGTCGTCTACGCGATCGCCGACCTGCAGGCCTGGGCCAATCGCGGCACCAAGAACTCGACCGCCGAGACGGACGCCGTCCTGCCGGCGAAGCGCCACGAATCAGCCAGCGCGACCGGCGGTCACGCGCCGCAGCGCTGAGCCGATCGCAAATGTCGGCGCGCCATCACAGCAGCGAACGCGAACAGCTCGATCTCTTCCGGGCGCTGCCCGGCGATCTTGCGCCGCGCGACGCGCAGGACCTGATGGCGTACCCGTTCTTCGCGCTCGGCAAGTCGAAGCGGATCGCTCCGATCGACTTCAAGGCTGGCTCCGTCGTCATCCGCGTCGAAGCCGTGCCGGAGCACGGCATGGCGACCATCTGGGACGCCGACGTGCTGATCTGGGCCGCGTCCCAGATCGTCGAGGCGCGCGACCATGGCTTGCGGCCGTCGCGCCTGATGGCGACCACGCCCTACGAGATCCTGCAGTTCATCGGTCGTGGCGTCAGCTTGCGCGACTACGACCGATTGAAGGCCGCGCTCGACCGGCTCCAGTCGACGACGGTGGCGACATCGATCCGCCAGCCGACCGAGCGGCGGCTGCACCGCTTCTCTTGGATCAATGAGTGGAAAGAGCGTGCCGACGCGCGCGGACGGCCGCTCGGGCTCGAACTCATCGTGCCCGACTGGTTCTACGCCGCCGTTCTTGACGACGCGCTCGTGCTGACCATCGACCGCGACTATTTCGGTCTGACGGGCGGGCTTGAGCGCTGGCTCTACCGCCTCGTGCGCAAGCACGGCGGCAAACAGGAGTTCGGCTGGAGCTTCGATTTTCCGCATCTCCACGCTAAGTCCGGCTCGCTCTCGCCGCTCAAACACTTCGCCTACGACCTGCGCGACATCGTCCGTCGCCAGCCGTTGCCCGGCTACCGCCTGACCATCGAGCAGTGCCTCGGCGGTCCCGAAATCCTCTCCTTCAAACCCAACGACCCGCACGCGCTCGGCATCCCGCGCCAGCGTCGCCGCGCGATCGTCCGCTCTGGGGATAAGCTGTGAATCGTCTCGTGCTATCAGGGACCGGACCCATCGTGCCATCGAGGACCCGATCCTCGTGCTATCGGGGACCGGAATCGTCGAATCCGCTCGCTGAATCAGCAACTTGCAAGCCCCGTAACTTCTCTAACCTAGATTCCTTCGGAATCTTTCTAACGCAACGGCCGTTTTCGGCCGCTGTGGACGAGTCCCCGATCGCCGGGAGACCGTTATGATCGTCGCGCTCCTCAACCAGAAGGGCGGCGTCGGCAAGACGACGATCGCGCTGCACCTCGCAGGCGAATGGGCTCAGCGGGGTCAGCGAGTCACTCTGATCGACGCCGACCCGCAGGGCTCGGCGCTCGACTGGTCGCAACAGCGCTCGCGCGAAAACCTGCCACGGCTCTTCGGCGTCGTCGGCCTGGCCCGCGACACGCTGCATCGCGAGGCTCCCGAGATCGCCCGCGACGTCGACCACGTCATCATCGACGGGCCGCCGCGTGTCGCCGGCTTGATGCGCTCGGCGCTGCTCGCCGCCGACCTGGTGCTGATCCCGGTGCAGCCGTCGCCCTTCGACGGTTGGGCATCGGCCGAGATGCTGTCGCTGCTCGGCGAAGCCCGCATTTACCGGCCGCAGCTCGTGGCGCGCTTCGTCCTCAATCGCTGCGCCGCGCGCACCGTCATCGCCCGCGAGACGGCCGAGACGCTGGCCGACCATGATCCGCCGCTGCTCGCCGCCACGATCGGCCAGCGCGTCGCCTTCGCCGACACCGCGCAGAGCGGCCGTCTCGTCGGCGAGCTGGACGGTGACAGTCCCGCCGCGCGCGAGATCGCGGCGCTGGCCACCGAGATCGCGAGGATCGCGCCATGACCGCGGCGCCTCCGAAACGCGGCTTCGCCACGCGGCCGGGCGATCCCGAAGACTGGATCAAGGCGGCCGAGACGCCGCCGGCGCGAACCGCCGATGCCGCCATCTATTCGGCCCGCCTGACCATCGACGTCACGCCCGACCAGCGCGCCCGGATCAAGATCGCCGCCTTCCAGCGCGGCGTCACCGTGGCGGACATGCTGCGCGAGCTGCTCGCGCGCGAATTCCCCCCGAGCAACGGAGACGCGACATGACCGGCACCGGCGCCATCCATGCGCGCGGCGCGCCAGGTCCGGCCGCGCCGCCGCCCACTCACCTGACCGAGGTCGAACTCACCTGGATCGAAAAGCGCATCGAGAACTGGATCAGGTTCGGCCGCGAAGTCGGCGAACAGATCCTCGATCGCCGCCGGCGCGTGCTGCGCTTCGCGCCGGACAGCGTGTTCGGCTTCGTGCGCTGGGCCGCGAACGACCACGGCACCGTCGCATCGCATCTCGATGTGCTGCGCGCGGCGCTGCCGACCGAGCCGCAGCAAACCGTGCCGTTCGTGCGGCCCGGCGGCGACATCCTCCTGAAGGTCGAAGGCTGGCCGAAGGTGGAGCGCATGCTGCAGATGATCGACGCCATCGAGGCCGCCGGCATCGATGCGGCCGACGTCTCGCCCGATCACTGGCGGCACGTCCACAACCGCATGATGGCCGGCCAGCCGCCGCGTCCGTACACGATGGGCCACCACAAAGCCTTCCTGCTGCGGCGGAGGGTCGGCGCATGAGCCGCTTCGGCTATGTGATGGTCACCTACGTGATGACCATGGGCGTGGCGATCGCATCGTTCGTCCATTTCCCGACCAAGCTCATCTGGAACGCGTCCGCCAGCACGCCGATCGGGCTCTACAGCATCGCGCCGGCCGACCGCTTCGAAGTCACCGATCTTGTGGCCCTGCGCGCGCCCGAACCGCTCGCCGCCTTCATGGTCGAACGCGGCTATATCGGCCGTGGCGTGCCCTTGATGAAGCGGGTCGCGGGCGTTGCCGGCCAAGAGGTTTGCCGCCGCGATCACGCCATCACCGTGGACGGCGTGCCGGTGGGCGATGCGCTCGACCGCGACCATCGCGGCCGTTCGCTGCCCGTCTGGCAGGGCTGCCGCCGCATCGGCGAGGACGAGCTTTTCCTGATGAACTGGTCAGTCCCCGACAGCCTCGACGGCCGCTACTTCGGCCCGCTGCCGACCAGCACCGTGATCGGCCGGGCGACCCCGCTCTGGACCGATGAAGACGGCGACGGCCGCTACGTCTGGCGCGTGCCGACCCACTGACCTGCCGCTTCCAACCCCCTACCGAAGGAGACGACCATGACGCAGATCGGCCAATTCACCCGCACCAAGTCCGGTTATTCCGGGCGGCTCACCGCGCTCGGCATCGACGCCGAACTCGCGATCGTTCCGGCCGAGGCCTCCGACGCCGAAAACGCACCGGACTACCGTGTCCTGCTCGGCGGCGAGGAAGGCAGCGAGGTCGGCGCCGGATGGAAGCATGTCGGCGAGCGTGCCGGCGAGTACGTCTCCGTGCAGCTCGACAGCCCGCTGTTCCCGCGTCCGCTGCGCGCCAATCTCTTTCGCGCCGGCGACGACAACTCCACCTGGGGCCTGCATTGGTCGCGGCCGGCCAAGCCGCGCAAGGAGGACTGATCGGTGCGCGCCCTGCATCGATCGCAGCGGCACGGGAGCGGCGCGACCAACCCTCGCGCCGCGCGTCGGCTGCTCCTCCTGCTCCTTACCGGCATGTCGTTGTCGGGCATCGAGGCCGTGCCCGTACACGCGCAGACGGCGGCTCCGGCAGTGACGGAGGCCAGCGCACCGTTCGCTGAATTCGTCGCGGAGGCCTCGCAGCGCTTCGGCATTCCGGTCGCATGGATTCGAGCGCTCATGCGCGTCGAGAGCGCCAACGACATCCGCGCGATCTCGCCTAAGGGCGCGCAGGGTCTCATGCAGCTCATGCCCGACACCTGGGCCTATCTGCGCGCCCGGTATCGGCTCGGCAGCGACCCGTTCGACCCGCACGACAACATCATCGCGGGAACGGCATACATGCGCGAACTCTACGATCGCTACGGATCGCCGGGCTTTCTCTCGGCCTACAATGCCGGTCCGGGGCGCTACGACGAATTCCTCGCGGGCGGTCGCGCCTTGCCAGCCGAAACGCGCGCCTATGTCGCCCAGCTCGCACCCCTTGTCGGCGGCATGCCGTCGCCGGCCGTCGTCAATGTTGCTGCCGCCGACCCGCTGGCCTGGACGCGCGCACCGCTGTTCATCGGGGCTCCCGAGCGCGTTTCGACCGCAGCGACAGCGCCGGCCGATGCGCAGCCCGGTGACAGCGCTCCCGCTGTCCGGCCGCGCGATGTTTCGGCCGATGCGAACCCGACGGGCGGGCTCTTCGTCTCCCGGCGGGAGACGGCAGGCCCCCGATGAGGCGTTCATCCATCCCTCGCAGCATGGCGAACCCCGGCGCATCATGGAGGGCGTTGGGAGGGGAAGACGCAAGCACAACCGCACGATGGCAGGATAAAGGGGCGCGATGTGCGCTTGGGTTCGGTTGTGCTTTTTCAATAGGTTATGGCGCGATTTCGCGAGGTGAGCCTGATCGGCGCAGCCTGCGCGCTCGCGCTTTCTCCAAGGAAATCATCGGCTTTGCGCGATGTGCGGAGCCACGGCCATGAGCGACGAGCGCGAATTTCGCATTCGGCCAGGCCGCATTCGCTCGACCAGCGCCCAGCGCGCGCGGCCCTTCATCGCCCAGGCGCTCGCCGCCGCCCAGCGGGCGGGCGGCAGCGTCTCCCGGCAAGGGAAGATTGGGTCGGGCGCGCGGTCCCGGTTTGGGCGCGGCCAGCGCGCCTCGATCCAGGCCAATCGCCTGATCACCGCGCGCTCGCGCGGCGCGGTGATTAAGGCGCGCGTCGTTCGTCATGGCGGCCGCTCGGCGCCGCTCGCGACGCATCTCAACTATCTCCAGCGCGACGGCGTCACCCGTGACGGCGAGAAGGCCCGCCTGTTCGGTCCCGGCGGTGACGGCGCCGACGCCAAGGATTTCGCAAGCCAAGCCGAGGACGACCGCCATCATTTCCGCTTCATCGTCTCGCCGGACGACGCGCTGGAGATGTCCGACCTCAAGGGCTTCACCCGCGAGCTGCTCGGTCAGATGGAGAAGGATCTCGGCACGCGGCTCGAATGGGTCGCGGTCGATCACTGGAACACCCAGCATCCGCACGTCCATCTGATTGTGCGCGGCGTGCGCGACGACGGCGAGAACCTCGTCATCTCGCGCGACTATATAAAAGAGGGCATGCGCGACCGGGCGCGCGACCTGATCACCCAGGAGCTCGGCCCGCGCACCGACCAGGAGATCCGCCGCACGCTTGAGCGGCAGATCGATGCGGACCGCTGGACCAATCTCGATCGCCAGCTCGGGCGCGATGCCTATCGCACCGGCGTCATCGATCTCGCGCCGCATCCCAATCGCCAGCCCGACGAATTCCACGCGCTGAAGGTCGGGCGCCTGCGCAAGCTGGAGGGCCTCGGCCTCGCCGATGAGATCGGCCCCGGCCAATGGACATTGTCCGATAAGGCCGAGGCGACGTTGCGCGAACTCGGCGAGCGCGGCGACATCATCAAGCGCATCCACCAGGGCCTGATCGAGCGCGGCATTGATCGCGGTGCGTCGAGCTATGTGCTCGCGTCCGAAAGCCTCAGCGATCCGGTCATCGGCCGCCTGGTCGCCCGCGGCCTCGACGACGAGCTAAAGGGCACGGCCTTCGCCGTCGTCGACGGGATCGACGGCCGCACCCATCACATCAAGCTGCCGGGCCTCGACGCGGCCGGCGACAGCGCGCCGGGCTCGATCGTCGAGCTGCGCAAGTTCGACGACGATCGCGGCCAGCGGCGCGTAGCGATCGCGGTGCGCTCCGATCTCGACATCGAGCGGCAGGTTACCGCGACCGGTGCCACCTGGCTCGACCGGCAGGCTATCGCCCGCGAGCCCGTGGCGCTCGGCGGCGGCTTCGGCGCCGAGGTGCGTGACGCCATGGATCGCCGCGCCGAACAACTGGTCGGCCAGGGTCTCGCCGAACGCCAGAAGCGCGGCGTCAGCTTCCAGCCCGGGCTGGTCGACACGCTGCGCCGGCGCGAGCTGGACGCGGTGGCGGCGCGCATCGCCGCCGAAACCGGGCGTCCGCAGGTCAAGCCCGAGTCCGGCGAATATGTCACCGGCACCTATCAGCGGCGCCTGACGCTCGCGACCGGCCGCTTCGCCATGATCGACGACGGGCTCGGCTTCAGCCTCGTGCCCTGGACGCCTTCAATCGAAAAGCAGCTCGGCCGCCACGTCTCGGGCGTCGCCCGTGGCGACGGCGGCATCGACTGGAGCTTCGGCCGGCAACGGGGGATCGGCCTGTGATCACCATCCCGCTCGAAAGGACCCCGCCATGTCAGCCACCAAGATCCTTTGGGGACAGATCCTCACCGTCTTCACCATCGTTATCCTGACGACCTGGGCCGCCACGCAATGGACGGCCTGGAAGCTCGGCTTCCAGCCGCAGCTCGGGCCGCCCTGGTTCATGCTCGGCCACTGGCCGATCTACTATCCCTGGTCCTTCTTCCCATGGTGGTACTTCTACGACGCCTATGCACCGCCGATCTTCGTCGAGGGTGCCTATATCGCTGCGTCCGGCGGCTTCGTGTCGATCGCCGTCGCCATCGGCATGTCGGTGTGGCGCGCCCGTGAGGCGAAGAACGCCGAAACCTTCGGCTCGGCGCGCTGGGCGCGCCCCGACGAGGTGCGCGCCGCGAGCCTGCTCGGTGAAGATGGCGTGGTGCTCGGAAAATACGACCACCACTATCTCCGGCATGACGGGCCCGAGCATGTGCTTTGCTTCGCGCCGACGCGCTCGGGCAAAGGCGTCGGCCTGGTCGTGCCGTCGTTGCTGACATGGCCGGGCAGCGCCATCGTCCACGACATCAAGGGCGAGAATTGGACGCTGACCGCCGGCTTCCGCGCCCGCCATGGCCGGGTACTGCTGTTCGATCCGACCAATGTGAAGTCGGCCGCCTACAACCCATTGCTCGAGGTGCGTCGCGGAGAGTGGGAAGTCCGCGACGTGCAGAACATCGCCGACATCCTGGTCGACCCGGAAGGATCGCTGGAGAAACGGAACCACTGGGAGAAAACCAGTCACGCGCTGCTGGTCGGCGCCATCCTCCATGTTCTTTACGCCGGGGAGGACAAGACGCTCGCCGGCGTCGCCGCCTTCCTCTCCGATCCGAAGCGGCCGATCGAGTCGACGCTCGCGGCGATGATGAAGACCTCGCATCTCGGCGACGCCGGTCCGCATCCCGTCATCGCCTCGGCCGCGCGCGAGCTGCTCAACAAATCCGACAACGAACGGTCGGGTGTGCTTTCGACCGCGATGTCGTTCCTCGGCCTCTATCGCGATCCCGTCGTCGCGGAGGTGACGCGACGCTGCGACTGGCGCATCGCCGACATCGTCGGCGCCCGCCATCCGACCAGCCTCTACCTGGTCGTGCCGCCATCCGACATCGCCCGGACCAAGCCGCTCATCCGACTCATCCTCAACCAGATCGGGCGGCGTCTGACCGAGGACCTGCAGGCGAAGGGCAACCGCCATCGGCTGCTCCTCATGCTCGACGAATTCCCGGCGCTCGGCCGGCTCGACTTCTTCGAATCCGCGCTCGCCTTTATGGCCGGCTACGGCCTGAAGAGCTTCCTGATCGCGCAGTCGCTGAACCAGATCGAGAAGGCCTACGGCCCGAACAACTCGATCCTCGACAACTGCCACGTCCGGGTCAGCTTCGCGACCAATGACGAACGCACCGCCAAGCGCGTGTCGGACGCGCTCGGCACCGCAACCGAGATGCGCGCCATGCGCAACTATGCCGGCCACCGGCTGTCTCCCTGGCTCGGCCATCTGATGGTGTCGCGCTCGGAGACCGCCAGGCCGCTCATGACGCCCGGCGAGATCATGCAGCTCCCGCCGACTGACGAGATCGTCATGGTCGCCGGCACGCCACCGATCCGCGCGAAGAAGGCCCGCTATTTCGAGGACCGGCGTTTCAAGGAGCGGATCATGCCGCCGCCGGCGCTGACCAGGCTGGCGCAGCCGAGCGCCGACGACTGGAGCCGGTTGCCGCTTCCCGCTCGACCAGACGCGCTCATCGCCCAAGGCGCAGCCGCGGCCGAGGCCGGCGACGAAGATCCGACTGGCTCGGAGCGCCGGCACCAGCCCGAACTGGAGCGTGCCGAGCCGGTCGAGAAGAAGGCGCCGATCGAGAACGAGTTCGACGGCGGCTTCGATGACGATGTCGATGACGACGCCGCCCGCATCAGCCGCACCAACCAGATCATGCAGGGTGTCGCGCGTCAGGTCTCGCTCGATCCCAATGACGGCATGGACCTGTGAGGGGCCGATGTCGAAACCGCCGAAGAAGCAACGCCTGTCCGTCTATCTCGAACCCGAGGTGATGAAGGCGCTCGCGGCCCATGCCGCGCGCCGGGACCAGTCCCGCTCGCTGATTGCCGAGGCCGCGATCGCATCCTTCCTGTCGCCCGACGCGGCCGAGCGGCAGGAGGCGGCCACCACCAAACGCCTCGACCAGCTCGACCGGCGCATGACGCGCATGGAGCGCGATCTCGGCATCTCGGTCGAGATGCTCGCCGTCTTCGTGCGCTTCTGGCTCACTACGAACCCGCCATTGCCCGAGCCGGCACAGGCCGCTGCGCGCGCCCAGGCGGGCGAACGCTACGACTCGTTCGTCGCCGCGCTCGGCCGGCGTCTGGCCAAGGGCCCGAAGCTGCGGCAGGAGATTTCCGAGGACATCGAGTCCGCGCGCGACGCGTGATAAGCATCGAATACGGCAACTCAAGTATTCGTCGATCCCGCCGAACACCTGTCTTTCTACGCCACGCTACTACTACGCCCTGACACCTGTTGCCGAGGGCCGATTTCCGGTTCTCTTAATCATCCCCGATCCAGGGGCGGCCTGACGCGGTCCCGCAAAGAACGGGGATGACGTGGCCGCTTCTTCCGAGAAATCTGAGGCAATACTTCGCGGGGCCCGCATGCTGCGGACCGCACTCGGCCCCGCCATAGCCGGTTTCCTTGGAGACGTCAGCGTCGTCGAGGTGATGCTCAACCCCGACGGCCGTCTCTGGATCGACCGGCTTGCCGAGGGACTCTCCGACACGGGCGAGCGGCTCTCGCCGGCCGACGGCGAGCGCATCGTGCGCCTGGTCGCGCACCATGTCGGCGCCGAGGTCCACGCCGGCAATCCGCGTGTCTCCGCCGAACTGCCGGAAACAGGCGAGCGGTTTGAGGGCCTGCTGCCGCCCGTGGTCGCGGCGCCGGCCTTCGCGATCCGCAAGCCGGCGGTCGCCGTCTTTACGCTGCAGGACTATGTCGCCGCCGGCACCATGACCGCTGAGCAGGCCGAGATCCTGCGACAGGCCGTCGCCGATCGCCGCAACATCCTCGTGGCCGGCGGCACCTCCACCGGCAAGACGACGCTGACCAACGCGCTGCTCGCCGAGGTGTCGAAGACCTCCGACCGTATCGTCCTGATCGAGGACACCCGCGAGCTGCAATGCGCGGCGCCCAACCTGGTCGCCATGCGGACTAAGGATGGCGTCGCCACGCTGTCCGATCTTGTCCGTTCCTCGCTGCGCCTTCGGCCCGACCGCATTCCGATCGGCGAGGTACGCGGCGCCGAGGCGCTCGACCTGCTCAAGGCCTGGGGCACCGGCCACCCCGGAGGGATCGGCACCATCCATGCCGGCACTGCGCTCGGCGCGCTCCGCCGCCTCGAGCAGCTCATCCAGGAAGCCGTCGTCACCGTCCCGCGCGCGCTGATTGCCGAGACGATCGATCTCATCGCGGTCCTCTCCGGGCGCGGTGCGACCCGGCGCCTGGCCGAACTCGGTCGCGTCGATGGGCTCACGCCCGATGGCGACTACCGCGTCCGCCCCGCAACCCAGCCCCCCGAAGGAGAACCCGCATGATCCGCCGTGCCCTGCATTTTCGTCGCCATGTGGCGACAGCCGCATCCGTCCTCCTGGCCAGTGTCCTGCTCGCCCCGGCCGCCCACGCTTCCGGCTCCTCGATGCCGTGGGAAGCGCCGCTGCAATCGATCCTCGAATCCATCGAGGGGCCGGTCGCCAAGATCATCGCCGTGATCATCATCATCGTCACTGGCCTGACGCTCGCGTTCGGCGACACCTCGGGCGGCTTCCGCCGCCTGATTCAGATCGTCTTCGGCCTGTCGATCGCCTTCGCCGCATCGAGCTTCTTCCTGTCGTTCTTCTCGTTCGGCGGCGGAGCGCTCGTCTAATGGCGGGCCTGATCGAGAGCGGCGGCGACGTGCCGGGTTACAGCGTCCCGGTCCACCGGGCCTTGACCGAGCACATCCTGCTCGGCGGGGCGCCTCGGGCGCTCGCCATCCTCAACGGCACGCTCGCCGCCGCTCTCGGTCTTGGCCTTCGCCTCTGGCTGGTCGGCCTCGGTCTCTGGGCCATCGGCCATTTCGCCGCCGTCTGGGCGGCCAAGCGCGACCCACAATTCGTCGACGTTGGTCGCCGGCACCTCCGCATTCCCGGTCACCTGAACGTCTGAGGCGCGCCATGATGAACCTCGCCGAATATCGCCGCACCTCGACCCGGCTCGCGGATTTCCTGCCCTGGGCGGCGCTGGTCGCTCCCGGCGTCGTTCTGAATAAGGATGGCAGCTTCCAGCGCAGCGCGCGCTTCCGCGGCCCCGATCTCGATTCCGCAGTCCAGGCCGAACTGGTCGCCGTGGCGGGCCGCCTCAACAGCGCCTTCCGCCGTCTCGGCAGTGGCTGGGCGGTCTTCGTCGAGGCGCAACGTCACGCCGTCGACGCCTATCCGGCGAGCCGGTTTCCCGACGCCGCCTCGGCTATGGTCGATGCCGAGCGCAAGGCCGACTTCGAAGAGGACGCCGTCCACTACGAGTCGAGCTACTTCCTGACCTTCACCTTCCTGCCGCCGGCCGAGGATGCCGCGCGCGCCGAGAGCTGGCTTTACGAAGGCAAGGCCGAGCGCGGTGTCGATGCGTGGGAAGCTCTTCGCGGCTTCGTCGATCGCACCGACCGCATCCTGCAGCTCGTCGAAGCCTTCATGCCGGAATGCGCGTGGCTCGATGATGTCGAGACCCTGACCTATCTGCACTCGACCGTCTCGACGAAGCGCTATCGCGTGCGCGTTCCCGAGACGCCGATGTATCTCGACGCGTTGGTGGCCGATCAGCCGCTCACCGGCGGGCTGGAGCCGCGCCTTGCCGACGCGCATCTGCGCATCCTGACCATCGTCGGATTTCCGACCGCGACGACGCCCGGCATCCTCGACGATCTCAACCGGCTCGCCTTTCCGTATCGCTGGTCGACGCGGGCGATCCTGCTCGACAAGACCGACGCCACCAAGCTTCTGACCAAGATCCGCCGGCAGTGGTTCGCCAAGCGCAAGTCGATCGCCGCGATCCTCAAGGAGGTGATGACCAACGAGGCGAGCGCGCTGGTCGACACCGACGCCGCCAACAAGGCCGCCGATGCGGATCTGGCGCTGCAGGAACTCGGCGCCGACTATGCCGGACAGGCCTACGTCACCGCCACGATCGCCGTCTGGGATAACGATCCCCGCGTCGCGGCCGAGAAGCTCCGTCTCGTCGAGAAGGTGATCCAGGGCCGCGACTTCACCGCGATGCCCGAAACGATCAACGCGGCCGACGCTTGGCTCGGGTCGCTGCCCGGTCACGTCTACGCCAATGTCCGTCAGCCGCCGATCTCGACGCTCAATCTCGCCCACATGATCCCCCTAAGCGCCGTGTGGGCGGGGCCGGAACGGGATGAGCACTTTGGTGCGCCCCCCTTGCTGTACGGCAAGACCGAAGGGTCCACCCCGTTCCGGTTCTCCATCCATGTCGGCGACGTCGGTCACACGCTGGTGGTCGGACCGACCGGCGCGGGCAAATCGGTGCTGCTGGCGCTGATGGCGCTACAGTTCCGCCGCTACGCCCAAGCCCAGGTCTTTGCCTTCGACTTCGGCGGCTCGATCCGCGCCGCCGCCATCGCCATGGGCGGCGACTGGCACGATCTCGGCGGCGGCCTGACCGAGGGCTCCGCCGAAAGCGTCGCGCTACAGCCGCTCTCCCGGATCGACGAGGCGGCAGAGCGTGCCTGGGCCGCCGACTGGATCGTCGCCATCCTGATGCGGGAGACCATCCAGGTCACACCTGACGTCAAGGAGCTGATCTGGACGGCGCTGTCGTCGCTGGCGAGCGCGCCCGCGGCCGAGCGGACCATGACCGGCTTGTCGGTGCTGCTGCAGTCCAACGACCTGAAGCAGGCACTGCGTCCATACTGCGTCGGTGGACCCTATGGCCGCCTGCTCGATGCCGAGAGCGAGCATCTCGGCATCGCCACCGTCCAGGCCTTCGAGACAGAAGGCTTGATCGGGACGGCTGCGGCTCCGGCGGTGCTCTCCTATCTCTTCCACCGCATCGAGGACCGCCTGAACGGTGAGCCGACGCTGATCATAGTCGACGAAGGCTGGCTTGCCCTCGACGACGAAGGCTTCGCCGGCCAGCTCCGCGAGTGGCTGAAGACGCTGCGCAAGAAGAACGCCAGCGTCGTCTTCGCTACCCAGTCGCTGTCCGACATCGACGGATCGGCGATCGCGCCCGCCATCATCGAGAGCTGCCAGACCCGGCTGCTGCTGCCGAACGAACGGGCGATCGAGCCGCAGATCACTGCGATCTACCGCCGCTTCGGCCTCAACGATCGGCAGATCGAGATCCTCGCAAGGGCCATGCCCAAGCGGGACTATTACTGCCAGAGCCGTCGCGGCAACCGGCTGTTCGAGCTGGGCCTCGCCGACGTCGCGCTCGCGCTCTGCGCGGCGTCTTCCAAGACCGACCAAGCCGCCATCGACCGCATCGTCACCGAGCACGGACGCGAGGGCTTCCTCGCGGCGTGGCTGCGACATCGCGGCGTCGATTGGGCAGCCGACCTCATTCCCAACCTCACCAACCTGGAGAAACCATCATGAAACTGCGCCGTTACCGCGCCGCGCGTGTCGCTGCTGCACTGCTCGCCGCTCCCGCCGCGCTCGCGCCAGTTTTCGCGACGCCTGCCCAAGCCATCATCGTCTACGACCCAACCAACTATGCGCAAAACGTGCTGCAGGCGGCTCGCGCGTTGCAGCAGATCAACAATCAGATCACTTCTCTGCAGAACGAGGCGCAGTCCCTGATCAATCAGGCGCGAAACCTCGCCAGCCTCCCATTCTCGTCGCTTCAACAGCTTCAGCAGTCCGTGCAGCGGACCCAGCAGCTCCTTCAGCAAGCGCAGGGCATCGCGTACAACGTCCAGAACATCGACCGGGCGTTCCAGACAAATTACGCCGCTGGCAGCGCCTCAATGAGCGCGTCCGATCAGCAGCTCGTCGCTCAGGCGAAAGAGCGCTGGAACAACACCGTCTCGGGCCTGCAGGACGCGATGCGCGTGCAGGCCGGCGTCGTCGGCAACATCGACACCAACCGGACCCAGATGTCGGCGCTGGTCGGGCAGAGCCAAGGCGCCACCGGAGCCTTGCAGGCGACGCAGGCCGGCAACCAGCTCCTCGCGCTCCAGGCCCAGCAGCTCGCCGACCTCACCGCCGTCGTCTCCGCCAACGGCCGAGCCCAGGCGCTCGCCGAGGCCGAGCGGTCGGCGGCGGCCGAACAGGGCCGCGAGCAGCGCCGCCGCTTCCTGACGCCGGGCGTCGGATATCAGCCCGGCAACGCGCAGATGTTCCCAGGCAGCAACTGAGGGCGCGGCGATGGACGGTAAGTTGCTCGCGCGTATTGGCGCCATCGGTTTCGTGACCTTCGCGATCACGGCGACGGCCATCGAACTCTCCCGCAAGGACGAACCGCCGCTGTATCGCAGCGTCGCCGCGGCGGCCGAGACGGGCGTCGACCCGCTCAAAGCCGAGCTGCGGCGCTGCCAGCAGCTCGGGGAAGCCGGGACCCGTGATCCAGCCTGCCTTCAGGCCTGGGCAGACAACCGCGACCGCTTCCTGAAACCCTCGCAGGCCTTGCAGCCGCAGCCGGCACCGCAAGCGCCAGGTCCGCAGGGCCTGCCGCAGAACCCTCTGGCCCCGCGCGACCCCGCGGTCAACGAGACCGCGCCGGCGATCGAGTCCCATACGAACGAGGCGCGTTGAGACCATGGGCGGCACAGGCGTCATCGACCATTTCCTGGAGGTTTTCACCCGCTACATCGATAGCGGCTTCGGCCTCCTCAGCGGCGAAGTGGCCTTCATCGCCACCACGCTGATCGTGATCGACGTGACGCTCGCCGCGCTGTTCTGGAGCTGGGGCGCCGACGACGACATCATGGCGCGCCTGGTCAAGAAGACCCTGTTCGTCGGCGTGTTCGCCTACCTGATCGGCAACTGGAACAACCTGGCGCGGATCATCTTCGAGAGCTTCGCCGGGCTCGGGCTGAAGGCGTCCGGCACCGGCTTCACTGTCGCCGACATGATGCGTCCCGGCCGCGTCGCGCAGACGGGGCTCGATGCCGGCCGGCCGCTACTCGATTCCATATCCGATCTCATGGGTTACTGGAGTTTCTTCGAAAACTTCATCCAGATCGCATGCATGTTCCTCGCTTGGGCGCTGGTGCTGCTCGCCTTCTTCATCCTCGCGATCCAGCTCTTCGTCACGCTGATCGAATTCAAGCTGACCACGCTCGCCGGCTTCGTGCTGATCCCTTTCGGCCTCTTCGGAAAGAGCGCTTTCATGGCCGAGCGCGTGCTCGGCAACGTGATTTCCTCCGGCATCAAGGTGCTGGTTCTCGGCGTCATCATCGGTATCGGGTCGAGCCTCTTCTCCGAATTCACTGCCGGCTTTGGCGGCCGGACGCCGACGATCGACGAGGCCATGGCGATCGTGCTTGCGGCGCTGACGCTGCTCGGCCTCGGCATATTTGGTCCTGGCATCGCCAACGGCTTGGTATCCGGCGGTCCCCAGCTCGGCGCAGGCGCCGCTGTCGGCACCGGCCTTGCCGCCGGCGGCATGGTAGCAGCGGGCGCCGCCACGGTCGGCGCCGTCGCCTCTGGCGGCGCGGCATTGGCGGGCGGTGCAGCCGCCGCGGCCCGCGGCGGCGCCGCGCTGGCAGGCGGCGCATCGACTGCATACAGCCTGGGCGCCGCAGGGCAGACGGGCGCCTCGGGCGTGGCCAGCGGTTTGGGCGGGGTCGCCCGCGCCGCTGGCTCGGCTGCCACATCGCCGCTGCGGCGCGCCACCGAACGTGCGTCATCGAGCATGCGCTCCAGCTTCTCGAGCGGAGCCCGCGCCGCCTTCGAGGCGACGGGCGGGTCCTCGACCATGGGCACCGTCGGCGAAGCAGCGAATGACGCTGCGCCGGGCTCCGCCGCTCGCGGCGGCGATCAGCCGCCGGCCTGGGCCCGGCGCATGAAGCGCTCCCAACAGATGAGCCACGCCGTCTCGACGACCGTCCATGCCGTGCGCAGCGGCGACAGCCACGGCGGCGGCTCATCCATCAATCTCTCCGAAGGTGACCGCTGATGTTTCGACGACCCTCGACCCACTATGGAAAAGCTCCCGAACCCGAAACGCCATATCAGCGCGCCGCGCAGATCTGGGATGACCGCATCGGTTCGGCCCGCGTCCAGGCGCGCAACTGGCGCTACATGGCCTTCGGCTCCCTCTTCCTGTCGGCGGGGTTCGCGGCGGCGCTGGTCTGGCAATCGGCGCGCGGTACTGTCGTTCCCTGGGTCGTTCAGACCGACCGGCTCGGCCAGGCCCAGGCGATCGCGCCGGCTACGGCGGACTACCAACCGACCGACCCCCAGATCGCGTTCCACCTCGCGCGCTTCATCGAGCAGGTCCGTTCGATCCCGGCGGACGCCATCATCGTCCGCCAAAACTGGCTCCGCGCCTACGACTTCACAACAGACCGGGGAGCAGCGGCGCTCAACGACTACGCGCGCGCGAACGATCCCTTCGCCAAGGTTGGCCGCCAGCAGATCGCCGTCGACGTCTCGAGCGTGATCCGCGCGTCGCCGGGCAGCTTCCGCGTCGCGTGGACCGAGCGCCACTACGAGAACGGCCAGCTCGCCGACACGACCCGATGGACGGCGATCCTCACCATCGTCGTCCAAATTCCGCGCAACGCCGACCGGCTGCGCGCCAATCCGCTGGGGATCTACGTCAACGCAATTTCTTGGTCACGGGAGCTGGGGCAATGACGATGCCGATTTTCCGTAAAGCCGGAGAACCGGCTTTCCGTACTCACACATTGGCGGCTTTGCTGCTTTCCGCCTCGGCGCTTGCCGGCTGCGCGACGACGCAGAGGCCGCCCGAGATCAGCTACGACGACGCGCCTGCCGCCGTGCAGACGGTCGATCCGCCGGCGCCGGTCAGGGTGGTCGAGTTGCCGAGGCCGCTTCCGCTGCCCGGACAGATGAAGCCGGTCGAGGAATCGCGGCGAGCGCCCGAACCCGTCGATCCGACGGCTCGCGTCAACCAGGCCAATGCCGCCGCCCGCATCCAGCCGGTGCGCGACGGCTTCATCAACTCCATGCAGGTCTATCCCTTCACCCAAGGGGCGCTCTATCAGGTCTACACCGCCGTCGGGCAGATAACCGACATCGCGCTCCAGCCGGGCGAGCAGCTCGTCGGCTCCGGGCCGGTGGCGGCCGGCGATACGGTCCGCTGGATCATCGGCGACACGCAAAGCGGTTCCGGAGCGACTCTGCAGGTCCACATCCTGGTGAAGCCCACCCGCGCCGATCTGATGACCAATCTCGTCATCAACACCAATCTGCGCACCTATCACATGGAGCTGCGCTCGACCGAGCGTACCTATATGGCCTCGGTCTCCTGGCAATATCCGCAGGACCAGCTCATCGCCCTCCGTCGCCAAAACGCCGAAGCGCAGGCGACCCAGCCAGTCGCGACCGGCGTCGATCTCTCGCGCATCAATTTCCGCTACGAGGTGACGGGCGACCGCGCTGCGTGGCGTCCGCTGCGCGCCTATGACGACGGCCGGCAGGTCTTCATCGAATTCCCGAGAGGCATCGGTCAGGGCGAAATGCCGCCGCTGTTCGTTGTCGGCGCCGAAGGCAACACCTCCGAACTCGTCAACTACCGGGTCCGCAGCAACTACATGATCGTCGACCGGCTCTTCGCGGCCGCGGAGCTCCGCTTCGGCTCCGGCGACACCCAAAAGCGCGTCCGGATCACCCGCACCGACGGGAGGCCCGCGTCGTGAGCGATGACCGGAACGAGGAAGAGGAAGCCGCCGCGCCGCTCACGGAATCGGCGCCGGAGGCGACCGCGCCGATGCGGCTGCGCGCCGAGGCCCCGCGGGTCACGCGGCTATCGCGCAAGGTTCTGGCCGGGCTCGGCCTGGTGGCGAGCCTCGGCCTTGGCGGCGCGCTGGTCTACGCACTCCAGACCCGCAACGGCGGACGGGCGCCCGAGGAACTCTATTCAACGGACAATCGCTCGACGGCGGACGGCCTTCAGGGCCTTCCGCGCGACTATACCGGCGTGCCGCAGCTCGGGCCGCCGCTCCCCGGCGATCTCGGCCGGCCAATCGTCAGCGCTCAGAACCGCGGCCAGCCCGTGCCGGCGCCCGGCGTCGCGCCTGCGCAGCCGGGCATCAGCCCGGAGGAGCAGCGCCGCCTTCAGGAAATCGAGACGGCTCGGACCAGCAGGCTGTTTGCGGCCTCGGAGGCGCGCGCCACGACGCCAGCGACGATCAGCACGCAGACCCTGGCGCAGCCTGATCTAACGAGCCTTGGCCTCGCGCCGCCGGCGGCGACCCCTACGGCGCAGGAGCGGCAGCAGGCGTTCCTCAACGCTCCGGTCGACCGGCGCACCGTTGCGGCCGACCGGGTCGCCGCACCGGCATCGCCGAACATCCTGCAGGCGGGCGCCGTCATCTCGGCGGCGCTGATCACCGGAATCCGTTCGGACCTTCCGGGTCAGATCACGGCACAAGTCACCGAGAACATCTATGACAGCCCGACCGGCCGCATCCTTCTTATCCCGCAGGGCACCCGCGTCATTGGCCAGTACGACACCAACGTCCAATTCGGACAGAGCCGCGTGCTCCTGGTCTGGAACCGCCTGATCTTCCCGAACGGACGCAGCATCGTGCTCGAGCGCCAGCCGGGTGCGGACGCCGAGGGCTATGCCGGTCTTCAGGACGGCGTCGACTACCACTGGTGGGATCTGGCGAAAGCCGCCGGCCTCTCGACGCTGCTCAGCGTGGGTGCGGAACTCGCCACCAATGACGATGACCGGCTAATCCAGGCGATCCGGAATGGCGGTCAGGACACGATCAACGATGCCGGCCAGCAGATCATTCGCCGCCAGCTCAACATCGCGCCGACGCTCACCATCCGTCCGGGCTTTCCCGTGCGCGTGATCGTCACTCGCGATCTAATCCTCGAACCCTACGGAGCGTGAGATGACCAAGCTGAAGCTCGGCGCAATCCAAGACGAGAAGTCGGTGAGAGTGACCCTCGAGCTACCGGCGATTGTCCATCGCGACTTAGTCGCCTACGCCGAGGCACTTGCTCACCAGACGGGTCAAGGCGTAACCGAACCGTCCAAACTGATAGTTCCCATGATCCAGCGTTTCATGGCGACAGATCGAGGCTTCTCCCGGGCACGGCGTTTGAGTTGATGTGCGCGCAAACGAGGTAGCTCGCAATGCCGGCAAAAAATGCGCGACCAAGCGGAAGGGCACGTGGTCTGTCGGCGACGTAGAGGATTGGTAAGCGCTGAAGCGTGTTACGCGGGTTCGAGCGTGGTTTCTTCGGTACCGCCTACGCTTCGCTTGCCTTTGGCCTTCTGGCGCCATTGTCCAGGCGCCATTCCGGTTCTGCGCCGGAACGCCCTGCTGAGCGAGATGTCGCTGTCGTAACCGACCAGGTTGGCGATGTGCATCAGGCTCTGATCGGTGGTCGCCAGCAGCATCCTGGCACGATAGATCCGCCACCCCGTCAGGTAGTCGAGCGGTGCCTCGCCGACGACCGACTTGAACTGCGCCGCAAAGCTGGAGCGCGACAGGTTCGCCTGGCGCGCCATCTCTTCCACCGTCCAGCGCCGGCTTAGATCGGCATGCACGGCATGGATCACGCGCGCCAAGCGCTCGTCGCCAAGCGCCGCCAGCCAGCATGTCGTCTTCTGATCCTCCTGGCGGCAGAGGACACGCAACACCTGCACGAAAAGGGCGTTCGCAAGCTGGTCGATGACGAAACCGGAACCGTAATCGGCCTGTGACGACTCGCTTCCCATCAGGTGAAGCGTATTGCCGATCAGCGCGGCGTCGGTTTCCGCCAGTTCGAACGCAGCGAGCGGCGGGATCAGACTGAACAGGGGCTCCGCCGCCAGGGGATCGAAGGAGAACCGCCCCGACACGATCTCGGTCAGTTCGCCTTCACCGCCATATTCGATTGGATAGACCGGGGCGGGAAAGAGCGTCTCGCAGGCCATCGCCTCTCGGTTGGGCGCGTCACCCAGAATGAAGGCCACTTTCGGCTGGACGATCAGGCAGGTCCCCGCCGCGAGCTGAATAGGCTCATTGGCGCCTTCCCATTGCAGCCAGCACGAGCCGCGCGAGACCACGACGAGCCTGGCCTGGTCCCCTGTGTCGAAATGCACGCTCCAAGGTGCCCGGAACTTGAAGCATGCATATACCGAACTCTGCACGCGCATCTGGCCGATAATGTCGTCGAAGGGGCTCATGTCAGGGACCATACCAGACGATCGGATAGAAATACAGGGCATTAAATCATTCATCATCCGATGAGCGATGGCCTAAGCAAAGAAACCACAGGTCTTATTGGGGCCCGTGAATGCTTATCGGTTCGACACATTCGGCAGCCTCGACGGCTCGGCAGCACGAGAAAGCCTCTCATGGGTCATCCCATTGACGGCCGCTGGCGACATCGCTCCAGCCTTTAACCCGTCACGGAAAACCCGGTCCGCACTCTTGTTCAAAGAGGGCGCGCAGGTGGTCTCCGCAGAAGGGGTCGGCAGAGACGGGAATGGCTCGGCCGCAGAGGAAAGCTTCCTGCCCACGAACGTAAATCGTTTTCAGTTTTTCTGGGCCTGCGGCTTTCCTCCGGCGAACGGCAAAAAGCGCAGTTCTGGACGATTGGTTATAAATTCCGTCCATTTAGCCATTCATGCTCTTCTCTTCGGCTGTTAGCTTCGTTCAAAATCTGAATGGAGAACAAAATGAAAGTCTATCGTATCGAAACCCCCGGCAGCCTCGACGGCCTTGTGGTTCGCGAAGAAGCAGTTCCGACCCCGGGCGTGGGCCAAGTGCTGGTGCGTATAAAGGCGACCACCTTCAACTATCGAGACAGGTTCGTTCTCAATGGTTGGGTGCAGGGCGTGAAGAGCAATGTAGTGCCGCTTACCGATGCCGCCGGCGAAGTGGTGGCAGTGGGTGAGGAGGTGCGAAGGTTTAAGGTCGGCGATCGAGTCGTCAATTCCTTCTTCTTCAATTGGGCGGGCGGCCCACGTAATTTCTCCCCGGAGCAATATACCGTCGAGCGCGACGGCTGGCTGACCGAATACAAGGTTATCGATGCAGAGGCGTTGCTGCCGATTCCGGGTAATCTGTCGTTCGAAGAAGCCGCCGCCTTCGTTTGCGCGGGTACAACGGCTTGGTCAGCCGTGAAGGGGATCGGCGCGGGCGATACGATCCTGACGCTGGGGACAGGCAGCGTCTCGATGTTCGCCATCCAGTTCGCCAAGGCGGCGGGTGCGCGCGTAATCTCCACCACATCGCGTCCGGAACATGGCGAGCGTCTGAAGGCACTCGGCGCCAGCCATGTAATTGATTATGTGGCAGAGCCAAATTGGGGCGAAAAGGCGCGGACGCTGACCGGCGGTCGCGGCGTCGAACGGATTGTTGAGGTGGGCGGCGGCACTACGATCGCCCAGTCGATCAAGGCGGTGGCCATTGGCGGCCAGGTGTCCATGGTTGGCATTCTTGGCGGGATGGAAGGTGGCACCGACTACATGTCGATGTTCCTCAGCCTAGCACGCTTTGAAAGCATCCCAGTTGGTAGTCGCAGCGATCTTGAAGCCGCCCTTCGTGTGGCTGAGCAACACGATATTCACCCGGTCATCGACAGCACGTTCGCATTTGCGGACGCTAGAGCTGCGTTCACGCATTTCCTCGAGGGGCGCCCACTCGGGAAAATCATCATCCAGCACTGATGCGCACCGCGATCTTTCGAGCAGACGAAGAACTGATATCGCAGCCTTTTCTACCAAGAGATCGTTCAGCATCGCCATAACGGTGTGCGCTATGGTGCGATCATGGTCGATCGTATCCGCGCCGCGCCGGAATGGGTCTCACCTCTCGCCGACAGGGTCATGTGTTGCCCTGTCGGCCCTTCACTTTGCGGCGCACTGACCGCTGAGGCGCCCAGTGTCGCGCTTGCTAGAACTCGACGAGCGCAATTCTGCGCGGAACGATCAGTTGCCGGCACAGAAGATCGTTTTTCTGCGCACCAATCTAAGTGCGCGCCGTGAGATGAAATCAATTGGGAAATCATCATGAATTCAGACGGTACGCCACGAGCGTGCCGCCTGCTGAGCGCGAGTAGTACAAGGATGTCGCGAACTTGCCCGATATGTCTCTCGATTTCCGTTACCTGCGGTACGCTATGATCGCGGCTGAGCACGGTAGCTTTCGACGAGTCGCCCAAGTTATTGGAGTTTCGCAGTCTACTGTAAGCAGACGTATTATAATTCTCGAACACAAGATCGGGTTTAGCCTTTTCGAGCGAGATCACCGGGGCGTCCGGGTTACCGAGGCCGGCGCCGTGTTCCTAAGAGAGGCAGCAACGGGCGTCAGTCACATTGAGCATGCGGTCGGTGCCGCCCTTTCAATTCATCGGAACTTGGGCGATGAGATAAAGATCGGCACGCCAACGATCCTGAAATCGATGCCGTTTCAACGCATTTTTCGGCAGCTTCGAGATACCCACCCCAGGCTAAAGGTGCGAATGCTTGAAGGTACCACTCAAGACAATCTGTCGCGTTTAACAAACCGCAAAGCCGATATCGTTTTTGTCCTTGGGAGACAGTCCATCTCGGGTCACAAGTCGACAACGCTGTGGTTCGAGCAACTATTTCTTGCTGTGCCTGAAAGACACAAACTCTCTACGACTGACGATATTGTGTGGACTGATCTTCAGAATGAGACCTTTATAATAAGCAGCAGCGGATCGTGGTCGGAGATTGGCGAATGCATAATGCAACAATTGGCGGGCGCTGACTTCCATCCCAAAATCGACGTGCACGATGTCGGCACCGACGGGCTAATGAGCTTGGTGGCAATGGGCTACGGCTTAACTATTACAAGCCGATCTATGTCCGGCTTCGGGTGGACCGGTGTCGTGCTTAAACATATCTTTTGCCCGGAGGGTGACCTGCCCGTGCGAGCGGTATGGTCTCCATCAAACTCCAATCCCGCCCTGAAGCGCTTTATCGCGATAGCCAATTCTGTCTCTCGCGACGAGCTCGATATGTCGCCAAGTCCGCGCACCGGTAACGCTGGAGGTGTGGCCTCGCGAAGCAAGCTCGATTCGACCCGCCCGGAAAAAAGCCGACATAACCTTCGCGAATAGTCTCGAAGAAAATGCCTTGCTCAGGCGGACCCTCTCCGTATCGTGAACTCAAGCCGCATTAGGAATGGCCGCTCGGTAGCGCCCGTAGGCGACCTTGACGAGCAACCCTTCGTCGCACATGCGGGCAAGATAGCAGCGATGAACGCCAATGTCGGTCAGGTCCTTAGTCCTGACCTCGCCCTTCTCCCGGGCGAGGGCGACGGCGCGTTCCCTCAATGTTGGCTTGGGACTGCCGGCAAGTCTGATACGCTCTGCACGGTCGCGATCTCGTTTGCGAATCCGTACGGAGGGCCCTGGCGCACATTCGCGGGGAATATCGTATTCGTAGTTCGCCGATTCGTCGGTCCCGGCGAGCCACTCTTCTTCTACAGAATTGAAGCTTATATCGGCGCTAGCCCGCCCGATTGATTGCATCCTGCGTCTGTAATTCTCAAAGCTGATGAGTGCGCCCGGGCTTATAGCAGTACATTTTTGCAGTTTTATTGCGCATGCCTCGTGGCGCTGACTTCGGCCGCGGCTCGTCTGGTTCAATAGCCTTATCGTCGTTGACCTGTCTTTCTCATTCATGCCAGATTGCCGCCGCTTGTCAGTCAGGCGTCAGTTCCGATTGGCAATCGGGGGATGTGGGCGAGATCTGGCGCATTGGGGGATAAGATGGCTGAGAATGCGAGCTTTCGTGGTGGAATGGCGCTGGGATGGGTTCTTAGCGCAATTGTGACTCTTGCATTGGTGGCGGATGGGGCCGTTGATCTGTTTGCGCCGGCATGGATCAGGCCGCAGATTGAAGAGACGGGTTTTCCGGTAGGGTTGGCAACACCGCTCGGCCTAATCATCCTCGTCTGCGTCGTTCTTTACGCAATTCCGCGCACGGCCGTCCTTGGAGCGATCCTCGCGACCGGTTTCTTCGGCGGCGCTATTTGCGCCCATTTCCGTCTCGGAGAAATCGGGTCGCCTCCACAACTTATCAGTTTATTGCTCGGCGTCATGGCGTGGGCTGGTCTTTATCTTCGCGACGAACGTGTTCGGCGCCTGTTGCCCCTTCGTTCGGTGGACGACCGAAAATCGAATGCATAACTCATTCCGATTTTTTGCGGTGCAATAACAATATCTTGCACTGCACTTCCCTTCGTGCGGGATGGTGAATGGTAGCGGGCTAATGAGATTGTGCCAAGATGAAGCATCCGTGATTTTCAAGAGCCCGCAGAGGCGGCTCTTGGGCGGATACATGAGGTATTTCTGAAAAAATTAGTTCAAGGTATGGTTGCTCTCGCGAATGTGAGAGCATGTTCATGTGTCGTTAATGCGATGCGGCGCATGAACGTAATGCGCGATCCGCGCAGCATAGTCCCCCAATGCTTTAGAGGTTCGACATGAAAAATCTGATTCTTGCTTCTGCAGTAGCTGTGGCGTCGGTCTTTGCCTTCAGCGTGCCGTCTGAGGCCGCCTCGATGCATCATCATTATCGGCATCACCACTATCATCATCACTGCCATGTGAAGAAAGTGAAGCGCAAGGTTCATGGACGCTGGGTTGTGCGCCATGTGCGCGTCTGCCGCTGATCGAAAGACCTAGGAACCGGCGCAGGTTCCTCTTTAAGCGATACGGCCGCCGCCGGAATTCCGGTGGCGGCCGTATTGTTTCCATTATACCTCGAACTGACCCGCTGCCTACGTCTGGCGTGAGTTTGGCAGCCGGCATATCAGTCGCGATATGCCAACTGCTCGCAGCCGCCAGCGCACTAGGGTCGAATCTCGAATATCACGCCGCCATGGCGGCGATGATGATAGCGACGGTCGTCCCGCCATCTATCATCCCAATGGCGGCGGCGATCCCAGCCGCGATCACCATGCCAATGACGGCGATCGCGATCGCGCCAGCGGGGCCGGTCGTCATCGCGCCATCGGCGCGAGCCTTGTTCTTGCACGAGGATAATATCCGACGCGCGCGATATGGATGGATTGCTCGGCGGCGCGGCCATTGCGGGCAGGGCGGCGGGTAGCGCGGAACCTATAGCCAGCGTCACGCTCAAGGCGAGTGCAGCAAGGTGGTGTTTCAAGGTTCTAACTCCTGTATTCAGCCATGTCCCTTTTCATCGTTAAACGTCAGGGCAACGACTAGGTTCCCTTTTCGTTGTCTGGAGATCCTTGTGACACGCGTATTGATCGCTGGAGGAGCCGCTGATTGCGGGTGTTGCAATTAAAAAAGGGGGCCGGCAGGGAAAGCCGGCCCCCTTCCTTCTCTGATCGGAGGTCAAGTCTGATCAGGTTAGAAGTTGCGTTCGAAGCGCAGGATGCCCGAAACAGTGTCGTCGTGGGCATAGTCATAGTGAACGTAGGTCAGTTCCGGCTCGACCAGGAGGTTCTTGACCGGGTTGAACTTCAGGTTCGTGGTTGCTTCGAAGATCTTCGAGTCGCTATAGGCGAGCTGGAGGTTCCACTTCAGCTTGTCGTTGAACGGAACGCCAACGCCGCCCCAGACAGCCCAGTCACCCCAGCCGCACTTCGATGCATTGACGGTGCCGTTCGGCGCCGTGCAAGCGGAGACGTCCTGGTTGGTGCCTGCGTACTTGTTGAGCTTGTCGCCGTCGGTGTTCCAGCCGCCCATCAAGAAGGCCGTGAATGCGCCGAAGTCAGCGTCGACACGAGCCTTGATGGCGCCTTCTTCGACGATCGAGTCATAACCGCCGACGACCTTGAAGCCCCATGCGCCAGACTTGAAGCCAGCACCGGCAACGACGTCAGGAGCGTAGTGGTTGGTCCGGTCGTCCGTCCACCAGCTTGCACCGTAGGATGCCGAGCCCGTCGTGGCGGAGTTGGAATCTTCGAGCGAGATCACGGCCGAGAAGCCGTTGCCGCCGTCATATTCATAGGTCAACTGGTTGAGTTCGTACGGGCCGTCATAGATCACGTCGTCGTTGATGACGTCGCCGGCGTAGCCGATGTACAGGTTGTACTGCGAGTCCTTCTTACCAACGGTGAAGCCGCCGAGGCTGATGTAGGACCACAGCAGGTTGGTGGAGGTCGAGCCGCCGTCGTTCCAGTCCCAACGAACGATGGTTTCGGTCTTCAACGGACCGTATTCGGTGTCGGTCGCGGTGTCGACGTTCAGCTCGGCACGGGTATGCCACAGCGTGCCCTGATGGCTGTCACGATTGTAAGCGTTGTACCACTCACCTTCGGTACGTACCTTGCCACCGATCTTGAGGCAGGTTTCGGTACCCGGGATGAAGAAGTAGCCAGCACCGTATGCGTCGCAGATGCGGACGTATTCCAGCGGCTCGGGCTCAGCTGCTACGATCGCATCAGCCGCGTGAGCACCGGATACTGCCGCAAGTGCAGCAGCGGAGCCGAGAAGAAGGCTCTTGATGTTCATAATAACTCCAATCTTTCTTGATTGGGCATGAGATATCGCGCCGAGAAACGACGTGCCCAACCCCATCCCGTTCATGTTCCCTATCAGTAGGTGCGAAGTAATAAGCTTCGCGAACTATTTCCTGAACCTGCTTCAGTGATTTGGCAAGATACTAAGGGGATGGAACTATATGTGCACTACTTGAAAACCCGCGTTGTTGCAAAAATGACGCAATTCGCGGCGGTATCTGATCCAGCTTGTTTGCCATCTCGTTTGCATGGCTTGTCTTCTACGAGCCTGGAAAGTGTTTAAGTCTCTGGCTGTTAAGGCGATACGCGCGCTGATTTGGGGCGGGCGAGTGCAGGAGGCCGCAGCCACATGATTATGGTCAATCCTGAGACCGGGCGCAGCCGATTGCCTCTCAATCTGGATAGCAGCGCCGAGTCGCGGCTCGTCTGAGTCGCAAATATTGAAACGATTCTCGGCGAAGAAACCTGTGGCAGCGCGCATCACTCCATAAAAGAGAAGGTGAGAGCCGTCTGGCAATCGCGCTTGGTTGCGATGCGATTGACGGGCGCTTGGCCATGGTGCGTCCGACGACATTACTGGGGGCGTAGTCTCGTCGGACGCGGCACTGTCCGGTTCGTGGGTGGCGTACAAACCGGTAGTCCGAATTCTAGCAGCCACCATAGGTCTCTATAACCTACCTGAATGGGCTGGCAGTCCCAATCTCCAGGCGGGATGGCCGCGCCTCGCTTCGGCAATGATGCTTCAATCTTCAATGCCGCGTAAAGGCTGTGTGATCTTGAGTTTTACAACTATTTCGTGCGTCATGCCGGTTCGGCCAATAGATGGGACGGAAAACTGAACCGAGAACGGATTGCCACCTGGCTTCGGTGTAACCGAATGATTCAGGCCCAAATTGCCTTACCTGAAAATTCAGCAGAAAAATCAGTTATCTATGGAGGATTTAAGGGAAATTGGAGGCCTCGCCCGGAATCGAACCGGGGTGCAAGGATTTGCAGTCCTCTGCGTAACCACTCCGCCACGAGGCCATCCGAAAGCAATTTGCGTTGTGGTGGCGCGGATTTAGAATGATCCAAAGAAAACCGCAAGAGGCTTATTCTGAATTCCGTCCTTTTTTCACTCTGAAGAGAGAATTGCCTGCTGCTCTTGTGCAAGCCTTCAATGCGGATGATGAAACGCATTGCGCCCAGGACGGCAGGAGCGGCGTTCGATCTTCGAAATTCTCTACTGAATAAACATTATAAGCAACACGACACCGAGCAGTGTCAAAGCACCGAAGATTGGCAGCAGTCGAATCATAATCAGGCGAGCAAGTTTCTTGCGCTCGACGGATGTCAGCGCAGGCCACTGCGACTTCGGTAACGACATTGATACTCCCTATCCCCGTCTCAGCGTCGCATTCGAAACTGAAATGACGCTTAAGGTACAGCGGAGTTATGGGAGTTAAGGATGGCGGGCACCGGCGCTCCGGTTTCAGCATTGCGCTCAAGTGGCAAATGCAATCGGACGCCCATCCCGCTCGGTGGCGAAAGTGCGAAGCAAATGGATAGAGAGTTTGCGCGTCCATAAAAGCAAAAGCGGTCCAGTCTAGGGAAAAAACTGGGCCGCCTTTTGCTGGACTAGAGGTCAATCAAATTCAGCGTCCTAATTATAAGTGATACTTAGTAGTTGTCAACGCAAATGCGGTGTGAGGTCGTCGCGCATCAGCCTTCGCCCTGACTGAGATCTTCGCTTGAGCTGCCGGTCCCTTGCGCATTTGGTCCGCAGACGGGCAGGGCATGATCGCTTCGGATGATTCTCAATTCTCAGCGAAAGTTTTAGCTGTCTCGTGTCGGTTCTCAGCCGCCATTGCGGGAGAACGACTATTCCTCAAGGCAAGGAAAGGCGAATTTGTAGGCGCGTGCGATCAGCGAGCTGGCAGGCCGCTCGAGCTGCCAGGAGTGCTCCGCCATCCATTTGCAGGCTATTGTCGTCGCCTTTGTATTGCTCAGCTCGGGCGGCAGACAGAAAGCGCCGACGAACTGTTGAAGGTAGCGCTCGTAACGCGATGAGTTTTTCGGAGTCTGCTTCGTGGCCCGGATCGTCAGGTTCTTCGTTCGCTGGGCTTCATCGAGAATGCCCTGGATATAGACAGAAGCCAGCGTTCGGTCCTCTTCGCACCATTCGTCGAGCTGTTTTCCGGTAACGACATGTCCGATGATCGGAGCTGTCTCTTTCGGCTCGTCCTCGCTTGTCGTTTCCTCGCTCAACGCGACCTGAGGTAAGAGAAGGAGAAGCGCTGCGGCGAAGAGCGAAAGCCTCATTCGGAAAACCTACATCATCGAGGAAAGACTCGCGGCCAGAAAAACCACCAGCGGCAGCGACGTTACGACGAAAAGAACAAGAGAAACAGGCATCCCAGCCACCTTCTATTCAAATTTAATATCTGGGCCGAATGGCTTCGGGCCGGAAGGTCGATTGGTCACCACACCCGGCGGGTCCAATGTCCTGAAGCGTGGTCGCGTGAAGTTAACATTTTGCTAACGAGCGTCCCGGTCTGGGACGGCGCGGATTCGCAAGGTGTTGCAGATTCCGGGTGCCGAAAGGCACTGGCCAGAATTTAAGGGGCGATTGTTGTTCGTCGGCGACGCTTGGGCATGAATCTCGGCGCCTGTTGCGGCAATGCCTTGAAAGCGCGCCGTCAGGCGATTAAGACACGCGTAACAGAAAGTAGAGCCAGCCCGTTCGGGCTCCAGGGCGCAAGAGGATAAGATGGATTTCGAAGCAGCGCGCGTGAAGATGGTCGAGAACCAGATCCGGACGACGGATGTAACCTCCCATTCCGTGTTGAATGCGTTTTTCGCCGTACCGCGCGAAAACTTCGTACCGGAGAAGTCGAAGCTCCTGGCCTATGTCGATTGCGATATCGAGGTCGCTCCTGGACGCTTCCTCATGGAAGCCTCGCCGCTCGCAAAGCTGCTGCAGCTCGGCGCCATCACCAAGGACGACAAGGTTCTCGATGTCGGTTGCGGCACGGGTTACGTGTCCGCCATCCTGTCGCTTCTCGCCGGCAAGGTTATCGCACTTGAATCCAACGAGGAGCTTGCGGCTCAGGCGAAGGCCAATCTTGCCGCGCTTGGCTACGACAACGTGACTGTCGTGGGCGGCGACCTTGAAAAGGGGCATGCCGCCGACGCGCCCTACGATGTGATTTTCCTCAACGGCTCGATCGAGCAGTTGGCGCAGGGTCTGCTCGACCAGCTCGGCGAAGACGGTCGCCTGATCACGGTCATCGGCTATGGTCACGCCGCCCGCGCCACCGTTTTTATGCGCGAGCGGGGTGCCTTCTCGGAAAACGTCTTTTTCAACGCCTCGATCAAGCCGCTGCCGGGCTTTTCCAAAGCCAAGGAATTCGTCTTCTGATTTGCTGAACGATCTGCTTTTTGATCTTGCGACGGGCGCCTTTTGGCGCCTGTTTTTTATTGTCGCCGCCTGTGGCAGAATCGTGCTTAGCAGAGCGATTCGTCGTAGTCGTAACAAAACTGTGCATCACCGGGTTTAGTGCTTTTCAGGTGATTTTTTTCCCGAGGACAGTCATCTAGGGTGGCCCTGATTCGGGTGCCGCCTGGCGAGTTTGTGGTGTGAGTTTCCGGTCGCTGAATATGGGAAAACGGGGATGAATATGGCTCAGCCAAATGTAGTGCGTGAACCGTCCATGGAAGAGATTCTGGCGTCGATCCGCAGGATCATCGAAAGCAACGAACCCGTAGGCGCCAAGCCGACTCCCGCGACGCATTTCGCCGGCTCCGGCATGCGTGATGACGATATTCAATTGACTGTGGATGAAGAATTCGCTGCCGCCGATCGGGCGCGCGCAGCCGAACAGGATCCGCGTTTCGTTGCGGCAAACTCGCAGGTGCCGGTTGCAGACCCGGAAGCCGGCGGGCGCGGTCTGTCGCTGGCCGATGTTGCCGCGCGTGTCCGTGCCGCTTCCGAGCGCAATACCGCCGCATTGCTGAATGCCGGGCGGGAGCCGCCGCAACCGCGGGAGCTGCCGCCGGCCATGGCTGCGCGCCTTGCCGAGGTGCATGTCGAGCCGATCGCCGATGCCCCCCTGAGGCAGGCCATTACGGATGTTACCGCGCCGGTTGCTCCGCCTGTTATGCGGGCGGTGGCCGAGGTTGAACCTGAGATGGAAGATGAGAGGTCGATGGCTGCCTCTGCGGCGCCTCAGGCCGTAGCACCCGTCGAGACACCGATTTTTGAGGCGTCCGAACTAACCGTTGCCGCGGAAGCGGAGGCAGCATCCTTGCCATCGGCCCAGGCCGTATCCGCATCGCCGCTGATGTCGGAAGCCACCGGCGCGCAGGTTTCCCGCTCGTTTGAGGAATTGGCTGCCATCGTCGATGGCGGCCCGCGCCGCTCCCTCGATGAACTGGCACAGGAGATGCTCCGGCCCATGCTGCAGGAGTGGCTCGACGACAACTTGCCGACCCTTGTCGAGCGTCTCGTGCGCGAAGAAATCGAACGAGTGGCCCGCGGTCCGCGCCGCTGACGAGCCCGAGCTTCGGTTAGACGATCCGCCGCTCCGGGCCCCGGGGCGGCTTTTTTATTGACTTGCCCACGGCCATCCTATTTACAACCCGCATCACCCAGTCCTCTAGATCCGGTCCCAAAATGCTCGACAAAACATATGATTCCGCCACCGTCGAACCGAAGATCGCCCAAAAATGGGATGAGGCCGACGCCTTTCGCGCCGGTGCGAACGCCAAGCCGGGCGCGGAAACCTTCACCATTGTTATCCCGCCGCCGAACGTGACCGGTTCGCTGCACATGGGTCATGCGCTGAACAACACGCTGCAGGACATCATGGTGCGGTTCGAGCGCATGCGCGGCAAGGATGTCCTCTGGCAGCCGGGCATGGACCATGCCGGCATCGCCACGCAGATGGTCGTCGAGCGTCGTCTCGCCGAGCGCCAACAGCCGGATCGTCGCAAGATGGGCCGCGAAGCCTTCATCGAGAAGATCTGGGAATGGAAGGCCGAATCGGGCGGCCTGATCTTCAACCAGCTAAAGCGTCTCGGCGCCTCCTGCGACTGGTCGCGTGAACGCTTCACGATGGACGAAGGCCTGTCCAAGGCCGTTCTCGAAGTTTTCGTCACGCTCTACAAGGAAGGCCTGATCTACAAGGACAAGCGCCTGGTCAATTGGGACCCGAAGCTCTTGACGGCGATCTCCGATATGGAGGTCGAGCAGCACGAGGTGAAGGGCAATCTCTGGCACCTGCGCTATCCGCTGGAGCCCGGCGTTACCTATGAATATCCGATCGCCTTTGACGAGGAAGGCAAGCCGACCGAATTCGAGACGCGCGATTATATTGTCGTTGCGACGACGCGCCCGGAAACGATGCTCGGCGATACCGGTATCGCGGTCAATCCGGAAGACGAGCGTTATCGGGGTATTGTCGGCAAGCATGTCATCCTGCCGATCGTTGGCCGCCGGGTCCCGATCGTCGCCGACTCCTATGCCGATCCGACCGCTGGCACCGGCGCGGTAAAGATCACGCCGGCGCATGATTTCAATGACTTCGAAGTCGGCAAGCGCGCCGGACTGCGCGCCATCAACGTCATGGACGTCGATGCCTCGATCACCATCAAGGATAACGAGGACTTCCTCCAGGATCTCGATAACCCCGCAGCGCTGCATGGCGCTTGGGACGAGCTGGAAGGCAAGGACCGCTTCGAGGCCCGCAAGATCATCGTTCGCATCTTCGAAGAGGCGGGCCTGCTCGACAAGATCGAGCCTCATACGCATGCGGTGCCGCATGGCGACCGCGGCGGTGTGCCGATCGAGCCGCGCCTGACCGAACAGTGGTTCGTCGACAACAAGACCTTGGGGCAGCCTGCGCTGGAATCCGTTCGCGAGGGCAGAACCAAGTTCGTGCCCAGGAATTGGGAAAACACCTATTTCAACTGGCTTGAAAACATCGAGCCGTGGTGCATTTCCCGCCAGCTTTGGTGGGGCCATCAGATCCCGGCATGGTATGGGCCGGATGGTCAGGTCTTTGTCGAAAAGACCGAGGAAGAGGCACTGCAGGCAGCGATCCAGCATTATCTTTCGCATGAAGGGCCGATGAAGGCCTACGTCGAAGATCTGCTGGAGAACTTCAAGCCCGGCGAAATCCTGACGCGCGACGAAGACGTGCTGGACACTTGGTTCTCGTCCGCACTCTGGCCGTTCTCCACGCTCGGCTGGCCGGACGAGACGCCGGAACTGGCGCGCTACTATCCGACGAACCTCCTCGTGACCGGCTTCGATATCATCCCGTTCTGGGTCGTTCGCATGATGCAGATGGGTCTGCATTTCATGAAGGATGACAATGGCAATCCCGTCGAGCCGTTCAGCACGGTTTACATTCATGCTCTCGTTCGCGACAAGAACGGGCAGAAGATGTCGAAGTCCAAGGGCAACGTCATCGATCCGCTGGAACTGATCGACCAATACGGCGCCGATTCGCTGCGTTTCACGCTGGCGATCATGGCCGCGCAGGGTCGCGACGTGAAGCTCGACCCGGCCCGCATCGCCGGTTACCGCAACTTCGGCACCAAGCTCTGGAACGCCACGCGTTTTGCCGAGATGAACGGCGCCAAGAGCGATCCGCATTTCGTGCCCGAAGCGGCCGAGCTCACGGTCAACCGCTGGATCCTGACGGAACTGGCGCGTGCAGAGCGTGACGTTACCGAGGCGCTGGAAAGCTTCCGCTTCAATGATGCGGCGAGCGCGCTCTATCGCTTTATCTGGAATCAGTTCTGCGATTGGTATCTTGAGCTATTGAAGCCGATCTTCAATGGCGAAGACGAGAATGCCAAGGCGGAGGCTCAGTCCTGCGCTGCGTATGTACTCGAAGAGACCTACAAGCTTCTGCATCCGTTCATGCCCTTCATGACCGAGGAGCTCTGGGCGCACACGGCAGGCGAGGGGCAGGAACGTGAAGGCCTGATTTGCCACGCGGATTGGCCGGCGCCGTTCTATGCCGATAACGTCGCCGCCGATGAAATCAATTGGCTGATCGATCTGGTTTCCGGCATTCGTTCCGTTCGTTCGGAAATGAACGTGCCGCCGGCTGCAACGGCACCCCTGGTCGTTGTCGATGCCAATAGCCTGACGCGCGAGCGCCTGTTCCGCCATGACGCCGCTATCAAGCGCCTGGCGCGCGTGGAATCGGTTTCGCTTGCCGATACCGCACCGAAGGGTGCTGCTCAGATCGTCGTCGGCGAGGCGACGGTCTGCCTGCCGCTAGGCAGCCTCATCGATCTCTCCGCGGAGAAAGCACGCCTCGAAAAGGCGATTGCCAAGAACGATCAGGAGATCGCCCGCATTGTCGGCAAGCTTTCGAACGAGAAGTTCGTTGCCAATGCCAATCCGGACGTCGTCGCCGCCGAGCGCGAGCGCCTCGGCGAGCTCGAGGGGCAGCAGTCGAGCCTCAAGGTGGCGCTGGCCCGGGTCAGCGAGGCCGGCTAGGACATGCGGCGTGCGCTCAAGGGTGAGAAGCACAAGAAGCGAAGCTGAGAAATCGCGATTCGCTTGAGTAAGTAGAGATCTGGAATCGAAAAGGCACGCGGTGTTCGCCGCGTGCCTTTTTGTTTATTTCCTTCGATTCGATGGGATTGGGCGGATCTAACGCCCCGGATCCGCCACCAGTTTCGCACAGGCGAAACAGATTACCCCTAAAGTTGCTGGACATGCTCGAAAAGCAAAACTGTTGTCATATTGTAACAGAATTGTTGCCGTGAAGAATGAGATTCTATTAGGGGCTAAAAATGTTATTTCGAAAGAAAAAATTACCTACATCGATGGATTTTCAGAGGCGACGCTCGTTTTCTTACGTAAATCAATCACTCTCTTACATGGCCAGTGCTCTTGTGGGCCACATTGCCAATTCACGCGATCATCGCAACAATCGAACCACTGAATGCACATGTGGGGGAGATACAATGGCATTTTCTGTTGCGTTGAGGAGCGCAGTCACACTCGTTATCAGCTCGTCTTTCGCCACCGCTGCCTTTGCGGGCGGCCTTGATCGTGGCGGCTATGATATTGATCTGCTTTTCGACAAGGGCCGTTATGTGTTTGAGTCAGGCGTTACTTACGTCATGCCCGACCGTAAACTGAAGAACGCCAAGGACATCAATCCGGCCGACGGCAATCTCAATAACCGGAGCCGTTCGACGGATGCGGCGGAAAATTACGCCATTCCCTATGCCGCATTCAAGATCGGCATCACCGATGATCTCGACTGCATGGCCGACTATTCGCAGCCTTTCGGCGGCCACCTCAACGAAGGTGCAAATTGGGCCGGCGCCAATAACGAAACCGAAGTCAAGGTTCGCACGAACAACTATTCGGCCACCTGCTCGTACAAGTTCGATGCGGGTCCGGGTCAGCTGCGTCTGATCGGAGGCGGTTTCTATCAGGAAGTCAGCGGCTACAAGTCGCGCCTCGTCTACGCCACTCCGGCCCCGATTTCTGCCATTTACAACGGCATGGGTTCGCTTGACATCGACGGTCACGGCTGGGGCTGGCGCGCCGGTATCGCCTACGAAATTCCGGAATATGCCTTCCGCACGAGCCTCGTCTACAATAGCCGGGTCAAATACGACAATCTGAAGGGTAGCGTCGACCTGACCGAAGTACCGCCACCGGTCGTCCCCGGCTTCGGCGGCAAGGTAACCTCTGTTTTCGGCTCGGCCGATGCTCCTGATTCCCTCGAGTGGAAGGTACAGACCGGCATCGCGCCCGATTGGCTGGCCTTCGGCTCGGTCAAATGGACGAACTGGAGCATCCTGCAAAGCATCGCGCTGTGCCCGAGCTCCACGCGCAGCATATCCTGCAGGGCCAATGGCCCCACCGAGCTCACCTCGCTTGACTTGCTGTACAAGGACGGCTGGACGATCACTGGCGGTGTCGGACACAAGTTCAATGATAAGTGGAGCGGCGCCGTCAGCCTGACCTGGGATCGCGGTACGAGCGATGGCTATGGCATGAACTCCGATACATGGACCCTCGGCGCGGGCGTCGCCTACAAGGCGACAGAGCATGTCCAATTCAATTTCGGCGGCGCTCTCGGCCTCATGACATCAGGCAAATCCGGACCGGTCACACGCGGCGGTGTCGTCTACGGCAACGATGCGACCTATAGCTTCGGCAATGACTTGGTGGCGGCTCTTCAGACATCGGTGAAGGTCAGCTTCTGACGATAAGCCTTTGAATTGAAGGGAGCTTATTGACTGATCCTTCGCTCTATTATTGACGTCGCGAGCTTTTCCGAGTCTCGCGACGTTTCTTTGTCTGATCGGCAAAGGCGGAGCGCAAACCGCCTCTTTTGCCTGATTTATGGTTAAAGAAATCTCAAGTTCGATAAAATCTTTGTGACGAATTAGCAACACTCTATTTCAAGACATTGCAGCCACGTGATCAGATTACAATTTGTCCATTTCCCGCCACAAATGGGGAGCAGCGATTACGTGGGCACAGGGGCAAGCCTTGTAGAAAGTGCGTAAGCGGTCGATGGGTGAACTTCCACTTTGGCATAAGCAACAATTCGGGATCGGAGCCGCGATGCTTTCGACGCAGCCGAAAACGCGTTGTCTGCCAAGGAAAGTCGTCAGCCGGCCGATCTTTGGGCTCCATCATCGGAAGGCGAACGAGGGCGCTGCTTCGATGGTGAGATGCGATAGCGGCCGCACAAATGCTGGTTTGGACATAATTGCAAGCTATGCTCGCAATTGTGGCAACCAGCATCGGTTGGATGCCACAGGAAACGCCTTTTCGAAGGACGATCCAGTCTCGTGCGCCATCAGGGAAAACATTCGTGAAGCTGGCGGCGTTTATGCAAGTGCCGTGACAGGTCCGAATGGAGCGAAAGAAATCGACTGTTATGTTTAAGTCCGAGTTCATATCAGCGAGAGTCATGATGCTCAGCCTGTCCCTTGCCACCGCGTTGGTGCTTGTGGGTCAAGCCAAGGCATTCGATATCAATGCCGGTGTCACCAAGGAATCAGGTCCGTTCGATCTCTTCAAGTTCGGCTTCAAAGCCTACAAGAACGGACAGAAGGAAGAGGCAGTCGAAGCCTATCGCTATGCCGCTGAGAAAGGCCATACCGGCTCACGCTGGGCCTTGGCCAACATGTATGCCGATGGCGACGGCGTGGCGCAGAACGATTTCGAAGCTTTCAAGATCTATAGTGAGATCGCCCAGCAGGGTGTGGAACCGGGCTCGGAAGACACCGGCTTCTTCATCAATGCGCTGCTGGCGCTCGCGAGCTATTACAAGAGCGGCATCCCCAACAGCCCGGTGAAGATTGATCTCAATCAGGCCCGGCAGCTTTATTTCCAGGTGGCATCGACTTTCGGCGTTCCGGAGGCGCAGTTCCAGCTTGCGCAGATGATGCTATCCGGCGAGGGCGGCTCCACCAATGTTCAGCAGGCCAAGAAATGGCTGAACCAGGCCCGCAAGAGCGGCCATCCGGGCGCCATGGCCGTATTCGGCAATATCCTGTTCCAGGAAGGCCAATCCATCCGCGGTCTGGCTTTCATGACGGCGGCACTGGACAAGTGCAAGCCGAAGGACTGCAGCTGGATGGAAGACCTGCAGGAGCAGGCATTCTCCGTTGCCAACGAGAACGATCGCCGCGTAGCGGTCTCCATGGCCCATCAGCTGGATGTTGCCGGCTCCGATTGATCGCCGGCTTTACGGACGCCGTTGCTGCCGAGGCCAAGCGAGGTGCTTGCAGCCGGCCGGACTAGCTCCCGAAATCAAGATGCGCGATAACAGGCACGTGGTCCGACGGTTTTTCCCAGGCGCGCACATGTTTCTCGATTGCCGTTGCGGTGAGGCGATCGGCAGCCTCGGGCGACAGCATCAGATGGTCGATGCGGATGCCGTTGTTCTTCGGCCATGCGCCGGCCTGATAATCCCAGAATGAGTAAAGCTTGATTGCATCCGTCGTCGCGCGCACCGCATCGGTAAAGCCGAGATGTTCGAGCTGACGGAAGGACTGGCGCGTCTGCGGCAGGAAGAGGGCATCGCTCTCCCAGACCTTCGGATCGAAACAATCATGTGGCTCCGGAATGACGTTGTAGTCGCCGGCGAGTATCAGAGGCTCCTCCAAGGCCAGGCGATCCAAGGCGAATTTGCGCAGGCGCTCCATCCAGGCGAGCTTATAGGGGTATTTTTCGGTATCGACCGGATTGCCGTTCGGCAGATAGAGGCAGCAGATCCGCAAGGCGCCATGCCCTTCGACGGAAAATACCGCCTCGATGAAGCGGGCCTGTTCGTCGCTCTCGTCACCTGGCAAGCGGCGCGTCACTTCATCCGGCTTGGTCTTCGAGAGAATCGCGACGCCGTTGAAGCCTTTCTGCCCGTGCGTTTCGACGTGATAGCCAAGCGCTTCGATCTCCAGACGCGGAAAGCCTTCGTCGACCGTCTTGATTTCCTGCAGGCAGACGATATCCGGGTTCGAGTCCTTCAGCCATTGGCAGAGGTTCTCGATACGCGCTTTGACGCCGTTGATGTTCCAGGTGGCGATTTTCATGGGCGGCTCATTCCTTTTCTTCGCCCTGTTGTATCCGCAGCCGGTCGGCTTGACTACAGCCCATATGAAAACCGGCCCGGAGCGAAGGCTCCCGGCCGGTCATCAAATTGTGGAAAAAGAATGTGAGGATCAGATCGCGAAACTGGTGCCGCATCCGCAGCTTGCGACCGCATTCGGATTCTTGATCTGAAAGGATTGGCCGAGAAGATTGTCGACAAAGTCGATCTCAGAGCCTGCCATGTAGACCAGCGATAGCTGATCGATCAGGACGGTCGCATTGTCCTTTTCGACGACGATATCGTCATCCTCGGGGCCTTCAACGAGATCGAATTTATAGGAAAAACCCGAACAGCCGCCGCCTTCGACGGCAACGCGAAGGGCGCGCTTTCCGGCATCCGCGCCGACGATAGCAGCGATTCGCTTAGCCGCAGCATCCGATAGGGTAACACTTGTCTCAGTCATGTCTTCCTCCTACCGGGGTCAAGATCCGGAGAGAACCAATAAGCCGTCGAACTTTCAAACGGCTGATATCCGTAGCCTTTATCATGAAAGTCAGGCCGGTGACAGCTATGGTTTCGTGGTTGAGCCACACACCATTTTGCTGTTTTCTTGTCTATAGGTATGAAGGCTGCAAAGCGGCGTCAATGGGCCGGGATGTACGAAGAGCGCGCAGCATGTCGCCTCGACGGACAAGGCCGGGGACCGATTGCAGGGAAACGACTGTCGCGCTGATGGCGGTGCGGGAGCCAAATGCCGGAATGGATTGATAATGACGATTGATACGCATGCATTGGGTTTCGGATATGGGGAAAAGGCAGCCTATGCGACAAATCCCTGGGAATCGCGTGGAAGGCTCTATGAAGAAGGATCGAGCCCGACACGCTCCGAATTCCAGCGCGACCGCGACCGGATCGTCCATACGACCGCCTTCCGGCGGTTGAAACACAAGACGCAGGTCTTCATCGCTCAGGACGGCGATCATTATCGTACGCGGCTAACACATACGATCGAAGTTGCTCAGATCGCCCGCGCCCTGGCGCGAGCCCTGAAGCTGGATGAGGATCTGGCGGAGGGTGTGGCGCTTGTCCACGATTTCGGCCACACGCCCTTCGGTCATACCGGCGAGGATGCGCTGCATGAGGTGCTGCTGCCCTATGGCGGCTTCGATCACAACGCCCAATCCCTGCGCATCGTCACCAAGCTCGAGCGCCGTTATGCCGATTTCGACGGACTCAATCTCACCTGGGAAACGCTTGAGGGCCTGGTCAAGCATAATGGCCCGCTGATGACGCCTGACGGCAAGGGCACCCGCGGGCCCGTGCCGCAGCCGATCCTCGATTATTGCGAGATCCACGATCTGGAAATCGCTTCCTACGCCAGCCTGGAGGCGCAAGTCGCCGCGATCGCTGACGATATCGCCTACAACACGCACGATATCGATGACGGCCTGCGCGCCGGCTATCTGACCTTCGACATGCTGGAGGAGGTGCCGTTTCTCTCCAAGCTGATGGCCGAGGTGAGGGCGCGCTACCCGCATCTGGAGGCGAGCCGTTTCACCCACGAGATCATGCGCCGGCAGATCACCCGCATGGTGGAGGATGTCATTGCCGTTTCGCAGCAGGCGCTCGCCGAAATCAAGCCGGGCAATGTGGCCGATATCCGTGCCGCCGGCCGCATCATCGCGACCTTTTCGCCCGAGATGGCCGAGACCGACAAGCTGATCAAGCAGATGCTGTTCAAGCGCATCTATCGCCATCCCGACATCATGCGCATCCGTGCCGGCGCGGCCCAGATCGTTACCGACCTTTTCCACGCCTATATGGAAAATCCCAGGGAGATGCAGAGCCACTACTGGGTGGATCATATTGCCGGGCTCGCAATTGCCCCCAAGGCAAGGCATGTCGGCGACTATCTCGCCGGCATGACGGACACCTACGCCATCAGCGCCCACAAGCGCCTGTTTGACCAGACTCCCGATTTGCGGTAGGCAGCGGCGGCGCCGGGCCGATAGCGGCTCGCCGAAGCTAATGCGTGGACGATATGATGAACCTTTTCACCGACTTCGAAGTAAGAATTAAGAACGCTCTCGAACAAATTGATATCGTGCGAGAAAAGCGATCTGAAGTCGACTTCGGACGTATTGGCGTGGAACCGCCGCGAGATGCCAGCCATGGTGATGTCGCCACCAATGCGGCCATGGTTCTGTCCAAGCCGCTGGGCACCAATCCGCGTGCGCTTGCCGAAATCATCGTCGCCAAGCTGAAGGAAGATGCTGATGTTGCCGAGGTTTCGGTCGCTGGCCCCGGCTTCATCAATATCCGTCTTTCGGTCGGCTACTGGCAGCGGCTGCTGTCGACGATGATCTCCGAGGGTGAGAAGTTCGGCCGCTCCAAGCTCGGCGGCGGGCAGAAGGTCAACGTCGAATATGTCTCGGCCAACCCGACCGGGCCGATGCATGTCGGCCATTGCCGCGGCGCCGTCGTCGGCGATGCACTGGCGAACCTGCTGGCCTTCTCTGGCTATGAGGTCACCAAGGAATATTACATCAACGATGCGGGCTCGCAGATCGACGTGCTTGCGCGCTCCGTCTTCATTCGCTATCGCGAAGCGCTTGGCGAGCAGGTGGGCGAGATCCCGGCGGGTCTCTATCCCGGCGATTACCTGGTTCCCGTCGGCGAGGCGCTTGCCAGGGAATTCGGCACCAAGCTGCGCGGCATGCCGGAAGATCAGTGGCTGCCGATCGTCAAGGATCGGGCTATCGACGCGATGATGGCGATGATCAAGGAAGATCTGGAAGCGCTGAACGTCCATCACGACGTGTTCTTCTCCGAACGCACCCTGCATGCCAACGGCGCGGCGCTGATCCGCACCGCGATCAACGACCTGACTTTCAAGGGCTATGTCTACAAGGGCGCGCTGCCGCCGCCGAAGGGACAGCTGCCGGAGGATTGGGAGGATCGCGAGCAGACGCTCTTCCGTTCGACCGAAGTGGGTGACGATATCGACCGTCCGCTGATCAAGTCAGACGGCTCCTATACTTACTTTGCTGCCGACGTTGCTTACTTCAAGAACAAGTTCGACCGCGGCTTCAACGAGATGATCTACATCCTCGGCGCCGACCATGGCGGCTACGTCAAGCGGCTGGAGGCAGTCGCCCGCGGCGTTTCCGATGGTGCTGCGAAGCTGACGGTGCTGCTGTGTCAGCTCGTCAAGCTCTACCGCAATGGCGAGCCGGTGAAGATGTCGAAGCGCTCGGGCGATTTCGTCACGCTGCGAGAAGTCGTCGATGAAGTCGGCCGCGATTCGGTGCGCTTCATGATGCTTTACCGGAAGAATTCCGAGCCTCTGGATTTCGATTTCGCCAAGGTCACAGAGCAGTCGAAGGACAATCCGGTCTTCTACGTGCAGTACGCACATGCCCGCTGCATGTCCGTCTTCCGTCAGGCCAAGGAGGCCTTCCCAGACCTCGACATTGCCTCGCTTGACCTGTCGAAAGCTGTCATTGGCGCCATCTCCGATCCAACTGAATTGCAGTTGGTTGCGAAGATTGCGGAATTCCCGCGAATCATCGAAGCTGCAGCACAGTCTCAAGAACCGCATCGCATCGCTTTTTATCTTTACGATTTGGCCAGTTCCTTCCATGGACACTGGAATAAAGGTAAAGATTTACCGGAATTACGTTTTGTTAACGATAAGAACCGAGAATTGAGCATTGCCAGACTTGGGCTGGTGTACGCTGTCGCGTCGGTTTTGAAGTCGGGTCTTGGTATAACCGGGACCGCAGCACCGGACGAAATGCGATAAACGTCACCATTTACCCACATTGCGCTGGCATTAACTGTAGTGTTTGCGAGTGGAACGGGTGATGGCAGAAAAACAGTTGGCGTATCGCGCAAGCGGAAACGACGAGTTCTTTGCGGATGATGATCCGCTCGCAGAACTCGCTCGTATCGTGGGTTTTGAGCCGCGCCCCGCTGCTCAGGCAACTCCTGCGGCTCAGCGGCAGGAGCCGGCCTTCAACCTGGAAGATGAGCTTCTTCGCGAATTCGAGCGCTACGATACGCCGCGAATGAGTCCGGCAAATGACATCGCTGCTCCGGTCGAGCAGGTGTCTCCGCCGAGCCATGAAGAAGTTGCGCAATCCGCCGAGCCGGTGCGGACCGAACCCACGTTTGAAGAGCCAAAGTTCGAAGAACCTGCACTGCAGCCTGTGGCTCCGGTGAAGCCGACGATCGGCGCTCGCGATCTGATCGACGAGCTGGAAATGTCGATCGCGCCGGTTCTGCAGCCGGCGCCGAAGCCTGCACCTGTCGAACCGCAGCCGGCTGCTCCGGTGCTGAAGCCGACGCCGCAATCCGCTGCCGCTACCATACGGCTGCCCCTTGCCAACTTTACCCTCGCAACGCCCGCCGCCTCGCGTGAGCAGTTCACGCCGGCGGCCGCGCCTGCCGTTGCCCAGCCGGCCCCGAAAGCCGCTTCTGATGAAGCGCTGTTCGATGGCACCCTTGATTTCGAAGCGTTCGATCCCGTCGAGCCTCCGCACGCTCCTGAAGCCGTCTCGCAGCCTGCTGCATCCCAGCCGACCGCGGCCGTCTTCCGGGCACCAGAGCCGCCAAAGGTCGCGAAGGCCGATCCGGCTGCGCTTTCTGCCGAGATCGATGCTCTGCTCGCCGATGTGAATCGCTATCCGGTTCCGCCCAGAGCCAATGCGCCAGCAGCGAAGGAAGAGCCGGATTTCGGTAGTTTCGGTGCTTCGTTTTCCGAGCCTGCAGAGTTGTCCGCCGCTCCCGTGGCTGCCGCACGGCATGAAGAGCCGAAGCCGATTACCTTCGGTGCGGAGGACCCCTTTGCCGGTCAGGACTTCGAATTCGATCTGGCCGATATTGAAATGGAACTTGCCGGTCTCGATTTCGCTGAAGCCGAAAAGTCTCCCGCTGCGCCTCAGCAGGCTCCGGCCGCTCCCGTTGCAGAGCCGATCCTTTCCCGCGCAACGCCAGTTGCTCTGGTGCCCGCCGCTCCAGTGATTGCCGCAGCGGCGCCACAGCCGGTGCAACCCGCGCCGGCGCCGGTTGTGCCTGCCGCAAATGCTGCACATGCCGCAGTCACGGCAGCGCCTGTATTCGAGGCCGACCAGCCTCTGCCGTTCGATCCCACGGAAATCGCCGAGACGGAGGAGCGTGTCGAAACCTTCGAGGGTTCGCATGTTCCGCATCTGCCGGCGATCGAGCCGGAAGAGCCGATTGCGGTGCCGTCAGAATTTGAATTCGATCTCGATTCGGAAATGGCGAGCCTGCTCGGCACGCCGGCCAAGGAAACCGCATCCGAGCCGATCAAGCCGGCCGTTGCCGCCGCACTTGGCGGTGCCGCTGCCGCCGCTTCATGGTCCAAGAATGCGGCAGCCCAGCCTGCTGCGCCCGTCGCAAAGCAGCCGATCGAGGAGTTCGACGAGTTCGAGCGTGCGCTGGAAGAGGACTTCCGCCGCAGCTATCGTGAAGCGGCGACGCCTGTCGAGAACGTTGCCAGGATGACCTTGAATCCCGCCGCAAACCGTCGCCCGGTCCGCTCCGTGCGCGGCATGGTAACGACCGCCGCCGTCATCGTTGTTCTCGGCGTCGGTGCCTATGGCGCCTACAGCTGGATCCGTCACGGCGCGCCGATCTCCAGCTTCTCCGGAGAGCCGCGCGTGATTGCGGCCGACAGCGATCCGGTCAAGGTCGCTCCCGAAAATCCGGGTGGCACCGTCGTTCCGAATCAGGACAAGGCCGTCTACGATCGCGTCGCTGGCGATAGTACGGCGGCGCCGAAGCAGAAGGAGCTTGTCTCCTCCAACGAGCAGCCGGTTGACGTCGTCCAGAAGACGCTGATTCCCGAAGCGGTCTCTCCGGATGATAGCGACGGCGATCAGGTGACGTCGACGCCGGTCGGTGAAACCGAAGATCCGCGCCTGCTGCCGAACCAGAATGGTGGAAACACCAATGTCGCCGCCAATAACGACGATCAGGTGCCATCAGTCTCTCCGCGCAAGGTGCGCACGATGATCGTCAAGCCGGATGGTTCCCTGGTGCCGCGCGATGAGCCGGTTGCCGATACGACGACCGCAGCCGCCAAGCCGGCGAACAATCAGGTCGCATCGACCAATTCGCGCCCGTCTCAGGCAAATACTCCGGCAGCAGCCCAGTCGGATAATACCGATGCTGCCAGTGCCGAAAGCACGCCGATCCGCGTCGTCAAGACGAACCCGGTTCCGACGACACGTCCCGAGTCTGCCGCCAAGGCCAATACGGCTGCTCCGGCCCCGCAGGCCCAAGCCCAAGCCCAAGCTCAAGCTCAAGCTCAGCCCAAGGTTCAGCCGAAGCAGGTCGCATCGGCTAGCCCGGCGGCAGCCCCGGCCGCGGCTTCCGCTGCAAGCGGCGGCGCTTACGGCGTGCAGATCGCATCCCTGCCGACCGAGGCCGACGCGCAGAAGTCGCAGGCGAACCTCAAGGTCAAGTTTGCTGGTGTCATCGGCAATCACCCGCTGGAGATCCGCAAGGCTGACATCGCCGGCAAGGGCACCTACTATCGCGTCCGCGTCGTCGCCGGCTCGAAGGATGAGGCCGCGGCCATCTGCACCCGCTATCGCGCCGCCGGCGGCACCTGCCTGATCTCGAAGTAAAATCAGATACGAAATTTGGAAAACGGCGGGCATGGGCTCGCCGTTTTCGTTTGTAGCGTGCTCTTCCTGTGTATCCCCGCTTGACCTCACTCGCATTTCCCGCCGCAAGCCTTATGATTCGGATATGACCGAATCGAAATCCATGATCCTTGGCTGCAGCGGCCACACCATTACGCCCGAAGAGCGATCCTTCTATCAGGGGGAGCAGCCATGGGGCTTTATTCTGTTCGGGCGCAATATTTCCGAGCCGGCACAGATCGCCGATCTCGTTGCGTCCCTGCGTGACAGCGTCGGGCGAGATGCTCCTGTTTTCATCGACCAGGAAGGCGGCAGGGTGCAGCGCATTCGCCCGCCGATCCTGCCTCATTATCCCTCGGGGCAGGCACTCGGTGATATCTATCGCCAGGATCGCCAACGAGGCCTGCGCGCCGCTTGGCTGATGTCGCGGCTTCATGCCTTCGATCTGCTGAAATTCGGCATCAATGTCGATTGCCTGCCGGTGCTGGACGTGCCGGTGGAAGGGTCGAGCAACGTCATCGGCAATCGCGCCTATGGCTCCGATCCGGTGACGGTGACGGAGATGGGACGCTCGGCTGCGGAAGGTCTGAAAGCCGGCGGCATGCTGCCGGTGATGAAGCATATGCCCGGCCATGGCCGCGGTTTTGCCGATTCGCATCACGAGCTGCCTGTCGTCTCGGTACCGCGCGCGGAGTTGGAGGTGCATGATTTCGCCCCCTTCGTTGCAATGAAGGACGAACTCATGGCAATGACTTGCCATGTCGTCTTCACCGACATCGATCCGGACAATCCAGCCACGACGTCGCGCAAGGTGATCGAGGAGATCATCCGCGGGTATATCGGTTTCCAGGGTCTGCTTTTGTCGGACGATACCTCGATGAATGCGTTGAAGGGCACGATCGGCGAACGTGCAGCAAATATTATTGCAGGCGGATGCGATATCGTGCTGCATTGCAATGGCGTCATGGACGAAATGCAGCAGGTGGTTCGCAATGTTCCCGCTTTGGCGGGTGCTTCGCTGACAAGGGCCAAGGCGGTCGAAGCGGCATTCGGCAGAAATGATGGCGCCGATGAAGCCTCTATTCGGGCGGAATTCGACGCGATGTTCGCAGTGGCGTAAAACCGGACTTCGAGGAACGGACGGGTGACAGAGTGAGCGGCAGCACGGACAAGCTTCAGCAGGCGGCAACGCCGATGGACAAGCTCTGGCAGGAGGGCGAGACGCAGCGCGGCTCGCACGAACCGTCGCTTGTCGTCGACCTTGCCGGCTTTGAAGGACCGCTCGATCTGCTGCTGCATCTGGCGCGCACCCAAAAGGTCGATCTGTCCCGTATCTCCGTTCTGGCGCTGGCCGAACAGTATCTTCAGTTCATCGAGAGCGCCCGGCGCATCCGCATCGAGCTTGCGGCCGATTATCTCGTCATGGCGGCATGGCTCGCCTATCTCAAATCCAAGCTGCTGATCCCGCAGCAGAGCAAGGAAGACGGGCCAACCGGCGAGGAGATGGCGGCGACGCTCGCCTTCCGCCTGAAGCGCCTGGAAGCCATGCGGGATGCTGCCACCGATCTCGTCAATCGCAACCGCCTCGGCCGCGATATCTTCGCGCGTGGCGCGCCGGAACATATTCCGGATCGACGTCAATCCGCCTTCGACGCCAGCCTCTATGATCTGCTCACCGCCTATGCGAGCCTGCGTCAGCGTCAGGCTGTGACCCAGGTGACGATCGAGAAACGCCGTGTCTGGTCGCTGGCCGATGCCCGCGTTATTCTGGACCGGATGATCGGCGAAATCACCGATTGGACGGCCCTGGAACATTACCTGCTGAGCTACATGACGACTTCAAGCGAGCGGGCGACGGCGATCGCCAGCGCTTTTGCGGCTTCGCTCGAGCTGGTGCGCGAAGGGCAGCTCGAAATTCGTCAGGAAGGCGCGTTTCAGCCGCTTTACATGCGGCGCGGGCCGAAGCATTCGTCGTTGGAAGCAGCGGAATAGGGCAGGAAAGCGCGTGACGGAACCCGAAGACGAGCAGAATGTGGAACACGAAGCGGAGACGCCCGATGTTGACGATCGTCGGCTGAGCGAGGCCGAGCGGATCGCCGAAGCATTGGTCTTCGCCTCGGCCCAGCCGGTCTCCGAGGCGTTCATCGCCGAGCGGGTGGCGCGCGGGGTCGATATTGCCGCCGTCATGCAGAAGCTCAAGGCCGATTACGCCTTGCGCGGCGTCAATCTCGTTCAGGTGGACGGTGCCTGGGCCTTCCGCACGGCCGCAGATCTTTCCTTTGTAATCCGGCGCGACGAGAGCGAGGTGCGCAAGCTGTCGCGCGCGGCGCTCGAGGTGCTGGCAATCATCGCCTATCACCAGCCCGTCACACGCGCAGAGATCGAGGATATCAGGGGTGTACAGACCTCCAAGGGTACGCTTGATGTCCTGATGGAATCCGGCTGGGTGCGGTTCCGCGGCCGTCGCCGCACGCCGGGGCGGCCGGTGACGCTTGGCACAACGCGCGATTTCCTCGATCATTTCGGTCTCGAAGAGCTGCGGGATCTACCTGGTCTCGAAGAATTGAAGGGGGCAGGGCTGCTCTCCGGCCGGATTCCGGCCAATTTCAATATTCCCTCGCCATTGATGAGTGACGAACTCACCGAGGATGAAGATCCGATCACGCAGCTGGATCTGGAGGAACTCGGCATCCTGCCGCCAAGCGGCGCAAGTTCCAGCGATTGAATGTTGGCTGGCGCGCATAATGGGTTGCAGCCCTATCTGCAGATTTTCGTGAAACCGCCGGCAAAGTCTCTCTTTTGCCATCAGCGGGTGCGAATATAACAATCATCCTCTCGGCTTGGAGACGTTTGGGCGCCCGCATCGGCGTTCGTCATCCTGATATGCGTGGATGCACTACATTTTCGTGTTTGAAAAACATCCGCAAACGTCTTACATCGAAAAGACACTGTAATTGGGAGTTAAAGCAATGGGTTCTCTAAGCATATGGCACTGGCTCATCGTCCTGGCCATCGCGCTGTTGTTGTTCGGCCGTGGAAAGATCCCGGAGCTGATGGGTGACGTCGCCAAGGGCATCAAGAGCTTCAAGAAGGGCATGAACGACGACGAGGATACTTCGGCGCAGCCGACGTCGGCGGCGACGTCCCGCACGGTCGAGCACAAGGCTGACGAAACGAAGTAATCATGTCCGGCAAGCGTCAAACTAAAAGGTTTGCCGCAGGCCCAGGAGCCTTTGCATGTTCGATATAGGCTGGTCCGAGCTGGTGGTTATTGGCGTCGTGGCCTTGGTGGTGATCGGCCCCAAGGAATTGCCGGCGACCTTGCGGACAATCGGTAAGATGACGGCGCGAGCCAGGAAGGTCGCTGGCGATTTTCGTGCTCAGTTTGATGAAGCCATGCGCGAGGCCGATCTGGACGATGTGCGCCAAACGATCGCCGATGCCCAGAAGCTCAATCCGGTCAACTCGCTGCGGGAAGCCATGAACCCGCTACGGGAGATGGGCAATGAGATAAAGGCGGATCTGCAGCGTGTCGCTACGCCGGACAAAGCAGCGCCTGCCGCGACACCATTGCCGTCCGAGCCGGTTCCCGGCGTCTCGTCCGGCCTGCCGGAAGCACTTGCGGCTACCTCCGCAATGCCTGCCGCTTCGAGCAATCCGCCGCCGGCGGTTGCTCCGGAGGCAGTGGCACCCGTCGTTCCGCAGCCGGTCGCCGCTGTGAGTGAAGTTGCCGAGAAGCCGAAGGCCGCTCGCAAGCCTCGCGCCAAGACCCCGCTCAAGACCGAGGATGTTGCGGCGGCTGCCGTCCAGACGCCCGTCGTCGCGGAAAAACCAAAGCGAGCCCCGCGCAAGGTCGCGGTTACTGCTGCCGTAGAGAAGACGCCCCCAGCTCCCAGGAAGCGTCCGACTGCGACAGCCAGCAAGGCGACGCCTAGAACGCCCAAGAAGAAGGACCAGGCATGACGGGTGACATCGACGATAAGCCACAGCCGCTTATCGAACACCTTATGGAATTGCGCACGCGGCTGATCTGGTCGCTCGTTGCGTTCTTCGTTGCCTTTGTCGGATGTTTCGCGGTGGCGAAGCATCTCTTCAATTATCTGGTCTATCCCTATAAATGGGCCGTCGAATGGGCTCATCTCGATCTCGCGAAGTCTGAGCTGATCTACACGGCGCCGCAGGAGTTCTTCTTCACCCAGGTGAAGGTCGCCATGTTCGGCGCTCTGGTCATCTCCTTTCCGATCATCGCCGCGCAGATCTACAAATTCGTGGCGCCGGGCCTCTATAAGAACGAGCGCAATGCCTTCCTTCCGTTCCTGATCGCATCCCCCATCTTGTTCCTGATGGGCGCCGCACTCGTCTACTTCTTCTTTACGCCCATGGTCATGTGGTTCTTCCTGAAGATGCAGCAGACGCCGGGTGAGGGGCAGGTGGGTATCGCGCTGATGCCGAAGGTCTCGGAATATCTGAGCCTCATCATGACGCTGGTCTTCTCTTTCGGGCTCGTCTTCCAACTTCCCGTCATCACGACGCTGCTTGCGCGCGTCGGCCTGCTGACCTCGGCCTGGCTTGCCGAAAAGCGCAAGTTCGCGATCGTTTTCGCCTTTATCGTTGCAGCGGTGCTGACGCCGCCGGACCCGATGTCCCAGATCGGCCTTGCACTGCCGACGATCCTTCTCTACGAGATTTCCATCTACGCGGCGAGACTCGTGGAGCGCCAGCGTAGCCGGCAAGCGCTTGAAGAGAGTGGCGGAAGTTCCGACATCGCCAAGACGGACGGCGTCTAGGTGAAGAAGGCTTAGCCTCGTTTTCCTGCTATTGCCGTTTCGACCTCCGACCGAGACCTCGGTCGGAGTTATACTCATGTCAAACGACCTGGAACGAAGATGCTTGATATCAGATGGATTCGTGAGAATGCCGAAGCTTTCGATGCAGCGCTTGCAAAGCGCGGTGCGGAGCCTCAGTCGCAAAGCCTCATTGCGCTCGACGAGAAGCGCCGCTCCGTCATTCAGTCCGTCCAGGACATGCAGTCCCGCCGTAACGCCGCTTCCAAGGAAATCGGCGCGGCAATGGCGCAGAAGAACAGCGAGCTTGCCGAAAAGCTGAAGGCCGAGGTTGCCGACATCAAGATCTTGCTTCCGGCTGCGGAAGAAGAAGAGCGCACGCTGACGGCCGAGCTCAACGATGCGCTGTCGCGCATTCCGAACATACCGCTCGAGGACGTGCCCGCCGGCAAGGACGAGCACGACAACGTCGTCAAGCATGTCTGGGGCGCCAAGCCAACCTGGAATCATGAGCCGAAAGAGCATTTCGAGATCGGCGAAGCGCTCGGCTATATGGATTTCGAGCGCGCAGCAAAGCTTTCCGGTTCGCGCTTCACGGTATTGACCTCGCAGCTTGCCCGTCTTGAGCGCGCGCTTGGTCAGTTCATGCTTGATCTGCACACCAGCGAGCATGGCTATACCGAAGTCAGCGCACCGCTGATGGTACGCGACGAGGCGATGTTCGGAACAGGTCAGCTGCCGAAATTTTCCGAGGATTCCTTCAGGACCACGGACGGCCGCTGGCTTATCCCGACGGCGGAGGTTTCGCTGACCAATCTCGTTTCCGGCGAAATCCTTGATCAAGAGAAGCTGCCGCTTCGCTTCACGGCTCTAACGCCGTCCTTCCGCTCGGAAGCCGGCTCTGCCGGCCGCGACACGCGCGGCATGCTGCGCCAGCATCAGTTCTGGAAATGCGAGCTGGTATCGATCACCGATGCGGAAAGCTCCATTGCCGAGCATGAGCGGATGACGGCTTGCGCGGAAGAGGTGCTAAAGCGCCTCGGCCTGCATTATCGCGTCATGACGCTGTCGACCGGCGATATGGGCTTCGGCGCCCGCAAGACCTACGACCTCGAAGTCTGGCTGCCGGGGCAGGATACCTATCGCGAGATTTCGTCCTGCTCGGTCTGTGGAGATTTCCAGGCGCGGCGCATGAATGCCCGCTATCGCGGCAAGGACGATAAGAACACCAAGTTCGTCCACACGCTGAACGGTTCGGGAACGGCGGTCGGCCGCTGCCTGATCGCAGTGCTTGAGAATTATCTCAATGCCGACGGCTCGGTCACTGTCCCCGACGCACTCCTGCCATATATGGGTGGTCTGAAGAGGATCGAAAAAGCAGCATAATCGGGTGGTGGGGCGATGCGTATTCTTCTGACCAATGATGACGGCATTCACGCCGAAGGTCTGGCGGCATTGGAGCGCATCGCCCGCACTCTGTCTGATGACGTCTGGGTCGTCGCACCGGAGACGGATCAGAGCGGCCTTGCTCACTCGTTGAGCCTTTCCGAGCCATTGCGCATGCGCAAGGTCTCCGACAAGCATTATGCACTCAGGGGAACGCCGACCGATTGCGTCATCATGGCGATCCGCAAGGTCTTGGATATCAAGCCGGACCTCGTGCTTTCGGGCGTGAATTCCGGCTCCAACGTTGCCGACGACGTCACCTATTCCGGCACTATCGCCGGTGCCATCGAGGGCACGCTGCAAGGCGTGCGCTCCTTTGCGCTGAGCCAGGCCTATCTCTATGAAAACGGCGCGCGCGTCGTGCCCTGGGAAGTGGCAGAAGCACATGCTCCAGCTTTGCTTAACAAGCTCATGAACGTCGATCTGTCTGACGGGACCTTCCTCAACCTGAATTTTCCGAATTGCCGTCCCGACGAAGTCGACGGAGCGGAAGTGACTGCACAGGGCAATCTTGCCTTCAACGTGCAGGTCGAGGAGCGGGCCGATGGTCGCGGCTTCCCTTATTATTGGCTTCGCTTCGGTGAGCGGAGCGGCATCTTCCGTCCAGGGACCGATATTCAGGCGTTGAAACAAAATCGTATTTCGGTAACGCCTTTGAAACTCGATTTGACGGATTATTCGGCGCAAGACCGCGTGGCGCGGGCGCTCGGTATGGAGTAGCGGATTGACACCTCGTTTGGTGGAAAAAGAAGGCTTTGCGGCCGTGGTGTTGCGGCTGCGGGCGGAAGGCATATTGGATATCGATCTGATGACGGCGGTCGAGCAGACGCCGCGCCTGCCTTTCGTGCCGGCGCAATTTGCCGATGATGCCTATTCCAGCCGGACAATTCCGATCGATTGCGGCGCCTTCATGGAAGGCATCGATCTCGTGGTGCGTATTCTCCATAGCTTGAAGATCAAGCCTGGTCATCGCGTTCTCGAGATCGGCACGGGAAGCGGTTTCACGGCCGCTGTCATGGGACGAATCGTCGAGCGCGTGCTGACAGTCGATCGCTACAAGACGCTGACGACATCGGCGCAGCAGCGCATGGATACGCTCGGGCTGCGCAACGTTATCATCCGCCAGGCAGACGGCAGCGCCGGCCTGCCGGGCGAGGGCACCTTCGACCGTATCCTGGTGACGGCAGCTTTCACGACAATGCCGCGCTTCTATGCCGAACAGCTGGTGTCCGGCGGCTCGATGATAGCCCCGCTAATCGTCGATGAGCATACGTGTCGTCTGGTGCGACTGACGAAGACGGGAAGCCGATTCGAGCGCGAAGAATTATTCGACGTTCCCTACCAGCCCATCGTGCCCATGCTCGCCTCGTATCTTTGAGGCTCAAATCGCGCTGATGTCCCTATGAAACGGGCGATTGGTGCCGTTTCATTCTCTATGGTTAGCAATTCCTCAAAAAAACACATGCGACACCAGTGCTTTAACCGCATGGTAAGATTAACGCGCTTTAATCGACCCATAATCTGTTGCGTCTTAAGTGGGTCGAGTCATGGGTTTCAGTCTTTCTTCAAACGTCAGCAAATCGGCAGGGAAAGTCCTGGTGGCCGTTCTTCTGGCGAGCACTGCCACAGCTTGCAGTTCGGACACGACCCGCTTCAGCGGTCTTTTCAACAAGACGGACAATGTAACGACCGGTTCGATCAATCGTCGCGGTCTCAATGGTCCGAACGGGGATCCGGTGCCTCGGGCCGACGTCGCCCAGGCGGGCGGCTACGGCCAGCAGGATTACTCGCAACAGAGCGCGCCGGTGTCGCAGCCCTATCCGAATTCTCCGGCTCGTTATAATCCGTCTTATTCCAGCGCACGGGCTTCGACCGCTCCTGTCGCAATTCAGCGCACCGATCTCGCTCCTCCCAGCGCTTCCGCCAATGCCGGTCGCTCTCGCGCGGTATCGCAAGGGCAAGCCGAAGCGCTCGCGCAGCCGTTCCCCTCATCGCGTGGCAATGGTTCCCGCGCCGCGCCGGCACTTGCTCCCGACACCATGTCGACGGGCACGATCAAGACCGCCGCCGCGCAGCAGATGTCTCCGGGCTGGACGACGGTCAATGCTCCGAGCGTAACGCTGCATCAGGGTGAAAATATTGCGCTGCTATCGCGCCGCTATGGCGTTCCGGAAAAGGAAATCCTGCGCGCGAACGGCCTGCGCAATGGCGCTGCCGCGCAGCCAGGCCAGCAGATCATCATCCCGACGATGAATGGGGCCGGTGTCTCAGGTCCAGCCAAGATGGCCGCTGAAGCGACGGATCTTTCCAAGGGCGGCAAGATGCCCGGTCCGGCCAAGGCGCCACAGCAGGAAGCGCTCGCATTGCCTTCCGGAAACCAGATGCGCGGCAAGGCTCAGGCTGGCCTTGCCGATCCCAATAAGCTCGCAGCCGGTAATGGCAAGGGGCCGGCGCCGAAGGGCACCTATGTCGTCAAGCCAGGTGACTCGCTGGCGAGAATTGCCAAGGAAAGCGGTGTTTCCGTCGCCGAACTGAAGCGTGCGAACAACATGCAGGCAGGCGACAGCATTCGCATCGGTCAGGCGCTCGCCTTGCCGCACGGTGGCGTCGCTGCCGCAGATCCGGTGAAGACCGCTTCGATCGAGCCGCAGAAGGCATCGGCCAAGCCGGGTGCTCTCCCCGTCGAGCCGAAGCAGGCCGCCGCCGATCCGATTGCCAAGCAGGCACCCAAGGCGGTTGCCCATGCCGATGCGGCAGCGGATGCCCCTGCCAAGCCGAAGGAAGTTGCCTCCGCTTCGCCGAGCCAGTCCATCAACGATGCGGCAAAGTCGGATGCGCAGGCCGATGCGCCCGAGGCGACCGGCATCGGCAAATATCGCTGGCCGGTTCGCGGCGCCGTCGTCGCCAGCTATGGCGCCAACGTCAATGGCAGCCGCAACGACGGCATCGACATCTCGGTTCCAGAGGGCACGCCGATCAAGGCGGCCGAAAACGGCGTTGTCATCTATGCCGGCAACGGCCTGAAGGAGCTGGGCAACACGGTCCTCGTTCGCCACGACGACGGCACTGTCACGGTCTATGGCCACGCGGATGCACTGAACGTCAGCCGCGGCCAGAAGGTCCAGCGTGGCCAGACGCTGGCGACGTCGGGCATGAGCGGCAATGTCAGCCAGCCGCAGCTGCACTTCGAAGTCCGCAAGAATTCGGCTCCGGTCAACCCAATGACGTTCCTTGAATAGGTAGTGCGTCTCAAGGACTCTGCAAAAAGCCCGGTCACAGCCGGGCTTTTTGTCATTTATGGCGATGTTGATCGATCCAGGATCAATCCCGTTCCAGCACGATGCGCAATCGGCCGGCGAGATCCTGAATATATTGCCATGCGACGCGACCAGAACGGGCGCCGCGGGTCGTCGCCCATTCAAGCGCCTCGTGATGCATCTGGGCGCGGTCGAGATCGAGCTTGAAGTGATCGGCATAGGCATCGATCATCTGCAGATAGTCTTCCTGGCTGCATTTGTGGAAACCGAGCCAGAGACCGAAGCGATCGGAGAGCGAGACCTTTTCCTCGACGGCTTCCGAGGGATTGATCGCGGTCGATTGCTCGTTTTCCATCATATGGCGCGGCAGCAGGTGCCGACGGTTGGATGTCGCATAGAACAGCACATTATCGGGCCGGCCCTCGACGCCACCGTCCAATGCCGCCTTCAGCGACTTATAGGCAGTATCGTCATGATCGAAGGAGAGGTCGTCGCAGAAGATGATGATGCGATGCGGCGTTGCCTTCAGGATATCGAGCAGCACCGGCAGCGAGGAAATGTCTTCGCGATGGACTTCGATCAGCTTCAGCGACACGCCTGTCGCCCGACGCACATCTTCATGCACCGCTTTGACGAGCGAGGATTTGCCCATGCCGCGCGCGCCCCAGAGCAGCACGTTGTTGGCCGCGAAACCTTCGGCAAAACGAAGCGTGTTTTCGTGCAGGATGTCGCGCACGTGATCGACGCCGCGGATGAGGGTCAGCGCCACACGGTTCGGCCGTGGCACCGGCTGCAGATAAAGCCGGGCAGGGGCCCAGACGAAGCAGTCGGCGGCATTCCAGTCGTTGACGGCCGGCGCTGGCCCGGCCAGGCGCTCGACAGCGTCGGCCAGGCGACGGACTTCGGCAAGTATCAGGGCGTTTTGGTCTTCAGTCACCGTTTCCTCCTGAATATTGAACAAGAAAGTCGTAAAATGCGCGCGCTGTCTTGCCGGGTATCATGCTCCTTTGGGGGGTGAAAGGCTAACAGACCGGGAAAACGGTACGGTTGACGGCTGTTTTTGTTGCATTCGCCATACGCGTAACTATATTCCGGCCACCCGACGCGGGGCGCGTTCCCGCTCGGAATTCAAGGGAGTTTTCGATGTTTATCACCAACGCATATGCGCAGAGCGCGACAGATTCGGCCGCGAGTGCCTTCGGCGGTTCCGGCTTTGAAATGATCATCCTGTTTGTGCCGCTGATGGTCGTTTGGTATTTCCTTCTCATCCGTCCGCAGCGCGCGCAGGCGAAGAAGCGTGACGACATCCTGAAGAACATCCGCCGCGGTGATCAGATCGTCACCAGCGGCATCGTCGGCAAGGTCACCAAGGTCATCGACGAAAAGGAACTGGAAGTCGAGATCGCTGAAGGGGTGCGCATCCGCGTTGTCCGCAGCGCCATTTCCGAGGTTCGCGTCAAGGGTGAGCCCGTCAAGGCGGACGCCGCGTAAGGCTCCTTCGAAAGGCGGCTCTAGCCGCCGCTGTGCGTCCTCGAAATTCGAGATCGACTTTCTTGAAGGATTGTGCACAAATTCAAGGTGTTACTGCGCCCTTTGCATTTTCGGTCGAAAGGGAGGGCGCGGTAGGGAAGCCCTAATTCGAGAGAGCGATGCTGCACGTCTCCTGGTGGAAGACCGCCCTGATTTGGTTCGTCGTTCTCTTGAGCGTGCTTCTGGCCGCTCCCAATCTGCTTGGTGAGCGCGCACTTTCATCCTTCCCGGCATGGTGGGCACATCGTAAGATCGAGCTTGGCCTCGATCTCCGCGGTGGATCTCATCTGCTGTTGAAGATCGAACGGGGCGATGTCGAGAAGGATCGCCTGGAAAGCATTGTCGGCGATATCGCGACCCGATTGCGTACGGTCAATGTCGCCTATTCGGGCCTCACCGGCACCGGTCGCAAGATCCAGCTTCGCATCAATGATCCCGCACAGGTCCAGCCGGCCTTGACGGCACTGCAGCCGTTGACATCGGGACCGGATAAGCCGTCCGTGGTTCTGTCTCAGGGTGACAACGGGGCGCTGACGCTCGATATCACCGATGCCGACATTAATAGCCATGTGTCGACTGCGATCGCTCGTGCGATGAAGGTCATCCACGCCCGCATCGCACAGCTCGGGGTAGGCGAACCTCTAATCCGCCGGCAGGGATCTGACCGCATCGTCGTGCAGGTGCCGGATCTTGCCGATGCGCAGCGGCTGAAGAACCTTCTCGGCCAGCCGGCCAAACTCAGCTTCCGCCTTATCGATCAGTCGATGTCGGTCCAGGACGCCATGGACAAGCAGCCGCCGGCTGGATCCGATGTGCTGTTTTCCGAAGACGATCCGCCTGTGGGTTATCTGGTACAGCGGCAGCCGCTGCTCTCAAACATTGATTTTTCCGATGCAGTCGCGGTCGTTGACAATCAGAAAGGCGAAGGCACGGTCTCAGTCAAGCTGACGCCGGAGGCGACCCATCGCTTTGCGCAATCGACGGCCAGCAATCTCGGCAGGATCATCGTTGTGGTGCTTGACGATCAGGTCATCTCCGCGGCCTCTCTGAAGACGGTCATCGCAACAGGCGAGATCGATGTTCCCGGTGATTTCACCGCCCAAGGCGCACAGGATCTGTCCGTCATGGTCAAGAGCGGACCATTGCCTGCGACGCTGACGACGGTCGAGGAGCGGACTATTCAGCCGGGCCTCGGCGGCGAAACGGCGCGTTATGGTCTGATTGCCTGTATTGCCGCTGCGGTCTTCGTCGCCGCACTGATGATCGGCTTCTATCGCCTGCTCGGCATCATCGCGACCATCTCACTCGTCATCAACATGATCATGGTCGCAGCGCTCATGGGCCTGCTCGGCATTACGCTCACCCTGCCGGGCGTCGCAGCCATCGTCCTCATCATCGGCATCGGCCTCGACGCGCTGGTGCTGATCTACGAGCGCGTGCGTGAAGAGGAAAAGAAGACCCATCTTCTCGTCGATGCGCTGCGCCATGGCTTCAACCGCGCGGCTGCGACCGTCGCCGACGCCAATCTGACGGTTCTGATCGTCGCGGCCATTCTCTTCTACGCAAGCACCGGCGCAGTGCGCGGCTTTGCCGCCACGTTGATGGCGGGTGTCGTCACCACCTTCTTCACTTCATGCTTCGTCACACGGTCGCTGGTGAATATGTGGATCTCGCGCCGCAAGCCACGCACTTTGCTTGTTGGCGTGCGCAGCGGCATTTTCGACAATGCCAATATCCGCTTCATGGGTATCCGCCGCTATACGTTTACGGTCTCCGCGGCTCTTTCGGTCGTCACTCTCATTGCCTTCGCGACGGTCGGCATGCACCTGGGCATCGATTTTGCCGGCGGATCGATCATCGAGGTCCGGGCCAAACAGGGCGTTGCCGATCCCGTCGACATTCAAACCCGTCTCGACGCCGTCATTCCGGGCGACGTGCGCGTCGAGCGGCTTGCCGATCGTCTTGGTGCAGTGATCCGTGTTCATGCGCAGGAGGGCGGTGAAAACGCCGAGCAATCCGCCGTCTCGCTCGTTCAGGACGAGCTGGGCAAGGACTACAATTTCGCCCGCGTCGAAGTGGTCGGTCCAGCCGTCTCGGGTGAGATCACCGCTACGGCCTCCCTTGCCGTCCTTGCGGCTCTGGCGGCAATCCTGATCTACATATGGGTACGGTTCGAATGGCAGTTTGCCGTCGGCGCGATCATCGCGACGCTGCACGATGTCATCCTGACACTTGGTCTCTTCGTGCTATCAGGCATGGAATTCAACATGACGAGCATCGCCGCGATCCTCACTATCGTCGGCTACTCTCTGAACGACACCGTCGTCGTCTATGACCGCATGCGCGAGAATTTGAAGCGCTATTCGCAGATGCCGCTGCCGATTCTGATCGATGCCTCCATCAATCAGACATTATCTCGTACCATTCTGACATCGGCGACGACGCTTCTGGCGCTGCTCGCCCTCTACATCTTCGGCGGCGAGGTGATCCGTGCCTTCACCTTCGTCCTGCTTTTCGGCGTCGCTGTCGGCACTTTTTCGTCGATTTATATTGCGGCGCCCGTGCTGATCCTGTTCAAGCTGCGCCCGGACAAGTTCCAGACCGGCGGCGAAAGCAATGGACCCGCGGCCGGCAACATCCAGTCAGGCAAACCAGCGGTGTGATACAGTGGCTAAAGGTATAGAAATTCGAAACGCGCACTTCCCGGGCCGCGCACCGATCGACGCTTACGGCAATGGCGGCTTCCGCTTTGCCGACATGTCGCATCGTGGCTCTCTGCTCTGCCTACCCTCGGGCATCTATGGCTGGGACATGCTTCAGGGCGATGCGCTGACGTCGGACCGCTTCCAGAAAGTGCTCGATGAAGCTGCCGAGATCGAAGTGCTGCTCGTCGGCACCGGTACGGAACTGCGCCCGCTGCCGGCCGAGCTGAAGGCTGCCTTGCGCGCAAAGCAGATTTCCTCCGACCCGATGAGCACCGGGGCGGCGGTGCGTACCTTCAACATCATGCTGTCCGAATCGCGCGCCGTGGCTGCGGCGCTGATCGCCGTCTGACGTCGGATCCAAGAGTATGACGACATCAGCTGCGCCTCGGAGCAACCGGGACATCTGCCTCGCCACGCTTCGCGACACCGATCGCGATCGCTATCTCGCCTGCCTGCTGGCGCCGGAAGAGAAGCGTCCTGCGCTGGCCGCGCTCTATGCCTTTAACGCCGAGTTGGCCCGTATTCGCGATCTTGTGCATGAGCCGCTGCCCGGCGAGGTGCGTATGCAGTATTGGCGCGATCTTCTCGAGGGGCAGTCCCACGGCTCGAGCGAGGCGAATCCTCTAGCCTCCGAGCTTCTGACAGCCATCGAGCAATATCGCCTGCCGCGCCAGACACTGATCGACATGATCGATGCCCGCATCTTCGATCTCTACGACGATCCCATGGAGAGCCGCAGCAGCTTGGAAGGCTATGCCGGCGAGACGGCTTCGGCCCTGATCCAGCTTGCGAGCCTGGTCTTGTCGGCCGATGAGGCGAAGCGCTCCGCCGACGCTGCCGGCCATGCCGGCGTCGCGCAGGCAATCGCCGGCTTGCTGCTTCTGATGCCGCTTAATCGCCATCGCGGGCAGGTGTACCTTCCGCTGGAGATTCTCTCGGCGACCGGGCTCAATCGCGACAGTTTTCTCGCCGGTGAAGACAAGCGGCGCATTTCGGCAGCGGTCGAAGCCTTTGCCGGTCTTGGCCGCGACCATCTGGTCAAGGCGAGAGCAGCAGGCCCCGTACCGCAGGTGGTGTTCCCCGCCTTTCTGCCGGCTACCTTGGCAGAGCCTGTCTTAAAGAAGGCGCAGAAGCTCGGTGCCGGCATCTTCGATCATTCCCTGGCGATGCCGCAATGGCGCCGGCAGCTGCGCATGGCGATAGCGTCGATCACAAAGAAAATCTAAAATACGACAAGCTCGCGCAAGTCTGGCCCAGTATGAAGAATGCCGGGCACTGAATTTGCATTTCAGGGGGAGTTGCCATGGGTATTATCGTCTGGTGCATATTGTTCGCGATCGTCATCTTCATTGCCTATTACGCAACGCGTATGGCATCGCAGAACAAGGAAGACGGCTTGCACGATACCGGCCTCGCCATTCTGGAGTTCGGCCGCGCCTTTCCGACCGAGGCGATCCGCCAGTTGCAGACGACAGCGGACGGGCAGGCGGTCTTCGTGCGGCTGCACGACGACAAGGCCGGCTTCATGCGCAATGTGCGCAATCACTTCAGTGTCCATCTGATCGAGCCCGGCCGGGCGCATGCCAAGATCTCGGGAACCGGTCGTGGCTTGACCGTCGATTTTCTGGATGCGCCTCACCACAACGGCACGTTCGAATTCAAGACGCCTGCCGAAGCCGCGGAAGTATCGCTCTGGCTGCTCGGCAATTATGTGGCGGGTGACGACGCCAAGCCGCAGGAGCAGGCGTCGCCGGCCAAGGCTTGAAAATCCCGAAGCTCGGGACGGTTAGGCGCTCTCCGCGAGAACCGGCGTCTGCATGCCCAGCCATTTCGCGCAGTCGGCAAGCGCACGCTTGGCGATCAGCTGCCGCTTCATGATGGTCTTGTCCTTGCCGCGAAAGCGTTTGACGCCTTCCGGCTTGACGATCGAGCCCGGCTCTAGTTCCGGGAAAAGCCCGAAATTGATATTCATCGGCTGGAAGGAGCGCTTGCCCGGCTCCTCGTCGGAGATGATATGGCCGCCGGTGATGTGGTTCAGCAGCGAGCCGAGCGCCGTGGTATCCGGTGGCAGCGAGGGTGCTTCGCCCTTGCGCTCGGCGGCGGCGAAGCGGCCGGCGAGCAGGCCGATGCTGGCGCTCTCGACATAGCCTTCGCAGCCTGTGATCTGGCCGGCGAAACGCAGGCCCGGGCGCGATTTCAAGACCAGCGAGCGGTCGAGCAGGGTCGGCGAGTTGATGTAGGTATTGCGGTGCAGGCCGCCGAGGCGTGCGAACTCCGCATTTTCAAGGCCCGGAATGAGCCGGAAGATCTCCGCCTGCGCGCCGTATTTCAGCTTCGTCTGGAAACCGACCATGTTGTAGAGCGTGCCGAGCGCATTGTCCTGGCGCAGCTGTACGACGGCATAGGCCTTGACCGTCGGATTATGGGCATTGGTGAGCCCCATCGGCTTCATCGGCCCGTGGCGCAGCGTCTCACGCCCGCGCTCCGCCATGACCTCGATCGGCAGGCAGCCGTCGAAATAGGGCGTGCCTTCCCATTCCTTGAAGCCGACGGCGTCGCCGGCGATTAGCGCATCAACGAAGGCGTTGTATTGGGCCTCGTCCATCGGGCAGTTGATATAGTCCTTGCCGGTGCCGCCGGGGCCGACCTTGTCGTAGCGCGACTGATACCAGCAAATGTCCATGTTGATGCTGTCGCGATAGACGATCGGCGCGATGGCATCGAAAAAGGCGAGCGCATCGGCCCCGGTTTCGGCCTGGATGGCGCTCGCAAGGCCGGGCGCCGTCAGCGGCCCGGTGGCGATGATCGCCTGATCCCATTCCTTTGGCGGCAGGCCTTCAATCTCCTCGCGGACGATGTTGATCAGCGGGTGATTTGCAATCGCCTGCGTCACCGCAGCCGAGAAGCCGTCCCGATCGACAGCAAGCGCGCCGCCGGCTGGCACCTGGTGCTTGTCTGCGCATGCCATGATGAGCGAGCCCGCCATGCGCATTTCCGCATGGATGACGCCGACCGCATTGCTGGTTGCATCGTCTGAGCGGAACGAATTGGAGCACACCAACTCGGCAAGATCGTCCGTCTTGTGTGCTTCGGTGCCGCGTATGCCGCGCATTTCATGCAGGATGACGGGTACGCCAGCATTGGCGATCTGCCATGCGGCTTCCGAGCCGGCGAGGCCGCCACCGATGACGTGAATGGGGGAGTGAGAAGTGATCTGTGTCATGCGCGCGTCATTATCACGGGCGGGCCGGCGATCCAATGCTTTGCTAAGGCATGTCGCGCAAAACTGGGCGGCGGTCTTATGGCAACCTTAGTCTCTGGTCCGCCTGCTTAGTGCGAGCTATCTATCGAAAGACCTTGAGGGCGGTTCTGCAAGAGTGATGCGGTTTCCGTCAGGGTCCGCCAATTGAGCGATCTTTCCATAGTTGCCTTGCGATTCACCCGTGAGCTTCACGCCAAAGTCTTGGAGCGATTTGCGAGCTTCCTCCATTTTCGGCACGACAATGGTTAGCCTGCCGTACCCCGCATTCTCCTTGTCATGGAAGATTTGAATGTTCGCGCCTGCGACATTGCGCCATTGGATCAAGCCATCCATTGGACGATCGTCAGGTCCTCGGTCGAAAAGTCGCGTATAAAACGCCTCCGCCCTATCCATGCTTGCCGTCGCGAGTGCTGCGTAAATTCCTTGAATCTGCATTCTCCGCCTCCCTGCTTAAGAGGTTTCCACCTGTAAATGAGAAAGGGGCGGTTCCGTTCCAAGAGCGCGCGTGATGGCGGCAGCGGCTATGTCCATTCGGCGCACATGGCTACCGTGGCGCAGTATGATTGGCGGCAATGATACAAGACGGTAAGGGCGGTGAGCGGCTCGCCATTGATTAACGAAAGCTCTGCGAGGCGATTAAATTGTACGGAGCTTCTAATAATCGCCGGAATCAAAAACGGCGCCAAAAGGCGCCGTTTTGAGGCAGTCTGCTCAGTCCGTTCCTATTAACGGAAAGAACGAGCAGCGATGTTGCGGATTTCGTAACGGCTGACGCCGATGTCCGAAAGGGTCTGGCTGGAGAGGTTGCCAAGTTCGTTCAGAGTGCGGCGGTAGCTGATCCAGTTCTTTGCAATGCGAAGCGGGTTCATGATCTTTTCCTCGGTATCTTGTTTGCGGGCGGTACGATTACCGCCTCAGCGCTTGCACTCTATATAGGCGCGAACATGCTGATTGTGCAGTGCAAAGAAGATGCGTCTGCTATGCGTTTGTGCAATATGACGCCCAAAAAGCAGTCGATGCTCAAAATTTGTGTGCTTTGCAGATAAGGAATAGCTCGCGGTGGAATCGGTTATGCTGCGCTTGCTCAGTCAATAGGCAAAAAAGAACGCCCGCCGCGGAGGTCCGCAACGGGCGTTGAGAAGGCTTTCGCTGTTGGGCGAAGCCTATCCGGCTATTAACGGCCGGTGGCTTCGCGGGCAACGCGATGGATGTCGGCGCGGTCGATGCCGAGGTCGTGCAGTTCACGCGAGCTCATGCGGCCGAGTTCGTTAACGGTCTGACGATACTTGCGCCAGTTGTTGAAAGAGCGGGTCAGGTTCATTGTAGTCCCTTTCGAGGATCAAGGGATCGAGCAGTTCCGTGATTGGTTCCGTCGTCGATCTAATGGATTTAAATATATGCTGCGGCGCGAAAACTAAAAGAGCGAAAGCTTCATGCCACCTATGCGTCATATGCAAGCCTTATGGGTAATTTGCCTAAGATGGCGGCTGCTTTATGTGCGTATCGCGGCCAAATGAAGAACTGCTTGAGAGGCTCGCTTCAGGGCAATGCCTGGCTTTCGCAGGTACTTTCCATTTGTTGCCGGCATTCGGCCATGTTTTGGCCAGCCATGCTGTTTGGGGAGGGCTGCATCGGCTGTTTTCCGCCTGCGGATCTTCGCTCGACTGCTTGCGCGCCAGGCTCCGGTATTTGTCGGCCCATCGGGGCGCTCGAAGCATATAAAGCCGATTTAGGTGGGAAAAATAACGCCCACCGCGGGAGGAGGATGCGGTGGGCGTCATTTGAGGTGATTGACGACTGGGAGGAGGAGTGTCGTCAATCTATCGGAGCGCACTGGGAGGAGGAGTGTGCGGCTCCGAATTCCGTGTCGGGATAATTATCCCGAGGCTTTCCGATTTGCGTCGGCACGGCGCGCCACCGCCGTCTTGTTGTTTGATAAATAGTATGACTTTTTAAATTTGTGCAGCGCAATAATTTCATGGGAGGCATGAGCTGCGTGCATATCTTGAGTCGGTATCTCTTTACCGGCCGTCAAGATACTGCATGATCCCTTAATTCCGTATTAATATGGCACATATTCCTGTGAGCCGAAGCCTCTGCCGGAAAGGCTCGGCTCGCATCAATTGCACGGCGATTTGTGCTAACTCTATCGCGAGCAGAATCGCAGCGAGGGGAAGCCGGGCATGTACAGGGGCAGGCTGGAGAGGGATCTGAAGATCTGGACCGACAAGGGCCTGGTCGATGCGGGGGCGGCCAAAGCCATCCTCAGCGAGTATGACGGTCGCCAGACGAGTTTCAGCGCCGGCCGGGTGCTGACCATCATTGCCGCCGTACTTCTCGGCCTTGCCATCTTGCTGTTCATTTCCGCAAATTGGGAGGCCCTTCCGAGAATTGCCCGTCTGCTGGGGCTGGTTGCGATGATATGGGCCTTCTATCTCGCGGCGGCATATTTGTTAGCCCAGGGGCGTCCCGTCGTTGCAGCCGGATTGTTGATCCTCGGCACCTTGAGTTTTGGTGGAGCCATGGCCCTGGTTGGCCAGATGTACAATCTGTCCGGCGACGAAGTGAGAATGATGCTCGTCTGGTTCGCGGCAGCCTGTATTGTTGCGGCGTTGTTTCGTTCCTCGGCGCAAGTCGGGCTCGCCGGTTTTCTCGCCTGGGCATTTTGCGGCGTCTATCTCTGGGGGCATTTCGACGAATGGTATGGGATCATGCCTTGGATGCCGCCTCTGATGGCCATGGTCCTGATTGTGCTTGTCCGCTATGTCGACGCGCCCATGGCTCGCCATTTGGCCTATCTCATGCTCGTCGGCTGGCTGACATGGCTGTTTGGCCGCCATGAGGGATTGAATACCGCAATCCTGTTTGCCGCTCTCGGCATGGCGACGTTTCTCGTCGTCAGCGTCCCCGCTTCGCCGCTGGTGCCTTTTGCCTGCAAGGCCGGCGCTGCGCCGGCCTTCTATACTTTTCTGATCGCATCGATCGGCTTCTTCCTGGTCCATGCCGAGATCAGCAATGGCTCTTTTGAGAATAATGTCTGGATCGAAGACAAATTGCCGCTCGTCATCGTGGCGGCAGCGACATTGGCGAGCTCCGTGGTCGCCATCGCGCTCAGCGACCGCGACAATGGCGCGGTGCGCTATCTCGCCTATTTCGTCTTCTCCTGCGAGATTCTTTACCTCGCCAGCGAGACGATAGGCTCGATCATCGGCACGGCGGGCTTCTTCCTCATCGCTGGCGTGCTTGTAGCGATTGCCGCCTGGCTGGTCATCCAGCTGGAACGGCGCTTTTCCGATAATGGCGGACAGGGGACGCGGGCATGACCGATATCGCTGAGAAGAGCCCGACCATCGGTTCCCGCCGACTATGGATTGCTGCCATCATCATTGCCGCTCTGCAGACGGCGGTTCTCGGTTATATGGTCGGCGAGCGTGCCTGGGGTCTGCGGAGCGGCGTCGAGGTTCTCTTGAAGACCGCGCCGGTCGATCCGCGCGATCTTCTGCGCGGCGACTACGTGACCTTGAACTACGACATCTCACGGGTTCCATTCTCGACGATGGTCGAGGGACCAGCGAAAATGAGCCGAAGTGCTGCGATACTGTCCGTTCGCCTGAAGAAGCAGGATGACGGTTACTGGGGCATCGCCGAATCATCCTTCGGAGCGCTCGATCCGAAACCCGATACGGTCGTGCTCAAAAGCCTGCCTGTCGACTATGTTTTCTATGGTGAAGCGACCGATCCCCAGCAGGCGATTGTCGGGGTCACCTATGGCATCGAGCGCTATTATGTGCCCGAAGGGCAGGGACGCGATATCGAGAGCGCCCGCAACGACAATCGCGTCGCCATTGCGGTGCGGGTGTCTTCCGATGGGGTTGCCCATATCAGAAGCCTGCTTCTCGACGGCAAATCCGTTTATGAGGAGCCGCTTTACTGACGATATCTGCGCAAAGAATCCCTATAAGCTTGAGCCTCGTCGCGGAACCGTCATTTTTCCTTTGCGTGGTTTGAAACGGGTGATATAGAGACGCCGCGCTCCGGAAGCCCCCATGGGCAGGCATCGCCATGCGGTTTTGGGAACGCGGGTATGGTGAAATTGGTAGACACGCCAGATTTAGGTTCTGGTGCCGCAAGGCGTGGGAGTTCAAGTCTCTCTACCCGCACCAACACTGTCTTGTGGACGGGGGGAGGTTCTCGAAGCCTGTCTTCCGATATGCCGCAGGACGCGCATCTTGCCCAAAGCATCCCGCTTTCGATGAGGAAAGTGGATAAGATGTTTTGGCTCCTGACGGGATAGAGCTGCCTTTTGCGCGTTTGTTTGAAGGCGCGGCGCTCTTGCAAGGTGAAAGAGAATTGCATCCAAGCCACGCTCGGGATTTTCCGGCGTCGTGCTCATCGAAACGAACGGCAGGCTGGGCACGGCCGCCATGAATGAAGGTAGGACAATGCAGGTTATCGAAACGCTCGCTGAAGGGCTGAAGCGCGAAATCAAGGTGGTCATCCCGGCCAAGGACATGGAAGTGCGCATGAACGAGCGCTTGGCCGAGGTCAAGGACAAGGTCCGCATCAACGGCTTCCGTCCGGGCAAGGTTCCGGTCTCGCACCTGAAGAAGGTCTACGGCAAGTCGATCATGGCCGATCTCGTCAACGAAATTGTTCGTGACCAGCCGCCGGCGATCCTGACCGAGCGCGGCGAAAAGTCGGCAACCCAGCCGGAAATCGCCATGACCGAAGACCAGGAAGAGGCTGAAAAGATCCTCTCCGCTCAAGCCGATTTCGAATTCACGCTGTCTTATGAAGTCATCCCGGCGATCGAACTGAAGCCGGTGGGCGGCATCAAGGTCACGCGCGAAGTCGCCGAGATCGGCGAAGACGAAGTGACCGAGCAGATCCTCAAGATCGCCGAAAGCGCCCGCAGCTACGAGGCCAAGAAGGGCAAGGCCGCCAATGGCGACCGCGTCACCATCGATTACCTCGGCAAGGTCGACGGCGTTGCTTTCGACGGCGGCAAGGATGAAGACTCGCAGCTCGTCCTCGGCTCCAACCGCTTCATCCCGGGCTTTGAAGAACAGCTCGTCGGCGTCAAGGCTGGCGATGAGAAGGTCATCACCGTAACCTTCCCGGCCGACTATCCGGCCAAGAACCTCGCCGGCAAGGAAGCCACCTTCGACATCAAGGTCAAGGAAGTTGCGGCTCCCGGCGACGTTGAAATCAACGACGAACTCGCCACCAAGCTCGGTCTGGAATCGGCCGACCGCCTGAAGGAGATCGTTCGCGGTCAGATCGAAAGCCAGTACGGCTCGGTTACCCGCCAGAAGGTTAAGCGTCAGATCCTCGACCAGCTCGACGAAATGTATCAGTTCGACACGCCGCAGAAGCTCGTCGACGCTGAATTCGCCAGCATTTGGCGCCAGATCGAAACCGACCTCAGCGAATCCGGCAAGACCTTCGAAGACGAAGACACCACGGAAGAAAAGGCTCGCGAAGAATATCGCAAGCTCGCCGAGCGCCGCGTTCGCCTCGGCCTCGTTCTCTCTGAAATCGGCGAGAAGGCCGGCGTCGAAGTCAGCGAAGACGAACTGCAGCGCGCGCTTTATGCCCAGCTGCAGCAGTTCCCGGGCCAGGAAAAGGAAATCCTGGAATTCTTCCGCAACACACCGGGCGCTTCCGCAAACCTGCGCGCGCCGATCTTCGAAGAAAAGGTCATCGATCACCTGCTGACCGAGGTCAACGTTACGGACAAGACCGTTTCCAAGGAAGCGCTGCTTGCCGACGACGAAGAAGAAGACAAGCCGGCCGCGAAGAAGGCTGCTCCGAAGAAGAAGGCTGCCAAGGCTGAAGTGACCGAAGCTGCCGCCGAAGGCGAAGAAGCCGCCGCTCCGAAGAAGAAGGCCGCTCCGAAGAAGAAGGCTGCTGAAGACAGCGCCGAATAATCGGCCTTTCTTCTGGACTGAAAGTAGGCCCTGCCGTTCGCGGCGGGGCCTTTTTGTTGTCGCTCACCCCGATCCTCTCCCAGCAAGCAGGGAGAGGATCGGGGTGAGGGCTACGAGCTGTCTGCTCGATGCGATTATTCCCTACCCAATGCGCGGCGGATGGCGATTTCCACCGGACTATAGGCTCCGTCGAGTCGCTCCAGCTGATAGGGCTTGGCAAGCCCGATCGAAGGTTGCGCCATGAAACGCGGCGCGGCTCCTCGATGCTTCTGTGCGGCATGAACGAGGAAGGGATGGCAGATGTAGACTGTACCGGCCTTTCCCGTTGCCAGTGTGTGAGGGCGGTCTGCTCCCATGTGCTCAAGCATCATATGAGAACGTCCGTGCTCTCCCGCAGGTTCGAGATAGCACGCCATATCCATATGGGAGCCGACGCGGATGCGGGTTGGCGCATCGTCTTCACCGACATCGGAAAACAAAAACAGCGTAAGTAGAGCGCGCCCTCGCGAGGTGACATTCACGCGCCAGGCCGAGAAGTCCGTTTTCTCGTCCGGATCGCAATCGTCACCCGGAAAGCTGAGGTCGACATGCCAGCCGGCATCGCCGGGATCGTCCGGATGCGGGAACCGGACAGGGAAGGTACCCAGCCCATCTCTTGGCAGCCATCGCCCCCGCCCGACCAGTTGATCGAAAGCGGTGTGCAAAATGGGCATGTTGGCGATGGTGCGGAATGGCTCGCCGCCATAGCCCGGCAGCCGGATGACCGGAAATCTCCAACTTGCCGGATCGTGCTCGCTGCAGGGAATATCGCGCCACATGATGGCGCGGGCTTTGGCAGCCTGTTCCCGTGAAAACGCACCATCGATGCGTATAAAACCATGTTCAATGAAATCGTTTACCTGCGCGTCGGAAAGCGCAGCCGGATACTGTCTTTGGGATGGCATGAAATCTCTCTCGATCATCGCGCCGTTTTTCGCCCTTCCTGTGCGGGCATCACGGCTGTTTAGGCAAAGACCTACCCGGCCTTGCGGCCGTTGAGGCGGTCTCGTCTTCATTTGGCTGCAAGCCTGGGGATCAGCGGCTTATGAAGAAGACCGAAGCGATGTTGAGAATGCTCATCATGCCGACAGGCTAGTGAGCTCCGTCGGCATGGTCAATACTGACCTATTAAAGTTCCGACTTGATGTCGCCCATGCGGTTCCAAGCGTCGAGGCCGGCGATTTTATAGGCTTCGGCAAGCGTCGGATAGTTGAAGGTGTTTTCGACGAAATATTCGACGGTGCCCTTGAGGTTCAGCACGGCCTGGCCGATGTGCACGAGTTCGGTGGCGCCTTCGCCTACGATGTGGACGCCGAGCAGACGGCGTGTCTTCAGTGAGAAGATCATCTTCAGCAAGCCGGTATCGAGGCCCATGATGTGTCCGCGCGACGTCTCGCGGAAGCGGGCGATACCGCATTCATAGGGGATATGCCGCTCCTTGACCTCTTCTTCCGACAGGCCGCAGGTGGAAATCTCCGGCACGGCATAGATGCCGTAGGGGAAGTATTTCGGCGGCTCCTTGGCGATGGCGCCGACGGCAACGCGGGCGGCGATGCGGCCCTGTTCCATCGAGGTGGAGGCGAGGCTCGGGAAGCCGACGACATCGCCGGCGGCGAAGATATGCGGAACCTTGGTGGCGAAGGTTTCCGGATTGACGCTCAGGCGGCCGCGCGCATCGGCTTCGAGGCCGGCTGCAGCAAGATTAAGGGTATCGGTTGCACCCATGCGTCCGGCGGCGAAGAGCACCATGTCCGTGGTGATGCGGCGGCCATTGTCCAGCGTCAGTTCGACCTTGCCGTTCTGCCGCTCCACCTTCTCGGCTTTCTGGCCGAGCAGCAGCTTCATGTTGCGATCGCGCAGCTGATAGGTGAAGTCCTCGACGATCTCTTTGTCGATGAAGTCGAGCATGGTCGATTTCGGATCGATCAGCGTCACCTGCGTATCGAGCGCGCTGAAGATCGTCGCATATTCGATGCCGATAACGCCGGCGCCGATGACGACCATGGAGCGCGGCAGCTGCTCGATATCGAGCAGTTCGTCGCTGTCGAGAACCGTCTTGCCGTCGAAGGGCATGTAATCTGGACGGAAGGGCTTGGTGCCGACTGCAAGCAGGATGCCGGCGGCGGATACGGTGACGACCTCGCCATCATCCTTGACGATCTGCATCGTCTGCGGATCGACGAAGCTCGCCTTGCCTCTGATGTGCTGCACGCGATTGCGGGCGAACTGGTGTTCCAGCACCTCGACTTCGTGGTCGAGGGTGATCAGCAGACGTCGGCGCAAATCTTCGGCGCTGATTTCCTGTTTGACGCGATAGGCGCGGCCGTAGAAGCCGCGTTCTCGCCAGCCGGAAAGGTTGAGCGCGGTTTCGCGCAGCGTCTTGGAGGGAATGGTACCGGTGTGGACCGAGACGCCGCCGACCCGTTTGCCTTGCTCGACGACGAGCACCTTCTTGCCGAGTTTGGCGGCTTGGATAGCGCCTCTGCGGCCGGCAGGGCCGCTACCTACGACTAGGAGATCGAATTGGTCCATCGGAAAGCCTCGGATGACTGGAATGGGGAATCAATGTCGCAATGCAACATGCTCCGTCAACCGGTAGCTTCTCAATGTTACAGATTATCTAACGGGAAAGTTTGGTGTTCACGACGCCGAAAGGCCGAGCCAGGGTTCCAGCTTCTCGAAAGTACGGTCCATGGCATAGGCACGCGTGAAGGAGAACGGCAAGTGACCATAGATGATCGACATCTGGCCCTCTGCGGTAGCCTCATTCGTCTTGGCAATGGCGGCAAGGTAAAGTGCGGAGGCTAGACCGGTTCTGTCCGCTCCGGCCTGGCAATGAATGAGGATCGGCTTCGGCGCATTCCGCATGATCTCGACAAGCTGCGCGGCTTGCGCCTGGGTCAACTCTCGGGCCGAAGACATATGGAAATCGATATGGCCGATGTTGAGCGCTTTCGCCTCGGCGATTTCGGTATCGTACCAATGGTGCCCGCTATTGTCGCCACGCAGGTTGATAATGGTTCTGATGCCGTATTGCTTCTGAAACTCGGCGATGTTGGTGGCCGACGGCTGCGAAGAGCGGTAGAGCTCACCGGCGATGACCGGATGGAAATTCGTCGTCCAGAGCATGTGAGCATAGAAGCCGCCGGCAACCACGAGGAAAGCGCCTGCCGCGACAAGCGCGCCGCGACCGATAGAAAGGAGGCGATGAGCAAGCACTGGCGACATCTTCGGCATTCGATCTCCACATGGCCGACGCCCGCAGCGGATAGGCCAAATCAAAACAATAGCTTCCGCCGGTGTATATGCCGATCGGATGCGATGATCTTTCTGCCAGATGATGCTGACGCTGAACTGAAAAATTGGAGCGGCGATCGCAACGGCAAATTCGGAGGACCCGTAAATATACGGTTTATGCCGAATCCATATTATCATTTAATATCAAATTGATGCTGTGATTTCTTAAATATATTTATCGCTTTTGATGCGAAATTCTAAATTAAACGTAATGCACGAAAACTGACATGACCGTTCTTGCCGATAATAACGTGGTCGTGAACAGTGATGCCTAACGGCTTGGCTGTATCGATGATGGTCTTCGTCATGTCGATATCGGCGCGAGATGGGGTCGGATCACCGGACGGATGGTTATGGACCAGAATCACGGCAGAAGCGGAAAGCTCCAGCGCGCGTTTGACGACCTCGCGGGGATAGACTGGCGTATGATCGATCGTGCCGAAGCCCTGCACCTCGTCGGCGATCAAAGCATTGCGCTTGTCGAGAAACAAAAGGCGGAACTGCTCGCGGGCTTCGTGAGCCATGGCGGCATGACAGTAATCGATAAGCGCTTTCCAGGAGGAAAGCACCGGCTTGCCGGTCAACTCGCTTTTCAGCATGCGCTGCGCGACGCTTGCGACCAGCTTTAGGTCGAGGGCAACCGCGTCGCCGACGCCGCTGACCTCCGTCAACAGGTTGACCGGCGCGCCGAATACACCGCCAAGCGTGCCGAAGCGGGCAAGCAACGCCTTGGCGATTGGTTTCGTGTCGCGTCGTGGGATCAGCCGGAAAAGCAAGAGCTCGAGAATTTCGTAGTCCGCCAATGCCGCATCGCCACCGTCGCGATAGCGATTGCGCAACCGGTCGCGGTGACCATGATAATGAGCTTCGACGTTGGTTGGCGCGGATTTGGCTGGTGGAGCGGATTTGGAAGTCTGCGAGGCGGGCTTGGCAGGCTGCTGGGGGAAGAACAGCCGCTCGTCCAGCAGTGGAGCTTCTTCCAAAGTCTCCAGCTTCCCGCCTCTTTCGAGGGGCATGTCGCCATGTCCGTTGGAAGAAGCGGGACGTTTCGCCATGAATTATCCCTGCAGCGGCGGCAGGCCGGGACGGTCGAGGCCGCCCGGCGACAGGGTGAAGATCTCGCAGCCCGCCGCCGTGACGCCGACCGTATGTTCGTACTGGGCCGAAAGCGAGCGGTCGCGGGTGACGGCCGTCCAGCCGTCGCCGAGCACTTTCACATGCGGCTTACCGAGATTGATCATCGGTTCGATGGTGAAGATCATGCCTTCGCGCAATTCCGGTCCATCATTGACGCGGCCATAATGCAGGATGTTCGGCGAGTCATGGAAGAGGCTGCCGACGCCATGGCCGCAGAAATCGCGAACGACCGAGCAGCGCTCGCCCTCGGCATAGGTCTGGATCGCCTCGCCGATGGCGCCGGTGCGGGCACCGGGACGCACGGCGGCAATGCCGCGCATCAGGGATTCATAGGTAACTTCCAGCAGCCGTTCGGCTGAGCGCTTGATTTCGCCGACCGGATACATGCGGCTCGAATCGCCGTGCCAGCCCTCGAGCACATAGGTCACGTCGATATTGACGATATCGCCCTCGCGCAGCGGCTTGTCGTTGGGAATGCCGTGGCAGACAACGTGGTTGATCGACGTACAGGAGGATTTCATGTAGCCGCGATAGTTCAGCGTCGCCGGATAAGCGCCGTGATCCATGCCGAATTCGAAAACGAACCGGTCGATAACATCGGTCGGCACACCAGGCTTGACGATCGCGGCCAGTTCATCGAGGCAGCGGGCGGTCAACTGGCATGCCTTGCGCATTCCTGCAAAGGCATCCTGCCCGTAGATGCGGATAGCGCCCGTATTCTTCGCCGGCGCCGTTGCCGCTTCGATGTAGTTCACCATGGTCAGCCTTCGGTAGAGATCTTAAACTGTTCTAATGCAGCTATGCCGGGTTCGTCTATCGGGATCAACCCGGCAGGCGCGATTTCCGTCGGCGAGACCCTGCATTTCAGCGCATAGACTTCGACGTCACGCGCCAAAGCACGGTCAAACGCCCGGGCGTAGACCGGATCGAGATCGCCACAGATCCGGAAGCGATCGCAATCATTGCGCTGAATCACGAACAACATGACGGCGCGGAAACCAGCCTCGGCCATATCGCCGAGTTCTTCCAGATGCTTGGCGCCGCGTGCCGTCGCCGTATCGGGGAACTCTGCAAGACCCGGCTGCCGCATGAAATGGACGTTTTTCACCTCGACATAGGTGGTTGTCCGCAAAGGGTCGGTCAAGAGTAGGTCTATGCGGGAGTTGCGGCCGTAGTTCTGCTCGCGCCTGACTGTCGTGTACTTGCCGAGATCGGAGACTTGCCCAAGCGCGATCGCTTCCGCCGCGATGCGGTTTGGCATGGCGGTATTGACGCCGACCGTAGTGTCGTCGGCTTCGATCAGCTCGAAGACATGACGGTATTTTCGCTTCGCGCCCTCGTGTTCGGAAAGCCAGATGCGCGAACCGGGTGTTGTCAGTCCAAGCATTGATCCGGTATTGGGGCAGGAGCCGGTGATGAAGGTGCCGTCCTCCAGCTCGGCATCGAAGAGGAAGCGCTTGTAGCGCGAAATCAGGCGGGCAGGGATGAGAAGCGAAGGAAATTGCATAATAGGGTGACTTATGCCCGTTCCATGACGAAGCTGCCGGGTGCCTCCTCAAGCGCATTGAGGGCCTTGCCGCCTGGTTGGCGCGCTGCCGCCATGCGATGGTCTTGCGCGAGGATCCAGGCATGCCAATGCGGCCACCAGGAGCCAGGCGTCTCCTTTGCCCCGGCGAGCCATTCCTCATAGTCGCCGCCGGTCGGGCCTCCCGTCCAGAACTGGTATTTATGCTTGTCGGGCGGATTGACGACGCCGGCAATGTGACCGGAGCCGGTCACCACAAACTCCACCGGACCACCGAAATACTGGCTGCCGACGAAGACGGATTTGGCCGGCGCGATATGATCCTCGCGCGTTGCCAGATTGTAGACCGGGATGCGCACGTCCTTCAGCGACAGCGTCTTGCCGTCGAGCACCATTTTGCCCTGGCTCAATGCATTGTTGAGGTAGCAGTTGCGCAGGTAGAACGAATGGTTGGCAGCCGCCATGCGCGTGGAATCGGCATTCCAGAACAGGAGGTCGAAGGGTAGGGGTTCCTGTCCCTTCAGATAGTTATTGACGAAATAGGGCCAGATCAGTTCGGAGGCGCGCAGCATATTGAAGGCCGTCGCCATCTTCGAGCCTTCGAGATAGCCGAGCACATTCATCTGCTCTTCGAGTGCCGCAATCTGCTCTTCATCGACGAAAACCTTCAGATCGCCGGCGAAGGTGAAATCGACCTGCGTCGTCAGGAAGGTAACTGTGCGGATGCGTTTGTTCTTTTCCTTGGCGTGGAGGGCAAGCGTGGCCGCGAGCAGCGTGCCGCCGACGCAATATCCGACAGCATTCACCTCTTGCTCGCCCGTTGCCTTTTCGACCGCCTCAAGGGCGAAATCGATGCCCTCGCGGGCATAGGAGGTCCAGTCCTTCGCCGCATGACGATGGTCGGGGTTCACCCAGGAAATGACGAAGACTGTGTGACCCTGCTCGACACACCATTTGATGAAGGATTTCTGCGGGTTGAGATCCAGAATGTAGAATTTGTTGATCCAGGGCGGGCAGATCAGCAACGGCCGCTTCAACACCTTGTCCGTCGCCGGCTCATATTGGATCACCTGGCAGACATCGCTTTGTGCGATCACCTTGCCTGGAGTCAGCGCCATGTCGCGGCCGACCGCGAATTTCGTCATGTCCGTTTGCCGCAGCCGCAGCTCGCCGTGGCCTAGGCTGATATCCTCCGCCAGCATCTTCATGCCGCGTACGAGATTCTCGGCATTGGAAGCGATGGTTTCGCGGTAGACCTGCGGATTCGTCGCGACAAAATTGGTCGGCGAAAAGGCGGCGGTGATCTGCTTCGTGTAGAACGCCGCCTTGTGACGCGTATGCTCGTCCAGCCCCTCCGCTTCGCCAACCAGCTTTTCCGCCCAGTTCGACGTCAGAAGATAGGTCTGCTTCAGGAAATCGAAGAAGGGGTTCTTCTGCCAGTCTTCATCGGCAAAGCGCCTGTCCTTCACCGGTTCGGCTTCGACCTCGGCGGACGAATCGCCGCTGAGACGCTGCATGGTTTTCGTCCACAGGCCGAAATAGCCCGACAGAAGATGCGTTTGCGCTTCCAGCGTCCTACGCGGGTCGGAAAGCCAGTATTCGCCGACCTTGGAGAGCGTCTTGACCATGTCGGTGAAGGGATCGGCAACCGTGTCGACCTTCTCGCCGCGTTCACGCGGCGCAAGCCAGGCCGAGGCTGCCTTGCCGAGATTTTCCAGCGCACGGGCAAAGTTGACGGCCATCGCTTCGGGATCCCTGACGATGTAAGGCTCGACTGACTTTGGATCAAAGCCGGGGAAGCCGCCATTGCCTTCATTCTTGTCCCGCTTGCTGTCGGTCACGCATCATCCTCCCGGCGGCAGCTCGTGTCTTGTTTTCCATTTGTACATCTTGCGGGAAAAGGAATACAAGTCGAATGAAACGCAACCCTGCTCTTGCTTTGCTGCTGCGACAAATTTAACAGTCGCAACCCACAGCAAGGAATAGCGCAGGAAGACAATTATGGGCGGCGGCATGGTGGCAAGACTGAACCGGTATTCCGTACTCTGCGGTGCAATGTGCGGAATTCTCGCATTGACGCTCGCGGGCTGCTCGACGCCCGAGGAAAAGGCGGCCTTCGCCAAGCGCAAGCAGCCGCCTCAGGCTGTCATCGTAAAACCCGCCAAGGGCACGCCGGTGGTGGAAACCAGCACGCAGCAATATTACAAGGACGGCTATCCTTCCTTCAACGCGCCGCCGACCGCGGCAAACGTCCAGATCAACGATCAGCAGGCCGGCGATCTGGCTAAGCAGCTGACGGCACTTGGATCGCAGCGCAAGGCTGGCGCGATTTCTGAGGCCGAGTACCAGAAGCGCGTCGCCGAGATGCGCAAGCTCGCAGCCGAACATGGCCAGGATACGCTGCAGGAAATTCAGAAAGAGGGCAGCGCACAGCCGGCCCCGACGCAGAATTAACCTTGCGTTTCAGGCGATTTGGACGCAAAGCGTTCGGATAGGCCGAATTTGGATGTATCTGGCCGGCGGATTGCACTTTGCGTGCATAGCCGCCCAAGATTCACCTTATCTTTCGAGATAGCATGAATACGGCGCCGCGAGTCCCAAGTTCGTATCGCGGCTGGCCGGGAGATCAACGAACTTCAGCGCGGTTTTGAGGGCCGCTGTCCCATGGGGAAAGAAATGGAAGAGTTTCATAAAGTCCGGCGTTTGCCGCCCTACGTTTTCGAACAGGTCAACCGTTTGAAAGCGAGCGCGCGAGCGGGCGGGGCGGACATTATCGACCTCGGCATGGGCAATCCAGATCTTCCGACCCCCAAGGCGATCGTCGACAAGCTGTGCGAAGTAGTCCAGGACCCGCGCACGCATCGCTATTCCTCCTCCAAAGGCATTCCAGGCCTGCGTCGTGCCCAGGCCGCCTATTATGCCCGTCGCTTCGGCGTGAAGCTCAATCCGGATACGCAGGTGGTCGCCACCCTCGGCTCCAAGGAAGGCTTCGCCAATATGGCGCAGGCGATCACGGCGCCGGGCGACGTCATCCTCTGCCCGAACCCGACCTATCCGATCCATGCCTTCGGATTCCTTATGGCCGGCGGCGTGATCCGTTCGATCCCGGTCGAGCCGGACGACAGCTTCTTCCCGCCTCTGGAGCGGGCCGTGCGCCACTCGATCCCGAAGCCACTTGCGCTCATCCTGAACTATCCGTCGAACCCGACGGCCTATGTCGCGGCGCTCGATTTCTACAAGGAAGTCGTCGCCTTCGCCAAGAAGCACGACATCATCGTGCTTTCGGATCTGGCCTATTCGGAAATCTACTTTGACGACGCGCCGCCGCCGTCGGTGTTGGAGGTTCCGGGCGCCATCGACGTGACGGTCGAGTTCACCTCGATGTCGAAAACCTTCTCCATGCCCGGCTGGCGCATGGGCTTCGCCGTCGGCAACGAGCGGCTGATTGCGGCGCTGACGCGCGTGAAGTCCTACCTCGATTACGGCGCCTTCACGCCGATCCAGGTAGCAGCGACCCACGCCCTGAACGGCGATGGTTCCGACATCGCTGAAGTGCGCAGCATCTACAAGCGTCGTCGCGATGTTCTGGTCGATAGCTTCGGCAAGGCCGGCTTCGATGTGCCGCCGCCGGCCGCGACGATGTTTGCCTGGGCGAAGATCCCGGAAAAGTTCCGTCATCTCGGCTCGCTGGAGTTCTCCAAGCTGCTGGTCGAGAAGGCCGACATCGCGGTTGCTCCGGGCATCGGCTTTGGCGAGCAGGGCGACGATTATGTCCGCATCGCGCTTGTTGAAAACGAGCATCGCATCCGTCAGGCGGCGCGCAACCTGAAGCGCTTCCTCTCCTCTGCGGACGAGACGATGCACAATGTCATTTCGCTGAACGCTCACCGTTCATAATATCGCGCGGCAGCCGTTTCCGCGGCTGCCGTCCCAATACTGATCAGGAATTTTCCATGGCAGATGCCCTCAAAATCGGCATTGCGGGCTTGGGCACCGTTGGTGCCTCGCTCGTCCGCATCATCCAGAGCCGCGCTAACGAGCTTGCCGTTACCTGCGGTCGTCCCGTCAAGATCGTCGCCGTCACAGCGCGCGATCGCACGCGGGATCGCGGCATCGATCTAACGGGTATTGAATGGTTCGGCGGTCCGGTCGATCTGGCGCAGAAGGCCGATATCGACGTCTTCGTCGAGCTGATTGGCGGCTCCGAGGGTGCTGCTAACGCTGCCGTGCGTGCGGCGCTTGCACGCGGCCTGCATGTCGTCACAGCCAACAAGGCGCTGCTTGCCTATCACGGTGTCGAGCTTGCGCAGATCGCCGAAGAAAAGGGCGCGCTGCTGAATTTCGAAGCGGCCGTTGCCGGTGGCATTCCGGTCATCAAGGCCCTACGCGAATCCCTGACCGGCAATACGATTTCCCGCGTCTATGGCATCATGAACGGCACCTGCAACTACATCCTGACCCGGATGGAGAAGGAAGGCCTGTCCTTCGCCGATTGCCTCAAGGAAGCCCAGCGCCTCGGCTATGCCGAAGCCGATCCGGCTTTCGACATCGAGGGCAACGACACGGCGCATAAGCTCGCCATCCTGACGACGCTTGCCTTCGGCAATCGCATCGCGGCCGACGACATCTATCTCGAAGGGATCACCAACGTCTCCATCGAGGATATCCGCGCTGCTGCCGATCTCGGCTACCGTATCAAGCTGCTCGGTGTTGCCCAACGCACCGAAAGCGGTATTGAGCAGCGCGTGCATCCGACCATGGTGCCGCTCGATTCGGTCATCGCCCAGGTCGATGGCGTCACCAATGCCGTGGCGATCGAATCCGATATCCTCGGCGAATTGCTGATGGTCGGCCCCGGCGCCGGCGGCAACGCGACGGCCTCCTCCGTCCTCGGCGACATCGCTGATATCGCCAAGAGTCGGCCGGGCGAACAGCGCGTACCGGTGCTCGGCCATCCGGCCAAGGCGCTCGAGCCCTACCGCAAGGCGCAGATGCAGAGCCATGAAGGCGGCTATTTCATCCGCCTGACCGTGCTCGACCGTACCGGCGTCTTTGCAAGTGTCGCGACCCGCATGGCGGAAAACCATATTTCACTCGAATCGATCGTGCAGCGCTCCAAGCAGCATCTGGCACCATCCGATCACCAGACGATCATCCTCGTCACCCACGCGACGACGGAGGATTCGGTGCGCAAGGCGGTTGCGGCAATCAAGAATGAAGGCTATCTCGTCGGCGAGCCGCAGGTCATCCGTATCGAACGGCCGAAAGAATAGTCTCAGTAGCGGCGGCGTACCTCAAAGGGACGCCGCTCTCAAATTCCGGGAGAGATGGTGGAGCAACCGGTCGATCCAGTTCAGCGGGCATTTCTGGGTGTCGAGCGCTCGGTATCAGGCAATCGCTGGGTATCCAGGCTCGATCAGGCTGGCCAGAACAGGGCGCTTGCCATTGCGCAGACACATGGCCTGCCGGAGCTGATCGCCCGCGTGCTTGCCGGCCGCGGCGTCGGCCTCGACGAAGCCATGGCCTTCCTTGATCCGACCATCCGCGGCCTAATGCCGGACCCGCATCTGCTGACCGATTGCGAAAAGGCTGCACGACGGCTGCTGCACGCGATCGGGAAGGGCGAGACAATCGCGATCTTCGGCGATTACGATGTCGACGGCGCTGCGTCCTCGGCGCTCATCTATCGCTTCCTGAGCCATTTCGGCGTTCCCGCCAGCATCTACATTCCCGATCGCATCTTCGAAGGCTACGGCCCCAATCCCACTGCCATCGGCCAGCTCATCGACAATGGCGCCACACTGATTGTCACGGTCGATTGCGGCTCCACCAGCTTTGAATCGCTTGAGGTGGCGAAGGCGCGCGGTATCGATGTCGTCGTCATCGATCACCATCAGGTGGCGCATGAGCTGCCGCCATGCCATGCACTGGTCAATCCAAACCGCGAGGATGATCTTTCGGGGCAGGGGCATCTCTGTGCCGCCGGCGTGGTCTTCATGGTTCTCGTCGCGGCCCTGCGGCTGTTGCGGGAGGCGGGCGATTCCCGCGTGCGATCCATCGATCTGCTTGCCTGGCTCGACATCGTCGCGCTTGCGACCGTCTGCGATGTCGTGCCGCTGAAGGGCTTGAACCGCGCCTATGTCGTCAAAGGACTGATCGCCGCCCGCCATCAGGGCAATCTCGGGCTCGCAGCACTGTTTCGCAAAGCCGGTCTCAACGGCCCCGTCTCGCCCTACCATTTCGGCTTCCTCATCGGTCCGCGCATCAATGCTGGCGGCCGCATTGGCGATGCGGCGCTCGGCGCGCGCCTGCTGACGCTGGACGACGGCGGCGAAGCGGAAACCATCGCCGCGAAGCTCGATGAGCTCAATCGCGAGAGACAGGCCATGGAGGCCGCCATGCTGCAGGAGGCCGAGGCAGAGGCCCTGGCGGAGTACGGCAATGGCGACGGCGCCTCCGTCATCATCACGGCGCGGGAGAACTGGCATCCGGGAATCGTCGGCCTAATTGCCTCACGTCTCAAGGATAAGCTCCGCCGGCCGGCCTTTGCCATTGCCTTCGATTCATCGGGCAAGGGCACAGGCTCCGGTCGCTCCATCAACGGCTTCGACATGGGTCGCATGGTGCGCGCAGCCGTCGATGCCGGTCTGCTGGTCAAGGGCGGCGGCCATGCGATGGCGGCCGGTCTAACGGTGGAGCGAAGCAACCTCGGCAAGCTGCGCGCCTTCTTCATGGAGAAGGCGGAGAAACAGGTGGCCGGTCTGGTTGCCAACGAAACGTTAAAGATTGACGGCGCGCTCGGCGCAAGCGGCGCGACCGTGGAGCTGATCGACAGGCTTGAGACCGCCGGCCCTTATGGTTCGGGCCATCCACAGCCCGTCTTCGCGCTTCCGAGCCACCGCTTGCGCGATTCTCGCCTCGTCGGCCAGTCGCATATCAAGATTACGCTGGAGGCGCAGGACGGTGGCCGGGTGGATGGCATCGCCTTCCGCGCGGCCGAGACGCCCTTGGGCGATCTGCTGATGTCGTCGCGCGGTGCACAGATCCATGTCGCCGGCACGCTCGGCGCCGATCACTGGCAGGGAAGTCGCCGCGTGCAGCTGCGCGTCACTGATGCGGCGAAAGCTCCGTAACGAAACGACGTCCGATATCGCATGAGCACAAAGGCGCTTTGCGAAGCAAAATCATCAATTTAAAAGGAGAAACAGTGGCACGCCCTAGGGGAGTCGAACCCCTCTTTACAGAATGAAAATCTGTCGTCCTAACCGATAGACGAAGGGCGCGTGCTGTGGCGCCCTTATAGTCAGCACCTTTCATTCCCGCAAGCGGAAAAACGAGAAAAATCGCAGAAAAATCTATGACTAGGCGATGATTTTTCGAGGTGCTTGTGGAAAACGTTGAGCCGCGCGGTTGGTACGCCCTAGGGGAGTCGAACCCCTCTTTACAGAATGAGAATCTGTCGTCCTAACCGATAGACGAAGGGCGCATGCTGCACGGCCTAGATAGGAATAGCCTATTGCGTCCGCAAGCGGTAGCTTAAATGAATCGACTATGGGAGAAGAACAACAGTGGCACGCCCTAGGGGAGTCGAACCCCTCTTTACAGAATGAAAATCTGTCGTCCTAACCGATAGACGAAGGGCGCGTTCAGCTGTTGTGTGGCGCGCTTATAGCGGGGTGATTTCATTCCCGCAAGCGGCAAATTTGCTTTTTTGTGGAAAAAAATGACAGATGGGTGAAACTATCCTCGGTGCTGAATAAGTGAGCCTTAACAGGCCCTTGCCGGCGACATCGAAGATTCCTTGGAAACGCGGGTCTTTTACTGACCGCTTGCGCCCTGCACGGGCTGAACCAATAGCTTGCCGTTTTGAGGCTGGTTCTTCGACGCGATGAACTGCGCCAGCGCCGCTGCCTGTCTGCCGTTCAACTCATGGACATTCGGGCCCGGCGTTGCCGCCGCTCCGGACGCCGTCACCTGGGCAATCGGCTGCGGCGAACCCGAGGCCGGCGAGGTCGCATTGCGAATGACGGGCGGGGGAAGCATGTCGGCCGATGTGCGGCCGTTCGGCACGGCGGCATCCATCGTCTGCGGCGCCGCTGTCTGCATAGCGGTTGATGGCGCGCTGTAAACGCTGCGCATCATCGGCGTGATCGCCTGGCCGCCGTCGGTCTGTGTCTTGGCAAGCGTCCCATCCGGATTGACGGCAATGGGCGGCGGTGCGGAAAAGATGCTGCTTCTGCTCGCATTGACGCCGGTCGGCTGCGTGACCAGGCCGGCAATACCGCTTTGCCCGTCCGCAGTCGGGGCCGTAGGCGCAGGATAGAGTGCCTGGTTCTGCTGGGCAACGATCTGCTGACGTGTACCGTTGACGCTGTGGACCATCGGATCACGATAGGCGACATCGGCCTTGCGTCGCCGCGCATCGGCCTTGCTGTTCATATCGGCTGCCAGCTGTTCTGCCACGGTCAATGGCACGACCGGCGTAGCTTGCGAAGTCTCGATCGGCTTTTTGGCCGTGGTCGCACAGCCGGCAATCATCACAAATGAGGCAAGAACGGCAATTGTGCTTGCTAGCTTCTTCCCGCCGTATAAAATCTGTTGATCGCACATAGGACGTTCCCTGCAAAAATGGCTTGCATCGGAACGGCCTCCTGCGAGGGACGACGATACCGCGCGCGCCGACTGGGAACGATGACTGCGCGATATCCGATGCATGATGCTTCGAGTCGTCCAAGCATGCCGGAGGATGGGCGTGGGCTGCAAGCGCGAAACGGATGGCTCCGCGCGTGCCGTAAGCCTCGCGAAAGCTTAGGCTTTACCAGGAGCCGGTGTTGGCCATGGAAGCCCAGGGCTCGGCCGAGGGAAGATTGGCGCCCTTCTGCAGGATCTCGATGGAAATGCCGTCCGGAGAACGCACGAAAGCCATGTGACCATCGCGGGGAGGACGGTTGATGGTGATGCCGTTGTCCATCAGCTTTTGGCAGGTCGCATAGATATCGTCGACTTCATAGGCGAGGTGGCCGAAATTGCGTCCTCCGCTATATTCCTCCGGGTCCCAGTTGTAGGTCAGTTCCAGGCTGGGGGCACCGTTGCTGCGAGATGATTCGGCGTCCTCCTCGGCCGCAAGGAAAACGAGCGTATAGCGACCTTTCTCGTTTTCGTAGCGGCGGGTTTCGGTAAGCCCGAATAGGGTGCTATAAAAATGCAACGAGGCGTCGAGATCGGTGACGCGGACCATCGTATGGAGATAACGCATTCTATTTCCTCTCTTAATGTTGAGCTGGGCGGATCTTCGATCGCGACACCAGCTTCGCGCAAGTCTTGGAGCAATAATCTTAGGGTGGGAATAAACGAAAACTAGGACTTGCGCTTTTCCGTTACCAAGATGTTAATCTTGATATCAGGGAATCAGTTAACCGTAACAGTGTGACGCGTAATCGAGGGCTGACTAGGATGGGTGACAGAATTTCATCGAAGGGAGTTGTCGACTTCGAGGAGATGTCGGGTGATACCGTCGAGCTCATCGAAATCTCAGGCGTCGTCAAATGGTTCGATGTCGCCAAGGGCTTCGGTTTCATCGTGCCTGACAATGGCATGCAGGATGTGCTTCTGCATGTGACGTGTCTACGCCGCGACGGTTATCAGACGATTCTCGAAGGAACCCGCATCGTCGCGCTGATCCAGCGCCGGGAGCGCGGTTATCAGGCGTTCAAGATCCTCTCCATGGACCAATCGACCGCGGTGCATCCCTCGCAGATGCCGCCTGTTCGCACGCATGTGCAGGTGACGGCGACGAGCGGTCTGGAGCGCGCGCTGGTCAAGTGGTTCAACCGCACCAAGGGCTTCGGCTTTCTGACGCGCGGCGAGGGCACCGAGGATATCTTCGTGCATATGGAAACGCTGCGTCGCTTCGGCCTGGCCGAGCTGCGGCCGGGGCAGGTGGTTCTTGTCCGCTTCGGACCGGGTGAAAAGGGCCTGATGGCGGCGGAAATCCACCCGGATGCGCCGAGCCCGGTCACGCGGCCACATTGACATGAACAAAGCCGGATTTCTTGGAATTTTGAAAAGCGCCATTTTGGCGCTTTTTCTCGTTGGGGCCATCGCTCCATCGTCTTTCGCGGCACAGAGCGCAGGGCAACAGTCGATGGCTTTCGATTCGGAACCGCTTTCGATCGCATCGCCCAAGGGCCAGACGCATAAATTCATCGTGGAACTGGCCTTGACGCCGCCACAGCTCGAATTGGGCCTCATGTATCGCGACAACATGCCGGCCGATCACGGCATGCTGTTTGATTTCGGCACGCCGCGGCCCGTCATGATGTGGATGAAGAACACCAAGTTGCCGCTCGACATGCTGTTTCTGGATCAGAAGGGTATCGTCACTCATATCCAGGAAAACGCCGTGCCCTATTCTGAAGCGATCATCAGCTCTGGCGGGCCGGTTGCCTATGTCATTGAGCTGAATGCCGGCATCGCTCGCAAACTCGGCCTCGCCGTTGGCGACAAGGTGACGAGTGCCACCATCTCGGCAAAGCTCGGTAAGTAAATTTCATCGGGGAAGATGTGCCGGCCGAGATTTTACCTGTTGCAGCGGGCAGATGAACCGTGTATCTCCCCACTGCGTTCCGCAGGACTAAGCGTTCGGCGGTGCGGAAATCAGCTCATGATCGCATTTTGATCATGCTGACGGTGCGGAGTGTAGCGCAGTCTGGTAGCGCATCTGGTTTGGGACCAGAGGGTCGGGAGTTCGAATCTCTCCACTCCGACCATTTAAAATCCCCTCATTGAAGTCTTTGAATTCGTCCCGGTGGCGGCTGCCTTTTTGCTTGAAAACAAAGGGATTCGCAGCTAAGCAAAAGTCGTGTTCGCGTGATCTGTAAGGGATCGCGCCAAGGCAAGAGAAGCAAGAAGGCGGATCATTCCGCTCGTATCGGAGGCGCTGCAGCAATGCCTGCCAAGATTTATCGTCCTGCAAAAACCGCCATGCAATCCGGCAAGGCCAAAACCAATATATGGGTTCTGGAGTTCGATCAGGAAACGCCGCGCAAGATCGATCCGATCATGGGCTATACGTCCTCGGGCGACATGCGCCAGCAGCTCAAGCTCACCTTCGAGACGCAGGAGCAGGCGGAAGACTACGCCAAGCGCAACGGTATCGAATACCGCGTCGTCGCTCCGAAGGATCCCATCCGGCAGACCGTCTCCTATTCCGACAACTTCCGCTTCAATCGTATCCAGCCCTGGACTCACTGAAGCCAGGCACTTATTGAACGCCGGCCATTGAGTTTGGCGGCGGTTTCAGGCATGTGTTGCCCGCCGCACCTAACGTGCGGCCAGGCCTTACGGCCCCTTAGCTCAGCTGGATAGAGCACTTGCCTTCTAAGCATGTGGTCGCAGGTTCGAATCCTGCAGGGGTCGCCATCTTCCCGATTGTCCATACCGAAGACATAGGTAACAGAGCGTACCTAAGACATCGGTGACACCTTTGGGCCGAAAGGGTTCGTTCTGGCTGTTCGCATTCAGTTCGCCACCGTCGGCCAGCCGCCGGCAGCTTTTGGCCTTGTAGCGTCGACCGCCATCTGGATAAGGTCGTAGCCGTACATTGCTCCGGCCAGCTTGATGACGATGATAGCGACACTCAAGAGAGCTAATCCGCCGATGATCCTGTCGCCTTTTTTCACGGCCCGCTTCCCCGACGTCTCGTGAATCCCGCG